>JBMLQL010000065.1:0-65017 GCA_049241565.1 Bacteriovoracaceae bacterium | reverse complement strand
TTATGACTTTTTTTAAGGATCTCAAAGATTTTGTGGTGAATGTTTCTAAGGATGAACGTATCCCTAGTCGTGATAAAAAAATTATTATGGCGATGGTTGTTCTTATTATTTCTCCAATCGATATTATTCCAGATTGGATACCTCTGCTTGGACAATTAGATGACCTTATTCTCCTCTCCATTATTTTAGATTATTTCTTCCGAGTTTTAGACAGCAGTATTCTTCTCTCTCACTATCCATGGGGGATGAAGAGCTTCTCTATTATTCGTTCTATGGCACGCTCATTGAATTTTTTTGTTCCAAACTGGATCAAAAAAAGACTTTGGGCCTATATTGGTAGTCCCTACGATCACTAAAAAGAATACTCTATGCTTTCGGCCATGACTATTATTCTGCTCTCTCTTCTTACTGGCTTCACGCTTAAATCCATTGGACGCTGGAAATACACCTCGGCCAAAGTTCTTAATGATTTTGTGATCGATATCGCTTTTCCTGCTCTCATCCTCGCTTCTCTTCCAAGATTTTTAAGTGAGACCGGTCTTCGACCTCAGGATATGACCCTTGCCCTGGGACCTTGGATGCTCTCTCTCCTGGCCATAGTTTTTTTTATTACTTTAAATAAAATGAAATTCATCACAAGACCTCAGATGGGAATGCTCGTGGCCATTGGTGGGTTTGCCAATACTTCCTTTGTAGGATTTCCTATGCTGGAAGGTCTGATGGGAAAAGATATTATTCCTCTGGCCGTTATTATTGATCAGTTTGGAACTTTTCTCTGTTTTACTTTTGTGGGAATTATTTGGTTAAACTGGCAAAGTGTAGGTAGACGTCCTACTCTCAAGCAACTCACCTCTCGTCTTGTGCGTTTCCCTCCATTCCTTGCGCTTTGTTTATCTTTCCCGCTATCCATGATTACTATTCCAGACTTTTTAATGCTTAGTTTTACTCGGATTGGGCAAACTCTCGTTCCAGTGGCCATGGTGAGTGTAGGTCTTCAGCTTGATTTAAATTTATCTTTTCTCAAACAAGAATGGAAACCACTCTTTTTTGGGCTGTTGTTTAAACTTTTCCTCGCTCCACTTTTTTTCTTTGTGATCTACTCCCAAATCATTGGTCTTTCAGGACGCTCTCTGGAAGTGGTTATTTTAGAAATGGGGATGGCGCCTATGGTGACATCAACTGTTCTGGCCATGGAAGCTGGCCTAGAGCCACGATTAGGAGCTTTGTGTTTGGGTTTGGGAATTCCATTCTCACTAATCACTGTTCCACTGATTCAGAGCTGGCTTTTTTAGAATCCAACGAAGAAGCCTTTATTCTCAGAGGCCAGAAGCTGCAAGAATTTATAATAATCTGATGTTTTGTCTTTGATAAAATCTTTTCCAACACCAATGGTGCTGATCTGAACTTCATGAGGATTATTCTCACGAACGACTTTAAGAATATCATAAATATCATCACGTCTTGATGAGTTGTGCAGCGAGGGCGCTCCATCAGTCAAAAGAACGATATCCGTAATATCTTGATAATTATTTAAAACATGTAAAAGAACATCTCGAGTAGGTGTCCCCCCTAAAGGCCTCATTCCATAGACAAAATCGTACACATCATACTTATTGAGTGTGCTCAGATCCTTTAGGCCTCCCCAAAGAACTTTAAAAGGAGTGCGCTCACCATTCGGAAACTGAACGACATCAATTTGGAATTTTGGGGCCATGGAAGTGATAAGCATTTTTAGTCCTGCCTTTACCTGCCCGATTCTGTCCTCTTGATACATACTGTAAGATGTATCAATAACAAAAACGATCCGACTTCCTTTGAACTTAAAACCAACATCAAAGGGTTGTTCAGGATTATTGCTTGAGTTTACCTGAGTCTCAACTTTAGTGATTTGAGCTTTTTCAATATCCTCACGTAGTTTTCTGTTCGCATCCTGAAGCTCTTTAATGATTTTCTGATTTTCAGAAAGCTTTGTCTCTTGTTCTTCAATATGACGAGTTTTTGCTTGTTCAACAGTTGTATCTACCTTTTGCGTGGACTTTGGAACAGCAATATATAAAATGATCACCGCTCCCAGTGCACCTGAGAGAAGATCAAGAAATGAGATCGAAAAGAGTTGAATTTCTCTTCTTTTTCTCATGCCACCTCAATCTTATTAATAAGATTTTCAATCACAAACTCTTTCAGGTCTGAATGGAATTTATCCGTTTCTTCTTGCAGCTCATGCACATACCACATAATCACAATAGACAGAACCAGGGCCACAAGGGTGGTATCAAAGGCCACACCAAGTGTACCAGTGATAGCATTCATATCACCAGAGTTGGCAATCACGAGCGCTTGTGAAATACCAATAACTGTTCCCACAAATCCAACCGAGGGAATAACCCAAGTCAGATAGCGAATCACTGATTGGCCAGACTCAGCTTTTTCTTGAAAAATTTCAACTTGGATGGAAACAATATCAATCAACTCTCCAATAGATCCTGTTGTTCTGAATTTTGTACAGGCCTTCTTGATAAGATCGAGTAAAAGATATTTTTCTTTCTTTTCAAATTCGATAATTTTAAATTTCAAATTATTGATATCCTGGGCCATAAACACGTGTTTATTATCTGTCGAAATTAAATTCAATTTAAAAGCCTTACGCTCTCGCTGAATCACAATCAATTTTTCTTTCACCTCAAACCACGACCAAATGAACGCTAGATAGGTGATAATTTGAATATAACCACCGCCAAGGAGATCACCGCCCAGCAACACAATAATGCGTGAAACAGTAGGAGAAGATTGTTTATTCACCATTAAAAAAAGTAAAAAGAGAACTGCGCCTAAGCCTAGGGCGATACCTGACGAAAGTGTAAGGTTTCTCATGTTTTTCATTTTTATATCCATGTTGTTTAAGGTATTTTGCTCATCGGTTTAATCATATGAAATTTAAGCCGATAAGTGCGTATCAGGAGTCTGATTATGAAAAAAGTTGAAATTCACCCAGAAGCGGTGGAGCGTGTAAAAAAGTTTACTATTAACGATACCCAACTTGGGTTCGGAAAATATATGGCCCCTATTATGATCCAAGGTCTTTATGACAATGGTGAATGGCAAAGCTTCTCTCTTCTCCCTTACGGGACAATTCAACTTGACCCTTGCACGAAGGTTCTTCATTACGGCCAAGAGATCTTTGAAGGCATGAAGGCCTTTAGACATCCTGATGAAAAGGTTTATATGTTTAGACCTGAGCAAAATGCTCGCCGCTTTAACCATTCAGCTCGTCGTATGGCCATGCCAGAAATTCCTGAAGAACAATTTCTTCAGTGCTGTGATTTGATTACGGCCTACTCACATCATCTCGTTCCTAAGCGTTTAGGTGAGTCACTTTATTTACGTCCTTTTATGATCGCTACTGAAGTAGGCCTTGGGATTAAACCTGCTAAGCAATTTCTTTTTATGATTGTGGCCTCTCCTTCAGGAGCTTACTTCTCAGGTGACGCTGTTAAAGTTTATGTAGAACGAGAAGATATTCGCGCTGCTGCTGGTGGAACTGGCTCTGCTAAAACAGGTGGTAACTATGCTGCCAGTTTACAGTCTTACAAAAAGACTCTAGAAGTTGGTTGTGATCAAACTATGTGGCTTGATGCAAATGAGCATAAGTATATTGAGGAAATGTCAGGTATGAATTTTTTCGCTATTATCGATGGCGTTCTTCACACACCTGCTCTCACAGAAACAATTCTAGATGGGATTACACGTCGATCAATTATCGATATTTGCCAATTTGATAAACGCCAGATTGTAGAAAAGAGAATGGATATTGATGAGTTACTAAAACTCGTTCAAAGTGGAAATTGCACTGAAGCTTTCGTTTGTGGAACTGCTTCTGTTGTGGCCCCGATTTCTCAGTTTCAAACAAAAGATGGATCAATCTATCACTTAAAAGAACCTACTGGCCCTCAAGCCATGAAAATTCGTGAGCGTTTGATTAGTATTCAGGCGGGAAGAGATGAAGCACCGGCCGGATGGCTCCGACCGGTACCTAAATTAGAATTCTAAAGCGAAGGTAATAATTCAAAACACAGGATGGCGATGAATGTTGGGTAAAGTGCTCCAACAAAGAGTCCTCCTGGTGTAATTCCTTTTTCACCAAACGAGTCTTTCAATACCCCATACCCAGCAGGGTTTGGTGCGTTGGCAATAACCGTAAGACCACCCCCTGTCACAGCTCCGGCCACAAGGAAGTATTTAGCCGAATCTGTTAGTTCAACTAATGATCCAAGATACGTGAGAGCGGCATTATCAGTAATCGCTGTAAGACCAGTGGCCCCAAAATAAAGAACCTGATCTGTAAGGGCCGTGATAAGTGGTTGCAGCCACCACTGCTGTTTTGTTCCAAGAACAACGAGACCACCAAGGAAGAACCCTACCATCAGTGAGTCTTTCAGCTTAGGAGCATCCTGGAATTCTTTTGTCACATTCATGAAACCTAAGAAGAAAAGGAAAAGACCCATAAAGAAGACCATATGGTGGGCAGAGGCCACGACAAGTCCTAGGAAAATAATATGAAGAATATAAATCCAAACTGGTGGAGACATTTTTTCTTTATTGTCTGCACGAAGAGCAAAATCCCCTGTCAGTTCTTTCTTAAAATAGAAAGCAACTGAAAGTGCGGAGATCAAACAAGAAATAGCTGCTTTATAACCGAACTGAGTGATCATATGTCCCATACCCCAGTTCCATTTTGAGGCCACCATTAGAACTGGAGGAGCAGCAAAATGAGTAAGAGTACCACCGATAGAAATATTCACAAACAGAAGACCAATCGTGGCGTATTTAAATTTATCTGACATTTCTTTTGAGTAAAAATTCTTCAAAAGAATAATGGCCGTTACTGTCATGGCCGCTGGCTCAGTGATAAATGATCCAAGAAGTGGACCAAAAACAAGAGCAGCAACATAGAAGGCCATCTTTTTTGGAAGAGGAATAAGATTAGAAATGATCACAATCATTTTCTCAGCAAGCTTAATCACCGGACGAGTTCCGGCCATGCACATGATGACGAAAACAAAAGCTGGCTCAGTGAAGTTAAGAGACTCAAGATAATGAATAGGTCCGCCTACTCCTTCAACACAAGCAAGAAAGCCTAAGAAAACTGCTGACCAAATTCCAAACACCGCTTCAACTTCAGCGAAGAAATGGAAAAAGTTTTCTCCCATTGATCCTGCTGGATAATGGTGTGCAATTTTAGCAAACTTACTAACTAGAAATGTGTGCAACACGGCCAGACCAAAAATGACCGTAGCAGCGAGCTCGATAACACTCGGATTCATGTCTTCCCCTTTCACTGGAAAATTCAAATAAATAATAGATTTAGTTTAATAGAAAATACGATTGCGAGCAAAAAGATATTGGAGAGGTCAGATTAACCTCCCCATTAAAATTCATTAACCGTCTTTTCCGATCGAGTTCACAGGACAGGCATCCATTTGCTCAATACAAAGCTCGATTTCTTCTTTGGTCACAGGTTGCTTTTTGACATAGGCATTTCCCATATCATCCTCAGCAAAAAAATCCGGTGCACCTGAGTAACAAACATTACAGGCAATACAGCCCTCTCCGCTATCATCATCAGGGTCAGTGCAGTAAAAAGCCCCAGGTAGATTGTCTTTGTGCTTATTTTTTGGGTTGGCCATAAAATCTCCTCGTAAGAACCTCAAATATACATGAAATACACAAAATCGCCACGCATCATTTTTGACAAAATTCGAGACAAACATATACTCTAGCCACTCTTAGATTACTCTCAAGGAAAACCCCATGGACCAACAGATTCTCAAGCGTGCCAATGAATGGGCACAAAACTCTTATTTTGATCCGGCAGATCGTGAAGAAATCAAAAATCTTCTCGATAAAGGTGAATCAATGAGTCAAGAACTCACGGAGAGGTTCTACCGTGATCTAGAATTTGGAACAGGTGGTCTTAGAGCTCCAATGGGTATGGGACAGAACCGTATGAACAAATATAATGTTCGTCGCGCCTCTCAGGCGATGGCCAATACCATGAAAAAAGAATTTCAAAATGACCACGCCGTGGTGATCTCATACGACAATCGTCACAACTCAAAAATTTTTGCTCAAGAAGTGGCCAGCGTTTTTGCGGCCAATGGAATTAAGGCCCATATTTTTAATGAACTCACTCCTACACCAATGCTCTCTTTCGGTGTGAGATATTTTAAGGCCAAGGCCGGCGTGATGGTGACGGCCAGCCATAATCCACCGATCTATAATGGCTTCAAAGCTTTTTGGGCCGATGGGGCCCAGGTGACCCCTCCTACTGATAAAACCATCATTGATGCCTATAATGCTCTCACCGACTGGCATGAAGTGAAGTTCATGAATTTTGATGAGGGCCTAAAAAATGGTTTAATCCAATGGACTGGTCCTGAAGTCAACGATGCCTTCTACAAAGTGATTGAAGAAAAAGTTATTTTAAAACCACAGATGATTAAAGAGAGTGGCGATAAACTATCGATCGTTTATACCTCACTTCATGGATCTGCTCTTCATCCTTGTCAAGCCGTGATGAAACGTCTTGGCTTTTCTGCTTTTCATATTGTTGAAGAGCAAGCGCAGTTCGATGGAAATTTTCCGACAGTAAAATCTCCTAACCCAGAAGATCCAAAGGCCTTAAGTATGGCCGTGGAGAAGATGAAAAAAATCAATGCTGATCTTGTTTATGGAACTGACCCAGACGGAGATCGTCTTGGAGTTGTAGTCAATCACAAGAATGAAGCTGTCTTCATCAATGGAAATCAAATTGGGCTTTTAATGATTTACTACGTTTTCAAAACTCGTAGTGAACTCAAAAATCTTCCAAAGAAACCACTCGTCGTCAAAAGTATTGTGACTTCTCCTCTTCAAGATGTCATCGTAGAGTCTTTCGGTGGAACAGTGATGAGCACTCTCACAGGTTTTAAATGGATGTGCGATCTTATCCGTAAATTAGAAATGTCAAACTCTCCTTATGAATTCGTTTTTGCTTCTGAAGAATCTTTCGGTTATATGCCTCACAAAGAATCTCGTGATAAAGATGGTGTGGCCTCAATGGCACTCATGAGTGAAGCGGCTCTTTATTATAAGCTTCAAGGAAAAACTCTTATTGATGCTTTAACTGAGATCTATGAACAATTCGGTTTTGCTTTAGAGTCTCTTATCTCTCTTGATTATGTTGGGAAAGCTGGTGCTGATAAAATTGATCGCATTATGGAAACCTTCAGAAACTACCCTGAAAATCATTTTGCTGGTGAAGAAATCATCTTGAAAGAGGACTATAAATCTGGAGTCAGAGACCTGCCTTCATCAAATGTTCTCTCTTTCACCTTGAGTTCAGGCAATAAGTTTTTCCTTAGACCTTCGGGAACTGAGCCAAAAATTAAATTCTATACGATGGTGAGAGAGACTGAAGGCTCACTCAAAGAAAAAGAATTAAATGCCGATAAGAAGATCAAACTGATCGAAGCCAAGATTAACGAGATTTGCGAGAAAGCGTAAGGTAGCCATGTCAAAGAAGAAGGCCATTGTTTTAGTAAGTGGAGGGATGGACTCTCTCATCTGTGCTGCTGAAGCCGTCAAACACAATGATGAAGTGGCTTTTGTTCATTTAAACTACGGCCAGAAGACCTCAGCTAAAGAGCGTGAGTGCTTTGAAAAGATTGCTGACTTTTACAAAATCCCCTCTACTCACCGTAAAGTGATCGACATGACTTTCCTTAAACAAATAGGGGGAAGCTCTCTAACTGATGATGATATCTCAGTCAAAAAATATGAAGGAGACTCTGATAAAATTCCTGATTCCTATGTGCCATTCAGAAACTCTATTATCCTCTCCCTCGCTGTCTCATGGGCGGAAGTTTTTGGAGCGAACACACTTTATATTGGGGCGAATTATGAAGATTCTCCAGGCTACCCTGATTGTCGCCCGGCCTACTATGAAGCCTTCAATAATCTGATTAAAGAAGGAACAAAAGCCGCTGATATTAAAATTGAAACTCCTGTGCTTCGAATGCGTAAAAAAGATATCGTCCTTAAAGGACAAGAGCTGGGAGTACCCTTCCAATTTAGTTGGTCTTGCTACGCCTCGTCTGATAAGGCCTGCGGGGAATGCGATTCTTGCGCCTTAAGGCTACGTGGATTTCAAGAAGCGGGTTTAAAAGATCCTATAACTTATCGATGATTCGTCCGATAAAAATACCATCAAAATTCTTACTAAGGAGTTCTTTATGAAATTCATGTCATTAGTTTTATTAGTTTTTTCTTTTTCTGTTTTTGCTGAAGGTGATGGTGAAATGTTTCAGAAAGGCAAGGCCATGATGCTTTCAAATATGGACAAAAGAATCAGTATTCTTCAAGAAAGCAAGTCATGTATTTCATCGGCTTCTAATCGTGATCAAATGAAAGCTTGTCGTGATCAAATGAAAGCTAAAATGAAAGAAATTAAAGAAGATGCTAAAGAAGGTAAAGTCGAGATGAAAGAAAAGTTCAAGCAAATGAAGCTTGAGAGAAAATCTAAAAAGAGCTCGTAAAAAGCAGCTAAGCTGTCGATGAGATTCTTATGAAAAAGCACGTTTATGTGTCTAAGCCGCTTGATTCCCAAGGAATCATCGGCTGGACAGAAACTGAAGATCAAACTTGGAGCACACTTATCCATCGCCAGAAAGAGGTGATAAAAAATCGTGCTTGCTCTGAGTTTGTTCACGCCTTAGATCTTGTGGGATTCCCTGAAAATAAAACTCCTCAACTCAAAGATGTGAATAAAAAACTCATGGCCCAAACTGGCTGGCAGGTACAAAACGTTGCCGCACTTATTCAGCCTGATGAATTTTTTACTCTTCTTTCAAATAAAAAATTTCCAGCCGCTACTTTTATTAGAATTCCAGAGGAGCTGGATTATCTTCAAGAGCCAGATATTTTCCACGAGCTCTTTGGCCATGTTCCCCTGCTCTCTCATCCCACATATGCTCATTTTGTGCATGAGTTTGGAAAGAAGGCGTTAAGTCTTGATCCTAAAGATCGCTCACGCCTGTTTCGTTTATTCTGGTTTACTGTAGAATTTGGTTTAATCAATACTCAAGATGGAGTACGGGCCTACGGTGCAGGTATTCTCTCTTCAATCGGTGAAACTCAGTATGCCCTTACCGATCAAAGCCAGAAGAAGCCTTTCGCTCTTATGGATGCTCTTAGAACCCCGTTCAGAGTAGATATCATGCAGCCACTTTATTATATAATTAACTCTTTCGATGATCTTTATAAAATTCTTGATGTGGATATCAAAAAAGAGTTGGACGAGTCTCGTGTCCTTAAAGACTTTACTCCTCTTTTTCCACCGAAGCCTAAAAAGACAGAGACTGATACTGACGGGGTGATGGCATGTTAAAAGCACCAGAAGGTTGGGAAGTGATTGACTCTCATCTGCAAAAAAAATTTGAATTCAAAACATTTCTTAAAACAATGAGTTTTGTGAATGCAGTGGCCTGGGTTGCCAATGCTCAAAATCATCATCCGGAGATGATTATCAATTTTAATCATTGTATCATCCGCACCGTGACTCACGATGCGGACAACACAATTACTAGTAAAGATTATTTATTGGCCGAGGCCATTGAGAAGTTAAGTGCTAATTCTTAATAAAGTTCGACGAAATCACCTTCAGTCACTGATCCACCAGAGTGAAGAATACACACTGATCCGTCTGTACCGAAATAATCAATCACTTCTAAAGTTCCCTTCGCCTCACCTTCTGAAACACCAATCATGGCCCCAGATTCAGGATCATAGATCTCGCTTCCTTCAGTGATGACTTTAAGAATATCGCCGATATTAATTCCAGAAGATTTTCCGGCATTGATATAGATTCGTGTTCCTATAATTTTGGCCACGCGTCCGACCCAGTCTAGCTTTGAGCCAACTTTAATAACATCAGGAATTCCTTTTCTTACCGCCACACGAGTGGTGTAGCGAAGAAGGTCTTGTCTGTAGGCGATGTTCTCTTCTGATTCTTGTTGGTAGAAACGGAAATTATCATCCGTCACATTTCCTTCAAGGGTTTGTGAGAGAACCTCTTTATTGGCGTGAACATCAAAGATTTTAATTTCAACAATAGTTTCTGCCAGCGCTTTTACTTTTCTCACAAAACCAATCTCATCACTTTTTTGACGAAGACGGGCCTGAGTAATTCGTCCGAAGATAACCATATTCACTCCGGCCATTTTGGCCTTACGTGAAAGTTGAGCGAGCTTAACTCCCCCACCTGCATAAACTTCTTTAGAACTTCCAAAAAGTGCTTCTGATTCTGTATCTAAGACAAACTCACGGGCCTTGGCAATTTCGCGACGAATTTCTTCTGTAGCATGAATACCTAAATCCTCACCACCGATGGGAGCTTCATTGAAAAACTTTAAAAGAACAATTTTCTTTTTAATAGGTTGAAAGTCACTCACCTTCGTATTCGGTCGTGCCGTTTGAAGGGGAGCACGTCTTGTAATAGGAGCACAGCCCTCTAAAAAGAAGAGCATCCCTAATGAGAGACTAAAAAAATGCGATAGTTTTAACATGATCAACCTTCTCTTACTCGTGGACCAATTTCAAACGAACTTCCTTCGAGCTGGTATCCCAGACACACTGGGCGTTATAAGAAGATTTTAACTGTGATGGAGAAGTAATCAACTCTTTAAAACTTTTTTCCTCCCCTCGGTAGAGAACTCGGTACTCCACCGTGGTCCTTGTGAGCGCAAATAGCTCCCATCGGGGTGAAAATGCCCCTGTAATAAGCTTCAATTGCTGTTCAAGGTCTCTGATTTCCAGGAGATTCTTTTGCCCATCGATAACCAACTGAAGTGATTGGTTATAGGGCTTAAAATCATGAAAACTCCTCAACCGTGCCAATGCCGGGACACCCAGGCGGTAAAAATGATTCGCTAATTGTGAATTAATCGTCTGGGCCTCAGCACTCCACTGAATTCTTTTTGTCTGCGGGCCAAGATTCATGGCCTCCATTAATGAGCGAGAAGCATAGTCATGAAGGGAGTATGAACCTTCTAGTTTAAACTCCACTTCACCATTGGGAAGTGTTTTTATTTTTTTTAGTTCAAGACGAAGATCAGCGACTAAAAGAACTTCATCTTCCTGGCCAAAATAAACGCCGAGATCATTAGAATCAGCCGATTTATCACTCATCCACTGGCGCTCACATTGATCCACACAAAGAGAGAGATTAATTCCTGCGGACTCCTCTAGGCTCCATTTCTCCCATGCTGCCCAAAGAGCATCCACAAAAGGTCTCTCGCCAGAAAGTTTGAGATCACTCCATTCAAGACCTTGAAGATCAATATGGGGAATGAGAAGAAACTTCACTTGATTATTAGCCGCTTCAAAACGTTTGAACCATAACTCAAATCCCGAGGGAATCTGCGAGACTTCAATAGTCCATTTATTCTCAGGAAGTTTCTCTTTTAGTTTTGATTTAAAGACAGAGTCTAGAGAAAGAAAGCGCTTATAATAGCCTGCGGTCTCACTATCAAATTTCTTCTCTACCGTCTCTTTTTGCTCAGGAGTAAGACTCGTTTGATAATCGGCTCCATAAGTTTGGCGAAGACGTTTTTCTTTATAGTTTTCATAACGGGAAAAAAATCGAGTCGTGAGCTTTTTAAGATAGTCCTCTGCATCCACCCCTTTTTGAGTCAGAAGCTGCTTGAGAACAATTTTTTCGGCTTCTTGAATGGCCATGGTCTCTGAGAATGGGCCAGACACTTCAACCTGATGAACTTGAGCAAAAACATTAAAACTAAAACATAAAAATATTAAAACCAATCTCACTGACGTACTTCCTCGACCTTTCCATCCACGATGAAAGAAACAGAATTAAAATTCAAGACTTCATTAATCTTGGCCGCCATTTGAGGAGAAGGACTAACCAGATAATTATCATCCAGAGGCATTCTCGCCTTGCCTTCAGTGGTTTCAAAAATAAAATGAATCGGCACCGATCCACGATAGCTGAGAAGAATCTTTCTAATCTCATTTAATGAATAATTATTCAGACGCTGAATCGGAAGATTCACACGCACCGAAGTCACTCTTTCTTCAGACTCATTTTGCAGAAGAGAGATTTTATTCGGGAAGAATTTCTTAGGATCTTCGGCCAGATTGACAAATCCACTGAGGATAAGAGGCTCACCACTTGCTAGAAGTTCAGCACATTCGGCGTACACTTTTGGGAAGAAGAGACATTCAATCTTACCAGTTAGATCTTCAAACTGAACAAAGGCCATTTTATCGCCTTTTTTCGTGAGAATAACTTTGGCCTCAGATACCATACCAGCAATTACCATACTACGCTTAGTCGGATCATTTTCATCCGAGACACGAGAGAACGTTTCCGGTTTGGCCACAGTAGGGAGTTCTTGAATCTGAGCAATACTCATAGAAGTGAGCTTACTCATAATATCTCTAAATCTAAAAAGTGGGTGACCAGAAACATAGATTCCTAGAAGTTCCGCTTCAAGTGAGAGTTTTTGTTTTTCATCAAATTCAGGAGACTCAGAAATATTGAGCTGCTCTTCAGTCGTTCCAGTCACGCTGGCATCCATATCAAACAATGAAGTCTGCCCCATAAGCTTCTCTTCTTGTTTCTTCTCAGCAAAGGCAATAATAAATTCCATATTCTCTAAAAGAGTACGGCGATTAAACTTCTCTGACGTATCAAAAGCTCCTACTTTAATGAGGGCCTCGATCACTCGTTTATTCACGGCCTTCAGGCTCACGCGCTCACAGAAATCCACAAACCCTTTGAATGGTCCGTTCTCCGTGCGCTCACGAACGATCTCTTCTACGGCTCCTTCACCTACACCTTTAATCGCTCCTAGACCAAAACGGATAGTCTGTCCAATAACGTTAAAGAGCCAAAGAGATTCATTCACATCTGGAGCAAGAATTTCAATGCCACAATCCTTGGCCTCTTGAATATAAATCGTAATCTTATCTTTGTTGTTAATCTCTGTTCCCAAAAGGGCCGCAAAGAATTGGGCCGGGAAATAACGTTTTAAAAAAGCTGTCTGATAGGCCACCACTGAGTAGGCCACGGCATGGGACTTGTTAAATCCGTATTCCGCAAATTTTTCCATGAGATCAAAAACGTGAATGGCCTTTTGCTCATCAAACCCACGCTCAACCGCTCCCTTGCGGAAAATCTCTTTATGGTAGGCCATCTCTTCGGCTTTCTTTTTCCCCATCGCACGACGGAGCATATCCGCTTGTCCTAAAGAGTATCCGGCCACCACACGAGCAATGTTCATTACCTGCTCTTGGTAAACAATAATCCCATAGGTATCTTTGAGAACTGGCTTTAAGGCCTCAAAGGCATACTCTTCCGCTTTTTGTCCGTGTTTTACTTCCGCAAACTCTAAGTGCATTCCTGATCCCATGGGACCTGGACGGTAAAGAGCATTAATCGCGGTAATATCATCGATAGAATCGGGCTTAATACGTTTACAAAGATCCTGCATTCCCGAACTCTCGAGCTGGAACACTCCTACTGTCTGACCATCAGAAATAAGGTCATAAACAGATTTATCTTCATAATCAATAAACTCAATATCAAACTTCGGATCAATATCTCGTTGAATAAGTTTTGAAGCGTTTGAAATAACCGTAAGAGTTTTAAGTCCTAGGAAGTCGAATTTAACCAGACCAATTTTTTCAGAAAAATCTTTATCAAACTGAACGACCTGCTCCCCTTTGGCCCCTCTGAAAAGTGGACAATAAGTCACAAGAGGCTCATTGGTAATAATCACTCCTGCCGCATGAATCCCTGCGTGACGATTTAATCCTTCAAGACGTTTTCCGATTTGAAGAATACGTCTGATTTTCGGATCATTATCTTCGAGCTCTTTGAGTTTTGGTTCTTTATCAATGGCCTCTTGAAGTTCAATCCCTAATTCCTCAGGCACTAACTTGGCCAGAGCATCTGCTTCAGCATAAGGCAGAGCAAACACACGGGAAACATCTCGTAGCACGGCCTTGGCCGAAAGAGTTCCGAAAGTAATAATCTGCCCTACACGCTCTTCACCATATTTTTTTGTCACATACTCAATCACTTCTTGGCGGCGATCCTGACAGAAGTCGATATCAAAGTCTGGCATCGAAATACGTTCAGGATTAATGAATCGCTCAAAGAGAAGATTGTATGGGATCGGATCAACGTTGGTAATCTTGAGGGCATAGGCCACAATTGAACCGGCACCAGATCCACGACCAGGTCCTACTGGGATACCATTATTTTTTGACCATTGAATGAAGTCAGAAACGATGAGGAAGTATCCGGTAAATCCCATCTGCTTAATTAAACCAATCTCCACTTCAAGACGATCTATATAGACAGGTTTAAGCTCAGTCTCCCAATTATCTTGGGTCACAAGTTTTTTAAAGTGCGGGCCATCAAAGCGCTCTTGTAGACCTTCGCGAGTGAGACGGGCAAAATAATCTTCTTCAGACTCTTGAGTCGTAATTTCAAATTTTGGAAGAAGATAAATCTGTTTTCCTTTCTCATCCTGCCAACGGATCTCAAGATTACATTTATCCGCAATCACCAAAGTGTTATCACAGGCCTCTTTAGCATAATGGAAAGCCGAGCGCATTTCTGCAGCTGATTTAAAATAAAACTCTGAAGTTGAAAGCTTCATGCGCTTCTCATCCTCAAAAGTTTTCCCCGTCTGAATACACATGAGCACTTCTTGAGCAGCACTATCATCACGTGTGAGATAATGGCTGTCATTAGTGGCCACTAGAGGAATAGAATTGGCCTTAGCAAACTCAATCACCTTACGATTGACATCAACCTGCTCAGGAATTCCGTTTTCTTGAATCTCAAGATAGAAATCATCTTTAAAAATTTCACGATACTTCAAGGCCGCTTGAACAGCGCGCTCATCTTGATTGGTAAACATATTATAACCTACCTCACCTTTAAGGCAGGCGGTAGTGGCAACAAGACCTTCTGAATATTCACGAAGAAGTTCTGCATCAACGCGAGGTTTATAGTAGAACCCTTCTTGATAAGCTTTTGAGAGAAGCTTACAAAGATTTTGATAACCAGTTAGATTTTTACAAAGAAGAATCAAATGGTGAATCTGATGTTTCCCTTCTGTCTCATCTTGAGAATCTAGAGTCTTCACGTTCTTCGGCGCACGTCGATCATGACGAGATCCCGGAGTAAAATAAATTTCTGATCCAAGAATGGGCTTGATCCCCGCTCCAATAGCGCGAGTATAAAAATCAATCGCCCCAAACATATTTCCATGATCCGTACACGCAATGGCCGGCATCTCTAGTTCTTTGGCACGTTTGAAAAGATCGTTTAAACGAATGGCCCCATCCAAAAGTGAGTACTGAGAATGAAGGTGAAGATGAACAAAACTATCAGGACGAGTGCTTTGAAAATCACTACCTAAAAAAGGGTTTTTCATGAAAATTTCTCTCTCAAAAAAGGCGACTGTGTGTTACCTAAACAATAGCAAATATTGTAGGCCTACGACAAAGATCATTGTGCCAAAACAATGCTTGGCATCACTGATAAATTTGGTGTATTAATCACTCGCAAACTACTCTCAGGAGACGCGCCGTGTCTGGATGGACCCCTCAAGACGAAAACTTATCTTTCCAATTAGTGGAAGTTATTCGCTTTTTTAATCAAAAGGGCTGGTCTCCGGCCACATCGACCAACTACTCTCTGCGAACAAGTATTCCGAATGAAATTATGATTTCAAAATCGGGCGTAGATAAACTTTATTTTTCTCAGGAAGATTTGATCAAAATCGACCTCGAAGGCAAAATTGCTCCTGACTTTCAAGGCCCTGGCATTAAGTCTTCGGCCGAGACTGAAATCCATACTTGGCTCTACAAAAAATTTCCTGAGACAAACTGTGTCCTCCACACTCACTCTACTCTTGGCACCGCGCTTTCAATGATCTTTGCTTCAGAGAAAAAAATCTCCTTTGATGGACTTGAAATTCTCAAAGGTCTTGAAGGCAACACAACTCACAACCTTAAAGAAATTCTTCCTATTGTCCCGAACTCTCAGGACATGAAAGATATTATCTGTGATATGGAAATTCATTTTAAAGAGAATCCTTCTATCCACGGCTTCCTTATTGCCGGACACGGTCTCTATACTTGGGGTAAAGATTTATTCACAACTAAAAGACATATTGAAACTTACGAATTTTTATTCGAAGTAACTAAAGCGATGGGGAAATAATTTATGGCAATCTTAACCCTTCTAGATCAAAACAAAAAACAAATCACCAATCCTGCTGAGATCAAAAAATACATGAATGATCGTGGGATTATCTTTGAACAGTGGCAGGCCTCAATGCCACTTCAAGACACTGACTCTCAAGAAACTATCCTGAAGGCCTATGAACATGAACTGAAGCCTTACATGGAAGCCAATAATTATCTTAGTGCTGACGTGATCAACGTCCACAAAGACACTCCAAATATCGAAGCCATTCGTGCCAAGTTTCTGTCTGAGCACGTTCACGCCGAAGATGAAGTTCGATTTTTTGTGGATGGCGAGGGTAATTTCTTCTTTCATATCGAAGGTGAAAACGAAGAAGTCTTCTCTCTTCTTTGTCAGAAAGGAGATTTCATTTCAGTACCAAAAGGATACAAACATTGGTTTGATCTTGCTCCTAAGTACCATGTGAAGGCCATCCGTGTGTTCCAGACTCCTGAGGGCTGGGTCGCAAACTATACAAACTCAAAAACTGAGCAGAGATATTTATAATGAGTAAGAAGCTTTATCTTTTCGATATCGAAGGAACGACAACGGATATTAACTTTGTTCACAAAGTTCTCTTCCCTTACGCTCATCAAAATCTCTCAAACTTTGTTCTTCATCACCAAAAAAATCCCAATGTTTCAAAGGCCATTGAAGATACACGTGCAGTTGTTCGCACCGAAGAAGGATTCACTCCTTCTCTCTATCAATGTATCGATAAGCTTTTATTCTGGATTAAAACAGACCGTAAGATTGGCCCTCTTAAAGAACTTCAGGGCCTCATCTGGGACGTAGGCTACAAAAACGGAGACTTCAAAGGTCACCTCTACTCTGACGTAAAACCATTTTTTGATCGCATCAAAAAAGCAGGACACGAAATTGGCATTTATTCTTCGGGCTCAGTTCACGCTCAAAAATCTATTTTTGGTTATTCAGTGGAGGGTGATCTCACTCCGATGATCAGCTTTTATTTTGATACCAAAGTTGGCGGAAAACGCGAGGTTCAAAGTTATAAAAATATTCTTGCGGCCACAAAACATGAAGCTCAAAACGTGATTTTCTTCTCTGATATTTACGAAGAAAACCTGGCCTCATCTCAGGCGGGTATGATGACTTATCAACTTCTTCGTTACCCGCAACCGAAGAGGGAATTTGAGACGATTAGGGATTTTAGTTCGCTTTAAATTATTTTTTTATCACACCAATCTTCTTTAATGTCCTGAGCACTCTTCTCATCTGAGCACTGGCACTCACGATACCACCATTCTTAACGGGGTCTGTGACTCGAACATCGATTAGGCGCTTACATGTTTTGAGTGTATTATCTTCAAGATTATTAATTCCTTGGGAGACGACACCTACTAGCTCTCCTGTCTCGGCGTTAAACATCCCACTTCCCGAACTTCCAGCAAAAACCATAATGTTTGACCAGAAATAACCTGGCAGATACATGTATTTGGCCACACTTCCCACATCAGAAATTTTTCCAGGAGTTCCTAATGGATAAGAAATATTCACAATCTTTGTTCCGGGTTTCACAAATTTCTTTTTTGAAAGCTCAATAGGTTTACGTCCCACCACTGGGCGATCAAGTTCAATGACTGCGAAGTCAGTGCGAATAAATTGTCCGTAGATTTTTATTTTTGAGTGAACTGACTTCACAATTTTTTTACAGCTATAAACCTGCTCACGTTTATAACTTGAAGGCCTCTCTCCGTTTTCATCTAATTGATAATCAAAAAGCCAGGCGAACTTTTCGCACATTTGTTTAACATCAGCACAATGCCCAGCCGTAAGAATATGGCGATCAGAGACTAAGGTTCCGCTACAGCTTGAGAGATCCGTTTTTTGTGCCCAAGATTCAGTAGCACAAATATCTTGAGACTTCATGAGATCGGAATAAAGTGGAAGGTAGTCACTTCCAGATTTAAAAAGAGGAGTGTATAGGGGAAGAAAATCCTTAGATGTTTCTTTCATGACTTTAAGAATAGATCTAACATCTTCTATTCTGTTGATAGGCACGAGTCTTGTTATCTCCACCATGGCCGCCGTAGATTTGGCCATCTCAATATACTTATTATCAGAAGACTTTTGAATTTCTATGAATCCAAATGATGAAGCGAGGGCCCTTGATGAAATCACCATGCCAATAAGTAGCGAATAGGCTTTCATAAAAACTCCTCAAATCATTTATAATTAATTCATACCATGGATGAGGGAGGGGAAAAGAATGAGTGGAAAACTTACAGGCTTAAAGGCGCCAGAAGAGGTCAAATTGGGGGTAATAGCCTTCAGTCCCAAAGCGTAACTCTGTGAAGTCTCGTGTTCCTACCCCGAGGGACATATGGAAAGAGTCCCAGACCCACATATAGGATAAGGTTCCCCCCACTGTTTGAAGAGTGAAGTTATAAGTTGGACCCAAGAGGATTCGGTCCCATGAATCAGTGATGTACTCGTAGATATTTCTGATCTCGGAGTCTTTAAAAAGATTAAAGTCTTCGGTGTTACTTCCTTTCTTTTCTTGTTTATCAAAAATCAGGTTGAAGATGAAATGAGTTTGATACTTAGAGTTTGTCGGAAGAGTCAGAGTTCCTCCTCCTTGAAAAATCCAATCTCTCTCTGTCACACTCTGTCCAGCAAGAGTATTAAAAGAAAGCTTGGCGTGCTGATTGCGGATGACTTGATATTTGGCCCCAAGATTCACATAACCGTCAATCGTGAGAGCATTGGCCGATTTGATCGTGAGATTATTAGTGAGTCCATACTGAACTTGCACAAGGCCCACCAGCCATTCCTTTTTATCAAGAGCATGCCCATCAGAAGTGAAGACACCATAATAAGGAAGCTCTTTGTATTTTGCGGGAAGATGGCGATCTCCGGCCATGGTAAGACTTAAAAAACCTGGGACTTTATAAATATCTACATATTCTTTTTCAAGAGGATAAACGAAATCATCCAAAAGAATATTTTGATGATCCACCAGCTCATCGATTTCAACCAGGGCCTTGGCCGGAATATTGGTCACATCTTTAGTGATAATTTTTCCAAAGCCCACAATCTTTTTATCTAGATGAGAAATAAAAAGTACACGCTCGTCCACTGGATAAAGTTCGGTGGCAAAGACCTCGATGATAATTGAGCGATTAGAATGAAAACCCACGACTTTGGCCTGAGACCAAACAGAGGTAGAAAAGAAGAGTAATAGAAAAAGAAACTTCATTAATTTTTAGGGCGCTTTATGGGACAAGAAGTTTCCACTCTAACACAGGCCTGAGTAAAAATAATCGTTGTCCACCATCTCTCAGTGATACGAGCATCCACAAGATACTCATCTCCCGGACAAACGGCCTGGACAATATTAGGAAGGTAGTTTTTCTTTTGAGTTTCTGCATTTGAAAAGAAAAGCCATTGATTAAAGCATTGGCCTAGCTGATCTTTTTTCCCAGGAAAAACTTTTTGAGTAATAGGTCTGTTGTCAGGATTTTGAAGAAAATCCGTTTTACGGATCACATCGTAATCGACATATTTTTGAGTGCAGCTGGCCCCTAAAAGGGCCAGCATAAGAAGAATTAGTTTTTTCATAAGGTAAACTTATACCCTATTCCCACTCAATTGTCCCAGGGGGTTTTGATGTTAAATCATAGACCACTCGCGTGACTCCCTTCACTTCGTTGCATATACGTGAAGAAACCTTATTTAAAAAGCTCCAAGAGAACTCTGTGACCGAAGCCGTCATTCCATCTTGGGAATTGACCATTCGAAGGGCAATGACCTCTTCATAAGCACGCCCATCCCCTTTAACTCCTACGGTTTTCACCGGAAGAAGCACGGTAAAGGCCTGCCAAGTAGAATCATAAAGATTGTTCTTTTTTAACTCTTCAAACAGGATTTGATCTGAATGTTGTACTTTTAAAATAGACTCTGGTTTGAGCTCACCCAATACCCGAACTCCAATCCCTGGCCCTGGAAAGGGATGACGGAAAACCCACTCGCGCTCTAACTTAAGCTCCATTCCCATGGCCCGAACTTCATCTTTGAAAAGAAACCGAAGAGGTTCCAAAAGCTGAAGCTGCATTCTTTCTGGAAGTCCTCCCACATTATGGTGAGATTTGATCGTCACTGATTTTCCGCCCTTTTTATGAGGAGAGATAGACTCAATCACATCTGGATAAAGAGTCCCTTGAAGAAGATAATCAAAATGAATTTGATGATTGGCCGCAAACTCTTTTACTTTCAATTCAAAGACATCAATAAATGTCCGTCCAATAATTTTTCTTTTTTCTTCAGGATCATTCACACCTTTCAAATTTTTATAAAAAATCTCTTTGGCATCAATGATCTCAATATTCAGAGGAGTCTTTTTTTTAAGAAGCTCGATATGATTTAGATCTTGAGGACGAAGAAGGCCGTTATCTACAAAAAAACAGTAAAGATCAGTTCCGATCACTTGGTGAGTCAGCATCCCGGCCACCAGAGAATCCACTCCACCTGAGAAAGCACAGAGAACCTTTTTACCTTTCACTTTCTCCACTTCGTCAAGGCAGCTCTCAAGAATGGCCGTTGATGACCAGTCTGGTTTAAGGCCTGCCACATTTCTGAAAAAGAAAGTGAGCATCTCTTTCCCGTACTCAGTATGATTCACCTCTGGATGAAACTGAAGTCCCATGATAGAGCGAGTTGAATGTTTCATCCCTGCGAGAAGACCGTTTTCAGAGCGAAGAATGGCCACGAAATCTTTAGGGAGAACTGAGACGTGATCTGAGTGACTCATCCATACATTGCTTTTAACTGGGCAACTAGGAATCATAAAATGATTCTCGCCGTGAATTTCTGAAAGACCATATTCACCTTGAACACCTTTCTCCACCACTCCTCCAAAATACTGTCCAAGAATTTGCATTCCATAACAAACACCTAGAATGGGAAGAGAAGGATCTTTAAAAAAGGGAGAATAGTCCGTTTTATCTTCAAACACACTTTGTGGCCCACCCGAAAGAACAAGGGCCTGTGGTTTTTGATTTTGAATTTTCTCTAAGGCCTCTTCAAGAGTCATAATAACACTTGAATGATTAAGCTCTCTGAGTTTTCTTGTAATTAATTGTGTATATTGCGAGCCGAAGTCCACAATCCAAATAGCCGCGTTTGCACTCATCTGTTTAATTCCTATACTGAACGATAATTAGGCGCTTCTTTAGTAATGATCACATCATGGGGATGAGATTCTTTAAGAGAAGCCGAAGTAATTTTCACAAATTTCGCTCGTTCTTTAAGTTCGGCAATATTTTTAGCACCGACATAACCCATCCCTGAACGAAGTCCTCCCACCAATTGAAAAAGATTATTCGCTAGAGATCCACGGTAAGGAACTTGTCCTTCAATTCCTTCTGGAACAAGTTTTGAGACTTCATCAACAGCACTCTGACCGTAGCGATCTTTTGAACCAAGCTCCATGGCCCCCATTGATCCCATACCTCGATACATTTTATAAGCTCGTCCTTGAAGTAGAACCATTTCACCTGGAGCTTCATCTGTTCCTGCAAAAAGAGAGCCGATCATGGCACAACTTGCTCCACCAGCAATGGCCTTAACAAGATCACCAGAAAATTTAATTCCGCCGTCAGCAATATACGGAACTCCTGCTTCATCACAAGGTTTACGACAATCTATTACTGCTTGGAATTGAGGAACTCCAATTCCGGCCACGACTCTTGTAGTACAAATTGATCCTGGGCCAATTCCAACTTTGATTCCATCTACACCGGCCTTAATAAGATCCTCACAGGCCTTTGACGTGGCCACGTTTCCAGCAATCACATCGACTGCCTTACTCATGCTCTTAACGATCTTTACCATATCAATCACACCTTTTGAGTGCCCATGAGCAGTATCAATCACAATCGCATCCACTCCCACTTTGATGAGAGCTTCAACTCTTTTAATTTCTTTTTCTGAAACACCCACAGCAGCGGCCACACGTAAACGACCAAAGGCATCTTTGTTAGCAAAAGGATGAGCTATAGTTTTTTCAATATCTTTGACTGTGATAAGACCTTTAAGCTTCCCATCTTTATCAATCACGGGGAGTTTTTCTACACGGTGAGATTTAAAAAGTATTTTCGCTCCATCATAACTAATTCCCTCTGGGGCGGTAATGAGATTGGTCGCTGTCATCACATCTTTTACTTTTTGATTCATCTCAGTCACAAAACGAAGATCACGGTTCGTGATCATTCCCACTAAACGCATGTTACTATCAACCACTGGGAATCCAGAAATTTTATATTTTCTCATGAGATCAAAAACGGCCGTGAGGCTTTGCTCTGGATTCACTGTGAATGGATCAAGTACCATTCCTGATTCATACTTTTTTACCTTCTCCACTTCAAAGGCCTGCTCTTCCGGTTTGAGATTTTTATGAATCACCCCAATCCCCCCTTCTTGTGCCATCACGATAGCGGTACGTGACTCAGTCACTGTATCCATGGCAGAAGAAACAATAGGAATATTCATCGTGATATTCCGCGAGAATCGAGATTTTAATTCGACTTCAGTGGGAAGAACTTCTGAATAATTGGGAAGAATAAGAACGTCATCATAAGTCAGAGCTGGGTCGTCTTGATAAAACATATAAGTTATCCTTTTTTACTATAAAAAGAATAACTTAGAGTGGAGCTTTGATCAATTAAGGCAAAATCAGATACGTAGAACGTAACCCAAGTTCTTGAGGGTTTTGATATGAGTTGAAAAAGGCTTCAACTTGCGACGAAGATTCGAGAAGTGAGTATCAAGGTTATTCACTTCTACATGAACGTCTTTCCATAGCATAGTGATCAGATCATCTTTATGGATAACACGGTTAGGGTTCTGAGCAAGAACTAGAAGAAGTTGGTACTCTTTTGGAGTCAGCTTCACGGGAGAATTGTTGATAAGCACTTGGTGCCCATCAAGATCAATAACCATATCTTTGAACTGGATTGTTTTATTTGATTGGTTTGAGCGCTTAGAAAGACTAATTCGGTTTTTTACACGAGCAACTAACTCTTCTGTTTGCACTGGCTTCACGAGAAAGTCATCTGCACCCATATCAAGACCACGTACCATTGAATTAAGAGTTGTGTCACCTGTTAGGAAAAGTATAGGAAGGTTGCTCTTAGCACGTTTTACTTCTTCATAAACTTGGAACCCATCTTTGCCTGGAATATGCAGATCGAGAAGAATAGCATCTGTGTGATTGTTTCTGATGAATTCAATTCCTTTCTCAGGCTCAGTAAATAATTCTAAGTTAAATGCATCTCCCAATGAGCTTGCTAAAACATCTAAAAGGTCTTTGTTATCATCAATAATAGTTACATGCATTCGGATGCCACCTGTTTTTTCCATAGGGTGATTCTATGCTAGGTTCGACAATAAAAAAAACTTAAGAATTCTTAATTATTTTGAGGTATTGGCGGATTAATCAAAAGACAAATGCCGCAACCCGTAACTGTCGCGGCCATGTTTAAGTTCTAGAAACTCTTAAGATCGTCAACGAGTTTTTGTACTTCTGATGGGTACTTAGGCTGTTTATCTATAGCTGAATCTAGTGATTGATTAAAATCAACATCGTGAATCATTACTGCTGGTTGGGCCGACGCAGGTACTCTCACCCCATCTACTTTCGGTAAACTAGGAACGATAACTTTTGGAGTCACTGGGCCAAAGACACCAATTACTCTCACGGGAACCGGTTTCGAGGCCTCTGAAGCTGATGATTTCGCCTTTTGAGACTTCGGCCTCACCGAAGCTGGAGCGCGGTTGGTTTTAATGAAAATGATCTCACCTTTTTTAGTGGCCATTGATTCATCCACTGAAGCGATTGATCTTTTCATCGCCGGTGTTTCTTTATTTAAAATACTTTTTGGAATTGATTTAAATTCGCCCATGGCCTTTGTCATCGACTCCGGTCCGATAGAAGTCGGTTGACGTGGTTGACCTTCGTTGACATCTGGATCGATCACAGTAAAAGCACCAGCTGTAAGCGAGTATTTTAAATTTCGATCAAGAATATTTGAAACATCAAGATCTCCACCAACAACCATCACTTGTGATTTACCACTCACTTGATCAAAAGAAGTAATAAACTCACTCTTCCAGTAATCAATATAAGTATTGGCGGTAATAAGTGAGAGAGGAGACGAAGCGTGAGTGGACTGAATCCACACTTTTCCACCCTTCAGATGAACTGAGCGATCAAGAATTTTAATATGCCCAGTACTGTTGAGATGATAAGTCGTATCGTAAAAATCATAAAATGTAGCTGAACCACTTTCGGCCACAAGAATCTCACTCTTCTCTTCCAAGTGAAGATTAGGTGTGACCTTCACTGTTTTTCCATCAGGAAGAACAGCGAAAACATTTCCCTTCACTTCAGTAACTTTTGCTACAACTTTGGCAAAGCTTATTGATGAGAGCGTAAGAGTGATTAAAAATAAACTAATTTTTAACTTTGTAATTGATGTCTTCATAGTATTTACTCAAAATTTTCCATTCTTCGGTGTTACGATATTTAAGACGAAACTCTTCAACCGTTTTTAGAAACTTTTGTTGATCCCCCATATTGTATTGAGTGAGGGCAAGCCAAAGCTTAGCACCACGATAAAATTGTGATTTGGGATAACCTTTCACTAGAGTTGAAAGATGTTTTTCGGCCCATGGATAATAGTCTTTTGTTTCAAACGCTGCGACCCCTGCTCCAAAAAGAACTTTGTCATTAAGTAGTTCATGACGAGGAAAACGCTCGAGGAACTCATTATAGAACTGAGCTGATTTTTTATAGTTTTTGAAATAAAGTTCTTTTTCACCAATCGCCAAAAGTTTTTCTGGGGACCATTGATAAATATCGTATTGGACGAGATCTTCCGTTTTGACTTGTTGAATACTGGCGATTCCACGAGCCTGCATTTTAGGTTTGGCCTTGGCGGTTAAAATCTTATTTTGTGATTTAAGTTGAGAAACTTCGAACTCGAGTTGAGCGACTTTGGCCGTGAGTTGACCTTTTTCATATTCGTTTTGCTGAAACTTCTTTTCCCACTCATACTGATCATGAATCTTGGTCATTACTGATTGCCCAAGACCACCCCATTTCCAGAGTGAAAAACCATACCCAGCTGATAAAAGTGCAAATACCAATAAAATCTTCATTCAATTCACCTAGTCTATGAAGGCCCAATTCCTTATTCTTGTCGGTGTTTGAGGCCCAATCTTTAGCATTTAAGTTTTTTCTTCTTTGTTCCGATAGACAGGGGAGCACGGGGGTTTCATGCATAAGTTCTCTACGTTACTGATTTTATTTACATTTTTGACCACGTCAGCGGCTTTTTCACGAGGTCCAGCGGTAGAGGACTTTGTAGGTATTGAAGTTGAAGAACCTGCTCACACGACTCCCCAAGGAACTGAGATCCTTTTTAATTTTGAAAAAGAAATGCGTGATCATAAAGTCCAAGGTGAGACTGTTCAAGGAAATGATCTTACTTTAAGAACACCAAGCGAATCTTCTGTCATCACTTCTGCCTCACCCACATCATCTTATTCAATGGGCTCATCAACTCTCATAGGAGTGATTTTTATTTTGGCGCTCCCATTCATTAGTTGGCTCATGGTGATGAGTCATCTTCGCCGCAAGGCCGGAGCTGCTTCAGCTGACAATATTGCAGTTCTTGACCAGTACCGTAAAAATCGTGAGCAAAGTAAAACAGAAGAAAATAAAAAAGCTTCTTAAAGACGAATCCACTCTCCGCGGCCAATGTATTTCATCATTCGCTGAATATGATTGTATTGAACTGATATTTCTTTAATACCGTCACCATCAAAGTCGACGATATTAACTTGGAAGTGTCGGCGTGAGTACTGCTCTCTTTGGGCTTTTTTCTCATGATAAAAATGTGGTCCTTGTGATAGTTTTAGTGTTTCAAGATTATTTTTTTCAAAACTCAGCACAAAAATTCTGGCAGTCGATTCAAATTTCACCGATTTGGTTTTGCCTTCATCTAAAAAAAGAATCAGGGCCTTCACCTCTTTTGAAATCGTCATGAATCTTATTTTATAAAGAACACTTTCTGTACCCATAGTAAAAAGTTTTTGTTCGAAAAATTTGCGCCCAGAAAAGTCTGTCATCTGAATCCAATCAACACCATCACGTTTGACAGTTTGGATGTATTCCTCAGTTCCATCATTATTGAGATCTATCCGGTAAGCAGGACTTTCAAAGACGTAATGAACCTTACCTAGCGTCTGAATTTTCTCTGAATTGAACTCCGGAAGGGAGCCACTGAGCATTTGGCGATAATATCGCTCGTCTTGGGCCTGTAAAGACCCCGAAAATAGCAAAAATAACAGTCCAAAGCGTAAATAATGCACCATGAGTATTATTGTAACTTAAAGTTCCGTTTGTTAGAATGCCAAAGCACAAGGGGCAGTTTTTTTATGATTATATCACTCGGTTTCGTACGTTCAGCAGGTCAAATTCTCATTAAAGAGCTCGATTGGGCCCAAAACAAGCTCGAATCAAAGCTTATTGATGTGACAGATCTTCCTGATCAAAACATTCAAGGACTCTATATTGAAGACAATGAGCATTTCAGCTCGCTGGCAGGAATCCTCGAAAAAGAGAAATCATTCTACCCTATTCTTGATGCTCAAGATGATCAACTCAGCTACGCTCTCTTTGAAGAACTTCCGGCCCAACAATTTAAAGATCTATACGCCAAAGTTTGTAACCGCTGGGTGATGGGACAAAACCTCAACTCAATCGAACAATTTAATGCGCATATCATTCACTTCAAAGCACTTTGGAGTAAAGACCGTATCACTTTCTTTGAAGAACTTTGGTACTGGTTAAAAAGAAATCTCGGGGCCACTGACCTGACAATTATTTTTAATGATGTCATCAAGGCCGAAGAGAAAGATGAGAACAATGAGAAAAAAGAACGTCCTAAGCTTGTCCAATCTCTTATTACAGGTTCTAAAAAAGCGAATTTCCACCAAGGTGGAGCAAAAGAAAAAGAACTCATGAGTCACTATATCGAAAAATTTCATGATGTGTTCGAAGTCACAGAATTTAATCCTTCCAAGGGACAATTCGTGGCCACGGCCCAGATTGAGAGAAGCCCGATGATTTTTATGAGTCGTACAACTCAAATGAATCAACTCCAGCGATCAGTCCTCACTGGCCTATTTAACGGACTTCAATTTTAATTTTTTTTAAAATAAGGATCATCCTTAAGGATGTCTTTGATGGTCTCACTACCACCGGACTTGCGATTGATGGCGAGCGCTGCTTTTCTTTCATCAGCAAACTTATGGCCGGGTCTCTTCTTTTTAATTTCTACGAATCTCTTAAACAAAACTATATTCTGATTTTTAATCGAAAGTCCAAAAGCTGACTTTTCAGTATCATATTTTTCATTCACTCCACCGATCTGCTCATAAGCCACTTTCCAATCAGGGACGGCAACCAGATCGACGAGTTCATTCCATTCTTTTTCTGAGAATCGGTCTTTAGGAATGTCAGCGAGAATTTCGAGATAAGATTTTTTTGATTTATCTAAAAGATTAAAGTCTATATTTTTATCTGTGGTTACTTTTATGATCTCAGCATAGCTTACTGATGAATCTGTAAGCTTTCCATAAAAGCGTTGAGTCTGGTCATAAATAATTTTACGATGAAGATTTTTTAGTAGATTATAGGCCGGAGAATTTTCAGGACATTCTTTTGAATTAAAATGAAGGGCATAATCGTGGACTGCTTCAAATTCAAGCAGCGATAGTTTTATTCCTAACTCCTTATCCACACTCGCCACGGCTTCACTGAGTCTGAGGATATCTTTATCAGTTAACGGCTCAGTTTTTTTGATTCTTCCATAGAGATTTTCAAAGAGTTTTTTAGTGAGCATTCCCTTATCATTTAAAGTTTTCATAAGAGAGAGGACATCATCTTTTTCTTTAACGCCAAGGCAATCTATTTCATAGTCGAGATAACGTTCGACCTGATCATTTATTTTTTTGGTGGCTCTTAGAACAGCATCCACTATTTCTTGAGGATGGCATTCAGGAGTCTGTTTCAAATCCAGCGATAGTGAAGTCAGTTCAATTTTTTTACTCAGAAGATCAGCTTCATTTCTAGAAGTGTTTAAATAATTTTCTCTAATTCTTTCAAAGTCCATGGCCTCAATCTTTACACCAGAAAGAGAGATTGATTTATTACCACCCCCATTTAGTTTGAGATTATTAAGCCAGGCCACATCTTTTTCGGCCTGAAGAACTTCTTTTTTAAAATTGGAAGCTTCATAAATTTTTTTAAGGGATTCTGCTTCTCGGCTAATACTAAGACGTCGAGTCAGAGATTTTTCAAGAATCGCTTTGTAAGTGGGAAGCTCTGGGCGAAATCCTTTATCAATTAAAAAGAGTTTTAATTTAAGGTGAGGAACATCACTGAAAAAGATTCGTGATTCTGCAAAATAATCATTCCAGAATTGATCATCAGGACTAAGCTGATCCATAATCTTAGGATGCTTGTTTATAGCATGGATAATAACTTCATCTTCTCCTCCCTCGGCCATGACAGGAAGAAGTTCTTTCGAAAATTTTTCAATACCACACGAATTGATAAAACCAATAGCCTCACATTTATCACTTACACAATTCGAATCTTTGTTTCCACGATCTCTGTCGTCACGACACCCCACCGTTCGAAGGGTGCTTGATTGATGATAAAAAGGAGCAAAATAATCTTGAAGAGATTTGAGGCGTCCCTCGCAGAGATTTTTAGAAAAAGTGTAGCCGGAGCAATTCTGCGCCAAAGCACTAGTTTGAAAAAAGAAAATACAAAGCATGGCGAGCCAACTTCTCATAGAGGACTTATCGGTGATCTCTCTGAAAAGCTCAAGTATTTCTTCTTCGAAATTTTAGGTACTTACTGATTTCTGTAACAGTATCTAGCGCCCGAAGCTTCCTAGTTTTTCACCGGCAAGGACATGGAAATGGGTGTGAAAGACAGTCTGTCCACCATGAGGCCCCAGGTTGGTGACAATGCGAAAGCCAGTGCTATCCAATTGTTCGGTCTCAGTGAAATCTTTAATGGCATGAAAAATATCTTGAAGCTGTTTAGGGTCCCCGCTCATCTCATTGACGTTTTGCGAGTGCTGACGATGAATAAAAAGATAGTGAAGCTTTGCCTGGGGATGAAGATCACGAAAGCCAATTACTTGCTCGTTCTCATAGACGACATCCGCTGGTATCTGACCTTTAATAATTTTACAAAAGATACAATCAGCATGACTCATAAACTTATCCTTTTACTCGTCTAATTTTAGCGCCTAGATTAGTAAGTTTCTCATCAATCTTTTCATAACCACGATCAAGGTGGTAAACACGGTGAATCTCTGTTTCACCCGAACTAATAAGAGCACAAAGAATAAGAGCTGCTGAGGCACGAAGATCCGTACACATAACAGGCGCACTCCCTAAAGACTCGACACCTTCAATCAAGGCTGAATTTCCATTGAGAGTAATTTTTGTTCCCATACGACTCATTTCCGGAACATGCATAAAACGGTTTTCAAAAATTGTTTCTGTCATGATTGAGTTACCGCTCGAGATACTCATCAAGGCCATCATCTGCGCCTGAATGTCAGTTGGAAAACCTGGATAAGGTGCCGTCTCAACCACACAACCTTTTAAACGCGGACCACGATGAACCTGAACATAATCAGGGCCAACCGTAAATTTCGCTCCCATTTTTTCTAGCGTCTCAAGCACAAACGAGAGGTGCTCAGGGTTAAAACCTTCAACCTTAACCTCTCCTCCGCTCATCAAGGCCGCAATAATAAAAGTCGCGGCTTCAATACGATCCCCAATTACACGGTAAGGCTTCACTTGGGGTTTGAGATCTTTAATATCTGTTCCATGAATAATAATACGTGATGTTCCTTCACCTTCGATCTTCACTCCTTGAGAGATTAAAAAATGAGCGAGATCATCAATCTCCGGCTCCATGGCTGCATTTTCAATGATAGTTTGACCGTCAGCAAGAACTGCGGCCATCATCAAATTCTCTGTGGCCCCCACACTTGGAAAAGGAAGTTTAATTACTGCACCCTTAAGCTTATGGGCACGGGCCTTGATATATCCATTTTCAATTTGAATTTCTGCTCCCATTTTTTCTAGTCCCATTAAGTGAATATCTACGGGTCTTGCCCCAATAGCACACCCACCAGGAAGAGAAACAGAGGCCACCCCAAAACGCGCTAGAAGTGGCCCTAAAACAAGAACAGAAGCGCGCATGGTTTTAACAAGACTATAATCGGCATGTTGATTTTCTAAAGTTGTCGCATCAAGAGTAAGCTCGTCTCCATTTTCGGAAACTTTCACACCCATACTTTCCAAAAGTTTAATAATCGTTCCTACATCCATGAGATCAGGAATTCCTACAAACTTCACAGGATAAGGACAAACAAGGGCCGCCACAAGAATAGGAAGAGTTGCATTTTTGGCCGACGAGATATGAACTGAACCTTTGAGTTCACAAGGACCTTGAACGAGTAACTTATCCATAATATTCCTTCCGCTAATTTTAAGCTTATTATCTAGTTAAATTACCCTTCTCGAAAAGGTGGGTGTTAAAATAAAAATAAAGGCATAAGAGGAAATATCAACAGGAGTACCTGAGCGCAGCGATCAAGATCCCACCTTTTTGATAACTAATTGTTGAGTTTAGCTTCACTCTAGCGACTTAACATAAGATAATATCTATCTATGAATCAACTTATTATCTTTACTAAAGATGAATCTCTTAAATCATTTCTTGAAAATGAGATTAAAAACTTAACAGATACGATACCAGTTATTACAGACTCATCTGAATACTTTATTACAATCACTAGCATGTTTGATGATTTAGAGGCTGTGATTATCTGTGAAGTTGATTTAGAAATAATTAATGCGCTCAACTCTAGAGAGACTCAAGTTAAAAAAATACTTGAAATTAATAAAACAAACTCAAGTAAGCCTCAATCGATTAAATGCGATCATTACCTGCAGCTCTCTCATCAAAAGATAGAGGATTTTAAAAATACATTTTCCACATTTTTTATGAAAACAAATGATTTAGTTAATGAAGTCAATAAAGAGACAGAGCTTTTATCCGTACCATTAATGTCACTGACTCATTTTAAGTTTGCTCCATGTGCTTTTTATATTAAAAACAGTTTAAAAAACAAAATCCTCAGTAAAGATGAAGAAATTAATCGTGAAAAAGTTCTGGATTTTCTGAATAAAAATTATGAAGAAGTCTACTTCTTAAAATCTGAAAACAAAGATTTTACGGCACTTTTGATTAATGGAATGATTAACAAGGTGGAGAAAGACTATTCCAATATTGAAGAAAAACTACAATCAAACAATGAAGTTTATCATACAACCAGGGAGCTTGCGAGTAAGCTTGGGTTTCCAGCCAAGGTCATTCAAGTTGTGACGGCCATTATTGAAAAAATTGCTGAAGATGCGATAAAGGAAAATACTCTATTGAGGGACTACATACTCCGCTTAAGGAGTAATGATGACTTAGGCTTCCGATTCCGTTTTGCGGAGCTTTCAAGTATCATTGCAGTCAGGATTGTCCAAAATATTCCTGCAGCAGGACAAGATCCAGTGAATAAAGTTGTATTTGCTTGCCTTTTTTGCGACATGACTCTAAAGGATCGCTCACATATTCATGTACGCAACACTGAGGATTTAGCAAAACTCCCTGTCGAAATTCAAAAAGAAATTAGTAAACACGCTTTCGATGCCTCTGAAATAGCAGCTAAATCTAAAAACGTTCCATTTGAATCAGATAAACTAATTAGACAACATCATGGGGCCTATAATGGAGTTGGATTTCCTAGCAAAATTGCGCCTCAAATTTCTCCTTTAGCACTTGCTATATTTGCAGCTCAAGAGATCGCTTATGAAGCGTTAATTGACGGGAAAAAAAATATTAATCAGATCTGCAGTCTACTCACTCAAAGACACACCAACACCACTCTTATCAATTATTTTAAAGTATTCGAAGAATCGATTACAAAAGATGATTCTTCGAATATATAAAAAATCTCCTTATTTCTGGGCCTTGAGAAACCGATCACGCCCAGTCAGGTCTTGAATCACCTTCACCGATTGAAAACCTATCAACTCTAATTGCTTTTTCTGCTCTTGCAGCTCAAGCTCATGCCCTTCCATATAGAAGTAACCGTTATCAGCTAGAGACGAGAAAATTTGTTTAAATAAAACTTCAAACCAATTTTTATACTCATCATCTTTTAAATACAGGGCCATATGAGGTTCATAACTATTCACGCTTTGATGAACAAGATGGCGATGAGTGGATTCTTTAATATAAGGCGGATTAGAGACAATCACATCAAACCGGAAGGTAGCTGGCACCTTTTGGAGTCGATCGGAGAGGATGAAGTCACAACGATGGGCCAGTCTGAGATTTTTTGCATTGATTTGGGCCACTTCTAAAGCATGCTCCGAAAGATCGATTAAGCTTGCTTTCCATGAAGGATTTTTAAAAAGAAGAGAGAGAGCAATACATCCTGACCCCGTTCCAATATCAGCGATAAGAAGGTTTTCTTTTTTCTGCTCAAGAACAATCATCTCAACGAGCAACTCAGTCTCTGGGCGAGGAATAAGGACATGCTGATTCACATAAAATCGTGACTCAAAAAACTCCGACTCCCCTCGCTGGTAATCAAAAGGAATACCGGCCAAAATATCTTCTTCTAATTTTTCAAGATTGACTTCAGGGAGCGCATAAAAACTCTGATCTAGTGATGTCCCCACTAGATCAGCTATTTCTTTCATAAAACGATTAATTTGAAGACCGGGATAAACTTCAAGCAGGCGAAGTTCGTGCTTTTTAAAAAACTCACTCCAAAACGAGCGTAGTGTTTTTATTCTTCCTCTCCCTTGAGAAGGATGGCCTGGTTATGAGCGATAAGTGCATCCAGAACAGAATCGATATCTCCATTCATAAATGAATCAAGATTATAAATTGTGAAGTTGATACGGTGATCAGTAATACGTCCCTGAGGATAGTTATAAGTTCTGATACGCTCAGAACGATCTCCTGTTCCTACAAGCCCCTTTCTCATCGAAGCCTCTTTAGCATGAGCTTCTTGAATACGAAGATCGAGAATTCTTGATTTTAAAACCTTAAAGGCCTTATCTTTATTTTTTAACTGCGATCTCTCATCCTGCATGGCCACTACAATACCTGTCGGTAAGTGAGTTAAACGAACAGCTGAATCGGCCGTGTTTACTGACTGTCCACCTGAACCACCGGCACGGTAAACATCAATACGGATCTCATTCATATTAAGTTCAACATCGCCCACTTCATCGGCTTCTGGCATCACTGCCACAGTGATGGTCGATGTATGAACTCGTCCTTGGGCCTCAGTATCTGGCACACGCTGAACACGGTGGGCCCCAGACTCATATTTCATTCGAGAATAAACCTTATCTCCTGAAACGTTGACGATAATTTCTTTAATTCCTCGCTCACCTTCAGAAAGAGACACTACATCAGCGCGCCATCCCTTTGTTCCAAAATAGTTGCGATACATTCGCCAAATATCTCCCACGAAAATACTCGCTTCATCTCCACCGGCCCCGGCGCGAACTTCAAGCATTACGTTACGATCATCATTGGGATCTTTAGGAAGAAGGAGAAGTTTAAGATCATGCTCAACCGTAGGAAGCATTTTTTCAAGTTCTGAAAGCTCTTCCTTGGCCATCTCACGCATCTCTTCATCTTTTTCATTATGAATGATGTCTTTATTGCCTTCGATGTCGGCAATAAGCTTTTTATATTCTTTGTACTTGTTAACGATGGGTTCAATATTTGAGCGCTCAGTATTCGTTTCTCTCAACTCTTGAGCACGATCATAAAGAGTCGGATCTCCAAGTCTTTCCGTTAAAATTTCATAGCGCCTAATCACAGCGTCTAGTTTATTAAACACAAAGCAATCCTTGTTATTCTAAAAAGTCTTTTAGTGTTGAATTAGTGACTTCGATATCAGCAATAGTCTCAATATCAACCTCATCCAAAGTAATCACTTTTTGATGAGCTTCCTTAAGATTGTATTTATCTTCAAGAAAGAGAACGGCGCGAATTGATGTGAGAGCGACTTCAAGTTGAGCATCGTCTGGTTCTTTAGTCGTGAGTTTTTGAAGCATCATTCCAGGGTAACTCATGATCTTGGCCCACCAAGTATCAGAACATTTACCAGCTGTTTTAATCAGCTCGTAACTAATCCCGGCCACTGGCAACATCAAGACCACTTTAAAAAGAACGGCCACGACGTGACGAAGAAGTGTTGGTAACCCTTGCCCGATAGGGACGATGGCAAAAACACCAGAGAAGAGAACGATAGAAATAAAAATAAGAAAGAAAACAAAAGATGTTCCACAGCGAGGATGAAGGGTCGTAAACTTTCTTGCATTCTCCACTGTCAGATCCATTCCTGCTTCGAAAGTGGCAATGGATTTGTGTTCAGCCCCATGATATTGAAATACACGGTAAACATCTGGCATAAAACCAATGAGCCACACATAAAGAAGAAAAATTATCCCTTTTATCACACCATCAACAGCGTGAAAGGCAAAACTATCCAGAGTCCAGCCTTGTCCTAAGAGATCACCAATCCAAAAACTTAATGTATGAGGAAGAAAAACAAAAAGACCAATTCCAAAAAGCATGGAAACAGCCATCGTTAAAAAAGTACCGATATCGACTTTTTCTTTTTTCTTTTGAGAAGCCTCAAACTCAGCTTCAGTTTTTCCTTTTTTTAAGGCCTTCTCTTTTTCTTCCTCGGCCATAGCAATATTGGCCGAGTAGTTTAGAGAAACAATTCCATTGGCCATGGTCTCAATCAGCATGAGAATTCCACGGAGGAATGGCTTTTTCAGAAAATTTAATTTTTGCGAAAGCCCATACCACTGATCACGACGAAGACGAATCTTTCCATCAGGCTTTCTCACGGCCACAACAAAAGCATTCGGAGATCTCATCATGACTCCCTCAATGACGGCTTGTCCGCCAATTGAGGTGTACTGCTTAGCAAGGAGGAGTGATATTTTTTTGAACAGTTTTATATTCATTACGAGTTAAGTTTATCCAAGAAAGCGATGTTTGTTTTTGTATCTTTAATACGCTCTAAAATGAATTCCATTGAATCCATTGTGTTCATCGGGTTGAGTACACGACGAAGAACGTAAACTCTTTGAAGATCTTTATCATCCATAAGGAGGTCTTCCTTACGAGTTGATGATTTATTGATATCAAGACATGGGAAAACTCGTTTCTCCATAAGCTTTCTATCAAGTTGGATTTCAGAATTACCAGTACCTTTGAATTCTTCGAAGATAACTTCATCCATTCTTGATCCTGTATCGATAAGGGCGGTAGCAATAATTGTGAGAGATCCACCATTTTCAATATTACGAGCAGCTCCGAAGAATCTCTTTGGCTTATGAAGGGCGTTAGAATCCACACCACCCGAGAGGATTTTTCCTGACGGTGGAACAACTGTGTTGTAAGCACGGGCAAGACGAGTGATTGAATCGAGAAGAATAACCACATCTTGTTTTGCTTCAACAAGACGTTTTGCTTTTTCGATAACCATCTCTGCGACCTGAACGTGACGAGTAGCTGGCTCATCGAAAGTTGAAGAGACAACTTCCGCGCGAACGTTACGTTTCATATCTGTTACCTCTTCCGGACGCTCATCAATCAGAAGAACGATAAGTTTAGCTTCTGGATGATTATCTGAAATCGCGTTGGCGATATCTTGCATTAAGTAAGTCTTACCCGCTTTAGGTGGGGCCACGATCAAACAGCGCTGACCAAACCCTTGAGGAACAAAAAGATCAATCACTCGAGTTGAATAACCATTTGGCTTTGACTCAAGATTAATTTTTTTATTCGGATAAAGCGGAGTTAAGTTATCAAAGAGAACCGTTTGACGGTGCTTCTCTGGATCTTGAAAGTTGATATGATTTACTTTAAGAAGAGCGAAGTATCTCTCCCCTTCTTTGGGTGGGCGAATTTGTCCCGCAATAGTGTCCCCTGTACGAAGTCCGAAACGACGGATCTGCGAAGGAGAAACATAAATATCATCGGCGCCAGGTAAGTAGTTATATGAAGGAGATCTTAAAAATCCAAAACCATCTGGAAGAATCTCAAGAACACCTTCACCGAAGATTTCCTCATTCTCTTTTGATTTTTTTGTAAGAAGAGCAAAGATGAGTTCGTGCTTTTTTAATCCAGCGGCGTTCTCGATTTCAGACTCAGTCGCGATCCGCGTAAGTTCTTCAATGTCTTTTTCTCTTAAATCATTAAGATGCATGCTATCTCCAAGAATAGGCGTTGAACTCGTTGTAGATTGAGTAGGTTGATGGGGAGTTGCAACTGCTGTTTGAGTTGAACTGTCAGACGGTGCTTTGCTAATTTTTTTTGCCATAAACTTTTTTGTTAAGGGGGATTGTTTGGATGAAGAAAAGGATTTTTCAACCAGTAATTATAGATTTAGGTTATCTTATCTCGAATCGCGGAGAAGTCAAATTCTAACTTTGAGTTTCTGTTTTTTTTACAATATAATTTCAATAAGTTAACTCCTTCTTTAGGCAGGGTCCATGATTAAAGAATTCCTCACCACCTTTACTGCACAGTTTGTGGCCCTCGATATCATTGGTGCTGTCCCTATTTATTTCTCCCTCACTCATCGCATGACCATGGAAGAGAGAACGGCCATTGTGAACAAATCAATGATCGTGGCCACGATGGTTTCTATTCTTTTTATGTTCGCTGGCCAATCTGTTTTCCATCATCTCGGTATTGGTATTTTTGATTTTAAAATTGCAGGTGGTTTGGTTCTTCTTCTGATGGCCTTTGCTGAGCTCTCAGGAAACGCTGAGGCCCATCATACATCTGGTTCAACTGGAATTGTTCCGCTGGCCGTTCCACTGATCGCAGGTCCTGCAGTCTTAACCACACTTATTGTCCACGCCGCGGCTTTTGGTTATTTTGTCACAGGTCTCGCCCTCATCCTGAATTTTGGAATTGCCTGGCTCGTGCTTAAACATTCCGAAAAAGTGAAACGTATTTTTGGTAAAGATGGCACAACGGCCATCTCTAAAATTGCGGCCCTCCTGCTAGCGGCTATTTCAGTGGCGATGATTCGATCAGGGGTTTTTGAGGCCATTAATGCCTGGAATAAGACCAACTAGACTTTTCCGTAAATCTTCCGTACAATGTGTTCATGCGGAAGATTATCCACATTGATATGGACGCCTTTTATGCCTCGGTTGAGATGAGGGATCGTCCTGAACTGCGAGACGTTCCTATGGCCGTAGGTGGTAAGTCGGATCGTCGTGGAGTTTTATGTACGGCCAATTACGAGGCCCGTAAATACGGTGTGAGAGGGGCCATGCCCACTAAAACCGCGCTCAAGCTTTGTCCCAAATTAGTTATCGTCAGACCTAATTTTGAAAAATACTCTTTGGCCTCAGCTCAAGTCAGAGAAATTTTCCAAGAATTTACTGATCATATTGAACCACTCTCTCTTGATGAAGCTTATCTTGATGTCACAGACTGTGAGCAATTTAACAATTCCGCTACACTTATCGCAGCTGAGATTCGTCGACGTATTTTTGAGAAGACTGGTCTCACCGCTTCAGCGGGAATTGCCTCTAATAAATTACTCGCTAAACTCGCCAGTGATTTTAAAAAGCCTAACGGCCAGTTCACTTGTGCTCCTGAAAAAGTCGATGAGCTGATTAAAACGATTCCCGTGGGTAAAATCTGGGGTGTGGGCAAAGTCATGAATGAGCGTCTGGCCCAGATGAATATTAAAACTTGTGGCGAACTTCAGGCCTATTCTCGCTATGATCTCATTCATCTTTTTGGAAAGATGGGAGACTTGCTTTTTGATTTCTGTCGCGGCATTGACGAGCGAGAAGTTGAAACGGATTTTGAAAGGAAAAGTTTAAGTCTCGAGCAAACCTTTGAGCGAGATCTTGAATCCGTCGAAGAGATTAAACCTCTTTTCACTGAAATGGTTGAAGAAGTCAAAGAGGCCCTGGAAGATTATCATGACCGAACCATTAAAAATCTCTACGTCAAAATCAAATATTTCGACTTTCAATCCAAGACAATTGAGAGGCAACTCCCTCTTGAAGCAAACAATTTTTGGGATTTATTTTTAGAAAAATGGTCTCAAGACCCTCGTCCCTTAAGGCTAATTGGAGTCGGGGTAAAATTTCAATCCACCGAAACGGAAGATTGCGGCCAGCTCCAGTTAAATGTATAGTGATCCCATGAACGAATTTCATCTTGGGGACCATCACCCACTCCATTTAAAAGTCATTATGAGTCTGGACTATGGGGACAAGTATATTGGTGTCGCCACTTATTGTGTGAATCGTGATCCCTATCCCACTCCTTATGGGCGCATTGCTAATAAAGGTGAAGACTACATCTTAAATGAAATTAAAAAACTCATCTCTGATGAGTGTGTGGATATTGTGGTGATGGGGCTGCCTTACTTACTTGATGGCAAGGCCACGCCTCAAACTCAAAAGCTTGAAGCTTTTACTCAGCGATTAAGCTCTTTTCTTCAACTTCCGGTTCAGACCCAGGATGAGACTCTCTCCACTTATGAAGCAGAGTCTCGAATGAAAAACTCTCCACAATATAATTTCCAAGTAGATTACTCGCAGATTGATGCAGTTGCTGCCAGTGTCATTCTTGAAGATTTTATTCGCACCACCAAAAAGAATTCTTCGTTATAATAAAAGTCTATTTTATGAGTCCAAAGGATTAGATATGAAAAAGGCACTGCTGTGGTCATTCTTTATTGCCCCTCTTCTCGCTGGAGTGATGATCGCTCTCACTGTCTTTGTGATGATGAAAAAACCATATTCAGGGCCTGAAGTGATCTTCACAGTGGATACTGGTGATACTTTCGGAAAAATCAATTCTCGTCTTTATGAAAAAGATATTATCCATAACACTCGTCTGTTTCATTATTATGCTAAGTACAAAGATTATATGAATAAGATGCGTGCTGGAAGTTACAAGATTCCGACTGGAGTGACGATTCCTGAGGTCTTAGAAATTCTAGTTCACGGAACCCCACTCCTCAATATTGTGACAATTCCCGAGGGGAAAAATATGTATGAGGTCGCTGCGATTCTTGAGAGAGCAGGAATCACCTCTGCCGACTCTTTTCTTCTCCTCGCTAAAGATTCCAATTTTATTCAAGAGCTGGGCCTAGAAGGTGCCACAGCCGAAGGTTATCTTTTCCCTGAGACTTATAATTTTGCTGCCGGCACTCCGGCCAGACAAGTTCTTAAGACGATGGTTGAACTCTTTAAAAAGAAAACAGCAAATCTCGATTTTAATCATCCCTTTTTAAATAAACATCAAGTGGTGATTCTGGCCTCAATGGTTGAGAAAGAAACAGGAGCCAAAGTTGAACGTCCGGCCATTGCTGGTGTTTTTACCAATCGATTAAAAAAGAAAATGCGACTGGAGTCTGATCCCACAACTATTTATGGAATTTGGGAGAGATACAAAGGAAATATCAAAAAATCTGATCTGCTCGAATTGACTCCTTATAATACTTATAAGATTCCGGCCCTCCCTGTAGGACCAATTTCGAATCCGAGTTTTGAGGCCATTGAAGCAGTTCTCTCTCCTGAGAAAAATGATTATATTTTCTTTGTGAGTAAAAATGATGGGACCCATGTTTTTTCAAAAAGCTATAAAGATCACGTCAACGCTGTGAATGAGTATCAAAGAAAATCAGCTCAAAGAAAAGGTAAAAGTTGGAGACAGCTTCAACAATAACTAACGAATGAGAGCACAGTTACTTGGGATGTTATCGTGAGATGAAGAGAAGATATCTGATTTGATTGTCACATCTGAAGTGCCGCCAAGAACCTCTCGAGGAGAGAATTCTACTTTAAACAAAGTGGATTTTGCTTCTAGTAGATTTACTTTAGGCTTTGTATAAGCATCCAAAGTTCGCTCTAATTCAAAATAAGAGGCACTGACAGTAAAGTTTTTCGAACGAGGTGGTTTATTGCGCCACTGCTCTGAATTGATGAAACATTTTGGATAAAACTGAACGTTAAACTTACCTTTTTTATTCTCTACCAGACGAACATCAAAACTAATAAACTTATTATTATCAGTGATAGCTTTTTTTGTTTCGGCCAAATAATCAGCAAACAAAAGTTTCTCATCGATCATCAGAGAGCGTAGACCAATTACCGCATTCTCTGTCAGACTCTTCATACATTCGCTGTCAGGATAATTTTCATAATCATCAATATTTGATGTACAGGCCATGTTACTCACAAACATCATCGAGCGCGCGGTTTCTGGGTTTATGAGTCCGCGCTTTTCCAGATTAGTAATGAGCTCTTTATCCATGTCACCAGAGGCCAGACCTCTAAGGCGCCCCATACTATCTATGATCGGAGCTCCACTATTCCCTTCAACAAAAGCACAATTTCCCATTACCATATTTGGTGAGAACTTATGGCTGGCCAGAGGATTCATATAAGTTCCATGTATGGCCGTACATTCTTCGCGACGAATAATACCGATATATTTATCAACCTGATCTACTTTCCAAATATCAAATTTCTTTTTATCGGCGAGCCCCTCTCGAGAAACTCTCAGAGTACGACGAAAAACATTTTCATCCAGCTCTAAGAAAGCAATATTCTCACGCCAAAGATAGGTCTTCGAGCTATCAATTCTAGAGGCCTGCAAAACGCGACGACATCCAACTTGAACGGCCGGCTTGCTAGTTGTTCTTGGAAAGAAAAAGAAAATCTCACTTGAGCAGTCTTGACCTTGAAAGCGCATTAAATCAGGTAGACAGCTTGATGAAGTAGCGACAGTTCCGGTGTCTGTTAAAAATCCGGTACAAAATCTCACTTCTCCACGATCAACAACAGCAATTTTATTAATATAATCTGGACACCCTTCAGGACCACAGGCAGCAACTTGTTTATCGAGATATTCCTGGAGGGCCGCACCCATAATAGGTTTGGTCGATTGCTCAGGTGAATTAGGAACCGATTTTGTTTCTCCTTGCTTTTTACCGCATCCTACAACAATAGTCAGGGATACAATAAAGAAACCAAAATGGCGGAGATACTTGAAAGGGTTAATCATCAATAATCTAACCCTGTTTTACGAATGTGCACCATAGGCCTGGCCTCGGCATTCAAAACGTAAGTTGTCTTCACCTCAGCGATCACTAATTCATGATCGCCGGGTTGCGAGGAGCTCACCATCTGGCACTCAATGACAGACTTGGCCCCGGAAATAAGAACCCCACCGTTTTCACCGGTTGTATAAGGAATCTCTTTGAAAGGATTATTGGCAGGATCATAGCCTTTCCAGAAGTGCTTCAAAAAAGTCTTATCGTGGTCACCCACTATATTAATGGAGAAGGTTTTCCCGGCCTTAATCAGGTCATAGGCCGGTCGCCCAGGTTTGATCGCTAAACTGACTAAAAGGGGTGAGAATGAAATTTGTTGAACCCAGCTCGCAAGATAACCATCGATAAGATTCTTATCCTGGTCTTGGACGGTAACAATAAATAATCCCGACGGAATGTGACCAACGGCCGTAGCCTTATCTGGTTGCGTCATAACTCTCCGAAAATAAAGGGCCCATATTCTACGGTAGCCAAGAATGCCTTTGTCTGTCAAATCCTGGCCTAATTCTGACTAAAGAAGTGCGTTAACTGCTTAATTTAGGACAAAACTTGCCGATAAGGTATCTCACTTGAGAGTGGTCAAAAGCCCACTTACAATCAATAGAGTAAGAAGCACTGAGGGCCGCTACCGGTTATCAGGAGCAGATGACGAGGAGGACCTCAATGGATAAGAAGAAACTAGAACATTTTAAAACGCTACTTCTCAAACACCGTCAGCAAATCCTGAACGGAGGAATTGTGACTCGTTCAGAAGATCTCCATATTTCTGAAGAGGATCTTTCTGATGAATCAGATCTTGCGACTTCGATGATTCAGCAACAGCTCTCTTGTACGATGCGTGACCGCGAACTTCTCAAGCTACGCCGAATCGATATGGCCCTCGAAAAAGTTCACGACGGAACTTACGGCCAGTGCGAAGACTGTGATGAAGAGATCAGTTTGAAGCGTCTTGAAAACCAGCCATGGGCCGAGCTTTGCATCGTTCATGCTGAAGAAAGAGAGCGCGAAGAATCTCAGATTGCTCGCCAAGCTTAAGACATTAAATCTAAGTATTTAGATCTCATAGGGTCAGCTTTTGCTGGCCCTTTTTTTTGGGTACTGACTAAAGAATAGACACTATCCCAGAATTTGATCACTCCCCTGTCCTTAAACACACCTAACCTCTCGAATCCACTGACCTTCTTTTGGCAAGCCCCTTGCTTATAAGTATTACAATCTCACCAAGCAGATGTGGTGGGCCGTTAGCAATCATGGTAAAAGGACTGTGAGTATGATGAGACCAGTAAAAAGCCTATTAACGATCTCACTAAGTGTGTTACTTGCGACATCATCGTGGGCCGCCGGAACTCAATCTCCAGTTTCATCTGTTCAATTAGTAAAGGCCGATGCCGGTCTTGCTTTCACGGCCGAGCTTTTAGTTTCTCGTTTTGCTTCTTGGGGTATTGATCCTGAGAAGAATCTTGCTTCAATCAATCTTAAAGATTCATGGAAAAACTTTCGTAAAAATAAAGAAGTTGTTGTGGCCGTTGTTGATACAGGTATTCAACAAGATCACCCTTTTCTAGCTGAGAACATTTATGTTCCAAATGGAAAAGCTTCATCTGGTAATTATGGAATGGATTTTTCAAACGAAAGAGCGACAAATACTCCGTCTGATTCTCATGGACACGGAACACATGTGGCCGGAATCGTAAAATCAGTTTTCCCTGGAGTAAAAATTCTTGCTCTTAAATATTATAATCCAAAAGCTTCTGGTCAAAAGAATCTTGAATCAACAATCCGTGCTCTTCGTTATGCAGTAGAAATGAATGTTGATGTTATCAATTATTCTGGTGGTGGTCCTGAAGCCTCTGTTGAAGAGCTACGTATCCTTAAAGAAGCAGAGAAGAAAGGAATCCTTATTATCGCAGCAGCTGGTAATGAGCATTCAAATATCGACGATAAGAAAAACGCTTACTACCCAGCAAGCTACGGTCTTTCAAACATCATTACTGTTGGGGCCCACGACGAAAATCTTCAAATCATTCCATCATCTAATTATGGAAAGAATTCAGTAGATATCGCAGCTCCTGGTTATAGAATTCGTTCGGCCATTCCTGGTTCAGGTGCTGGTTATATGACAGGAACGTCACAAGCAACGGCTTTTGTTTCTGGTGTAGCAGCTCTTATTAAATCAAAACATCCAGAACTTGGATTTGATCAAATCAGAAATATCATTCTCAGTTCATCACTTAAAGTGAAGAACTTTGAAGGAAAGATTCTTGGTGCAGGTAAACTTGACGCGACTAAAGCAGTTGAGCTTGCTGGTACTGTTTCTGAAAAATTACCTGCTCTTGCAGCAACTCGCGCAGTAGCAAATCACTAATTTTTAAAACTCTTGATTGTTCAACCTAGTCACCCCCTCTATAATGGGTGGAATGAATAAGTACCTCATCCATCTTTTAATCAGTTTTATCTCTGGCGCGCTTTATGCTCTGGCCTACCCCTCATCACTGTTTAAAGGTGTTTTTCTTTTTGGCTTTTTAAGCACGGCCATTCTTCTTCATCTTATTGTTCAATACACGGATTGGAGAAAACTCTTCGGTCTTGTCCTCATTCATAATCTTGGACTTAATCTTGTGGGCTATTATTGGATTCCTCACACACTTCAAGAATTTGGGGCCCTTCCCGTTTGGATCAGCCATATTCTGGCCTTATTTTTTAGTCTTATTCTTCAACCTTATCTTTTTTTCGCCATCACAGCTTGGTGGGCCTGGAAAAAGTACGGTAAAAAAGAAATCACTCCTGAACAGCAAATGTTTGTCTTTGCAGCAGGACTAACACTTTTTGAAATCTTTGCACCTCAACAGTTTCCATCCTACGCAGGAGCTCCTTGGCTTCATGTGGCCCCTTATCTAGGTCTCGCTCCCATTGGTGGAATCTATCTCTACAGCTTTATCACTTATCTTGTGAGCTATGAGATGGGCAGACTTTTTAGAAAGAGACGTCCCACTCCTCTGGTTTGGTCAACACTCTCTATTTTTCTTCTTCTAAACTATACTCTTAAACTCTCTCCACTCACGGGAGAGAAATCTGTCCATGTTCGTATCGTTCAGGCCAATATCGGAAACTTTCTCAAACTAGAATCAGAAAAAAGCCAAGAGACCGCTCTGCAAGAAGTGATTGATCGCTACTGGAGACTTTCTCTTCTCGCTCCCAAACAACCCATAGATCTCATCGTCTGGCCTGAGACCGCTTATCCGAATTCTTTTAATGGTGGTGAGTCTTGGGTGCCACGAGTTTTTACTGACATCATGAAGAGGATGAATGCTGAAATGCTTATCGGTGGTTACGATCACCATCCAGATAAGTCTCCCTTTGATTTTATCGAATCTGAATATAATGCTGCTGTTTTAATGAGTGAGCAAAAAGTCTCAAGTATCTATCATAAAAATATCCTTATTCCTTTTGGGGAGACTCTTCCTTTTGGGCCATTAAATAAAGCAGTCATAAGCATGGTTCCCACCGTCAGTCTTTTTGCTCGTGGTGAAGGGACACCACAAATGAAACTCAAATCAGGACACGGTGTGATCACACCGATTTGTTACGAAATTCTTGAGAGTGGATTTACCAGAAAACTTCTTAATGCTCATGAAGGTAGTGATATTATCGTCAACCTTACTAATGATTCTTGGTATGGAGAAACTGCTGAGCCTTTTCAACATTTGTTCCTGGCCAAATGGCGTGCCTTGGAATTTGGAAAACCTATTATTCGCTCGACCAATACAGGAATCAGCTCTGTGATTTATCCCGATGGAGCAGAATCTCCTCGCTTAAATAATGGTGAAGAAAAAGTTCTCGATGTTGAACTTAAATTGCCAGAACATATTGCTCCTACAATCTACCAAAGATTTGGAGTGAGCATCGTGCTTCTGATTATGATTATTTTACTTGGTCTTATTTTTTGGAAGAAACAAATCCCGCCTTCAAGAGGTCGTGGAGTCGAAGAACCCCAATAAAATTTCCATTCTCAACCACAGGAACAACCGTAATCAGACGAGTTCCTGTTTCCATCACTTTTAGTGCCTCAAAAGCAAGATCACTAGAAGTCACTGAAACTGGTGTTTTTGTCATGAGCTCACTCACCGGTGTCTTCATGGCATCTGCCGATTTTGCAAAGGCCCGGCGAATATCACCTTCGACTAAAATCCCCAAGAGCCTACTGCCTTCAACCACAGCACACATTCCAACAGGAAGAGTCGTCATCGCAAGAATTGTTTCTTGAAGTGTGGCCTTGGATGAAACAGTGGCACATTGATTGGCCGGGATCAAAAGTTTTTCCACGGTCAGAAGTAAACTCTTCCCAAGCAGACCAGCAGGATGATTAATAGCAAACTTATCTTTGGTTACACCCATGACTGATTCATAAAGAACGGCCATGGCATCTCCCATGGCCAGTGCCGTGGTCGTACTTGTTGTGGGGGCCAGATCATTGATACAGGCCTCTTTAGTCACACTACAATCAAGAACAATGCCTGATTTCTCTGCAATAGGAGATTTTGTATTCCCCACAAGGGCCACGATACGCTCACGTGGAATTTTGACGTAAGGAAGAAGAAGAAGAAGCTCCTCAGTAGTTCCTGACTTACTGATAAGAACGATAGAATCTGATTTTGTCACTCGACCTAAATCACCATGCATGGCCTCAGTAGGATGAAGAAAAAAAGATGGGAGTCCCAATGAAGAGAAAGTGGCTGCAATCTTCTGGGCGATAATTCCTGATTTACCTACTCCAGAGATAATAAGGTTTCCTCCAGTATGGGCCAGGAGTTCATAGAGCCCCACAAGCTTCTCGGCCTGATCTGCCGTCAAGCGAGAGGCCATAAGTTCCAGGGCATGGGCCTCGGTCTTTAACACCTGGGTCATCATTTCATGATAAGTGGCCATATATTGAGTCCTTTATTTCTTTTTTTACGGTTCATTGATAACATAAAACCAATGAAAGTTTATCATCTGGTTTTAATTTTATTTCTTTTCGTTGGATGCTCCTACGAAAAATTTCGTCTGGTGACGGAAGAAAACGATATTCCCGCCCGTATTTACAAGGCCGATTTTAATCAAACTTGGCAGGCCGTGATCCAAGTTATGAGAAAATATGATATCGCACAACAGAATCAAGAAGCTGGATTCATTAAAACTCGCTGGATGGATAATACCATTGAAGTAAATTTTGCTGATGCCTTTGGGTCAAGTGATGCAGTGAAAGCAGCGAAATTCAAAATGGTCGTGAACGTCGTCAAAGGTTACCGCGCTGGGCGAGAGGTCAGTAAAGTCACTATCTTTAGACGTCAGTTAGTAGAGCAAGACTTTCTACAAGGTTGGAAGGAAGTTCCCACAGATGGTATTATGGAAAAAACTCTCCTCTACCGAATGGAGCGACTCATTGCGATTGATAATAAGCTGCGCGAGATCGATAAGGCCCGCGAGAAAGAACAGCTAGAACAACAAGATCAACAAATTTTCTAATTAAAGCTTAGGTTTTTGAACCGAGTGACTGGCCCAAAAACTTCTACGAGCTGAATCCGATGATTTAGGCGAATTCTTCCCTGTAATTTTTGAGAGTGAATAATCTAGTTCTTTAACTAGATCATTATATTTTGGTTTCTGAATAAGCTTGGCCAAAGGCTTCTCTGCTTTTTCAAATTCAAGATCCCCTACTGTTCTAATAATCGACTTCACAATTGATGTTCGCTTCAACTTTCCAGCTTCACCAACATAATTAGATTTATCATAGAGCATGGCCCAAACATGAGGGGCCAGAGGTTTGATATTCATTTGAGAAATATTATCTAGCGCCTGAACTCTCACAATAAGTGAAGGATCACGAAGTGCCTTAGAATAAACAGCGTGGTATTGATCTTGTTTTAAGGCCATGAGTGCTTTAAGGGAAGCCACTCTCATCATCCAATGAGGATGGTCTGAAAACTTAGCGATAAATGGGGCTGATTTTCGTCCCATAATCTGACCGAGGAAGAAAGTGGCGTGCCAGCGATTCTTCTCAGGGTATTTAGAATCTTTCATGACTTTAATAAGAAGAGGAACGGCTTTTTGCTTGTGATGAAAAGTCGCTCTTCTCAACATGGCATAAAACCCTGGAGCTTTTGAATCCATCGTAAACATATTCTCAAGACGATCAAGCGACATCGCATCTTGTTTGGTCACAGATTGCATGCGTTGATTATGAGGATCTTTAAGAAGCTTGATCTTGTCTGCTGAGCTAGCCGCCCAGAGAGTTTGAGAAAGAAGTGTCGAGAGAACAACAAGACCAATGGTTTTTTTCATGTTTTTTAACTCAGCATTTTTTCAAACTCAGATAAAAGATCATCTGGCGTTTTTTCGTTTTTATTATCTTCTGTTTTACTTTCTTCAGGGCTTGCAAGGGCCACATCTTCAGTCGCTTCAGCTGGAGCATCACCACCACTTAAAAGATTATCTAGTTCGGCAGCGAGATCTTCTGTGCTTCCACCAGTAGTTTCACTGGCCATATCTTCAAAGAGATCCGAGACTTCAGCAATTTTAGCTTCTGTTTTTTCTGGTTCAGGTGTTGAGACAGGCATAGCCCCGCCTGCTTCTGCCAGAGATCGCTTAAGCTGCTCATTCTCTTGTTGAAGACGTTTAAGATTGGCCAGATCATCTGCGATAATTTCATATTCTTTAAGACGATCACGAATATCATCACGTTCACGAGTAATATTTTGAAGTTCTGCTTCAAGAGTCGCATCCACAGCACCACCAGCAGACGCTCCACCAGTTTTTGATTTGGCCAGAAGGGCCTCAAGTTCACGGATGCGAGTCTCGGCCGTTGAAAGCTGGGATGAAGTTGTCGCTAATTTTGCTTCAATATCTTTTTGACCATTTTTGGCCGCATTTAATTGAGATTCAAGTTGAGCAATATAAGCTTTCTTTTGATTAAGTTCTTCAAGGAGGGCCGCATTGCCTGAACCACTAACAGTGAGTCCATCTCCACCAGCTCCTAAATTTCCAAGAGACATTACCGATGGGATTTGACCTACATCAAGACCACCACCACGAAATAAATTTGATTTCAGTGCAGTTGAATTTTGAATAATGGAATCAAGATAACTCTTAATGATATTGGCCGGAATCGCATGCTGAAGATTGTGATACTTTCTTCGATTAGCAAACCAAAGCCACATGAGGAGTGTAGAAAGAATAACGAGTACACCAAACTGGATAACTAACAATTCGGGCCCGAATTTATCAACGATGTTTATCAACGATTCCACTTACCACCCTCCATGGAGATAAGACACATTACACGAGCACACTTGTGCTACATTTCATATTATCTAACCCATCGGAATTCTTGTCAAAAGGCAAATGCAGAATGTTACTTGACCAGAATTCTTTTTAATTCCGTATAGAGTGAAGTGCGAGCGGCGAGAACAGAGCCGCAGAAAGGGGTAAACTCTTTCCCTTCGATAGTAGAGATTTTTACTCCGGCTTCTTGGCAAATAAGTCCAGCAGCAGCGATATCCCAAGGTTGAAGACGGTATTCCCAGTAACCGTCAAGGATTCCAGCCGCCACATAACTTAACTCTAAGGCGGCACTTCCTAAACGGCGCATGGCCCTGACCTGAGGAAATTTTTTGAGAAGATCCTTCTCTACTCTTTTACTAGTGAGATTGGCCGACAAAAGACTTTCGATAAATTCTTTTTTCTGACCGCTGGCCTTAAGTTTTACTTTCATTTTTTTCCCACCGAGCATGCGTTCATAATAAGCTCCTTCACCTTTAATGGCATAAAACCACTCTTCAGTGACAGGATTATAAACCACACCAACTAAGGGAGTATTTCCTTTAACCAAGGCGAGCGAGACACAAAAAAAAGGAAGTTTATTATAAAAATTATTAGTGCCATCCAGAGGATCAATCAACCACATATACTTATCATCTACTGGCCCCATATTTTTGATCTTTTTTACAAAGGCATCTTCTTCAGAAAGAATATGATGATCAGGATAAAGCTTTTTAATTTTATTAATAACGTATTTTTCTGAGAGGATATCGGCCTCGGTGGCCAGTCCATGGGGACCTTTATCTAAAATCTTAATGGGCTTTTTATAGGAGTTTCTTAGATGAGAAACTAAAATCTCTCCTGCCCCAAGACTCATCTCTTTCATTTGTTTCAGAACAGTTTTAGTTTTCACTATCTTCATCGGTTAAACTCTTTACTTGTAATAGTGCCATCTGCTCTTCAGGAGTAAGTTTATTCTCTGGAACGGGAACACCGTAGGATTCGCTAAGCCACAATCCTAAATCGATGAGTTTACATTTCTCACAGCAAAAAGGACGAAATTCAGAATCATAATAATTGAATTTCTTTTTGCATTGAGGACAATTTACTGTCAAAACTTTTGTCATGGAAAAAATCTTGCCCTTAATCTTTCAAATTTTTCTAAAAACTCTTTTGAATATTCAATAGTGTAATTATCAATCCGTCCAATAAGAAATGGCCCACGGACTGAATTTGTCCCAAAAATAGCATCGGCTTTTTTCAACTGCTCAACCGTTGTATAGGTTTCAACCACATCATCAAAAAAATCAAAGCCTACTTCGAGAACTCTTCTCCTCATCACTCCATCTAAAACATTAGGCCCACAAGGAGCGGTATAGAGTTTATTATTTCGAACACAAAAAATATTGGCCACTGACGACTCCCAAATCCAGCCTTCGGCAGAAGTGAAAATAAGATCATCATCTTCAGGTTTTAAATTTACTCTTTGGCTTAATATCGTTTCAAAATAATTACCGGCCTTAATAAATGATGGCCACCAGTGAGGCCGAGCTGAACCTTGCACAGTGATCATTGAAAGAGGCTTGGGTTCACGAGGAGCATAGACTTCCACATTCATTTGAATTTTAAGATCCATCATTGAAATCATCGCCGATCTCAATGTTCGTCTGGCCTGTTCGCGATAAACCGCTAAGCGTATAACTTTATCCCCGCTCTCCTGGCCTAATTTATATTCAAGTCTGTTCTTTAAAGAAGCTGTCCATTCCTCATCAGTAAAGGGGCCGTATACATACTCCACCCCTTTTTTAAATCGCTCGAAATGATGATCCCAGTCTCTGACCTGCCCGTTAATCATGAGCATGGTGGTAAATATAGACTCTCCGTACATAAATGCACGATTGAGTGACTCTGTCATAGCTTAGGCCCCTTAATGATTGGCGGTATCTTTTGACCATGATAACTTTGATTTATCTTTACCCAAACAGGTTTTTACCATGAATAAACTCACTCTCATTGGATTTGGCAATCAAACCCAGGCCTGGGCGCAAAATTTGCGTGACTCAGGATGGAATATTACTATTGCGGCCCGTAAAGAAGGAGACTCTGTCTCAAAAGCAATCGCCCTAGGATTCACAGCAGTTGAGATTTCTTCTCAAGCTTTTAAGCAAACCGAAACCATCGCTCTTCTCACACCGGATCACACGCACCATACTTTTCTTGAAGAAAATAACAATCATCTTCAAGCAGGAACTAAAATCATCCTGGCCCATGGTTATTCTATGGTTCGTCATGACCTCGCTCAAAAATATCCACAATTTGATTTCATTCTTTTCGCTCCTAAGGCCATTGGATCAGAACTGCGAGCACAGTATCTAATCAAAGGAAAATTAGGTGCCATCTATTCTCTTGAATATATTTCCGAAGAAAAAAAATTGTCCACTGATCAGTGGTGCCTCTCTCTTTCTTACGGACTTGGGATTAATCTCGGGCCGTTTAAAGCAAGCTTTAAAACGGAAATGGAAGCGGATCTTTTAAGTGAACAAGGTGTTCTTTGCTCACTTATCCCCTACACCGCCAAATCTATGTTTGATCTTATGATTAAGCGTGGCATTGAACCTGAGCTAGCCTTTTTTGAGTGCTGGTATGAGCTAAAACTCATCATGAACGCCATGATTGAGGTGGGCCCAGAAGCTTTTTATGATTTGATCTCACCTAACGCCCTGATTGGTTCAGAAATTGGACAAGAAAGGCTCATGACCTCTGACTTCCAAGCTAGACTCGAAAGCCTCTTTGATGATATTCAATCGGGGGTCTTTTTAGATAATGCTGAGAAGACAGATGTGGCGGCCCTTCGTCAAAAAATTAAGACTCGCTGGCATCAGAGTGCTCTTGAGCAAACTCAAAAAAGAATTCTTGGTGGAGACCAAAAATGAAAAAATTAAATGTCCGTGATATTCGAAAAGCAAAGAATCAAAAAATTCAAATGCTCACTTGTTATGATTTTCAAATGGCCCAGCTTTATAATGAGATGGAGCAACTTGATATCGTTCTTGTCGGTGATAGTGTGGGCAATGTTGTTCTTGGTTTAGACACGACAGTTCAAGTTTCTCTGGGTGATATGATCACTTTTGGAAAAGCTGTACGCCGCGGAAGCCCTGATAAATTTTTAGTGATTGATCTTCCTTTTGGCACCTACTCGACAATTGCTCAAGGTCTTAAATGTGGAACAACTCTTTTTCAAGAAACAAATGCAGAAGCACTCAAACTTGAAGGAGCTTTCCCTTATCAATTAAAACTTATTGAACGTCTGACTCAAGTGGGTGTGGCCGTTATGGGGCATATTGGATTGACTCCACAATCTGTTCACCAACAGGGTGGTTATTTCACTCACGGAAAAACAGAATCAGAAGCGGCCAGACTCATGAGAGAGGCCAAGGCCTTAGAGGCAGCAGGATGTTTTTCAATCGTGCTTGAGTTTGTTGAAGCGGAACTGGCCGGAGAAATTTCAAAGGCTATCTCTATACCAACTATTGGTATTGGCTCAGGGACAAAAGTGGATGGACAAGTTTTAGTTATCAATGATCTTTTAAAAAATGGCCCGAAGATGCCCCCTAAATTCTGCCCCCCTGTGACGGATCTTTACGCCACTAAAAAAGCTCTCATCGCTGATTATCTTAAAAAACAGAAAGCCTAATATGAATTTAGTGACTCTTGATTTTGGAAACTCTCACCCTCACGCTGGACTCTTCACCTATAAAGGGTCCTCTTTTACTTTTTTAAAAACCACTCCTCTTTCAAAACTTAAAGATGAACTCCAAACTCTTGGATGGAGTGCACACGATACGCAAATGGTACTGTCTCAGGTGAAGGCCTACGATGAAGAGCTGAATGCTTTTGTGGATGAAGGGTTTGTTGTCACTCGAGTTCGTGATTATTGGAAAGGAAATCGTTTTGCAGGAATGCCTGTGAACTACGCTCACTCATTGGGAGAGGATCGCCTCATTCAGGCCTTTTATCTTTTTAAAAATAAAAATATCACTAAACCACGATGCCTTATAGATGCTGGCACTTATACCACTATGGATTTTATTACTGAAGATGGTCTTGTGGGCGGTTATATTGCTCCCGGAATTGCGGCCTATCCAAGTGTGTATTCACGTGGCGAAAATCTTAAAACCCGTGAGCTAGATTTGGCCCATTTTAAAAATGAACTTCCGCATCAAACAGAAGAGGCCATGAGTGGGACTTACGGCGCCTTTCCTGCTCTTGCGTCATTTTGGGCCCAAAAGCTGAAAATTCGAAGCTTTACCCTTACAGGAGGAAGTTATCCTTATTGGGAAACTGCTCTTCCATCTTTTTTAGACTGTGACTTACAGAGTGAGCCAGATCTGATACACTACTCCCTCAATTATTGGTACTCAACACAGATACAAATTTTATGAAAATTCTTATCGGTGTGACTGGATCCATTGCTGCCTACAAGGCCTATGATCTGTGTCGCGCGCTTATTAAAAAAAATCATCAGGTCCGCGTGGTCACCACTCGTGGGGCGGAACAGTTTATTAAACTTGAAACCTTTAAGTATCTTGGGGCCGAAGAGGTCTATTCATCTCATGATGATTTTAATTTAAAAAATCTCGAGCCCAATCAAACTGTGCTTCATATCGAACTGGCCAAGTGGGCCGATCAACTGGTGATCGCTCCTCTTTCGGCCAATACTCTTGGGCGTCTCGCTCTTGGTCTTTGTGATGATCTTTTAGTCAGCACTTATCTGGCCTGGAGAGGGAAACCAGTTCTTCTCTTTCCGGCAATGAATACTTTTATGTGGCAGCAGCCACGCACTCAAGAGCATATCAAATCTCTTTCTCAAATTTCTTATAACGAATTTTATAATCCCGTTTCTGGAACTCTCGCTTGTGGAGACATTGGAGATGGAAAGCTGCTTGAAGTTGAAGCCATGGTCCAAATGATTGAAACTCATGCTCAAAATCTCAAGAATAAAAAAGTTGTGATCACGGCAGGGGCCACTGCTGCAGCGGTTGATCCTGTTCGCTATATCACGAATCCCTCAAGTGGAAAGATGGGAGTGTCTATCGCTCGCTCTTTTCTTAAAGCGGGTTATGAAGTTGTGGTTTTGGCCGGGCATAATTGCACCGATGAAATTGAATACCTTCGCCCTAATCCACATTTAACTATTTTAAAAACACCAACGACAGCACTAATGAGAAAAGAAGCTCTCGAACACTTCCCTCAAGCAGCTCTCTATATTTCAAGTGCGGCCATTGCCGATATTGAATTTGATACTTCTTCTAAGAAAATCAAAAAAGAAGAGATGGGTGAATCAATTCACTTTCATCAAGCTCCGGATGTTTTAAAAGAAATTCTCGGTGTCAAAAAATCAGATCAAAAAGTCGTAGGTTTTGCAGCAGAAACAGAAACCACGAAAGATGTTTTCATGGAAAAGATGAAAAGAAAGCCAGTAGATCTGATGATTGGTAACCCTGTAGGCAACGGACTCTTTGGTCATTACCTCAAAGGCTTCCAAAAAGATGAGGGAAGTTATTTTTTCGTCACGATGACGACACTGATTGGCCCGTTTGAGCTCACGAAAAAAGATATTGGAGATAAGCTTGTGACTTGGTTTGAGACGGGAAAGATTTAATGCTGACTCTGATCACAACCACACTTGAGCTTAAAAAATATCAAGAGCAATCAAAACTCACCTCTGGTTTTGTCCCAACTATGGGAAGCCTGCATGAAGGGCATCTCTCGCTCTTAAAAGCTGCCCTTCAAGATTATGATCATGTGTACTTTTCTATCTTTGTGAATCCGACTCAGTTCGGGCCCAATGAAGACTTTGATAAATACCCCCGCGATCTCAAAAAAGATTTATCGTTGATTGAGAACTTTCTCAAAGATTATCCCACTAAAAAAGTGGTAGTCTTCGCCCCTGAGACTATTGAAGAGATCTACCCAACTCATTTTAAATCAAAGATTGTCGTCGAAGGTCTTAATAAAATACTCGAAGGCCAGATGCGCCCCACTCATTTTGATGGCGTCACTACCGTTGTTTATCTTCTCTTCTCTGTAGTCAAACCTGAGACGGCCTATTTTGGGCTTAAAGATTTCCAACAATTTACTATTATTAAACGCATGGTTCATGACCTTCACCTTCCAGTAAAACTGGCAGGCATTCCTATTAAAAGAGAAGCCTCAGGGCTTGCCATGTCTAGCCGCAATCAATACCTCAGCGATGAGCAAAAGAAAGCGGCCCTGATCTTAGTCAATACTCTTACAGAAATTAAAACGATTATTAACTCTCAAAAGAGTAATCTAAAATTGGCCCAAGATTACATTTCTCAAAAACTTCAAGATAAAAACTGGGATTACCTCACCATCAGAGAAACTGAAACGCTCAGTGAAAACCTTGAGGGCCATCGCTCTCTGGTTCTACTGGCCGTTTACCGCCAAGGCAGCACAAGGCTTCTCGATAATATGCAAGTGGAACTTCAATGAACCAAGACGAATTTAAACTTCCCATCGGCCAGAAGGCCTCACTTGTCTCTATCGTCTGCGATAAGTTTGACAGTCATAAAACACTCATTGAAACCAACGCCTCACTCCGAGAGCTGAGAGAACTCCTTCGTACTCTTGGTCTGAATGCTGGTGAAGAATACGTTCAGAATAGAAAACAAATTGATCCGGCCACCATGCTTGGGGAAGGGAAACTTGAAGAGATTGCTGAGATGGCCCGCGAAGAAGGTTCCACACTTCTCGTTTTTGATTTTGAGCTCACTGCCTCTCAGTCTCGTAATATTAAACAAATCACAAAGCTTGAGATTGTAGACCGCAATACCGTTATTCTTGAAATCTTTGCTCATCATGCAAGGACTAAAGAGGCCAAGATTCAAATTGAAATCTCTCGCCTTCAGTACCTTCTTCCACGACTGACCTCAATGTGGGGTCATTTTTCAAAACAGAGAAGTTCTGGGGCAGCTATTGGTGGAGAGGGAGAGCAGCAGCTAGAGCTTGACCGTCGTATGGTTCGCGAGCGAATTGAGTTTCATAAAAGACAACTTGAAGAAGTTCAAAGAACACGTGAGCAACAACGAAAGAAACGCCAGAATCAGGCCGTGACTGCCGCTCTGGTAGGATATACCAATGCCGGAAAAAGTTCTCTCATGAACAGGCTGTGTCGTGTGAATGTGCTTGAAGAGAATAAACTCTTTGCGACACTCGACTCAACTTTTAGAACCTTGAATCCTGATTCAAAGCCACCGATGATCATGATTGATACCGTGGGCTTTATTTCAAATCTTCCCAATACCCTCATTCAAGGTTTTAAGACTACACTTGAATCGGCCATGGAAGCTGACCTGCTTCTTATTGTCTGTGATATCTCAGACCCAAGTTATCAAAAGCATCTCACAGTGACTCAAGACGTTCTTAAAGAGCTTAAAATCGAAGAGAAGCATCAAATCATCGTCTTTAATAAAAAAGACCTTCTCAATGATCCAGTTCGCGCCCGTATCATCATGAGAAATTATCCAAACTCATTTCTTGTCTCTTCTTACGATGAAGACGATATGAAAAACCTTCGCAACCATGTCATCAATTACTTTTTAAGCAAACAAGATCATTACGATCTTTTTATCCCTTATGATGCTGGCGAGGCCCACGCACGGGTTCGCGGAAATGCGAACATCACCAATACTGTTCACCATGAACAAGGGATTTTTTATCGAATCCGTATTCCTGACTTCATTTTTAATCAGCTTGGACTGAATTCATTTATTCTTGCGCCAAATAGTCCAATTGAAAATCCTTGGGATAAATAAATCATTCTCTTTAGCGCTTTTTTACTTGAGAAATCATAAAGATAACCTTAATCTCTCCGTCTCGTTAATTTTGAACTAAGTAGAAGATGAAAAAAACTCGTGTTGTTAGACGTCAAAAACCGAAGAGCTTAAAAGTTTCTTGGCAGCGCCGAAATCAATCACTCAAAACAAATATGACTTCTCCCTCTAATCCAGTGGTGAAGGCTTCATATATTTGGTCAGTAGTTTCTGATCAACTTCATGATGTTTTCGGGGAAGAGATCCATCGTCAGTGGTTTAAAAACGCTAAGGCCTTAGTCATTGCTGATCAAATGCTGATTGTGGAAGTTCCTAATCATTTTGCGGCTCAATGGATTCACGCCCATTATCAAGAACTCATCGATGTTTTAGTCGGAGTTTTGGATAAGAATTTATCTTCTTTCTTTTTATCTCGTCAGGACCTTAATCTAGGGCCCGTACCTTATCTCGGTATGAAAATGACTACAGACCTAGCTGGAAAAAGCGCCACTTCTGAAATAGATGGCCACGCCAAAAACGATTAACGTTGCTGCGATACCAACGATTAAAACAATCAGGTCACGTTTCAAAATATACTCCGAGGATAAGCGCTATTCCTTAATCATATCGCTAATGTGATTAATTAAGTAACCCCAAAATTTTTTGGATCTCTTGCGCCACAATCATCACATTCAATGGTTTCTGAATATGCCCTTTCATCTGGGCCCCTGGAAAATGAAGTTCACGAGTCCCCGTAGAAATCCACGGTGTGGACTGCATCACCTCAGAAGCGGCCATAAACATATTCACTCGATCTTCCGCCTCGAGGTAAGTGGCCACATCCATCACGATCACCTGGGGTTTCAAATCCTCGATAAGGTATTGAATATCTTGAGCAGAATTAATGGTATAAATCTCTAGTCCCTTCTTCTCAAAAATTTTTTCGAGGGCCGAGGTACTAAACTCATTCTTATCAATCCACAGAACTAGACCCATTTGATGCATCACCTTTGACAATTAAACACATCGACAATTAACATGATGCCTATGAGCTGTAAATTACCCATGATTCGTGTCATTGATATCGGAACCGACCAAGTTCTTATGGAAGTTCCTCTTGAGGAAGCTGAGAAGGCCTATGCCTTTATCGCTGAAATGGAAGAAATGGGCCTTGATCTCAAAATTGAAAACCCCACTCTCGCCGACACTCTTTCTCAGAGCCTGGGATTAACACCAAAACAAGCCGCTGATTATAAAGAAAGCATGGACCATGAGATTGAGGATCATGATGGATCATGCTGTTTTACTGATGAAGAGGCTGACAAGAAGATTCAGTAGCTCTTACTTACAATACTTCGCTAACTCTTTCTTCGACTGGCACCATCTCAATTTATTCGCTACGACTCTAGTCATGACTCTGTCATCATTAGGAAGAAGTGAGACCCAAAGCGTTTCATCGATGAGTTCTTTTTCACGAAGCTCCATCATCTCTGCTCCGTCAGGGCGAGAGAATGGAAGATTTAAATAGCTCTCATCTTCAAGCCACCAAATAGCGCCATCTGGTCTGAACGTGATGACCTTATCTAGTTTTTTGGCCTCGAATTTACCGAAGTGTTCATCAAGAACTCCATCATCCCAGATATAAATTTCAAATGAGCCGTCTGCACGATACTCACTGACTTTCATCACTTGGATCACGTGGATATTGTACTTAATAGTGTCAGTTGGATTGAAGCTTGAGTAAATGATCGGATTATAGCCTGCCTCAAGACGAAGTTTTAAATTATCATAAAGATTTTTCCATTTACGTTTTGGAAACTCTCTATTGGCATTAATAAACTGCTCTACACCCTGGCCTGAAGCATTGTTTCTGGCCCACATTTTTCCAATAGATTTTTTAGCATGAACTTGAAGAATAGGATCACTGAAAAACTCATTAAGATTTTTAAAGTTCGGGATGATCACTGGTTTATATTGAACGGCCATATTAATAAGTTTAAAATAATAGTTATAATAAGCTTCGTTTTCTGACTTCTTAGGGACTTGGGCCTGATGAAGATTTTGTGGATCAAAATGCATCAGAATATTAAAGTTGCGCTGAAGAGTAGAAAATCCTGAGCACACACCAAACTCACGCTCAAAAATGCCTTTGAAATCATCTGAGAAATTTTGGAATGGAAAAACATTTGTATCACTAGGAGTACGTCCTGCTTGAACAGCACTAAGCACTTGTTTGGTGTCGCCGTTTTTCATCAGCTTTGACCAGTGATGAACATCAAAAGAGCGGGCCAGACGATAAATGGCTTCATGAGGAAGACCAACAATTCCTGCCGGAAGTTGGCGAAGAATATACTTGGTTTGCGTGTCCTGTTTTTTGGTCTTAGGCTTTTTAGGCTTATCCCCATTACTTGCAACTGCCAGATTGGCAGAGAGGGACAAAATAAGTGCGAGAGACTTAAAAGTGACCATTTGGTGCAGACCTTTTTAAATAAATAGATGTGCGGATTATAAACGCAATCTAAAAATTTAAAATAGGTTTGCAAGTTTTACACGGCTTAAAAACGGTAGGAGAGACTACTCCAAAACGATAGCGGCATCACCGTGGTGGCGTAGATATCTTCGTACTCACGGTCGAAGACATTCTCCACGGTAAGGGTGATCTCATAGGTTCCTTGTGTCCAGTGTCCTCCCAATGAAGAGACCTGGTAAGGGTTCAGCTTCACTCTCTCCCCCAGCTCATCGACGTCAATTCGAGAGGAAATCAGGCGCTCTTTCCAAAAGATTTCAAGCCCTTCAGTGGGTGTCCAGAAGATGGCCGAAACCGCGGAGTTTTGAGGACGCCTCAGGGGCATGTCCTTGGCCAGGAATTTTTGATGAGTCAAACTATTCTGAAGACGCAGTCCTGGAGTCAGATAAGTGGTGAGATTGGCCTCTACTCCTTGAATGATAAAATGGTCTTGATTCCTGTAGCCGATGCCAGAGACATAGGTGAACTGAGACTCAAGATCGTTTTGAAAAAGAGTCAGGACGAAATCATGATTCTCTGTTTTCAGCTTGGCCCCGACTTCCGTGGTCTTATTCGTTTCTGGACGCAGGTTCTTATTTCCAACAGGGGCCCCAAAAGAAGGAGGGGCATATAATTGATAAAGTGAGGGGGCCTTCACTCCTTGAGCGTACTGAGTAAAGAGCTCAAGGGAGCTGAGTTGATAGTTAAGGCCAGCCGAACCAGAAGTGAACTGACCATAGCGTGAGTGATAATCTCCTCGAAGGCCGCCGTGAAACTGCCAAGATCCCCATTGATATTTCCCATGAGCAAAGGCGGCTGAGAAATCAAAGGCCCTATCAGTGGACTTATCCTCAAAGGTCTCATGCTCGTAAGATGCGCCACTGGTTGATTCAAAATTTCCAGATTGATTAACGAGAGTCAACTCATGAATCAGATTATTTCCAGAGAAAGTTTCCTCCCCCATAGATTGAGTGAGGATACGACGGTGATGTCGGTTCAAACCTTGACGTAACTGCACCCCTCCCAGCGGAGTCTTCATTCTCGTTTTTTGTTGAGCGAGATACTGATTATTATAGCTGCGATCATCAGTGTCTGCATTTCGTCCATGATTATCATAACCATCCTGCTCAGTCTGTCCGTGAATATATTTAAAGAGCAGATCTGTTTCAAATTTTAACCAACGATGAATAGATGAACTTCCCATATTAATAATCTCTGAGCCATCTTTCTCACGAGACTTCGTTCTTTTCTTATTTAAACGAGAAAGCCCCATCGTCTTATAGTGGGAAGCGGTCAGCGTGCCTTTAGTCTTTTTATTTCTCCAATCGTGTTGGAAAGTTTGCTGAAATGAAGAAAAACTTCCGGCCCCGACTGAAAGGAGTGAGCCTGCTTCCTCGTTAATTTTTGGCCCTTGGCGAGTTTTAAGAATAATAGCTCCCCCAATAGCATCACTTCCATAAAGAACAGGCTGGGGGGATTTAAGAACGATGACTTCTTCAATATCAGGCGTAAGAGTAAAAGCCGAATCAAAATGACGATCATTGTTTGAAGGATCATTCACTTTGAGATGATCAAGCATAAACGCCAATTGACGAGACTCTGTTCCACGCAGGAAATAACTTTGTCTTCCTCCTGGCCCACCATTTTGAACCGTCATTATTGAAGGTACAGATTTAAGGAGTTCACCTAAAAAAGGAGAACCACTTTGGGTGATCTGATTTTGGTCAATCAATTGAGTATCACCGAAACTGTAGGATTGTGGATTTTTATCTCCGTCTACATGAATGGTGTCGAGTCGATCGCGTCCCCAACTTAAAATGGGTAGCAGCAGAAGCAAAAAAAAGAGCTTTGACATTATCATCCTCCCCGGGAATGTCAGTATCTTTTTCATGTATCTGACTTACCGAGAAATCGGCTCACAGTTGCGGGACAGTGCTGGACTTGCTTATTAAAGCGTCACCAGCTTCCAGAGGAAAAAGACTATTCCTCTCAAAGTAGCTGGTGACAGATGAAATGTCTATTTATCGATACGGAAAAGACGAGGTTCTCCTTCATCCATTTCCCAAATTGGTGGAGTTGAGCTTGGGCCGAGTCCTTGAAGAAACGATATATATATTGAGTACACAAGATCAGCATCAGTAGAGCTATTGTCAGGATCAACAATATCATAATTGGCCGTTTTAAGACCGGCCACAGTGACCGCATCTTTCGTCCCATTTGATTTAAAAAGTGCCGTCATATTTCCTGTGCTATAACCCATGTAATTATTTACACATTCGTTGGTGTCTTTCACTGGAGTGGTAAATGTATATGTGGAAGGAGAATCATAAGTGATCGTTCCACGAACGAGTCGATTGTTTGGATAGGAGATAGCTCCTGTCCCGCTATAAGTCTCCACTGCATTATTGGTGACCACTGTCAGAACGCAATCATCTCCTACCATTCCACCAGAAGAAATATTTGAAATCTCAAGTCCCTTAAAAGGAACTTCCATCGAATAAGTTGCAAGTGTATCGATTCCGCTAGTTCCTACTGGAAAAATTCCAGCAAAGCTTGTTCCACTATTGGCCTTCGGCACAACTAGGCTTCCATTAAAAATAGTCTTCTTGAGTGAAAGATTCACCCCTGATCCAGAGATTCCTCCAATAATTCCTGCTGTAAACATTCCCCCAGAGTTTGGAAGCTGAATCTTGCCGTAAGATGAAACAACAGAATCTACAATCTCACCACTAGTGATGGTACCTCTCTCGGCCGAACCAACAATTCCACCAACCATACTAGCTGAGCCAATAATATTTATCTCACCAGAGAATTCAGCTCTCTTAATTTTACCTTTATTGAGGAATCCAACGACTCCTCCTACTTTTGAGCCAGTACCACTAATGGTTATGCGCGCTCTTGATTCAACAAGCTCGATCTCACCAGAGTTTTGATAAACAACTCCTCCCATCTGACCAGGTGCCTCGAGGTTAATATCCACTCTGGCATTATTAATTTTTCCCGTGGACATATTTTCGGCTACGACTCCACCAATAATTGAATCTGTCGATGTCGTTGAGATTGAAGAATCAAAAACACGAATATTATGAATTGTTCCATAATTCTTTTTAGATAATGGAGAGATAGAACAAGTTGCACAACTTGGAATATGCATTTTGATTCCACGAAACTCAATATTTCTCACGATAGAACTTGCGGCGATTTCTCCAAGAATTCCTCCGTTACTTACTGTAGGAGAAAAAGAATGAATAATTTTATTATTCCCATCGAAAGACGCAGAAACAAAAGAGCTTGAACTTAAAATTCCAGGAGAGGCAGAGTATTGATCTAAATTGATATGATGACCAAGTTTAATATGATCAGACGCCGTTGCTTGAGTTACAATCAACTCCATTTGTGACGGCCGGCAAATAATAATAGGATTAAGAGCCGTTCCTTTTCCTATAGTTTTTTGGGCCGTAATCGAATCGTTATTGATAGCATTTTCACAAAGATGATTCTCAAAATCTAGACGAGGAATATCACTTGAACCTGCTGGCTGACTCCAATCACAAGGATTGAGTCCGCTACAAAGAGTAGTCGCAGCCGTATAATAAAAATCATTGGCATCAGTAACAGGTGTCGTGCTGATTCCTCCAAGAGCAGGTAAAACTGGAGCGAGAGAGTTGCTGACTGTTAAACTTGATCCCGAAACAGTACCAATAGCGCATCCTACACCACTACAAGGACTTTGAATTGTCCCCATATTAAAACTGCGAGAGACAATTGATCCCGAACTATAACCAACAAGCCCACCAAAATAGCGAGCTTCTGAGGGACTTGAATTTCTATCATGAATAAGCATTTCAGAGCGTGCAAATGAAAGTGTTCCTCCGCCTAAAGATCCAGCAATCCCTCCAACTTTACTAAATTGCCCAGAGATCACGCCGGCTGTGACAGCTTTAGAAATATTTCCTGCACCATAAAGGGCCCCGACAATTCCTCCAAAATAATTTGGAAGAGTTCCACCAAAATGTTCAATTTCAATGACTCCATCAAAGCTCACACGATTAAGGCCTGCTGAAGAGGCGCCGACAATCCCTCCCACTTCGTTACCATTGGCCCTGATCCTAGCCTCACTAACGTGAATGTCTTCAACAACACCTTGAGCGAGGTCCCCAATCAATCCGCCTGATTGAGCACTTACTCTTAGATCTAGACCCTTCACTTTGATATTTTTAATGAGTGCCGATGCTCCGGAAACAGTTCCCGCTAAGGCGCCAGTTTCCGCGCCACCTTCAATTTCGATTTTTTCTAAATTTAAATTTGCCACTCTGGCATTATTTATCGACGAGATAAGAGCGACTTTTGAACTTGAATAAGATTTGAAACGGAAATTTTTAATCGTTTTTCCGGCCCCGTCAAGCTGACCTGAGAATTCATACCCTGTCTCTGATGGTGAATAACCACATGTCCCTGAATCAACAGAATAACCTATCGGAATAAAGGTATCGCCTGACTCAAGACAATTGTGAAATGGATTTGCGTTGATAGAACCTGCACTGATTCCACTGATCAAATCAATATCCGTCCCTAGAACAAATGATTTCGTTTTATGAGAACTATACTCACGCTGAAGAAGATAGAACTGATCAGTATTACAAATCAGGTGAGGATTTGATTGGCTTCCACTTCCTGAAGCAAAACTTGTTTTCACTCCAAGAAGATTAGAGATGGTACAAATTTTAGCGTTATCAATACGAACAAGAATTTTTTTCTCAATACTATTAAGTAAGTCCAATCGAGACTTATCTAATTCATTAATACTGACGGCTACTGATCCTTTAGTACCTGCACAGTTCTCGTCCATATAAGTGACAATACGCAGTGGTAGTGAACGTCCCAAGGCCATCTTAGGAAAATTGATATCATTGGTACTCACAGTGGCATCTAATGACATTGACTGCATGGGAATAAAACAAGAAGTCGAAAGAGTTTCATTTAATAAAGAAGCTTCTACCCCTTTATAATTTTGAACTCCAATCAGCTCAAAACGATAGCTTCCAATAAATGATTTTTTATTTTCACTCATTGGCATAGAGATACCGTAATTACATCCACTCCCACTTGGAATGGTGCTGATATCACCATCACAGAAATCGACTGTTAGTGGAGCAAAACGACGATCAGGATCTCCCCCAATAATATCTCCTGCTTCTTCAGAGATCGCAGAGGTAAAACAGGTACTATTATCTAATGTAAGCTCAAACACCACAGGTCCACTTGTTACACTTGTGGGAGCATTGGCCGCACAAACAACTTTTCCAGTAAAAGGTCCTTTTGTTCCTCCGGCCCATCCCATGGCACTGATCTCCCAAGTTCCCAACGTTAGATCTTCATTAATACTTTCTGTGGTCGCTGAAAGAATGCGCATGAAGCGATCATTAGTTGTGGTATTTTTCCCGTAAACAACAAGTCCTCCATTCACTCCACTCAAGGCCTGAGTGGAAACAGAGAAAGAAATTTTCACAGGAGCTTTACTGCTCTTTGAGCAGCCGATGAAGCTTAAGACTAAAATAAAGAACAAAATGAATTGGTTCATTTTTACATCCCTTTGACGTTCTAAACGTATCGGGATTAATAAAGAGATCTTAATTAAACTAGTTTGGTCGGAATTGAAGGAGTAAAAAAGGCCCGAAATTCGGGCCTTTGGGATGAAAATTAAGCTGTTTTTTCAATATAGTCTTTAAAGTAG
>JBMLQL010000064.1:0-77703 GCA_049241565.1 Bacteriovoracaceae bacterium | reverse complement strand
CATGAGACTCTTATCACAGGTAAGGGGTCACCGCTTATTAAGGCCAAGCTTTTTAATATCTTAGCTCGCCGCCAAAAAGTTCCTGCAAGAATTGTTGTGATGGTAAGACTGCCTGAGCTCAAAGATGAGGCCAAGGCGAAGATCCGATTTACTTTCGCTAATGAAGTTTTTCTCAACAACAAGTGGATACCCGTAGACACTAATCGCGGACATTTCGCTGAAAGACCAGAGAGTTTTATCGTTCTTCATCATAATTATGAAGATATTCAGAACATGATTTCTCGTAAAAATGTGACCTATAAGGTCCATGCAGAACGAGTCAGAGTGAATAAATTCAATCGCAAAGAGTATAGTAAGGAAGTAGCAAAGTCAGAGTCTTTCTTCTCGAATTTCTCTCTTTATAAACTCCCTCTTCCTCTTCAGACGATGTTTACAACTATTCTTCTTATTCCTATCGGGACTCTTGTATTATCACTGGCAAGAAATGTTATTGGGATTCCAACTTTTGGTATTTTCTCTCCCATCCTTCTTGCACTCTTTTTTAAAGAAACTTCCCTTGGTTTTGGGATCATCTTCTTTTTTGCAGTCGTCATCATAGGGATAGGTGAGAGGTATATCCTTGATAAATTCTATCTCTTAGCTGTTCCACGGATGTCTATCATCCTCACACTGGTTATTATTCTTATGATTGGTTACTCATTTTGGAGTGCAGATATAAGTTTCATATCCCAAAAGCATCTTTCCTTTTTTCCGATTGTTATTGTGACTACTAATATTGAACGACTCTCGATTATGATTGCTGAAGAAGGAGTCTATTCGACGCTTAAAACCTTACTTGGAACCTTATTCATCTCACTCCTCACGTATGCTATGCTTTTCATTCATACTCTTGAGATGTTTATGTTCACAAACCCTGAACTTCTTTTGACTATCATTGGCCTTTTGATTCTTCTTGGTAAGTACAAAGGTTACCGACTCTCTGAATTTATTCGTTTTAGAGATTTAGTGAAGCAACGTAAGTTGAAAGATGAGAAAAAACTATGATCTTTTCACAACTAAAAGAGCTTGGTGTTTTAGGAATTAATAATCGCGTGGGACGCTATATCCTTCGCCATAATAATCGTGCCAATTATCCTTTAGTTGATAATAAAGTTTTCACGGCCGAGCGTGCTCGAGCTTGGGGAATTGCGATGCCAGAAAATTATCTGGTCATTGAAAACTATGGCTCCCTGAAAAATATTGATACGAAACTGATGGCCTATGATTCCTTTGTGATTAAACCAGCTAATGGTTCACAAGGGAATGGAATCATTGTTATTAAAGAAGTTTTGCGTGAGGAGAGAAATGGGAAGATTCTTCTTCGCTTTCGCCGATCAAACGATAAATTGATGGAACTTGATGAACTCAAGCACCATATCTCAGGAATTCTCTCTGGACTGTATTCACTTGCAGGGCAAAGTGACACGGCCATTATTCAGCAAAAAATTGATAAACACCCCGTTTTTGATAAGTACAGCTATGGCGGTATTCCAGATATTCGAGTGATTGTGTACATGGGATTTCCCGTCATGAGTATGGTTCGCCTTCCAACTAAGTCATCTGATGGAAGGGCCAACCTTCATCAAGGGGCCATTGGAGCGGGATTGAATCTAAGCACAGGACACACCAACAATGCTGTGATTAGAAATCAGGTGATTGATATTCACCCTGATACTCAACACACTCTGAGTGATCTTCAAATGCCTTTCTGGAGAGAAATTTTAGAATTAGCGGCACGTTGTTATGATATGGTGGAGCTGGGTTATCTAGGGGCAGATATCGTCTTAACACCAGATCAGGGACCTATTCTTCTTGAGCTTAATGCAAGACCAGGACTCGGAATTCAAATTGCCAATCTTTCGGGTCTTGTTCCACGCTTGGAGAAAATTCGTCTGGAAGCACCAGAAAATCTTCTGGCAAGAGAGCGTGTTGATTATTCAATGAAGCATTTTTAGTTATCAATCTTATTGGCCGGAAAAAGTGCCACTGAAAGATGGTAAACTTCAGTCCTTGGATTTTGGTTCAAGAGATGAAGCATATCATCTTGAAATTTTCGGATAATTTCTTTGGCCTTTGGAAGTTGTTCCATATTTACCGGCAAAGTCATTGATGTAATGTCACGGAATTCAACTGGAACCTCGTTAAGGGCAGTCATTGATTTTTCAATGATTTTTTTGTGGTGTTCTCTTAACGCCGCCAGTGAGATATCATCATCAGTCTTTAAGTGAAGAGCATTTCTTGAAATCTTTCCATCATTTGAAATAGAAATCATATTCTCATTAGTAAGAGTACTAATCATCAAGTCATAAAAATTGCGATCAATCTGAAGTTTGTGAATGATAGCTTGGGCATCTCCGGTATTAAATCCTTCCGTCTCGATAAGATTCAAAAAATTGAAATAGATAGGATCTTTAATCTTATCAAAGGAAGTAGGTGAAATTTTTAGTGATGGGTAGTTAGTAATACTAGATTTTTGCTTAATCTTTGTGATGAGCTGATCATTGTAATCATAAAGAAATTCTTTTCTCGTTTCAGGGTTTGGTTCAAGGATCGTAAGAATTTTCTCTAAGGTTTTTTTGTTAAAAACTTTTTTTCGATTAAAAAATTGAGAAAGATTTCCTGGACTGACTTCAATCTTAGAAGCAAATGCCCTTAAGGAATATTGAGGGCGATCTTTTCGTCTCATCTCAAAAGCTTCAGTAATATAGTTTCTGACTTTGTCTTGGTCTTCAATATTAGTCACAACATAAACTCCGAATTCTTCTTTCTTTGTATTTAAAGCTCAAAGCAAATTGTCGTGAAATATAATCGCAAATTTTCTCAGCTGGCACATAGTTAAAATCGCATCGCTGTATATCATCTTCATTGGCTTCTTGAATAGCCAACATCGCCTGTACATCTAAATTCCCGTTTCCTACCTTGTCTCCTCCGCCTTGGGCCATTACCGTAGATATCGAAGCTAAAAAAAGTAATGAATACAAAATAGATTTGTGAAGAGACATTGTGTGTCCTCGATTGGAATTTTATCAGACCATTTAACCGCTTTTCATTCGTGATTGGCGAGCGTTTTTAATTTAAAAAACACCCTTTAACATAGTCACTATAAAGCCTGAACATGGTTAAAGAAATCAGGTACAGTTTGACTAAGAAGTAGGCGCCGCCGCATTTTTTCTCCATCCAAAAGATCATCAAACATAAAGCGTGAAATCGACTTTGACTGTTTTAAAATTCCGCGAGGACTAACATTCACTGCTTCAAGATGGGATTGATATTCAACAAGGAAGTGCTTCACCTTTTGAAGATGAAGATCAGGGTCTAATTCAAAATTCCCACGACGATAATCTTGGGCCATCCATGGAAATTTTAAGGCCCCGCGTGCCACCATCACCCCATGACAACCGGTCTCCTTGAGCATGCGATCAATGTCTGAAGGCTTCCATGTGTCACCATTCCCAATAATAGGAACTCGAGAAAGTTCAACGGCGCGAGTAATAAATTCCCAACGTGCGGGTGTTTTATACATATCTTCACGAGTTCTTCCGTGAACCGTAATCATCTCCACACCCTCATCATTAAGAAGCTTGATTGAATCTTCAAAGCTAGAAGTATCTTGAAATCCGATACGAATTTTGGCCGTAAAACGGCCTTTAAAATTATCTCGAATACCTTTAATGATTGGCCTTAAAGCGTGAAGATCTGTGAGAAGAAACGATCCTCCTCCATGCTTACAAACAGTATTTGAGGGACATCCTAGATTAACATCAAGCCATGGAATACCAATCTCTTGTAATTGTCCCGCGATCATATCAGTAAAAGATTTTTTAGATGTTAGGATCTGATACATGGTTTTTTCTTTCACCCATGGAATTTGGAAAAGATCATTTCCGAAATGACGTATCAAATGTTTCTGAGGATACATTCCAGCTGCAGGAACACGCAGAAAATCACACGCAAGATAGTCCCACTCCGGATAGAGCTTTAAAATAACTTTTCTAAAAGTCTCGTCAGTAATTCCCTCCATCGGAGCGAAAAATACTGAGCCATAGGGAATGGGATTAAGCATTTCTTGGGTCGTGTTTAAAAATTAAAAAACTAAGACCACTTGTTAACAGAAGAAGTTTGACTGCGTCAATCCAGACGTAGAGACGATGATATGTTTGATGTTCTTGTTGGATATCATTTATCCCATGGATTGATGTGATTCCAAGCCCTTCAGCCTCTTTCCACCACTCAGTCAGTGTTTGAATTTTAGGAGTGAGGTAGAAATAATAGGTGGTCACAATTGTCACGAGCAATAATGAAATTGCGAGAAGAATCTTTGAGCGAGGTGAGATCGCACCTAGAGAGAGAAGCATAGTCGCTAAAATGAGCTCCAAAAGATTAAGCTTATTAAAAAGCGTCATTCCTAGTTCCCCAGCGACAAAAAAATCAGGAACAATACGAAAGACACTAGGGACAACAAAAAAATCGGTGAGGACTGTCCATCCCCACCATATAGAAAAAATAACCAAAAGAAGCGATCTGAGTCTTGGATTAGTCATTATAAATGCGTGAGAAGCATGTGAAATTGACAAGATAACCATTGAAATCAAGATCAACAACAACCAAGTCTGAACTTTTTCCGATATCAGCTTTATTTAAAACAACATGACCTTTCACACCGTCATGAACGATTTTGAAATAAACTTTGCCTTGAGATGTTTTTTCTTTTTGAATTTTCACGAGTGTTCTTTCTGACTCATCGTTCTGCATTCCAGATGAGATAAAAAGTGTTCCACCTTTTGTTGTTTGAAGATTGACTACGGCCACATCTGTTGTGCTGTAATCAAGGCTAGAGCATTGAATGTATTGACGAGCAAAAGCAGAAGTTGCTGAAAGAAGAACAACAAAAGCGAGAAGTGATTTCATTCTTAAATCCTTAGTTAAAAGTATGTCGTTTGGTGTATCAAACCTCTTTTCAACAGTCAAAGATGAAATTTCTCCTTTACCAGCTGGAAATAGCGCGGTATGTAGCAGCGCATTCTGTTGGTTTATTCAATTTAAATGAGGTTAAAGATGAGATTGTTGATTCTTTCTTTAGTGGCCCTGGTCTGCAGCGTCCCAACTTTCGCCGCTAAACTTAGCGAGATGAGACCCTTTAAGTATGAGGTGCTTTTCACAAATCCAGTTTGCGCTACTTATAATTACGATCGTGCTGTGATTACCGAGTCAGGTAAGACGTTGTCTCAAAAACCCCAGAATGTTTACTGTAAGCCTGCTGATGAGAATAAATCCGTGAGTCGACACAATGCTCCTCAGTATAGGATTGTTGAGTGGATTAAAGACAAAAATACGAAAGAGCTTTTCTTAGCTTACTTATCATTCAGTTCAAAAAACATTGCTGCTGCCCTTTGTGAAGCTGCTAAGAGCGACGTTAAGATCACGATTGTTCTTGATCAAAACCCTAAAGATCCGAAAGAAAACAAGGACGCTGAGGGACTAAAAAAATGTGGAAGTAAAGTGGCGGTTTATTATCGTGGGAATCAGGGGGGATTAGGTTATGCTCATAATAAAATCTTGATGGTTAATCCGAGCTCTAAAGATGAAGTCAAGCTTCTTTTTTCATCGGGAAATATGACTGGTGGAACTTCAATCAATCATGAAAACTGGAACTTTGTAACAACTACTGGAAAGTCTTTTTTCATCCAGGACCACGTTTGTATTGCTAATGGAATGATTGAGGCTGGAGCGGCAGCCAAAACATTCAAAGAATACGTTAAGAACTGTCGTGGACAAATTCAAGTTAAACCCGAAGAGGATATCCGGGCCTATTTTTCTCCTGTTGATAAAGATACATTTAATCAAGTCGAAACTCTTGCTGCTGAGTCAAAACTTATTCAAGGGATGAGTCATCGTTTTAGTGGGATTTTTCTCGTTTTCACAGAGAAACTTCTTAAAGAGGGAAAGACAGTTCGTTTCATGTTTGATGATGATATCTATTGGTCTGCAAAGTTGAGAAAAGATATTGGACGTAACACTCGTTTTGAGGCTTTCGATATTGCAAAACTTGTGACTGCTGGAATGGATGTTCGATACCTTGAAACAAATCAAAACGTCTATCAACTACAGCATAGTAAGTTTTTTATCTTTGATAATAAAACGGTTTTTACTGGAGCAGGTAATCTTACAACTTCTGCATTTTCAAAGAACTTTGAGAATTTTTATGTGATAAAAATACCTTCAGTCGCAAAAAGTTTTTCTGAGCAGTATACACAATACTGGGATAAAATGAGCACAAAAGCCGAAGACATGCCTCGCGACTATGTTATGCCATAGATAAAGGTGCTTATTCAGCACCTTTATCTGGATCAATTTGAGATTGAATATAATTCTGAACACCCACAGCTTTGATAAGTGATTGTTGAGTTTCAAGCCAATCAACATGTTTTTCTTCTGAAGCTAGAATTGAAAGGAAAAGATCACGAGTGACGTAATCATGATCAGCTTCTGCAATCTTAATACAATTTTTTAAGTGAGGAACTGCTTCATACTCAACTTCTAAATCAGCTTCGATCACTTCCTTCACATTCTGACCTACGCGAAGTTTGCCAATCTTTTGAAGGTTTGGAAGTCCATCAAGAAAAAGAATTCTTTTAACAACCATATCCGCATGTTTCATCTCATCGATAGAGGCTTCATATTCAAGCTTACCGATTTTCTCAAGGCCCCAGTTCTGAAGCATACGAGCATGAAGGAAATATTGATTGATAGCTGTAAGCTCTTTAGTGAGAACAGAATTAAGTGCTTCGATAATTTTTGCTGAACCTTTCATAGAATACCTCTCTCTTGAGACTATTTTAGAAGTGTATGCGAGAGAAGGAAAGAAGGTTTTAGTGTGCTAAGAATTGTTTGAGGTATCTTTCGCTTCCATCGGTGAAGATGCTTTTTGAAGAATCGAATTAATAGCGTCCTCAACGCAAGTTCCACAGTCAGAACCAATACCTAGGGCCTTGAGGATGTCCTTAGAATTATGAGAGGGACGTGACGTAATCACTTCTTGAAGTTGCTTTTCTGTGATGCCTTTACAAATACAAACGTACATTGTTTTTCCCCTATGACTCTATCATTATACCTCTGTTCGGCTGATCAAACAATAGTTTTAGTAGGGTGGGTAATGTTTGCATGCGGCAATAAAAAAATCAATAACTTAGCTTTCCGCCTTTGAGCAAAGAGTATAGTTTTAAGAAGCCAAGCGTCGAATGAGACCAGCGGATAGTCTCATTCATATAAAACTCATGGAGCTCTTCAAGGCCTAGTTCCACAATTTCAAGAATAGTATCTTCTCCATCTGGGTTGGGAAGTTTGCTGACTGAAAGACCTGTGGCCATAAAAAAATACTGAGTATTATTAACTGTCCCGTTTGATTTTAGAGTCAAAAAGTTTTGAAGTTTTTCTGCCTTGAATCCAATCTCTTCTTGAAGTTCTCGGTTCGCATTTTCTTCAGGTGAGCCTTTTTCTTTTTCTAAAATCCCTGAGACGGGCTTGAGACGAACTGTAGGTGTTTCATGGGGACGACTTTCTTTGACGAAGAGAATTTTTCCTTCCTTGGTGAATGGAAAAACAATAACTCCATCTGGGAGATAGCATCTTTCCCAGATTAAACCGTTTAAAGTTTCTTCTGTGACTTGAATAATTTTTCCGTTGTATTTTAAATCTTCCATGAGTTATTTCCTTATGACATTGAGGATTTGTTTAACAATTTCGCTATTGATTTCATGTCCCACACCAGGAACAAGATGAAACTCACTTGCCACACCTCTGGCCTTTAATTCTTTCACTTCTTTTTCGGCCCACTCAGGCAAAATAATTTTATCTTCAGTGCCATGAATCGCTGTCATTTTAAAATCAAAATGATCTTTTAAGAGGGGAGTTCTGAACTCACATCCAATACCAATAACATGTTTTGTTTGAGGCAAAGACTGGCCCACAAACGGAGCAAGATAGCCTCCTTGAGAGAAGCCAATAATAGTTAAAGGCAGATGATCTAAATCGAGAGAGCGAATCATCTCACCCAGCCAAGCCACGGGAAGATCTTGATTAATGAGATAGCTCTGAGAGGCTCGGTCATAAAAATACCAAGCGTAAGTATAGCGAGTCTCGCCGTTTCGAACCGACGGGAGTGGGTAGATTCCATTTGGAGCAAGTATGGCCGCATTCTCAGGGAGAGAACTCACAAATTTTCGGTAAATCCGCTTCCCTCGCTCCCCAAGGCCGTGGAGGAGTAGGATAACCTCTTGAGGTTTCGACGGAATACGTGAGGTGAGGTCCATAAAGGCCGGGGCCTGGAAATGAATTCTTTGTGTGTCTTTATCCTGTAAATTTTTCAACTAAATACCTTTAGTCTGGTAATAAATCCTAACACCTTTAAAATACCTTAATTATAAAGGAGTCTTCCATGAATTTTAGAAAGTTTGTTGTCTTAACCCCAAAAGATACTCTGGGGCGCGATATGGAAGAGGTCGAGATGTTATTTAATCTTGATCATATCGTTTCACTTAAACCTATTCGCATTAATCGCCCTGATAAACTCATCAATGGTTTCTGGATTAGAACGACAAACGGCAAGAAATACAAGGCCACAAAGATTCCAGATGATCTTATTCAGCTAATTGGAGAAAAGTATATTCTTCCTTTGACAGCGACAACTGATCCTGACGCTCAACCATCATTTCAATAAATAGCTTTAGAAGCATAATAAACTCCCGAAAAGCATATATAGGGAGTTTATTATGCTAAATTTGCTCGGAAAATTCTTCACTGTTAAATCTGATCATCACAAGAAAAAAGAATTAAGAAATCAATTCAAAGAATATTTTTTATCTCAACCAGAGCATGCATGGATTACTGTTGACTCTCAGGTTCAGTTTCATTTCGAAATGATGTTGAAGAGGCTTCCGATTGGCCTTATAGAAAAACTCTTTTTCCAGCACGCTCTTGTTTTTGTTCCAAGCTCTGAGTTTAAAAATAAAGAACTTAAAAACTACAGTCTCAAAAATACAGTGGTTGTTTTTCCTCAATTTGAAAAACTTCTTCGGACAAATAAAAACTATGCTGAGGCCTACCTTGCCCATGAAGTGGCTTTTCTCGTGTATGAGCTTGAAGAGCCTGCGGTGGATCCTATGATGGCAGAGGTTGAAGCAGATAAATTTGTCTGTGATCTCGGCCTGGCTGATGAGCTAGAGCAACTTCTTCTTGCGATGGATGAGTCTCCAGAAAAAAGATTAAGATTAACTTATTTAACTCTTAAAGCCTTTGGATTGAATTAAGCCCGGTCGTTATTTCATTTACGAAATTTCTCTTCATATTGATGAACACAGCCCAGATTTGGGCTGTGTTCGAAATTAGTTAAAACTAAGTATGTTTACAGTATGACATCAAAGACACATCTTCTATATCATAACCTTTGTCGCTTATAGCATCAAAGATTGATCCAATAAAATAAGTCCACCAATTACCAAGTCCACCGGCTATCCAGTCAAATCTCGTTTGTACAACTCCGGGTTTAGATGTTCCATCAGGACATGTAACTTTTATTGGAATATCTGCTTTAGATCTTGTTAAAAGATATGAAGCCTGGCCGCCTTCGATTTCATAAGTGCCATCAGGTGTCTGCACTTTTGTTAATCCCTTTTCAGGACCTCCTTTGAAGTAAACTGACTGCCTGTTGCTTTTTACAATCATGGCACAACTACAAAACAAAAAAATCGAAAAAATAAGAAAAAGATTTTTTTTCATCTAACGCCCTTTTTATAATTTAATATTTACATTCTTTTTTATCATGCTTCAATTTTTAGTAAAATATAAGAATTCTTTATAAATATCTAAAGTCTTTGCCTGATTGTTATTGTCGGGATTTTTTTATTTCTTTGGTTTAGAACTAATTGGATGTATATTTTTTACTAACTCTAAATTTAAAGGATTTAATTATGAAAAAAATTCTGATCGTTGTTACTCTTGCTCTTCTGACTTCTTCTGCTTTTGCTTCTAAGTATGGTTCAGCTGGATGCGGTCTTGGTTCAATGATTTTCGAAGGTGACCAAACTTGGTGGAAGCAAGTTTTAGCTGGAACGACTAATACAACTGGTATGCAATCAATCGGTATCACGCTTGGAACTTCTAATTGTGATTCACCTGCTCCATTAAAAATTGCTCAAGTTCAAGCTTATGTTGAAGCTAACAAGCTTGCTCTAGCTAACGATATCGCTAAAGGAAATGGTGAAACTATCATGAACCTTTCAAAAGTTTATGGTTGTACAAATACAGCTGATTTCGGAAAAGCTCTTAAATCAAACTACAGAAGCATTTTTTCTAACGCTGACGCTTCTTCGGTAGAAATCACAAACAGCCTAAACTCTGTTGCTTCTACTTCTTGCAACACTAATATCTAATTCCTATAATGGGACCTGCAACAAAAAGCGGGTCCCATTCATGAAAAAAATTGTTTTAATACTTTTCTTTGCTTCCTCGGCTTTTGCCCAAGATATCGATCAATTATCCAAAGACATTACCTGGCAACGTCTCATGCATTATAATCCAACACTTTTTGGTGTGGAGAGTGAAGCCGATGATGAGCGATTCTTTCTTGCTGAAGACGGGAAAACGAATCCTCGTCATGAATTAGAAAAAACAATCAGAGCTTTTAAAGAAAATAATCAAGAAGCTATTTGTCGTTTCCCTGCCCGTTATATTTGGCTTAAAAAAATGATTGGACTAGCTGCTTTTGATTTTAAACGGTGCAAGGATTTCAATGAGTTTAGCAGTAAGCTTGAAGCTCGCTCGGCCAGCCTTATTTTTTCTTCTTATTATATAAATACTCCAGCTTCGGCTTTTGGACATACTTTTCTCAGACTTAACCGTCATGCTCATGGGGCTAGGAACAATGATAAATTTGAACTTCTAGATTATGGTGTCAATTATGGGGCACGAATAGACTCTCAATTTGCTTTTATATATGCTTTTAAAAGTCTATTTGGTTTATATCCTGGAGATTTTACTTCAATTCCTTATTACTACAAAGTCAGAGAATACAACGATTTTGAAATGCGCGATTTATGGGAATATGATCTTAATTTGTCTCAATATCAAATTGATTTTATGGTTGCTCATATTTGGGAGGTTGGTCAAACGAGGTTTGATTATTGGTACTTCACTGAAAATTGTTCCTACCAAATTCTGGCGATTATTGATGTGGTTGATCCACGTTTTAACTTAGTTGATCGTATTCCCTTTTATGTGATCCCGGCCGACACAGTTCGAGCAGCGGTCGAAGAGCCTGGACTTGTTTCAGGTAAGTCATTCCGCCCGTCAGCTTTAACACGTCTTGAGCGTGGAACTAAAGAGATGAGCCCACAGGAGAGGCTTCTTGTTCAGAACTTGGCCACTGATCCCAAGAAATACGAAGCTGAGCTCAAGGCCCTACCAACGACAAAAGATCAGGCCAAAATTTTAGATAGCTCTATTGAGGCCATGGATTTTCTTTATGCTAAAGACCTTCTCCTCGAGAAGGGACAGAAAAAAAATGATAAACATGAACTCTTAATGATCCGTGCAGAGAATCCTGAGATTTCAGTGACTAAAGAATATAAAGTGGCGCCGAATATGTATCCAGATCAGGCCCATCGCTCACAAAGAGTTGGACTCAGTTCTGGATATAGTGCTGATGAAGGAAGTTATCAGCAGCTCTCAATGAGATTTGCTCTTCACGATCAGCTTGATCCCTTAGCAGGTCAGCCGCCGTTCTCAGAAATTACTTTTGCTGATATTGGTCTTCGCCTCCAGCAGCAAGAATATCGTTCTCCAAGAAAACTTCTGATTAACCATCTCGATATTTTTAGAGTGAAAAGTTATCAGCCAGTGACTCCTTGGCAGCAAAACTTTTCTTGGAATGCACGTATTGGAATGGGAACACTTCGTGATGAAGTGATAAAAGATCAGCTTTCTTCTGCCATTGAATTAGGTGGAGGAGGAACAATTGGTTTTGGTCCAGACAAATCATCTATTGTGACTCTTCTGACTAAGATCGAGCTTCATCAACAAGATCATTTTGAGCACGGCTGGAGAATAGGACTCGGGCCTGAGCTTTCGACACGTTTTATCCTTTCTGATAAACTTAGCCTTGGTTTACTGTCTTCGTATAAATGGCGCCATTATTTTACTGATAATGATTTCTCTTCCACTTCGTTTCAGCGTGGTGGAGAGCTCAGATGGCATCTTAATTCTTCTTGGAGTGTGTTCATGAAGACTGATTGGTACGATATTAAGTCGCAAACAAATCAATGGAGTGAGCTAGGATTTTATGGGTATTTTTAATCTCTTCTTTTTATTTTATGCAACGGCAGGATTCGCAATGGAAAAAGGTTTTGTAGATATTGGACAGTATTGTCCTTCAATTCTTATCAATGCAGATTATGCGACCACTGAAAATTTCACAGGAACAGTTGTGAAAGGTTATAAACGTGTGACTGCGATTACCTCAAAAGAAGCTGTCGAAGCTTTATGTAAAGTTCAAGAGGAAGCGTTAAAGCTTGGTTTGACGATAAAAATTTTTGATGGATATAGACCTGCTAAGGCCGTGGCCTATTTCGGTGAGTGGGCCAAAGCTCCAGAGACTAATTTAGTTATTAAAGAGCTTTATTATCCCAAGCACACCAAACCAGAGCTTTTTGAGCTGGGCTATATCGCTTCTCAGTCCAGTCATTCTCGTGGAAGTGCTCTTGATTTAACTCTGGCCGATCAGAAAACAGGTAAAGAGTTAGATATGGGCACTCGATTTGATTATTTTGATGACCTTTCTCACACAGATAATAAGAATATCACTCCTGCCCAATCAAAGAACCGTCAACTCCTGAAAAAACTTATGGAATCAAACGGGTTTAAAAACTTCTCTAAAGAGTGGTGGCATTATTCATTAGTAAAAGAGCCATATCCTCGTCAGTATTTTGATTTTGACGTTGAGTAAGATCCCTAAGCTCATTTCTCCAATAGATCACCAGTAGCAGGGGGGAAACGGCGATAAGTAATGTTCTAGCTAAAGTCTTCATTTTATCCTCCTTGATATATCTAAAGATAGCTGACGACCTCAGTTAAGTCCTTTTTTGATTAGGTTAAGATGGTTAGGATTTGATTAAGACAAAAATCCAGGCATACTAAGAATATCTTTTATTAGATCAATCAAGATGGAGCTTGGGATGGGTAAGGGCCTTTTAATCATCATTCTCATAGGACTTACCGCCTGTACACATCTTTTTTACCAACCCACCAAGCAAACTTACTTCACTCCAGACCAATTCAAACTCAATTATCAAGAACATAAATTTAAAAGCCTTGATGGGACTGAACTTCATAGCTGGCTTTTGCCGGCCGACCCCAAAGTGAAAAGACGAGGACTTCTTGTCCACTTTCATGGAAATGCTCAGAATTTGTCGTCGCATTTTTTAAATCTTGCTTGGGTGACCAAGGAGGGATTTGATCTTTTTATTTTTGATTATCGCGGGTATGGGAAATCTGAAGGAGCTCCTTTTCAAAAAGGAGTTTATCAAGATGCTCTCGCCGCAATGACTTATGGCCATGATCTTTTTAAAAAGAATCAAAAAAAAGAAAATGAGAAATTTATTATTTACGGACAAAGTCTTGGAGGAGTTATTTCTCTAAGGGCCATGGCCGATTTTGAACTTAAAGATAAAGTTTCTTTGCTTGTACTCGATTCAACTTTCATGTCTTATCAGGATATTGGTTTTGATAAACTGACGGATCACTGGTTATTTCTTCCTTTGAGTCCACTCACTTATCTTCTCGTTTCAGATGAATATGCAGCTGATGATACGCTGGATCAAGTCATGGCCCCAACTTTGGTGATTGTGGGTGAAAAAGATCGGATTGTGCCTTCGAAATTTGGCAAAAAGATCTTTAAGAGATCAAAAGCTTCGCAAAAATGGATTTGGAAATTAGATGAAGGCCAACATATTGATGGTTTTCATGTTGATCAGGGAAAATATCGATTGGATTTTCTTAAACTTGTAGATTCAATCTGAAGCGGTCAATTTTTCCTAGCATAGTTTTTTTGGTCAGAGATCATATCTGTCCTATAATTTTATTTAGATGATGTTGATATATTTAATCAAGGAGTCTAGTTGAAATGGGGCAAATAAAAAAACCTCAGGACGAAGTTCAAAAACGTCAGTACCCACAGTTTGCTCGTGTGAACGGAGAGCATCCTTTTAAGACTCAAGTTCCAGAAGGAAGAGTGGAGTACAAGGCCCGTTATAAGAAAGGTGGTAAAGTCGCTTTCTTTAACTTTGAGCTCGCCAAGGAAATGGGTCTCATCCCAAAAACTCACGCACATCAACTCAATCCTGATCTTGAAAGAGAAATTCTTGAGACGTTTAGTATTGTAATTATCAATGAGTATGATCTCATTAATAATATCCAGTTCCCTGAGGATGAAATTTATCCTCATACTTATATGGCCACTCGCTACCTCCAGCTCCAACATCCTGATAAAACAGGAAGAACATCGGGAGATGGAAGGACGGCCTGGAACGGAACGATTCGCTCTAATGGAGTGAGTTGGGATATTTCAAGTTGTGGAACAGGAGCGACGAAATTAAGTCCGGCCTGTAATAATAATAAAAAATTCTATCAAACAGGTGACCCTTCTATTTCTTACGGATGTGGTCTCTCAGAAGTGGCTGAAGGCCTTGAGACACTTTTTTTCAGTGAAGTTTTTCATCGTAATGGACTTCCTACTGAAAGAGTTTTGGCCATTGTTGAATATGAGAAAGGATTAGCGATCAATGTTCGCGCTTACCCAAATCTCATGAGACCAAGTCACTTTTTTTGTCATTTGAAGCAAGGAAACCTTAAGGCCTTAAAACAAGTGACTGATTATCATATCTCACGTCAGATCGATAATAAGAAACTTCCTGATATCAGTGGCCAGAGTGCTTCAAAAAAATATTTCGCCCTGGCCGATCAAGTGGCCAGAGATTTTGCCAATATTGCGGCCCGTTTTGAAGATGACTATATCTTCTGCTGGCTTGATTGGGACGGCGATAATATTTTGATGGATGGTGGAATCATTGATTATGGTTCTATCCGTCAATTTGGTCTTTTCCATGCCGAGTATCGTTATGATGATGTGGAAAGATTCTCAACAACTATTCTAGAGCAGCGTCTTAAGGCTCGCTATATTGTTCAGTGCTTTGCTCAGATTGCTGATTATCTTGTGACTGGAAAAAAGAGACCGCTCGTTCAATTTAAGAATCACCAAATTGTGAAAAACTTTGATAAATATTTTCATGAAAAGAAAAATGCCAATATCTTAGAGAAAATGGGACTAAAAGATAAATATCAAAAGTTTCTTCTTGAAAATCATCTTCCTCTGGTTGAGACATTTAGAAAGACATTTTCATTCTTTGAACGTGAAAAATCTAAGCGTGGTATGTATAAAGTGGCCGATGGAATTACCAGAGATGCCATCTTCTGTATGAGAGATCTTCTTCGTGAACTTCCACAAATGTATCTAGCCCGTCAAGATAAAGTGTCGCCTCAAGAGTTTGTAGAAATCATGAAGTCTTCTTACGCGAGAAAGAGGGATCTTGTGATTTCTTCTAAGCGATTGAAGTTTATCAATCAATTTCAAAAAACTTATTGGGCCATTATTGAAGCTATTGCTAAAGAGTTTCATGTTACAAGCTCAAAAGTTCTTCTCGAAACTACAATGCGCTCATCAGTTATTAATAAATATGACCGTGTCACAGGAAATTCAATTTCTTTTGTCGTTGAAAAAGTTGGAAAAAGCAGACCGAAGCTAAGTGCGGAGGAAGTTTACCAACTGATGAACGAATTTAGAAATTATCAGAATCTTGACCCTGATCACGAAATAGTGCCGGCAGCACTTCCTGTTCGTCACCAAAATCTACTGAGAGGCTTTCATTCCATTGTACGCGAGAATCGCGAGGGGATATGAAGCTTGTCCTCTATAGTGGAGGAGACGATAAAGACAATTTGTCTTTAGATCAGATTCTCTTTGAGATGGTTCAAAAAAAGAACCCCGTGATGACATTCATTCCTTCTTCATCTTATCTCTCAGAAGTAGAGTTCAGAGAATTTGTACGCCATTACAGCAAGTATAAAGTCACTCGGTTTATTCATTTTCCTGTCGATGTTCCCTTTGATCAGACCATGTTCAAAGAGGTCATGAAATCAGATATTATCCATCTGGCCGGAGGAAATACCTTTTATTTCTTGAAATACCTTCGTCAATCGAAAATGCTTCCTCACCTGAAAGCCTTTGTTGAAAGAGGTGGAATCTTGACTGGCCTGAGTGCTGGGGCGATCATGATGACAAGTGATATAACGATGGCAGCTGAGCCTGAATTTGATCGAGATGAAAACTCAGTTCATCTTCAGAATTTGAAGGCCATGAACTTAGTTGATTTTTACTTCTTTCCCCATTTTAGACAAAGCACACGCTACGATAATGCTTTTAAAATTATCTCAAGAAATACAGATAAGATCATTTACGCCTCACCTGATGGTTCGGGTATTGTCGTGAATGAAGACAAGCTTATCTTCGTTGGAAAAACCTTTGGCTTTTATCAGGGCAAAAAAATTATTATTCAAAAATAATTTCTATTCCTCAATCTCAAACTCAGCATACACTGGTAAATGATCAGAGAGTTTTCTCCAGATTCCATCTTTAAGAGTCATCGAAACAATAGGTTTTAGATTTCTATAAAAGACTCGGTCTAAAGAGAGAATAGGGAGTCTTGAGGGAAAAGTGGCAGGGAATTTGCCATAGAGTTCATGGAAAATTTCTTTAAGTCCGAAATCCTTCATGGCCATTTTTGCTATATTCTTTGTCCAATCATTAAAATCTCCCACAAAGAGCATAGAATCCAATTCATCAATATGGTTACTTGTATAGTCTTGAACCATGCGCATCTGCTTCACCCGTTGCGCCTCAAGGAGATTAATATGAGTATTAAGGAGATGAACTTTTTTTCCTGAGTCGGGGATTAAGATCTCAGCATGAAGAAGACCCCTTTGTTCTAGCTTATGGAGAGTCAGATCATGATTATTCCATTTCATAATTGGGTATTTACTTAAAATGGCATTACCATGATGGCCTTGAGGATAAATAGCGTTTTTTCCATAGGCATAATGATCCCAAACAGTATCAGCGATATATTCAAACTGCGCAGCCGTTTTCCAATTATCAATCCGCCATCGATGGTGAGAGTGATCTCCTTGAACCTCTTGCAAAAAGAGAACATCTGCGTCCATTTCACGAAGCGCCGTTTTGATTTCTTTAAGAACAAAAAGTCTGTTTCCAATATCAAAACCTTTATGAATATTATAACTTAAAATTCGTAGTCTCATGTCACATCCAATATCTAAAGATAAAAATTATTGAGGTTACAAAACGAGTGAGAAGACTCTCTTTTTTGAGTTCTTCTTTTGTTAAAGCAGGTTGATGAGCACATTCCTCTTCGAAATGCTCGGCCAGCTTGAGTTTGTTATCATGCTCTCCAATAATGGTATCAACTTCCAGATCATGAATCAGAGAACGGTGATTGAGATTCGTCGTCCCTAGGATCATCCAGTCGTCCAGAATATAATTTTTCGCATGAAGGACCCGTGGGGTATAACGGAAGACTTTAACGCCATTCTTAAGGAGATATGGATAATAGAAATACTGTAAAAAATTAAAAAGTTTCACATCTGTTTTTGCCGAAATTAAAAGCCTCACATCTACTCCGCGTCTTGCTGCGCGAGCGAGTTCTTTAATAAAGCTTCGTGTCGGAATAAAATAAGGAGTGGTGATCCAAATTCTTGAAGAGGCAGTCTTAATTTTTTGTTTAAGATCCCTTGAGAGAAAAATTCGCATGCGGACACTACTATTGAGTCTTAATGGCATGCGTTTCCAGTTGAGCTTATATTGTTTTTTGAGTGCCCTTTTATAGCGAAGATAATCTTTTATTTTCCAAACTTTTTTAAAATGGAGGACGGCAAATTTAACAGCATCTCCAGTGAGTCTGACTCCTGCATCTAGCCAAGCCACTTTATTATATTTAGAAGAATGATCAGCCGTAATATTATAACTTCCTGTATAGAGAATTTTTTCATCAATAATAGTAATCTTGCGGTGATTTCGTTTGTTGATGTGCCAGAGTCTTACTCCAAGGAGTTTGATTTTTTGGAAAAGACTAAGATTACCAAACTGAGGGTGATAAAAGGGAAGAGGGTTATACATTTTGACTTCGATTCCATGTTCGAGAAGCTGACCATAATAGCGATCAAAAAAATGATAGCTTCCAACGCCATCAACAATAAGTTGAACCTTTATTCCACGCCTTTTAAGTGCAATAAACTTGTTTACAAAAAGCTCCCCGATAGGATCTTGCTCAAAGATATACATCTCCATAGTTACACTTTGAGTCGCATTATCCATGTCAGTCATCATTGATTCAAAATAATCATCGCCATCGAAGAATAATCTTTCGGTCTCCCAGCTCGCCGGGAGGAGTACTTTTCTCATAGATTAACTTATCGAAAATAAAAGAAACTTCTAAAGCGGACTTCAATAGTCGGCTACTAAGTTTGATTAAACTATCTGCCAGAAATTACGATAAAGACTTTAGTTAACTCTTCAAAATATTGTGAGAATGTATGGCCCTGACCAAAGAAGGCTTTCTAAAACTTGTAAAATCGGCTTCTGCTTCGAATGTGAGTGATATTCATATCAGAACAGATGAGAAGCCTTGTTTTAGACTTCGTGGTGACCTGGTTCAAGTAAATACTGAGCCAACGACATCAGCTGATATTAAGCTCATTTGCTCTCTCATGATGAAAAATGCAGAGACTCTTAAAAATCTGGATAATATTCGTGAAAGTGATGGTTCTTTTTCAATCCCAGGGCTTTGTCGTGTTCGTTATAATTTTTTCCGCTATCAAGGAAAAATGGGACTTATCCTTCGCTTGATTTCAGATAAAGTTCCAACAACTGAAGACTTAAAACTTCCTCCAGTCATTAATAAAATTGCTTCTGCCAACGCGGGTCTTGTTCTCGTTACAGGGGCCACGGGTTCTGGAAAGAGTTCTACTCTCGCCGCTATGATTAACTATATTAATAAGACATCGGCTGTTCATATTTTGACTTTGGAAGATCCTGTGGAGTTTGTGCATCAACCGATTAAGGCCCGTATCACTCAGCGAGAGATTGGCCAGGATACAGATGATTTTGGTTTGGCCCTTCGTGCCGCTCTCAGACAGGATCCAGATATTATTCTTATTGGAGAGATGCGAGATGCCGAAACAATCGGGATCGCGATTAAAGCGGCGGAAACAGGGCATTTAGTTTTTGGAACTGTTCATACCACTGATGCACTAAGTACTATTGGTCGACTTATTTCAATGTTTCCACCAGATGAGCAACATGCGGTTCGTAACCGTATTGCAGATAATCTTCATGCCACCATTTCTCAACGTCTGCTAAAAACAGTGGATGGGAAGGGGCGTGTGGCGACTCAAGAGATTATGATTAATAATCCTGGGGTCCGTGAAAGTATTCTTGATCCGACGAAAACTAAAGAGATCTATCTTTATATTGAAAAAGGGAAGAATGGCTCGGGGTCACAAAGCTTTGACCAGCACATTACTAAACTTTATAAGGCCGGAACCATCTCTCTTGAAGAGGCCAAAGGTAATGCTTCAAAACCTGAAGATTTTGAACGCAACTTAATGTTTGGGGAAGGGCAAGAGGAATGATAGGATGATTCTATGAATCGTCTTATTATTACGCCCGGGCATGTTTATCGTCCTTGGTTAAAAACGCTTTTTTATTTTTATATCTCCACACTTTTTGTGTTAACTCTCACTCGTTTTGGATTTATCACTTTTTTTGGTGTCTGGTCTGAGCTTATCAATCATCCCATAGAACTAATGAAGGCCCTCTTTCTTGGCCTTCGCTATGACTGGATACCTGTCAGTTATATGTTTGCTTTGCCTTTTCTTATTTTGCACTTTATTCAGTTCTTTAAAAGTGAGCTCATTGTACGTTTTACGTCCAAATTTTTTCATCTTTATTTTTTTGGTTTTTATTCATTCCTCGTTTGGGCCTATGTTTTTGATTATGGGTTTTATTCTTATTTTCAGGACCACCTGAATATTCTCTTTTTTGGTTTTTTAGAAGACGATACGAAGGCCCTCCTTACTTCAATTGCCAAAAATTATAATCTTCCTTTTTGGCTTTCAGTTATTTTCATCGGGCATTTTGCTTTTTATAAGCTTCTAGGACAGTTTTTTAGAAAAGCGAGCTTTAAATTGAAAAGCTCTATGCATCGTCATAAGTTAGCCTTCTTTTCTTTGGGACTCTTTGTCCTGGCCTTTGGAGCACGAGGAAATTTCTCTCGGCTTCCTCTCTCTGTAGAGGATGCTTATATTTCCTCTAATGATTTTATAAATAAGCTCAGCCTTAACGGACTCATTACTTTTAATCGCGCGATCAAGATCAGAAAACATTTCTCCAAAGCCGAAGTCTCGTATATCAAAGAAATGGGCATGGGGACTTGGCAGAATGCTTTAATCGCAAGTGAAAGAAAAATTATTAATGAAAACGAATTCCTCCCTAATTTAAAACAGCAAACATCAAAGAAAGTCTTTACTCCTCCCCATGTGGTTCTTGTGGTGATGGAGAGTTTTGGAAGTTATTGGTTTGATCAACAAGCAGAGAATTTTAATTTTCTAGGAAGTCTCGATCAGCATTTTAAAGAAGATATTCTTTTTACTCGTTTTCTCTCAGGAGAGAATGGAACGATTGGAAGTATTCTTTCTGTGGCCACAGGACAAGTGATCCGCCCTGGAGCACGATTCCTCTCTGAAGGTGAGTATATGCGGACGACTCTTCAGTCCTCGGCCAGTATTACATTTGAGCGAGCAGGCTATGATACTCATTTCGTCTATGGGGGAAAACTTGGGTGGAGAGATTTAGGGAAATACCTGAAGGCCCAAAACTTTTATGGTCTTCATGGGGCCGATGAAATAAAAAAACAGATGCCTGAGCTTTCTCAAATTGCTCCTCGTGATCTTGGCAATGAGTGGGGGATCTTTGATGAGTATCTCTATACCTTTATTGAGAAGAAATTAAAGAATGCAACAAGACCCCAGTTTTTTGTTGTTCTCACCACAACTAATCATCCACCCTTTGAATTCCCACGCACTTATAAACCTCATCCGCTTGAACTAACACCTCAAAGAATGAGTGAACTCACTGTGGATAAAGAGATTGCCTCTCAAAGGTTTTTGGCGCTTCAGTACAGTAATCAGACTTTTGCTGATTTTATGAGTCGAATTAAATCTTCACAACTCAAAGATAATACAGTGGTTTCACTCACGGGTGATCATAGTTTCTGGCTGGCAAAATCCATTCCTGAGAAAAAATATTTTAACAAAAACGCCGTCCCGTTTTATATCTACGCTCCTGAACATATTCGTCCCAAGACTTACGATGCACAAAACTTTGGTTCACATGAAGATATCTTACCCACACTTTATGAACTTACACTCTCAGAGATTAGTTATATTAAGTTAGGCGAAGATTTGATCAATGAAGATGGTGTGGCGATCAATTCAGCAGGAATTGCAGGATCAAAGCGTGGCGTGATGATTGAAGGACGCCCTTATTGCTGGATGGATTTAAACTATACAGAACTAAAGGCCTGCACAGAAGATCTGTCTATTCTTTGGAATTACCGCTCTGGAATGATTGCTATTACCGATGAATTTTTGCGAGCGACGAAGTCTCTTGGCGAAGAACGTGGTCTGCAATAACAATTTTGGCCATGGCCTCTACCACCGGAACAACTCTTGGAAGAATGCAGGGGTCATGGCGACCTTCTTTGGCCTTCTCGCCAATAGTTGATGGGGCCTTAAAGGCAAGAGTAAGAAGAATCTCTTCACCGTTTGAAATACCACCTTCCATTCCTCCAAAATTTTTGGAGTCACTTGAGATTTCCTGGCCAAGAAGAGAGGCAAATTCAAAGCCTCGACCGATAGAGACACCTACGCAAGCAGGAATCGACATCATTGCTTTGGAAAGATCGGCCTTCAGTTTATCAAAGACAGGCTCTCCCAGTCCCTTAGGCACTCCTAGAATTGAAAGAGTGACAAGACCACCAGCAGATTCACCTTTTACTTTGCACTCTTTAAGAAATGAAATCACTTCAGTTTCAAGTGTTTTGTCAGGGATATTAATCTCACCACGAGAAACTTGGTGTGTGGCCGGATGCTGCTTAAGCTTATGATGGGCCACTTGTGAGATATAAGCATAAAAAGAAATTTTAGGAACAATGAGTCCCGCAAAATAGCCGGCAATGACTCTGGCGACGGTCTCACGACCGGAAGCGCGGCCGCCTCCACGGTGATCACGGATACCAAACTTGGCCATGGTGGTTTGATCAGCGTGTCCAGGGCGATGTTCAGATTTTAATTTATCGTAGTCAGCGGATTTTTGATTTGTATTACGAACAATAACAGTAATAGGAGTTCCAATAGTCTTCCCTTCAAAAACTCCAGAAAGAATTTCAGGCAGATCTTCCTCTCTGCGAGTTGTATGAACAGCATGTTGTCCTGGAGCACGTCTTTTCAGTTCGGCCTTCAAGACCTCAAGATCTACACTGGCCCCAGCTGGCATTCCATCAATCACAACACCGAGGGCCTCTCCATGAGATTCTCCAAAGGTTGTGATAGAGAAGAATTTTCCAAACTGATTACCACGCATGCTTTAGCCTTTTAATAAATTCAGTATGAAAATCTTCAAGAGCATTTTTATCAAGAGGAGTCAGCTCTTCCACACTAATATAAGTTTCTGGATTGAGCCCACAAGGATTCAGAGTCCTCATGGCATTTTTCATTTCATCATTTTTATACATATTCAGGGCCATTCCATGAAAGGTCGTGAGTCTTTCAATGGCAATGCCCATAGAAGCGAGTTTATTTTTTCCACGCCAAAGGCCCAAGAGTTCATTCTCACTTGAGAGATTATCAATTCCCCAAGTTGCAAGGGTCAGTCTAGCTGAATCAAAAATATCATCTATCATTTTAGAGAGAGAAAGTGTTTTAGGATTCAGTTTGACGATAGGATAAAAAATATATTGGCCAGGATGATGGAAAGTGAGACCTCCACCACGAGTAATTTGGTGAACAGGAAAAGGCAAAAGAGAACTCATGGTCGGATTAAAATCGACAAGCTCTAGAGTTTGACCTTTTTTGGCCTTCTGAAGACCACGGCCATTGGTAAAAATATTGGGATGATTGCAGGTAATTAGAACACGTTTATTTCCGCTTTCTTGAAGGAGGCGAACACACTCTTGTTGGAAGTCTAGGGCGAGCTGGTAGTCCCAGTTCCATTTTTTGACAAGAAGAGTTCTCTCATCAAATGAGGAGAGATTCTCTTCTGTGAGACCGTATTTATTTAGATTGAGTTGATTCAACATAATCAAGAAAATCCCCAGCCTTGTATGAGCTTCGCACAAGTGGACCAGAGGCCACAAATTTGAAACCAAGTTTTAAGGCCATGCGTTTGAGTTCTTCAAACTCATCTGGAGTATAATATTTTTTTACATCAAGATGACGTTTGCTTGGCTGAAGGTATTGACCAAAAGTAATGATATCCACTCCGGCCGCTCTTGCGTCTTCAAGAGTTTCTTGAATCTCTGACCATTCCTCACCAAGCCCCACCATAATAGAGGTCTTCGTTTGAATATGAGGATAATTCTCTTTATAGAATTTAAGACAGCTCATGGTTTTATCATAACCTGCACGAATATCACGAACAGGATGAGTGAGGCGTCTGACTGTTTCAATATTCTGAGCAATCACGAATGGGTTACTGTCAGCAAGAACGCGCATACGTGCTTCATCACCGGCAAAATCAGGAATAAGCACTTCTACTTTGGTTTCTGGATGATCAGCATTGACCTTGCGAATCACCGCCGCAAAATGTCCGGCCCCATGATCTTCTAAATCATCACGATCCACACTTGTGATCACGATATAGCGAAGAGACATCATCGCGACCATCTTAGATGTATTCTCAATTTCTTCAGTATTGATGAAACCTTTTGGGTTCCCTGTTTTGACGTGGCAGAATTTACAAGCACGAGTACAAGTGTCACCAAGGATCATGACCGTGGCGGTTCGAGAACTCCAGCACTCAGAAATGTTTGGGCATTTGGCCTCCTCACAGACTGTGGCGAGACCTTTTTGTCGCATGTTATCTCTGAGGTCCTTAAAGTTGTCCCCCGTTGGGAGGTTAACTTTAAGCCACTCAGGTTTGCGTTTGTATGTTTCTTTATCAAAATATGTTACTGCCATGGGCGCAAGACTATCACGAGGGTCTTACATTGAATAGGTATGAACCGCTTTTCCACCACTGATGAATTCAATATTACGAACACCGTTCAGAATCGAAGTCCCTGTAATCATTGTTTTCTTCGCATTAAGATTCAGTGAGTCAAATGGAACCAATTGGCCTTGCCCATTTTTCACGTGAGTTTTAAGTTTTCCGTTCACTTTTTTCACAATGATATCAACTGATCCAGATTTTTGAAGAGGGATCTTGAAGCTTAGATTTAGTGTCCCACCAGATGACATATTAAAGTCTTTTGATTTTAGTCTTACATAAGCTCCACCAGCATTGATTAGCTCAAGTCCGTTAGCGGCTTTGAAGTCATTTACTTTATAGGATGACATATACTGAGTAGACGGCTCATTGATTTCTGATTTGTAATGGTCGTTAGCTGTTATTTCGTCACGGTATTTTACGATCGAGTTATTTCCTGGAACTGTGTAGATATAACCAAAGTATGTATCTTTACCAACAACTGGTGCTTTGAAATTCGTATTGATTTTAACAAGCATATCATAACCAGTGTAAGCACGTTTTTTAAAGCTCGGCTTATCTTGATCCATCGACATGTTTACAACTTCTTCAAGCTGCTCCATCGTGAGGCTCATTTCATTAAGTGTAGCTTCATTACAAACGGCCATGGAGTTAAAAGAAAGAGCAAGTAGAGAAGAGAGTAGAAGCTTTTTCATCGTTAATCCTTTGTCAGGTTCGTGAAGCAATAAAATTAAACTGATTATCTATTTGAAACGAGCCCTGGGGCAGGGGCAGTGAAGATTCTACAAGGGGGTGTTTAAGGATTTGACAGTCTAGGATAACTATCTGATTGCACGGAGAAAGGAGGGCGTGACGCTAACCACGCCCTCCGGTTTTTAGCTAGATGGGAAGTCTAAAAGAACTACTATGAGTTCAAGAAACTTCACTATGACTACCAAAAGCCATATCAGCATAAAAATCACCCCCTTAGAGAGGAGTTTTCCCCGCAAAGGTTTATTACTCAATCTTGTGAAGGATGATAATTTTAATCCTGCTTTCAGTGATTAAATTCCAGAGTTGAAATAAAGTTGAATTTTTTTATGGAAAGTTAAATAATAGAATAACCGTAAGGCAGTGCCCTCCGGTTTTTAGCTAAGATGCTGCCCAAAAATGCGCTAACATTTTTGGGCTTTTTTATTCTACAAGCACCCAATCTCAAAGCAGTCTAACCATTTAATATTAAAGCTGATTTTTTGCCCTCTCTGAAGTGCTAGAGCAAGGCGACTAGGTATTTTTGCCACTAAAATTTGGGCCGAGGACTCAAGCTCAACCTTAGTGAGGGCCCCTAGAAATTGCAGAGAGAGGATTCTTCCCTCATAAGGGCCATCACCTAAAGAGATACTCTCTTCAGGAATAACTAAAACGACTTCAGGTCTTTTCTCTTCAATATTAAGCGGGTGCTCACCCCAAGGAGTGACCCATGTTGAAGTGTGATTTGAGTGGTGAATAGCGTAGAGATTATGATGTCCAAAAAATTGAGCCGCAAAAATAGACTTAGGTTTAAAGAAGAGCTCTTGAGCACTTCCTTGTTGTTCGACTGAACCATGCTGAAGAAGAACAATATGATCAGCAAAGCTTAGGGCCTCTCCAGTTTGATGAGTGACCCACAAAACCATAATTTCTCTTTCAAGAATTAAGGCCTTCAATTGAATCATGAGCTCTTGCCTGAGAGTTTCATCAAGATTACTAAAGGGTTCATCCAAAAGAAGAACAGTGGGACGATTAATTAAAAAGCTGGCGAGGAGGACTCGCTGGTATTGCCCGGCCGAGAGTTCAGAGACAAGAGTTTTAAGTTTCCCTGTCATCTCAAAGAGCATACTCATATCACGCACAAGCTGAATTTTTTTATCTTCGTCTTCAGTCACCGTGATGGCATCAAAAAGTGTTTGATGCATTGTTTTGCTTGAGTCAAGCATGGTCGTTGAATTGAGATAGGCCACATGATCGTTTCCGGTAATGACTCCAGAGTCTAAAACAATCTCTTTTGAAATAGCTTTAAGCAAAGTGGTTTTACCAGAACCCGAGGGGCCCATAATGGCAAAAAGTTTTGACCCATCAAAAGAGAGATTAAGTGAGTGAAGGCCTGCAATCCCACGTTTATCAAAAATTTTCTTGGCATGAGTGAGTTTGATCATAGCTTAGAATTTTAAAATGAGAATGAGTCCAATAAAAAGAAGAACCACTCCGGCCAAACGGATCATATTAATAGGGTGAGAGGCCAGACCAAGAATGCCGTAATGATCCACAACCAATGACATGATTAATTGGCCTGTGACAAAGGCGGCAATCATCGTCGTGGCCCCAAGCTTAGGGATCAAATAAATAGATGAACCCACAAAGGTTGCCCCCATAATTCCACCTAGAAGCATATAAGGAGGCAGCGAGGGAACTTTTTTAAGCTCGCCTAGGGAAGCTGATTGAGTCAAAGAGAGAAGAAAAAGGGCAGTTGTTCCCATCATGAAGGAGACTAAGGCCCCAGAAAATGGATTTTTGAGTGCCTGAGAGAGTTGCGCGTTGATTCCGGCCTGAATAGGCATCAAACTTCCCACAATGACTGCAATTATTACGAGGACAATGATCATAAGTACTCCAAAAATGGCCTAGACCTAGAGTATAATCACTTCAGATCAAAAAGGAAAATGTATGACCCTCACTCAGCTCAGATATATTCTCGCCGTAGACCGTTGCCGTAATTTTGGTGAAGCTGCCCGAGAGTGTTTTGTGACTCAGCCAACATTAAGTATGCAGATTCATAAGCTTGAAGACTATCTTCAGATCCAAATTTTTGATCGCACGAAAACTCCCACGGAACCTACGGCCCTAGGAAAAAAAGTGTTGGAGCGCGCTCGCAAGCTGGTGCTCGAGGCCGATGCTCTCGAAGAGCTAGGCATGAGTCTTCGTAAAGAAATGAAAGGGGAGTTCTCCCTGGCGGTGATTCCAACACTGGCCCCTTATCTTATTCCTCTTTTTGCTGAAAAATTTGTCAAAATGTATCCGCAAGTGAAATTAAAAGTTTTTGAATATCAAACTCATGAAATCATCTCGCTTTTAAAAGAAGATAAAATCGATGGAGCGATTCTAGCGACTCCACTTGAAGAGAAAGGACTCAAAGAAGAATTTCTTTTCTATGAACCTTTTGAATTATTTTTCTCACCTAAACATGAGCTGTTAAAGAAAAAACAAATTGATGATAAGGATCTTGATTCTTCAGAAGCTTGGCTTCTTAAAGAAGGTCACTGTCTTCGTGCCCAGGCCCTTCAGCTTTGTCACGTCAATCACCAATCGACCAAAAAGAATCTCTATTTCGAAGCAGGAAGCTTAGAGACTCTCATTCAAATGGTTAAAAATGGCGATGGATTTACTTTTCTACCTGAACTCTGTTCTCATCAGATGAGCGCGGCTGACCAAAAAAATCTTCGCCCTTTTAAATCTTTTGTTCCTGTCCGTGAAATTAGCTTTGTGACAGGCCCATTTGCAATCAAACTTTCTATCCAAGATGGATTAATTGAGATGATTAAAAAACAACTTCCTGATCATTTAAAGAAGGCACCTAAGAAAGCAGAAGTGTTGGGGATTGGTTAGACCTCAACCAACGCATTCTTCTTTTTTTGTTTTCTTTGATTCATAAACGCCTCAGTGGTGTACCAAGCAAGTGCAATCCAAATAAGAGCAAAGGCCTGAAGTCTCTCAGCACTAAGAGTTTCTTTAAAGACGATGAGTCCGCAAAGAAATTTGAGTGAAGGGGAGAGGTAGCCAATAAAACCCAATGTTCCGAGAGGAAGATTTCTTGCGGCGTGAGCAAAAAGCATTAAAGGTACACAAGTGATGAGCCCTGAAAGAGAGAGACCAATGATTTTGTAAGCAGGAAGTATTTCAAGGCTTGAGATAGGCCCTGAGCTTCCTTGAAGCCAGTACCACATGACGGGAGCAATGATGACAAGAGTTTCAAAACTGAGTCCCTCAAGTGATCCGACATGGGCCACTTTTCTCACAAGACCATAAGCCGCAAAAGTCAAAGAGAGGAAGACAGCAATCCATGGAAATGATGTGAGATCGGATTGAACCACAATAACAACAATAGCAATAATGGCCAGGATGATACTAGGCCATTGAGTGGGACGGATTTTTTCTTTAAGAATAAGCCAGCCCATGAAGATATTGAGAATTGGATTGAGAAAATAGCCCATGCTCGCTTCAATCACTCGGTGGATATGAACAGCGTAGATATAAATCAGCCAGTTTGACGAGATAAGTATGGAAGAGAGAATCAGCAGATGTCTCGTTTTTCGTGAAGACCAAATGTCTTTCATGATCTTTATTTTCTTTTGGAAAAATAAGATGATCATGAGTGTAATAAAAGACCAGAGAAGACGTTGTCCAAAAAGATCCAGAGGGCCAAGTTCATCCAACCATTTCCAGTACAAGGGGAAGATACCCCACATTGAGAAGGAGATAATCGCCGCGAGGTGAGCTTTATTGATCATAAATTGATTCTATTTCTGAAATGTTAATTTTTTACTGACAATTGTTGCAATAAATAAGGCGACCACCGACGTGGCTGCGCCGATAAGGCCCACACGTGAATAACCAATGAGCTCACCCATGGCCCCTGTGGTGATGAGAATTCCTGCGATTTGCGAACTTGCGCCTGAGGCCAGCTGCCTGAAGGCATTCTCTAAACTCATAAAAGTTCCGCGCTCTTTAGGTTTTACCATACCAGAGATTAAAGTCATGGCCGGAATAAATCTTCCGGAAACAAAAACCACAAACATTGATGTCACCATCAAGGCTCCCCAAATTGGGAGAGCAGGAGCATTGGTGAGAAGAAGCATAGGCAGAATAGAGATGATAGCAAGGAATCTAAAAACCTTTAGATTTCCAAGACGGTCACAGGCCTTGCCAATAATTCGAGACGAAATAATAGTGCACGTTCCACCAACCAGATAAATAAGAGGAAGATCTTTTTCTGTGAGGCCTACGTTTTTAACCATATAAGGTGAAATAAAAGGAACAATTCCAAAAACTCCAAAAGCAAGAATCACCGTGAGGGAGAAGCTAATAAGGTAATCTGGTTGAATGAGAATCTTTTTAAAGTTTTTCATATTCTGAACTATCGAAGTAGGCTCATGATCCACTTTCACCGCAGGGAGAATAATGATGGAGGCCACCCAGAAAATGGCGGCGAGAACACAGATGAAAATAAAAGCGGCATGCCAGTCAAAAGTATTGGCCAAATAAAGACCAAGAGGGATACCTAGAACACTGGCCACTGAGAAGGCAGACATGACGACTCCCATGGCCGCTCCACGACGTTTAAAGGGAATAAGCTCTGTGACCAGAGAGAGAACACAGGCGTTGAGCACTCCACCGAAGGCACCTGCAATAATACGAGCGATCAGAAGAGAGGCAAAACCTTGGGCCATGGCACACATGGCAGTTCCGATGATAAAACCGGTAAAATTAAAGAGAAGAAATTTTTTGCGATCAAAATGATCCGCGTAAAGAGCGCCTAGAAATCCGACAATTCCTGCACTGAAAGTGTAAGCAGAGACAAGGGCCGAGAACTGAGTGGTCGTCACATTGAAGACACGCATGAAATTGGGGCCCAAGGGCATCATGATCACGAAGTCTAGAATATGGGCAACCTGGATCGCAGCGAGAATAATGACGTAGAATCTTTCTTTACGTAGGTCTTCATCAGTTTCTTGCGGGAGCGGATTTAAGGCAATGGTGCTCATAATGTTTTTAGTCCAACAACATCTTCCACTTTGCTACTTGTATCATCAAGAGTTTCTAAGCTGGCCACTGTGCTCACACAATGATCAATCATGGAGACTGCCGCTGGACGGTGGTTTCCTGAATTTTTAACTCCCCCAAAAGGAAGCCGGGCCGTGGCCCCTACCGTTGAGCGGTTAAGATTGAGAAGACCTGAATCGATATCACGAAGACAAGTTTTATAAATCTCTGTGTCACGAGTAAAAATTGAAGCAGCAAGCCCGTAGTCAGTAGAGTTGGCAATATGGATGGCCTCTTCAATGGAGTCATAAGGAATGAATGTACAGTTTGGCCCAAAAATTTCATCTTGAATAAATTTTCCACCAATCTGAGGTTTAGCAAGATAATGAATTGAAGGAGAGACATAGTGTCCTTCATAACCAATATCAAGTTTTGTTGGTTTAATAATTTCCTCTGCCCCTTCTTGAAGGCCAGTGGCACAGAAATCAAAATAAAGTTTTTCAGCGTGAGCATCAATCAATGAACCCATAAATGGATCAGCTTTCGCTTTTGTAGGGTGATCAACCACAATACGCTCAGTGAGGGCCTTAAATTTTGCCATCATTTCTTGCTCAATTTTACGATGAACAAGAATGAGAGATGTCGATGTACAGCGCTGACCAGTCGTTAGAAAGCATGAACGAAGCAGCTCAGGAAGAGCGTGAGACATATTAGTATCATGGTGAAGAATTGTTGTATTTTTTCCACCGAGCTCTAAGGCCACAAGCTTATTAAGATCTTTATAAGTATTTTCAAGAATACGAAGACCCACACCGCGTGAGCCAGTAAAGAAAACACCGCGGATTGATTTGTGTCCTGTGAGCATTGATGAAGTATGTCCAGTTCCGTTGATAAAGTTGATCACTCCCTCAGGGAATCCGGCCTGATGAAAACATTCAATCAATAGTTGAGACGAATAAATTGTTTTCTCAGAAGGCTTGAAGATAATAGAGTTTCCTGCCAGAAGGGCACTGAGGATTTGTCCATTGGCCAGGTGACATGGAAAATTAAAAGGGCCAATGACAAGAGATGGACCGAGAGGTTTATACACCACATGGCCATCAATTTTTGGCATCACATCTTTAAGAGTTTCTTGCTCAATTCGCTTAAGAGAGTCAGTGATCGTTACTGAGACTTTACCATCGACGGCGGCTGCTTCCGTTTTCGCTTCCCAAAGTGGTTTTCCCACTTCTAGAGCAATGGCCATGGCGATATCGTCTTTACGAGCGCGAACCACTTCTTGATATTTTTTAAGATAATTGGCCCTGTCTGTAAGACTGAGTTTACGCCAAGTCTCAAACCCTCTTTGGGCCGACTCTATGACCTTATCGATATGCTTATAATAAACACCGGCTTCCCATAGCTGAACGTTTAACTCAGCTGGGCATGTTTTAAGGATTCTCTCGTCCGCCGATGATAAATCAACACCTTGTGGGTGAGAAAATTGGCCTGAAAAGTAGTCTCCTAGAAGCTTCATATTCATAAACGATCCTTTGCTCAAAAAATGATCTCTATCATACTCCTCTTCAGAAGAAACTTATACATTTATGCATCAAGTTAGTTGAGATATTTTTAGAGCTTTAAGTGGTTTTCTGCTACATTAAGGGAGTTTCAAGGAGATATTTATGGAAGTTAATACACTTACTGGTTTGTTGGATAAAATGTGGGCCGATTATGTGGCCATTAACCCTCTGGCCCAAAAGATTTACGATATTTTTAAGTCTGAAGGCGAAGAGATTTTTAATGATCATATTGCCCTTCGTACTTTTAATCACCCACGTGTCACTATTGATGTAATCGCGAAGCCTTTTATTGAGGCTGGTTATAAGTACTCTGGTGATTATCACTTCACGGAGAAAAAACTTTATGCCAAACACTATGAGCATAGTGATGATAAATATCCAAAGATTTTTATCTCAGAACTTAAGCTTCAAGATTTCTCTACTGATCTTCAAAAAACAGTAAATGGTTTAATTGATCAGATGCCTGAAGGACTTGAATTTAAATTTGATTTTACATCAATGGGTAGACCTTGGAATGTTTCCACTGAAACTTATGAGAAGCTTCTTAAAGAAAGTGATTATGCAGCTTGGCTGGCAGCCTTTGGTTACCGTCCTAATCACTTCACTGTCTTCATCAATAAACTTAAAAAGTTCTCTGATATCCTTTTCCTAAATACTTATTTAAAAGAAAAAGGAATCAAATTAAATGCGAGTGGGGGAGAAGTGAAAGGTTCCAAAGAAGTTCTTTTGGAACAATCATCAACTCTTGCTAATAGTATCGATGTAAAGTTTTCTGATAAAACCATCCCTGTTCCAGCTTGTTATTACGAGTTTGCGAAAAGATATGCGATGCCTAATGGAAAGCTTTATACAGGCTTTGTGGCGGCTTCAGCAGATAAAATTTTTGAGAGTACGAATCAGGGACAATAAGTTTCATAGAGAAGTAGGTTTTGTTTAAAACCTACTTCTTCTTTTTCTTTGTCGGAATTTTTGTTGTGGTCTTTTTTACTGCAGCTTTTTTCACCTTCGGTCTAAACGTCACGAAACGAATTTTATCCCCAAGTCTTAGTTTTAAAGCGGCTGCTGTTACCCCAGAGATTTTTAGTCCACCAGACTTGAGACGAATCACTCCCCCAAGGGCCGATCTGAAATTCGTTCCTGTTCTTGAGATGATAAAAGTTTCTGAACGGAAGGCCTTATCTGAAATCTCTGCGATCTCATCTACAATACTTTCAGTAATGGTTCTGATCTTATCGACTTCTGCTTTTATGACTGGTCCTGGTTCAAAAATTCCAACAAGACCTGAGAACTTAAAACCCTCTTGTTCAAGAATACGTTTGGCCGGCTCTGTATTGGGGTGAACCTTTCCAACCACGAATTGAGCATCCTCTGGAAGTAGGTTAACAATCACCGGAGTTTTTGGAAGAAGATCTTCAATAAAGCGTTTACTCTTAGTGGTGAGATAGTCAGCTGTCGGGAAATCAAGTTTGATAAAATGTTTTCCAACCGCTTCCCAGAAAGGGGAGTGGCCAGAGTCATTCACCATCCCACGCATCTCAGCGATCACTTCATCTTCAAAATGTTTTCTGTTTTCAGCGATGAATAAGAAACGAGAAAGGGAGAGAAATCTTCCGTTTTGTGAATTTCTGAACTCTGGATGAAGATAAAGTGAACAGATCTCAGCAGGGCCATTATGAATATAAGTAAAGTGAAGAGTCGTGATCTTATTTTTGATATGAATCATTTTAGATTCACGTTGCTCTTCTTCAAGGCGATAGAAATAATAAGGCTCAAAGCCACCAATCTTAGAGATGATGGCACAAACTCCAACAATTCTTCCTGTGAAAAGTTCTTCCATGGCAAAAAGATAATCTTCGCCACGGGGTCCATCTTCACGATGAGCAAAACTTCTCTCTGAATGGCGGATACGTTTTCTGAGAACTTCTGGATCGCGGGGCAGGGAGGTGAGTCCGTGCCCGGAATCTTTCAGAAGCTCCATCAAACCATCGAGATCTTTTTGTTCAATAGGACGAATAATAAACACTAATTGATCTCCGCAAGGGTCTTATCAATAATGGCACAAACCTCATCGATATGTTTTTCTTCAACGGCCATAATAGGCATAAGGAAGCGAACACGTGTTGGCGAAGCGCCTGCCATAAATGAAAGAACACCGTTATCAAATAATTTAAAAGTGAAAGCTTTCGATTTAGCCTCATCACCGTTAAATAGTGTCATCCCCACCATGGCCCCAATACCATAAGGCCCTTTGATTTTTTCAGGATATTTAGTAGCTAGTTTTTCCAGGTGAGCTCTGAAGTGTTTATGAAGACGAACAATTTTTCCATTCTCTCCAAGATAACCACCAGTCACAATTTCATTCACAACATAGTATGAAGCTGCAATCTGGGCCGAAGAACCAGTAAATGTCTGAGACATGAGTCCTGGTTTTGGTTTGTGATCATCAGCAAAAAGAGTGGCGCAAACTTGAGAGTTCTTTCCAATAGAAACAACGTCAACATGCTTATCTAGTTTAAAGTGTTGGAAAGCATAGAGCTCAGTTGTACGACCGAAAGTTTGGACTTCATCGGCGAAAACAGAGATATTGTTTTCCTTACAAACAGCAATAAGCGCTTCAAAATATTCTTGATTCCCAACCCATGATCCATTTTCACCTTGGATAAGTTCCATTAAGAAACCAGCGTGTTGTCCTGGGTAGCGGTAGATGGCTTTTTTCATAGCATTCACAGCGAGTTTAATAGAACCTTCATGATCTGATTCGCAGTAGAAAGGGATATAATCTACGTCAATTGTTTTAGGTAGACCTTGTCTGTAAGCCGCTTTATCAGTCACCCAAGCAAGACCAAGTGTTCTTCCTGAGAAACATTTTTCAAAAGAAAAAATACGGGCCGCAGGATATCTTTTATGGAAAATAAGTTTAAGTGCATTTTCGTTGGCCATGGCCCCTGATGTTGTCAGGAAAACGTTTTTAACAGCTGCACCATACTTACAAGCTTGAGTAGAGAGAAGCTCTAAAACTTTTCCCGTATCAGTATTTTGCTGAAGGTGACCATTCATCACTGTATTTTGAATTGATCCTTCAACTTGAGCGTTGATCACACCTGGATGAGAGTGACCCATATAGTGAACGCCAATCCCTGTGATGAAATCGTATTTCACTGAACCGTCAGCAAGTTCAACCAGTGGTCCGTTCCCAATTCCTGACCCAAGATAGTTATACCAAAGAGCACCACCACGAAAGTCAGAAACTTTTTTAATGATCGTATCGTATGATGGCTTAAGTTCAGGGTCGGCAGTCTTCACTCCCGTAATTTTTGATTGATGTTCTTTCAATGCTTCTTGAATGAGTTTTTTGGCCTCAGTTAAACGAGGGTCATTAAAAAAGCCTTCAGCTACGGTACGTGCCATAACAATGCTCCAGGATAAAGATTAGTAAACGACATTTCGGCAATTTAAGACTAAGACTTGAAGAATATCAAGGGCAAAGGCAGAAGAATAAAACCAGACAGACTTAGCGGAGCGTTATAGTCTGTTAAGCCTTGAATCCATGGCCAGAACTGGCCTCTTGTGGTACTCCTATTGGACTTTAAAATTTAGTCCTTTATAAACGCTGGAGCACCTATGCTTATGAAAGTAAAAACAAAGCAACACGACATTAAAAAGACGGACAAAAAAACACTAGAGAAATGGCTTCACTTAATGATTCTTGGGCGCATGATCGATGAGCGTGCTCCAAATTATCTTAAGCAAGCTCTTGGCTGGTCATACCACGCGCCATATGCTGGCCACGATGCTATTCAGCTAGCTATTGGACAAGTCTTCGATAAAAAAACAGATCACTTATTCCCTTATTACCGTGACATGCTTACGGCCCTCTCTGCAGGTATTACTGCTGAAGAAATTATTCTTAACGGGATTTCTAAGGCCACAGATTTGGCCTCAGGTGGACGTCATATGTCTAACCACTTTGCAAAACCAGAGTGGAATATTCATAACGTGTCTTCATGTACAGGTAACCATACACTTCATGCTGTGGGTGTTGGACGTGCGATGAAAACTTATAAACACAAAGGTGTGGCGATTTCATCTCAAGGTGAATCATCAGTCTCTGAAGGTTATTGTTATGAAGCCATTAATGGTGCTTCAAATGAAAAACTTCCTGTGGTTTTTGTTTTCCAAGATAATGGTTATGGTATTTCAGTTCCTAAGTCTGACCAAACGGCAAATGAGTTTGTTTGTGATAACTTCACAGGATTCAAAAATCTTGAAATCTTCAAATGTGACGGTAAAGACGTTTTTGATTCAATGAATACGATGATCGCAGCTCGTGAGCATGCTTTGACAAAGTCTGAGCCTGTTATTGTTCACGCGATGTGTGTACGTATCGGAAACCACTCGAACTCTGATAATCATGAGTGGTACCGTGATGAAGAGGAGCGTGCTGCCGCCAAAGCGCAAGATCCTCTTCCAAGATTCAAAGAAGAACTTCTTAAGAATAAAGTTTTCACACAAAAAGAAATTGATGCGATTGAAGCGCAGGCCAAAGAAATTCTTCTTGATGCTCACGCCAAAGCGATGAAAGCTCCAAACCCAACTCCAGAATCAATCTTTGATTTTGTTGTTCCACCGGCCTATATCCCCCAAAAATATGTTGATGGGACTCATGACTTCCAGGGTGAGCCGATGAAATTCATCGATTCACTTAATGGAACTCTCAAAGCTGAATTCCGTCATAACCCAGACACTTATATCTGGGGACAGGATGTAGCGAATAAAGAGAAGGGTGGTATCTTTAACGTGACGAAAGGAATGCAACAAGAGTTCGGTAAGCACCGTGTATTCAACGGGCCAATCGCTGAAGATTATATTCTTGGAACAGGGAACGGAATGTCTCGTTTCGATCCAAAGATTCGCTGTGTGGTTGAAGGAGCAGAGTTTGCTGATTACTTCTGGCCAGCGATGGAGCAAATGGTTGAGACATCACACGATTATTGGAGAAGCAATGGTGCCTTCTCTCCTAACTTAGTTATTCGTTTAGCTTCAGGTGGATATATTGGTGGTGGTCTTTATCACTCACAAAACTTAGAAGGAACTCTTTGTACACTTCCAGGTATCCGTGTTGTTGTTCCGGCCTTTGCTGACGATGCTGCTGGTCTTCTTCGTACAGCAATGAGATCTCAAGGAACAACTGTTTATCTTGAGCCAAAAACTCTTTATAACGCCAAGTATGCTATGACTCCAGTTCCTGTAGACTTTGAAGTTCCGTTTGGTAAAGCTCGTGTTCGTCGTGAGGGGTCTGATCTCTCAATCATCACTTACGGAAACACAGTTCACTTCTCTTTAGAAGCAGCTGCGGTTCTTGAAAAAGAAGGATTCAGTGTTGAAGTTGTTGACCTTCGTTCACTTAACCCTCTTGATATCCCAGCAATCGTTGAGACAGTGAAAAAAACGCACCGTGCACTTGTGGTTCACGAAGATAAGGTATTTGGTGGATTTGGTGGAGAGCTTGTAGGTGTGATCAATGAACATGCATTTGAATACCTTGATGCACCAGTAAGACGTGTAGGATCAACATTTACACCAGTTGGATTTAACAGAATTCTTGAGCGTGCAGTACTTCCAGATATGAATCGTATCCTGGTTGCAGCTCGTGATCTTTTAAAATACTAAGAAATTAGATATCAAGGCAGCGTTCGCGCCATTCAGTGGGGAGTTTGGAAATAAACTCCTCATTCATCTTTTTATCCCCCCACACAAGATAAATATCATCACTAGTCTGAGTCGACTTGATGACTTCATTAATGGAGTTTAGATCAATTGAAGTTTGAGTTGAGAAAAAGATATAGAGAGGTTTGTTAAACTGCTGGCCCACAAAGAGGTGCTCATTAATCACGGGACTCTTGCCTAAAGTGTGAGTCATCAGACCGTTCGTTAAATAGTCTGCGGCCCTAAATCCATCGAGAGAAGGTGAAAGAGTCTTAGGGGCCAACCAAAAGATAAGTTTGGTCTGGTGACTAACTTTGCTTAGCAAATGATGGTCAGCTGCATTCATACTGAGTGTTTTTCTTCTTGCTTGAAAACGCTATCAAGAATTCCATTAATGAATCCTGATGAGTCTTTTGAAGAGTATTTTTTTCCGAGTTCAATGGCCTCATTAATAACTAGTTTTCCCGAAACTTCAGGATGGTAAACGAGCTCATAGATACTCATGATAAGAATAGTATGTTCAATTTTTGAAAGGCGAGAAAGCTTCCAGTTTTTAAGATATTTGACTAGGGTTTCTTCAAGATGAGCATAGTTCTTGAAAATTCCTTTCACAATCGTGGCCACGTAAGCTTGTTGTTCAGTTGTCAGGTCAATATCAAGGGTTTGTTTAAACTCTTGCATACGTTCAAACACCTCTACTGAATCAACTTCACTCGAAAATGTTTTTTTATCTTCCTGAAAAGCGGGAAGTTGAAAATGATAAAGAAATTGAAGTAAAAATTCGCGCGATTCTCTCTTAGTGCTCACGAGCTTGATCCTTTGGGCCTGTCGCTTGGGTTAATTTGAACTGAGTAACTTCATCGTGCTTGAGATCATTCACGAATTCATCTACATCTTGAAATTTTCGGTAAACAGAAGCAAAACGAATATACGCCACGGGATCAAGGTGACGAAGATGCATCATCACAAGATTTCCAATAACTTTTGAACTTACTTCTTTATCTGAGGCTTCAAGAATTTTCTTTTCGATATTTTCAATCACACGGTCGATTTGGTTTGTCGAAATTTTGAGCTTTTGACAGGCCTTCTCTAAACCGTATTTAATTTTTTCACGCTGATAAGTTTCGCGACGGCCATCAAGCTTAATAACCATGGGCATATCAAGTTCGATTTTCTCAAAAGTCGTGAATCGTTTTTGGCAGGCCTCGCTCTCACATTTACGACGGCGTCTGATAACAGCTCCATCCTCAGAGTTTCGAGAGTCGAGAACCTTGGTATCGGGAGCGTTACAATAAGGACATTTCATAATGCGATCCTAAACTATATATAGTAGTTTTCGGGTTTTTATAACACTTTAGGGACTATTATGAAAGATAAAGTATTGTATTTAGAAGGCCTTACATAGCCTTCTCATTTCAAGGGCTTATTGGACTTTTGACTGGGTACATGGGCCATCTTTCCAAGTTTTACTCCCATTACATTCAGCCTCACAAGAATTTCCATAAGTGCGCTGATCTTCACCACAGACAGGGCGATAGATTTTCATGCAGTAGCAAGGCTTCACGGTGTAGGGACTCACTGGACGAGCATCAGACTCGGTCGGAGAGTCCACTGGCTTTTTAGGAGAAGTACAGGCCGCTAAAAAAACCAAAATCAGTAATAGTGATTTCATTTTTAGGCCCTTTATCCGTAAACTGGAAATTTTTGGCAAAGCTCTTTAACTGAAGCCGCAACTTCTTGAAGAGTTTTCTCGTTTGCCGGATTTTTAAGCGTCTTCACGATAAGCTCACTCATCATTGTGATCTCAGCTTCTTTAAAGCCTCGAGTTGTGACCGCTGGTGTTCCAAGTCGAATTCCAGAAGTGACAAAAGGTGATCTCTTATCATTAGGCACCATATTCTTATTACAAGTAATGCCTACTTTTTCTAAAATCTCTGAAGCTTCTTTCCCAGACATATTAACCGAATCAGTTTTAACGAGAACAAGATGATTATCTGTTCCCCCTGAGACAAGCTCAATGCCGTTGTTCATTAATACTTCGGCCATCTTTTTGGCATTAGTAATAACTTGTTGTTGATATGTTTTAAACTCTGGCTGAAGGGCCTCATGGAATGAAACTGCCTTGGCCGCAATGACGTGCTCGAGTGGTCCACCTTGAATTCCAGGGAAAATAAGAGAGTTAAATTTTTTCCCGAGCTCTTCACTATTAGTAAGAATCACTCCACCACGAGGTCCGCGGAGAGTTTTATGAGTGGTTGATGTGACAACATCGGCCACACTCATAGGCGAGGGATGAAGCCCAGCGGCCACAAGGCCTGCGATATGGGCCATATCCACCATGAAAATGGCATCAATTGATTTTGCGATCTCAGCTATTTTATCAAAGTGAATAATTCGCGAGTATGCCGAAGCTCCGGCAATAATCATTTTTGGTTTTTCTTTTTTGGCGATATCTGCAATGGAATTGTAGTCAATCATTTCTGTTTTAGGGTCAAGGCCGTAGTGAAGGGCCTTATAAAGTTTTCCTGAGAAGTTCACTGGTGAGCCATGAGTAAGGTGTCCGCCTTGAGAGAGGTCCATTCCTAAAAAAGCATCTCCTGGATTCATGAGGGCCATATAGACACCCATATTGGCCGATGAGCCTGAGTGAGGCTGAACATTGGCGTAACTTACTCCAAAGATTTTTTTTAATCTTTCAATCGCCAGCGTTTCAATTTCATCAATAAATTCACAACCGTTATAATAACGTTTCTTCGGGTAGCCTTCAGCGTACTTATTAGTCAGGCACGAGCCCTGAGCTTCCATGACTGCTTTTGAGCAATAGTTCTCCGAAGCAATAAGTTCAAGACCGTGCTCTTGGCGCATTTGTTCGTTCTGAATATTTTTAAAAATTTCTGGATCAACTGTACTGAGATTTTTTGACATAGAAAAAGCTCCTTGGAGCTTCTATTTCATCACTTTCTTGGGAAAAAGTCGATAGAGAGAGCGGCGTCATAAATTAATAATCAGAGGACGCTAGGTCCTCTGATTAATTAAGAAACGTATTTTTTGAAGATGGTCGACGAGTTTGTTCCACCAAAACCAAAGGAATTATTTAGTGCAAACATGATATCTTTTTTAAGGGGCTTATTGGCCACATAGTCCAGATCACACTGAGGATCTTGATTTTCAAGATTGATAGTCGGAGGAAGGATTCCTGTCTCAAGGGCCTTGATACAGAAGATAGATTCCAGTCCACCAGCAGCTCCAAGAAGATGTCCTGTCATTGATTTTGTTGAGCTGACATGAAGTTTGTGAGCGTGAGAACCAAAAACTTTTTTGATTGCTTCAGTCTCAGCAATATCACCTTGAGGAGTTGAAGTTCCGTGAGCATTCACGTAACCAATTTCTTCTTTTGGAATACCTGAAAGCTCTAGCGCTTGGTTCATACAAATCAAAGCACCTAGTCCTTCTGGGTGAGGAGCAGTGATATGGTGAGCATCTGCACTGGCGCCGAAACCAATAACCTCAGCAATAATTTTCGCTCCACGGGCCTTAGCTTTTTCTAAGTTTTCGAGAACGATGATTCCGGCGCCTTCACCCATCACAAAGCCATCACGTCCAGTATCAAAAGGACGAGAGGCACGAGTAGGCTCTTCATTTCTTTTTGAAAGAGCTTTCATGGAAGCAAACCCAGCAATGGTATACCCCGTGATCACGGCTTCAGTTCCACCGGTGATCACAGCATCTTGTCTTCCAAGCATGATTTCAGTCGCAGCTACACCAATAGCATGAGCTGAAGAGGCACAAGCAGAAGCAATAGAGAAATTAATCCCTTTAAAACCGTAGTGAATCGAAAGAAGACCAGGCCCCATATTCGGAATCACAGAAGGAATAAAAAAAGGAGAAACTCTGCGGGCCCCTTTCTCTAAAAAGATTTGATGATTTTTTTCGATATGAGGGAAACCACCCAGACCAGTTCCAAAGATCACACCGATTTTTCCGGCGTCATAGCCAGCTTCAGTGAGACCAGCTTGATTGATGGCCTCTGAACCAGCGTGAAGAGCATATTGATTAAAAAGATCAAAACGATCTTGATCTTTAAGTTCCATCAGAGCGGGATTAAGACTAAAGTTTTTAACTTCACCAGCGAATGTCACTGGCCAGTTTTCTGTATTTTGGCGCTCAATCGTAGAGATCCCAGATTTTCCAGCAAGAGCATTTTTCCATACTTCTTCTGTATTATTTCCAAGTCCGCAGAGAGTTCCAATACCTGTAATGGCAACACGATTAATTTTCATAATGGCCTCTAAAAACTGGAAAGCCTCCAATAAAGGAGGCTTTCGCATAATAGATCAAATTTTTTAATTATTGTTGTTTTGTTTTAAGGTAGTTAACAACATCACCGATTGACTTAAGATTCTCAGTCTCATCTTCTGGAATCTCTACGCCGAACTCATCTTCCATCTTCATCATAAGTTCAACCATATCTAGAGAATCTAGATTGAGGTCATCGATAAAACTAGTGCCTAAGCTGATATTACCAGCATCCATTTTTGTCGCTTCAGAAACGAGCTTAATCACTTTTTCTTGTAATTCCATTAAAGTATCCTCCAAAATTCGAGATAGACAGTTTTATTAAATATACAATCCGCCGTCAATCTTAATGACTTCCCCTGTAATATATCCAGAGGCCTGGCTTAAGAGAAAGCATGTTAAATTAGCTACTTCCTCAGTAGTCCCAAACCTTTTGAGCGGTATGTTATTAAAGTATTCTTCTTTTGCTTTGTCAGTCAGGGCATCCGTCATATCTGTGGCAATAAAACCTGGGCAGATAGCGTTGGCACGAACATTGCGACTGGCCAGTTCTTTGGCCACAGCTTTTGTATAGCCAATCAGCCCTGCTTTTGAAGCAGCATAATTAGACTGGGCCACATTTCCCATAAGGCCAACAATCGAGCTCATATTCACAATAGAAACATTTTCTGCACGCATAAAGGTTTTCACTAAATGATTTGTTAAAACCATCGTGGCCTTAAGATTTGTATTAATGATGTCTTCGATGTCTGTTTCTTTTACTCGTAACAAAAGCTGATCTTTTGATTTTCCTGCGTTGTTCACGAGACCTGTAATAGGGCCATGAGTTTTCATAAACTCATCCAGCTCCTTTTGCACTTGAGCAGTATCAGTAATATCAAAATTAAGAGCTGTGGCCTTCCCACCAGCCTTCTCAATTTCTCCAGCTAGAGCTTGAGCTGATTCAGGATTATTACGGTGATTAAAAACGACGTGAGCTTTTTGGGCCGCAAGAGTAAGAGCGATGGTCTTACCAATCCCACGGGTAGCACCAGTGACGAGAACGATTTTATTTTCTAAGTCTGAAAAGATGGCTTTCATGCGAGGAACTCCTCTAATTTTTCAAATGATTCTGGGGTATCTAAAGACAGAACTTGGGCATCTGGGATAATACGTTTTACAAGTCCGGCCAAGACTTTTCCTGGGCCGACTTCAATAAACTTCGAAGTCGCGCCGATTTCTTGAATCGACTGAGTCCAAAGAACTGAACCACAAACTTGATCGATAAGATTTTTGCGAATTTTATCCGCTTCAGTTCCTGCTTCATATTTTTTAGCATCAATATTGGCGATGTAAGGAAGTTTATTAGGAGTAAGCTGAATATCAGATAGAACTTGAGTCATCTTTTCAGCCGCAGGTTTCATCAAAGCTGAATGGAAAGGAGCAGAAACCTGAAGAGGAATAGCTCCAAACCTTTCTTTAACATTTTCTTCTAACCATTTCACCGCTTGATCACAAGCTTCAGCATGACCTGAAATAACAATTTGTTTGGGATCATTAAAATTAGCAGGCATCACTTGAGAGTCTGCCGTTGAAGCTTTTCGACAAGCTTCTTTCACAATATCTCCATCAAGTTTTAAAATTGCAATCATCTTTCCTTGTCCGACAGGAACTGCTTCTTGCATATATTTTCCACGAAGGTGAACCGCTTTCACGGCGTCTTCAAATTTCATCACCCCAGCAGCAACAAGAGCCGCATACTCGCCCACAGAGTGGCCAAGAACTTGAGCGATCTCAATATTTTTGGCCGCAAGAATTGGTTTTAGTTTTTCAAAAAGGGCCACAGAATGAGTGACGATGGCCGGTTGAGTATTTTCTGTGAGCTTGAGTTTATCTTCAGGCCCTTCAGCACACATTACTGAAATTGAATAATTTAAAATCTCATCAGCTTTTTTAAAATAAGAATACACAGGAGCATCTTTAAGATTGTTTCCCATGCCCACGTACTGAGCTCCTTGCCCTGGGAAGAGAAGAGTGACCTTCATATCAATATCCTTTTAATACTTAATTAATACTGCACCAGAGGTGAGTCCTGCACCGAAAGCGGCCATCAGAACAATATCTCCTCTCTGAATTTTTCCATCACGGACAAAATCATCAAGAGCGATAGGAATACTGGCCGATGAAGTATTGGCATATTTATCCACATTGATCGCAACTTTTTCCATCGGGAAATTCAGACGATTGGCCGTGGCCTCAATAATACGAAGATTGGCCTGGTGAGGAATAAACCATTTTACCTGATCAAGAGTGATTCCTGTTTCTTGAAGAAGTTTTTCACAATGGCTGGCCATGGTTTTGACGGCGGCCTTGAAAACTTCCTGGCCGTTCATTGAAACCCACTGCTCATTATTTTTAAGAACTTCTTCGCGGATCGGCTTAGCGGCTCCACCAGCATGAAGAATAAGGTGATCTTTTTTCGTCGAATCAGAAGAGAGGACAGTACTGTAAACTTGTGCATCTTCATTTTCAGAAGAGCGTCCCATTATCGTCACACCACATCCATCACCAAAGAGAATACAAGTGTTGCGATCATCCCAGTTATTAAAACCACTGGTCATCTCACAGCCCACCATCATGATGTGTTTGTAGACACCAGTTTTGATAAGAGCATCGGCCATAGGGTAGGCGTAGATCCAGCCAGAACAAGCGGCGTTTACATCCAAGCACGCGCAGTTGTTTGTCATCCCAAGTTTTTCTTGAAGGACAGACGCGGTGTTAGGAAAAAACATGTCAGGGATAGTGACGGAGAAGAGAATAAGATCGATATCATTTGGAGTGAGGTTGGCCATCTCAAGGGCCCTTATCGCCGCTTTAGCTGCCATTCCACTTGGAAGTTCATCTTTAGAAGGGTCGGAAATTCTTCTCGTATGAATTCCTGTTCTTTCAACGATCCATTGGTGGTTCGTCTCAACACGTTTAGCTATATCATCATTCGTCAGAATTTTATCTGGAACAAAGCTACCCGTGCCTAGAATCTTGGTGCGAAACATTTTCATTTCAGATCCTTGGTCAAAAAAAAAGCCTTCTCGTGTGGAGAAGGCTTTTTATATTTACTTGCAATTTTTTGCTTGGTCAAAAGATTAGGCTTCAGCAGTTGCTGGAGCTTTAACTTTAATTTCCATAACTTGCTTGCCTTTATAGTGACCGCAAGAAGGACAAACGTGGTGAGGCATTGTGTAATCGCCGCAGTTTGAACAAGTCATTGGGAATTTTCTGTATAATTTATGGTGTTGACCGGCTCTTCTTAAACCCTTTCTCGAAACACTGGCCCTTTTCTTAGGTACTGCCACAAGCTACTCCTCGTTATCTTATCTATCGTTAAATACTGTATTCATTAAAAATGAGAGTAATATCTATAACACATGGCCTATAATTGCCAAGCATTATTTTGATTATTGTTTAGTGGGTTCTTCCGCCACTGCTCCCGGAATGTCGCTCTCTGCGTCAAGTATTGGATACTGGTTGTAATTTAGGTAAATTTGCTCGTGAATCATCTCTTGGATATTAGCGGTCTTTTTATTGTAGAAATAAATTTCGTACACAGCGCCATCAAGATAAGTTTCGTCGATTTCAGCAAAAAGCTCACTTGTCGCTAAAGTCTCGTTAATAAAACAGACATTAAACTCAAGATCCATTGATTCTGACATGGGTTTAAGAGTGCGAACACATTCTGTATTATATTCAGTTTGGATACGCACCGACATCAGAAGATATTCCCCATTCTCAGAGGTAAATTTCTTTGTCATGCGCCCACTGATATGAAGGTAAGTTTCCTCAAGATTTTCAGCAGGAGTTTTGTCAGAAGCGTTCTCATTCATTTCAAGAAGAATGCTCTTTACCCACTCCTCAGTTTCTTCATTCATCTCAAACTCAGTTTCCACATTCAGAGGAAGTTTAAGCAGGCCCAGTTCGGCTGGAAGAGATTTAATAGAAGTAGTCATGAAATTCACCTTTTTAGTTAAAACAAAACAAGGTTTAATTATTAAAGATCGAACCATTTGAAAAGCAGTGAATCATTTATGAGTAAAAAAATTCTAATTTGTGGGTTTTCTGGGGCCGGAAAGAGCACGGCGCTGACCCTTATCAGAGATTGGGATCAAGAAGGGCGACTGACCGTTATCCAAGATTTGGATGATCTGATCCTTAAAAACTCCAAACCTAAGATGAAAACCCTGGCCGAGTTGATTGAGCATCTTGGCTGGGAAGAATTCCGAAAACGAGAACGTCAGGCCTTTGAGTCTTTTCTCAAAGAAGAGTCTCCAGCGGTTCTGGCCTTGGGAGGTGGAACTCTCACTCCCATGCTTTGGGAGCTTTATGGGAGTAGTCGCAGTTTGAAATGGGTTCATCTCGAGGCTCCCTTTGAGATCTGTTTAGAGCGATTAAAACTGGATAGTGAGCAAGAACCCCGTCCGCTGCTTAAGCTAGGGGAGATGGAATTGCGTCGAATTTATCAGGAAAGACAGACGATTTTTGGGAAAGTCGGTACTCGGTGGAATAATAAGGGGACAATAGGTGAGCTTCGTTCTCAAGTAGTCACTTTTTTAGAGGAGTTCTTTCACACATAAGTTGTCGAAGTCCCTCTGCGCAGGATAGCATTTTACAAGAAAGCTGACTAGGCCATGGAGGACCGATATGCAAACCACAAATCATGGATCTGATTTAACAGTGGCCATCTTAATTGATGATCTACAGGCCGCTAAGGAGATGACTTCCTCTCTCCGTCATCAAGGAATCTTCGCTCATCTTTACCAAACTCTTGATGAGTATTGGGTTGCTGTCAATATTGAGACACCAGATATTTCTATTATCGATGTGACTCGCATGAGTTCAGGACCGATTCAATTTAAGAATCATCCCAAAGTGATAAGCAAACAATTGAACTACGCTTTCTTTTCAAAGGAATCGACCAAGATTTTATTACAATCAACATTGGGATTAGCACCAATGGCGTACCTTCACCAAGACATGACTCTTGGATTACAGATGGGACAATTGATTGAGTCGGCCCGTCGTGAGAAAGCGCATCGATCAGAGATGAATGATCTTAAAGAAAGAGTCACTCGTCTTCAGGCCCGTAGTGGTCGTCTTTTGACAGAGAGACATAAGGCCGAAACATTTCAGGCCTCATTCAAATTTATTCGCGAGTTCCTTTCAGATCTTGAAACAAAAACATCAGTGGGCGAGTTTCAACAGGCCCTGTCGCATAAATTTTCAAATTGGGAAATGATCAAGAATTTCGGTTTTTATGAACTTTCTCAAAATGGTCAAAAACTTATTGCGCCAGAAATGCATAAGAAAAATTTTGTTCCTTTCCCTTCACTTTGGTTAGGACAAACAAATACTCAGGGAATTGAATTTTTTGCTCAAGATATGGCCTTTCAAGTGGCCAATGATCTTTTTGAAACTGAACCGAAAGTAATTAAGCTTCATGGATCAGATATTAATCCAGAATCTTTGATCTTTATTGAGACAGTTAAAAATGAAGAAGAGTTTTTCCCTTGGGAAGTTTTTGAATTGATGCTGACTCAGATCTATCGCCAGGTTCGTCTTCAAGAGAATCGTCCAGTAATGACAACTCAAGCTATTCCGATGTGGGAAGCCATGGAGCTGATGGATCGCTGGCAAGCTCAGGCCGGTGAAGAGAGTGGAAAAATTATCTTTATCTCTATGACTTCACTTCTTCAAACGATTAAGCGTCGCCAGAATAATCGCTTCTACTGGAGTGCTTTCTATCATGAATTTTTCAGTTCACTAACTCAGAAGCTCGATCAATCATCTCGTTTAAGTGTGCTTGGTCCTGGACAAATTGTTGTCTTCGTTGAAAAAGAAAAATTAGAGGCAGAACATATTCGTATTCAAACTATTCTCAGACAATTTTCTTATTGGAGATTTTTTGAAGATGATGCTCAGGTTCTAGGATCTGAAATTTATCCGCAGATTAAATTACTTCCGGCCTCAGCTCAGTATTGTTTACGTGTAATGGAGAAAGATTGGAACGAGGCGAGTGAAACAGAATTTGCGATCAATCCTATAAAAAGAGAAAGATCTCGCGGGCTGACACTTTAATTATTATGCGACATAGTTCTCAACTAATCGTGAGTTTTCCGTTACTCGCGGAAAATATTAAGCATATTCAGAGTCTCGCTCCGGCGAGCCAAATTCTTCCTATGGTGAAGGCCAATGCTTATGGGCATGGGCTTTTACCTGTGGCAAAGTTTCTGGCCCATGAATTAAAAATTCAGCAAATAGGTGTCGCCTCTCTCGGTGAGGCGATGACATTGATTAAAGACGAGCCTGCATTCCCGGCCAGGGTTTATGTTTTCTCTGATACTGAAATTTTGCATCCAGAGTATTCACAGTTTTATCTTTATCACGATGTTCTTCCCGTCCTTCATCAAGTCACTGATGTGAAAAGAGTCGTGGAGGATATGAGCTTTAAAAGATTACCTCTGGTGATCAAACTCAACACAGGAATGAATCGCTTAGGTGTAAGTAAAGAGGAGTGGAGAGATCTTGTCTCGGTTCTCAAAAAAAATAATCGTTTTGAAATTGAACATCTGATGACTCACTTTGCTTGTGCAGATATGAAATTGAAAGCGGGAGACCGCACTCACCGTCAGTACGAAATGTTCAAGGAAGCAAAAGCCTTTTTTGAATCTCAAGGTCTTTCAATTAAAACAACTTCAGTGGCCAATTCTGGGGCCATTTCACAACGCTTTGGTGTTGAGGAGAGTTTTGTCCGTCCTGGCATCATGATGTATGCGGGAGCTGAGAACGGTGGCCATAATATTTCCATGCTTCAGTCTAAAGTGATGAAGGTCATGGAGATTAAAAAGGGAACGCCCGTGGGCTACGGTAATCATGTGGCCGGAGACGATGGCGTTGTGGTGATTCTTCCCTTGGGGTATGGAGATGGTGTTCTCACTTATGCTAGCGGAACTCGTCTCACGGTGAAGGGAGCTGCTTGTCAGCTTTTTGCACGTGTGAATATGGATCTTAGTTTTTTATTTTTTAAAACAGCAGATTTTCCCAATATAAAGGCATCAGAAATAATAGAGTTGTGGAACCATGACCCCAAAGTGATAGTTGATATAGCAGATCAGATGAAAACCATCTCTTATCAGCTTCTCTGTGCGGTCAGTAGTCGCGTTCCTCGAATTTATTCTGTATCATAAATTATGGTCTATATTAAAAATTGGATAGAACAATTAGGTCAGTCGATTTTAGACACCATCAATGGCCTGGGTGAGTTCACTCAGTACATGTTTATCACTGCCTTTTGGGCGATCAAACCTCCTTTTCGGTGGAAACTCCTTTGGGATCAAATGTATTTCATCGGAAACAAGTCTCTTTTCATCGTGGGACTCACTGCTGGATTTACCGGAATGGTTTTTGCTCTTCAAATCTATCTTGGTTTTACTTTCATGAATATTGATACACTCATTGGCCCGCTTGTTCTTATTTCTCTGGCCAAAGAGTTAGCTCCCGTTTTTACCGGTCTTGTTGTGGCCGGTCGATGTGGAGCTGCCATGGCCGCACAGATCGGAACCATGAAAGTGACTGAGCAAGTTGATGCTCTCGAAGTGATGGGTATCAATAGTTATCAATATCTCGCCGTTCCTCGAATTCTCGCAGCAATGTTATCTATGCCTCTGCTGACAGGAATTTTTCTTTTCATTGGTCATCTTGGCTCATGGTTTATTGGTGTTAAAGTCCTCGGCATTGATGATGTCATGTACACGATGAAAGTGGGTGACTTCATGAAACTGAGTATGATTGCGGAAGGATTGATTAAAGGATTTGTTTTTGGTTACCTGATTGGCATCATTGGCACTTACCATGGTTTTAAAGTTAGCGGTGGAGCTGAAGGTGTAGGACGCGGAACAAATATGGCCGTGGTTTGGGGAATGGTTATCGTTCTTATTGTGGATTTCTTTTTAACTAACTTTTTATCGAAGATTTTATAATGGATTACGCCATCGAATTTAAAAATGTTCAAAAAACATACGGAGAGACAAAAGTTCTTTCTGATTTGAATTTTGGCATTCATCGCGGAAAAATCACCACTATTCTTGGTTTTTCAGGGGCCGGGAAGTCTACTCTCATGAAAATCATTATGGGACTAACTGAAGTGACTGAGGGAGATGTTTTAGTTCTTGGAACTAAAATTAATGAACTCCATGATATGGGGCTTCGTGAGTTTCGAAAAAACTTTGGGATGGTTTTTCAGTATGCCGCCTTGTTTGATTTTTTAACTTCATTTGAGAATGTGGCCTTTCCTTTAAGAGAGTTTACAAAATTAAAAGAGCCAGAAATTAAAACCAAGGTACTTGATCTCTTGGCCGCCACTGGAATTCAAAAAGAAGCGGCTTACCGTCTTCCGTCTGAACTTTCTGGAGGGATGAGAAAAAGAGTGGGGCTGGCCCGTGCTCTGGCCTTAGAGCCGCAGATCATGCTTTATGATGAGCCCACTTCAGGTCTTGATCCTATTACTACCCATGTGGTTTATGATCTGATTGTGGACACGGCCAAAAGAAATGAAGACCGACAATTTACTTCAGTTATTATTTCCCATGATATTCACGCCACCCTGAAGTACTCAGACTATATTATCTTCCTAGAGAAAGGGAGAGTAGTTGAGCATTTGGATGTGGAAACATTCAAAAAATCGGAAAATCCGACCATACGTAGATTTCTTGAGTTGTAGCCGGAATCGGTTATGATCAATAGATAAGTATTAGAATTTTGATGGAGTAAAATTCGTTGAACCCTCTTAAAGTTGGATTATTGGCCCTAGGTGCTCTCGTAGCAGTGACAGCGGTCTCATTAAAAATTACGGCAAACCAATCTGGTTTCGGTGACTACGTCACTTATAAAACTGTACTCAAAGATGCTTCTGGTATCGTTGAGAAGTCTTCGATTAAAGTCGCTGGGATTAATGCCGGAAAAATCAAGTCTATCGAACTTGAAGGTTCTGAAGCAGTCGTCACTTTTGAGATGCTCGATAAAATTAAAATGACTAAAAATTCAGTCTTAAAAATTAAGAGTGTTGGATTTTTAGGTGATAAGTTTTTAGATGTAAATCTTGGTGATCCTAATGCTGAAAGACTGCCGGAAGGAGCTCTTGTTCCCTCGAAAGGTGGCGAAGGATTTGAGGAACTTGCTAAAGACGCCTCAGAAGTGATGAAAGAAGTAAAAGATATTGCTCAAACTGTGAAAGAGTCTCTTCGAGATGAGCAGGGCGAGAATATGATGAAAAAAATCGTCGCCAACGTGAATGATCTCACTGCTTCATTGAAGCGACTCACAACTGGTAACGAAGAAAAAATTAATAAAATTGTGGATGACATCTCGGCCATCTCTCAGCAGCTTGCTTATGAGACAGATCGTTATCAGCGTGATTCTTTAATGTCTGATCTTTCAAAAATCGGACCTATTCTTGATAAGGCCGATGCGGCCGTAGGTGATCTTAAAGTTATTATTGCTGATCTTAAGGAAGGAAAAGGAACAGTCGGTAAACTTCTTCGTGATGACGCCGTTGTGGATCAAGTTTCTCAAACTCTTTCTAGTGTGAATCGTCTTGTGAACCGGATTAATAATATCGAAGCGGATGTTTCACTCTTTAGTGGATTAAATACAGACGGTGGGTCAGTGACTCAATTTAATCTTGATATTTATCCGGCACCGGAGAGATTTTTTCGGGTGGGTATTGTGAACCAAGATTTTGGCGCCCAGGTTGAAGATGAAACGACAACCTTTACATCGACTAACGGTGGGGCGGAGTCAAAAACAAGAACACGTAAAATTGATGACTCAGCTTACAAATTTAACCTTCAAATTGGACGTCGTATTCAAAGATTTGGTCTTCGTGCTGGTCTTATCGAGTCCAAGGGGGGGGTAGGATTAGATTACCATTTCCCAGACTGGGGTCTTCGTACCGGACTTGAAGTTTTTGATTACCAAGAAAATGTTGGACCTCAGGTTCGTCTTATTGGTGAAGTCAAACTTTGGAACGTTCTTTTTACAAGAATTACTGGAGAGGATCTTGCTTCAAGTTACGGTCAGCGCGCAGCCACTATTAGCTTAGGATTAAGGTTTAGCGATCAAGATTTAGCAGCGCTTATTGGTCTGGCCGCAAGGTAACAAATGAATAAAAACTGGTTGATCAGAACAAAATCAAATCATATCTTGGGGCCGGTCTCAAAAGACAAGGTGATTGAACTTTATAAGAATGGTTCAATCAAAGGTGATGATGAAGTTTGTTCGGCCAATGGATTTTGGTTTTTCATTCGTGAAAAAGATCTTATCGAAAAATATCTTTTAGGTAATAAGTCTCAGACTTTTAATCCTATCAGTGAAGCCAAAGATGTTCTCACAAGTGATGAGAGCTCGCATAGAGTACCAGAAAGACCTGAGGATGATGTGACTCTTGTAGGAAAATCTCTTAATTTGAAAGACCTTCAAGATGATACCCCTCCACCAGTGATTGATGATCCTGAACCAGAGAAGGGGCCAGAGATTGTTCATCAGCATGTCCCAGTTCATGACCTTGGTCAGAACAAAAAAAAAATAACAACTTCTAAGATTGTTAAGAAATCATCAACGAAAGTTCTCGTTAAAAAAGATCATAGCTTTATTAAGTACTTTGGGATTTTCACCTTCGTCCTATTGTTATTATTGATTTATTTCAGAAAGACGATCATGACTTCTCTATCTGCTGTTGAATTTATTCCTTCAGCTCATGCTCAGACTTCGCCAGAAGTGGAAAAAAAAAAGCCTTTCTTAGATCAGACTGTTGAAATTGATAATATTGTTTTTCGACCACTTTTAAGCCTAGAGGGGCTACGGATTATCTCTGTGATGAAAACAGAGACTCTGGACTGTGCTAAGCTTAATGATGAAGTCACTCAGCTTGGTATTATTCTTTATCCTCAGGATCAGCATAATGAGAGCTTTCTTAAGAGAGTGAGGGATTGTGTTCTTCCTCTGGAGGCTGGCCATCCTGTCAAACGCTGGCTTAAAGAGCAGGGACAGAAAAAAAGAGTGAGTCCAACGGCGAAACAAATTGAGCAACTCGCCTTTTTAGATAATCTTCTCAATTCAGGGTTTAATCTTATTACCGCTCCAGACCAGAAGGTAAAGATCGTCAGTATTATTAATGATCTTGATGAGACTCATTTGCCTGAAAGAATTCTTCAAAGTTACCTCTATCTTCTCTTGGGTAACGTGGCCCAATCTGACTTGCTTCTGGCCATGATCTATAAAACATCACCTTTTATTTACTGGAGTAAATATCCTTACGAGAAGAATATATGGTCAGATGCCATTTCTCTTCGGATGGATAAAATTTTTGAACGACTTTCAAAGCATCCCGCTGATAGAACAAATTTTCAGTTTTTCTCAAAATATATGTTTGATTTTTTTAATGATGAAAATCTTCGAGAAGTGGCCGAGCAGTATTTTGATAATGATCAATTGCTCGAAAAAATAAAACTAAAAGTTTATCAAAAAAGAACAGGTGATTTCGCCTGGTATCTTCGCTATAAGATGGGAAGCTCAAAAAAAAGAAGGGAATGGATTCGTAAAGATGTTCTTAATCGAGCTTCTAAAGATTTTCCTTGGTATTGGTATTTTTTTGATGAGTTTTATCAGCTGCCTAAGAATGAAAAAGTTCACATCCTAAGTCCTTATTTCGAAGATCCGTCAACGGAGAGTCAGCTCTATTTTCAATTTATGGCCCATGAAGATCCGGTGCTTGAGACTTTCTATCAAAGCAAGGGGCTCTCAGAAATTAAACTCAAAAGACAGCTTTATATAAAGCTTTTTCAGGATGAATCTTATTGGTGGATTTCATTATTTCACTTGATTGAAATGGGTAATATTAACGAAGAGATGGTTAAAAAGATAATGTCTTATGAAGATGGACTATAAACAACCTGACTTCTACCGATTTAACGAAGACTCAACAAAGCTTATCCATTTTGTTAAAACTCATCTGAACTTTTCTCCAGAATCAGTGCTCGATTTAGGGGCGGGGTGTGGTGTTTTAGGTATTGAGTTCTGCCTGGGGCAAAGTCATGAACTCACTTTAGTTGAGGCCCAAGAAGAATTTCTTCCTTATCTTCAAGACAATCTCGAACTTTTTAAGATGAAAGCCGAGATTATCATCGCTCCTTTCTCAGAAGTTCATTTTAGTAAAAAGTTTGACCTGATTCTTTCTAATCCGCCTTATTTTTATGAAGGTGAGGGACGACTCTCACCAAATCTTAACAAGCAGATATGCCGAACATGGACTAAGGATAATCTCTCTATTCTTCTTCATTTGATTCAGAACACCCTTTCTCCCTCAGGAGAAGCTTGGCTCTCACTTCGAGCAGATGAAAAAACACTTAAAACGCTCGAGTCTTTGTGTACACGTTTTAAGGTCTATTCTCAAAATGAAAATCTGATTTATGTCTGTGTGTGGGCCTGAATATAGATAGAAATCATTGAGGCCCTAAATTCAGCATCTTCAAGGTGATTGAATAGTTGTTCGGCTTCGGCCTTGGCCTTTCGGTATTGAGGGGACATAGGGTGAATAGGAGCTGGTTTTGCTTTTTGCTCGACTTGTTTTGTTTCGATTTCTTTAAAAAAATGCGGATTCGTTTCATAGACCACTTTTTTAATAATCGAGCGGAGTTTAGGAAAAGTTTGAAAAATTTTTTCTTTGATGATCTCTGTGAGAAAATTCAGCTGTTGGGCAAAAGCCGCATGTTTAGTGACAACAAACAGACTATCCCCTTTAATACGTAAGGGAGAGGTATTCTGCCCTAGCATTGGGCCCACGATTTCAGGCCACTGTTTGATGAGATCAAAGAAGTCAAAAGTTTGATAAAAGGCCTCAAGCCGCTCTTTTTTCTGCGGATCGGAGACTTCTTTATCACTGTCAAAAAATGAGGATGATTGAAACTTTAGCTTCTTTAGCATATACCTAATTTATGACAAAGTTTTACCTAATTCTACTCTGTTTTTGCCTCAGTTCATGTGCCGGTTATCGCTTTTCCCAGCATGATAATCCGTTATCACAGTATGGGATTCAGTCTGTCTCTATTCCCACGTTTTACAATTATTCTACTTTACCTCATGTTGGTGCTGAATTTTCTCGTGAAGTTTACGCCATGATGATGAGTTTTCCCTCACTTAAGGTGAAAAGTGGTTTTGACAATAGTACTGACGCGGTCATGCTCGGGATCGTGAAATCTCCTGAAAAGCTAAGAGAGACTCTGAGAGCACAAAACTTACGTGTAGCGCAAGATTCAGCTCCTAAGGCCATAGGGGACAAGAGAAAGGAATTTTATATTCCAGGAACAACCAGCGTTCAGCTTTATTTACAAATTATTGTGATCAAGCGCCCATCAGAAGATGAGCTTGAATTACTTCGCTCAGGTCTGGGAGAAATGGCCCAAACCAATGATCGAATTATTTTTAATGAGCTCATCCCGGTAGAGAGTTCTTATAACCGTGAAATTTTCGATGAAGAAGCGGTAAAAGTGATTGGAACACAAAATAAAGGTGCTTTGAAAAAATCAGTGAAAGTCATGGCCGAACAAGTGGCCCAGTCAGTGAAAGAGATGATCATGTATGCATTCTAAATGGCAGATTTGGGATTTCTTTAATTCTTATCCTCTTAATACTTGGCAAGAAGCTGAAGGACTTTTTATTCTTCAAACTTTTGATTCGCAAAGTTTGCGCATTGTTAAAGATACTCTTCTCTCACATACAGATAATAAAAAATTTCTACATAAAGTTGGTGAAGACCTTACTGTGGATTGGCTGGAAACTGAGTTTCAAGGACTCAGTCTTTTTGGTCCGGGTGAGAGTTATATCATTCATCGCCCGGAGACTATTCCTGCAGCTTCGATTGATTATATGCTCTCTGAGAATTTTGATTTAGGTGGACGTCTTGTTGTTCTTTGTTTCGATCAAGATTCAGCAGGACTAAAAAAACTTGTAAAGAAGGGAAATCTTAATCATTGCCAAGTGGAGCCGCCAAGATTTTGGGAAACACAAAAGCTTTTAGATTTTATTTGTTTCTATTTTAAAATCCCACTGAGTTTTGAAAGTAAGCAATATCTTCTTGAGTCTCTTGAAGGCAATTTTGATATTCTTTATCAAGCCGCTCAATCCATCAAGATCAGTTTTCCTGACCATAAAGAGATCTCGTTAAAAGAGACCCAAGAGATCGTGAGCCGTGAGAGATTAGATCAATTTCTTCTGGCACAGATTTTTGGAAAAAAGAAGCTTGTTGAATTCTTCGAGAAAATTTTAGAGCTCAATCTCGAATTTGATCGATTGAGATTTTTCTTTGGATTTATGCAGTCTCATTTAGTGAAAATTGCTGATACTGGTTATCTCGCAGGGAAGGCCCGACTCAGCAATTACGATAAAGACATTATGTCTGCGGCCAAAATTTGGAAGCAGGATGATCTTTTTAAGTGGATTGGCCGCTTCAATCAATGGGAAATTCTTGCGAAGAAAAAAGATGATGCTTTGATGAATCAGATCAAACAAAGCTATCTCTACGCTTTTGAGAATAAATAATCATCTCACTTTTGCCTTCGCAATCATCTTCGAGAAATAAGTTGGAGCAAATCTTTTTAGAAGGACACCAAAGGTTTCTTTTCCTCCAATACACACTTCTTCTTTACCTACCTCATAGGCCTTAAAAAGTTTTTCAGCAAAAATCTCAACATTCATACCATTGGCCTGAGCATCATCCATCTCTCCGAGCTTCTTTCCTGAGCCAGTAAGAGCATTGATTGAAATATTTGTTTTGATAAAACCAGGGCAAACGAGCATGACCTTAATACCACTCTCAGAGACTTCTGCACGAAGGCTATCAAAAAACCCGTGAAGAGCATGCTTAGAAGCAGAATAACTTGAGCGGTAAGGAGTTCCAAATTTTCCAACGAGTGAGGTCACAGTGATAAAATCTCCCGAACGCTGTTTGATAAAATGTGGGAGTAGGTGCTTAGTCAGTTTAACTGTCCCAAGATAGTTTACATTCATCAGGCGCTGATCCACTTCAAAGCTGGTATTCACCACCAGATCACGCTGAGAGATCCCACCATTATTAATCAGTACATCGATTTTTCCAAAAAAGGCCAGGGCCGCTTGAGTAGAGCTTTCCAGAGTCTCAAATTTCTCTAAATCAACCGAGACCACCCCCACTAATTCAGGATGCTTTGATGTGGACTTGATTTCTTCTAGTTTTTTAACGTCTCGAGAGGAGATAATAGTCTTTATTCCACGCTGGTTAAGGTAGTGGAAAAGGCCTAGGCCGATTCCAGAGGAAGCTCCAGTGATCCAAACGATTTTATTTTTCATCCAATAATTTGGACATTTTTTTCATAGGCCGTCAAAAGATTAGACAGCTCATGTATTCCCAGGTCCCTGAAACCTCTGATCTTGATCTGGCCCCCCTTTTGCACTTTAAAACCCTATTAATGGGAGAAACTATGATGTCTAGGGCAATGCTCACGATTACGCTTTTATTTGGTTCATTTCAATTGCTAGCGCAAGAGCAGCTGGCTGTTCGAGTGTCTGATAAAGGCCTAGTAAAGACCATGGAGATGGCCGTTAAATACGGATCCGGGGGAAAGAAGGGAACTTCTTATTCGATCCCTAAAGACCTTTATACCTTTAAAATTAAGGCGAAAGATCTTTTGGCCAACCCTATTGTTCCTCTTTTGAATGAAATCTCAAATCTTAATCTTAAAAAAGATCTTCTTTTTTATCTAGAAGCAGCACCTATTGTGATTAAAGGAAAAGTTGACGAGAAGTCAGTGAACTCAAAAATCGTTAAACAAAGTAAAGACGGGTTTGATGTTCAAGTCTCAGTTAATGTTCCTACACTAAGTGTAAGCTCGGCCAATCTTTCTCTTTGTGAGACAAAAACAAAGACCAAGCGTTGTGGTTCAGGACTGAAGGCCACGATTAAAAATCTTAATATCGGTCTTAAAGGAATTGTCCGTCTGAATGCGATATTCAGAGTAAAGACTAAGGATGATATCGCTAAAGTTCAGCTTTTAGGTATTACAACGAATCTTAAAGCGAAAAATGGCCCTAAGCTTGCCATTAGCTTCGGCGATGTGATCGTTCCACCAATTTATATATCAATTAACAATCAGGAAACAGAGCTTGATACCTCTCGTCTAAGAGGTGAGCTAATCAAGCGTAAGGATTTCTTGGCGCAAGAGCTTATTGATTTTGCTGCAGACTTTATGAGTTCAGACATGGCCGAACTCGTAAACTCATATTTAATGAAAGAGTCTCTTCGTACAAGTGTAACAGTTCTTAATTATCAAAGACCGACACCAAGTGTGCGTGAACTAGACTACCAAGACCTCTACCCGAGAGCAGTTGTTGATAACACATACGTGCATATCCCACGTTATCATCTTCCTCAATTTAATAATCAGCCACTCACGCTACCAGGAAAGTCTGATCCTATAAAAGACGTGTTAAAAGAAATTGCCAAAGTCGTTCATTCAGCAAAAGTAAAAATGGATGTGGTAGGAGTTACAACTCCTTCAGCTAAAGATATCGAGATGGCAGGGAATATAGAATTTTCATTAAATAATAAAACGATGAAAGTGGTGAACCGTGTGGCTAACAGTAACAGACCACTTCCAGATCTTGATCTTTCATCATACCGCCATAGCGATGTCACACTGGCAATTTCAGAGCCCGTTTTAAATGCGGCTTTTGATCTCGCGTCTCAGAATAAATTATTTCAAGCTCTTTTTGATCGCTATGCACCGACAAAAGGCTTTTATATCAAAAATGTCAAAGTTCATTTTTCATCAAAAGATCACCAAGACATTAGCAAGATCTATATTATTGCGAATGTTGAAGTTCACTTAAAACAAGTGGCCTCTAATGGAACAATGGCGTGGATCAAAAATAAAATTGGTGCTTGGCTTGAGAGAAATAATAATAACTCAATTATCTATTTCCCACTTCAATTAGAAATCGTGCCTAAGCTTAGTTATGACAGAGCAAAAAATCTTGTGCTTAAGGCGAGAGTGAATTCACCATTTGCTTCAAATAACATCCTTAAAAACAATTATAATTATGCCACAAACGTTCCAAAGGCCACAGAAGTTGTTCGTGATGCTGTGATCTCACAACTTAAAGATGCCTTTAAAGACTCAGTTGATAAAGATTATGTTATTGATCTTTCATCTTTCCTTAACCAGTCAGGTGTTCAATTTGTTCCAAAGATACTTACTGTTTGGGATTCAGGTTATTTGATTTTAGGTGTCAATATTAACGATATCAATTTTGATCAACTAAACGTTAGAAAATAGCAGGGAAATCCATGAAAAAGTTGATACTTGCTCTTATTCTGATTCTTTCTCTCCCTATGGTTTCTCAGGCGAAATTTCAGTCACCTGACATTCTTGTGGATTCTACACTCGATCATGACTGGAGTCAGTTGCTCGTTCTTAAAGTCAGACGCCTTCTAAAAAACTTTGGCCATGAAGATCCGTTTAAAAATAAACTTGATGCTCCCATTGAGATTTCTGATTTGGTGGTTTCAGACTATTTAAGCAAAGACTCAAAAATTCTTATTAATGATATTGGAAACGTGATTGGACTCAATCTTATCCAAGGGACAACAAAAGTTTCTATTGAAGGTCTTTCATATGATGTAGAGCAATTCAAGATGGGGCTTAAGACCACTCGTAAAGAAGCAGATGGTCTTGTCATTGCTTCGGATTTCTTAGCGTCAAAAGTTGATGTGAAGGCAGATAAACTTGTTCTTTCTTTAGAAATTCCTGGGAAAGGTGGGCAGGGAATTCCAGTGGTGAGAATCGAAATTATCAAACCTCATATTATTGCAGAAGATAAAGACTTTCTTGGATTCTTTGCCGCGATCAAAATCAAAGAAGATTCAGAGAATTTTTCTTTTAAAATTATGGAATCATCTTTCAAAGACCTTGGTGAATTCTTAGATAAAAATCGCGACAAGGTTTCACTAACCTTTGAAGATATTATCATTCCTGATCTTGCAGTTCGAATCGGTAATAAAACTCTTCAGATTCCTGTTAAAAAAGTAGAGACTCTTATACGTTCTCGCGAAACTCAGCTTAAAACGCTTCTTTTTGCTCAGACAGCAGAATCTTTTAAAAAGGGTGGAGCTGAAACAATTCTTAAAGCTGCTGAAAAAGTAAAAATTAATAAAGAGTATTGGATCAATAATCCAATTATTTCAAGTCAGATTAAAATTGATGATATTACCAGCACACTTGACCTTAACAATGTCGAAATCAATCTCCCCGGAGATTTTTGTACAAAAGAGAATTTCGAGAAAAACAAGAAAGCCTGTGTTCACCAAAAGAAAACAAAAGAGACTCTGACTCGTCTTAATAAAAGACTTCATGGGCAATCTATTCTAGAGATGAAAGATATCATGGGCCAGGGTGATACAAATATCGTTGCCAGTGTTTCTGAAGATTATGTGAATAAGCTTCTAGTGGCCACATACGATGCAGGGCTCTGGGATTCAATGCTCAAAGAAGCCGGTGTGACTCTAGGACCTAAAAAAGTATTCATGAGACTTGATGAGCGTGGTAGTGCCGGGACGCTTTATATGGATGTGGTTTACAGACCAAGTAAAGTAGAAGGATTCATTATCGGTGCTAAAAATATCAACTTCCCACTAGTTCTTAAAGTTTCAGTTCGCGTAGAGAAGCATGAAGGATTACCAGTCATCATCATTCATCTTAATGATGCTGATACTTCTAACGATACGCTTTTAAAAGGTCGTCCAGAAGTTGGGCTCATCAGTACAATCCAAAATGTTCCACGTCTTAAAAAGAAAGTGATGAACACAATTCGCAAGCAACTTAATCCAATGAGAGGAAAAGATATTCTTGATCTTCGTTACCCAGAACTTAAAGGCCTTGGTCTTGAGAAAGTAGAATTTATCTCAGACGGTAACGGAAGAATGAATGCTCTGATGAAACTTTCTGATCTTATTCATGATGAAGAGCTAAACTAGTCAGCTCATCTATATAAAGATCAGTAAAAAACAGACGCTTTCGCCTGCATAAAGGAGAAAAAGAACACAGCATTCGGATCATTAGCTACTTGATGTAATTCTTCCTGAGTCTTTTTCACTGTTTCTTCATCGACATAATTTTCTTTTAATAACGCTTCAGCTGCACTGAGCATTAATTCTGTCCAGAATAGAATTGTCTCTTTGCGTTTGGCCGGAGAGCGATTATCTAGATGCCATGTTTTAATTTCTGTTCGAACGTTTTGATAGCCCACCTGTGTGAGTAGATTTCCAAGTTTGACACCAACAAAAGGATCACCGGCCTTATCGTATTGATAATCATTAAAGGCCATCCAATATTTCCAAACATGAGGTGAGTACGGATCAAGAAAGAAAGAGTGATTCATTACTTCGTTCACAACAATCTCTGCACCTGGTCGAAGAACACGTCGAACTTCACTTAAGACTCTTGCAGGTTCAGGAACATGCTCTAGAACCCAGCATAAATAGGCGCCATCAAAACTGCCGGCCTCAAAAGAGAGGTTGTCTGCACTCATTTTTTTGAGATCAAATCTTCCTTTGGCGTAAGGGACAGTATTCAAATAAGACTCAGCGGCTTTGAGTTGAGGATCGGAGAGATCAATTCCTGTGACGTGCACTTTAGGAAAACGTCTGAGCATGATTTCTGTTTGAGCTCCAACGCCACAACCAACTTCTAGGATGTTTTTCACATCGTTAAAATTGATATTCTGAAAAATAGTATGCTCAGCGAAAGCGGCTTGAGTACGAAGACGGGTTTGCTCTTTTTCTGTAAAGCCATGAAGATAAGGAAAATCAGTTGTTTTAGACATGGGAACCTCTTATTGAGATGCAAAATTTTTAGCGGCAGTAATCATTTCTCGAAGAGAGATGCCGGCCACATAATTTCCGAAGAGAATGACTCCAGCTTGCTTATCGGCAATTTGATGAAGTTCATTCACTGCAAGTTTTCTCTTTTTATTATAAATTGGAAGTGCCGCAGGCCAAAGTTTAGTTTCGACTAAAACTCGATCACTCTGTTTTATCTCTGGAGCAAGAAGCTCCAGATCAGAAAGAATTTTTCCCTCTAGGTCGTGGATTTCAGGAGAGATGAAGGTGTAACTGGAAAGATCTTTATAATTAAAAGGGAAAATATCTTTATTACTCAGGATTCCAATAGAGTGAAGTCCTTGGTCTCTCGGGATGAGGACACCAAAAGAGTTTTCAAGTTTTTTTATTTTTTTTCTGAGATAAATAGTGGTGGTAGAAAGAGGAGCGTACTGAATTTTTTTTAAAGGATTTGAAAAATCAGTTCCGCTTAGAAGTTCACTGGCCACGAGGGCATCGGTACAAAGGATCGTATTGTCTTGAAGTCTAAATGGTTCATGATAATTGAGATGAATATTCTCTTTCAGTGAATCAGTGAGGGCATCAATTAGTTTTTGCATGCCTCCTTCAAAACTGACTGAGCCTTTAAGCCGCATTCCTCGATTCTTCTGAAGACGTTTTTTTATATTTAAAAGAAATTCACCATAGGTCTTGGCCTTAAATTCTTCTGGGAAAAGACTTTCCATATCAAGACCACGGGCCTCAGTTGCGTAAATGCCTCCAAGAGAAGGGGAGACAAGATGGTCAATTAGATCACGGCTAAAGAAAGGAAGAAGAAAATCTTCAACGGTAGGGTGTTCTTGAGGCGGTATTTTTTTTCGCCACCCTAAGATGACTCTCGCCATTAATTTGAAGGAGAGAGGAGAGCAAAACTTTCCATTCAAATAGAGATGTCTTTTAAGTTTTAAAGCGGATGGTTTTGGTGTGAGCTTAAGCTCGTCGATAAGTTCCAGAGCATCAGGACTGAGAAAAAGAGCATTGGCGGCAGTTTCAATGGGGCCCCAGGCCGTTTGTTTGGTGCCGATCTTCCCACCAGTTTGAGAAGATTTCTCAAAGAGAGAGACTTGGAAACCAGCTTTTTTGAGATAGTAGGCGAGAACCAGACCAGAGATTCCTGCTCCCCAAAGGTGAACAGGTTTATCTTTAATGAGTTTACCAATGATCTGGTTCATATCTCTCTATTTAAGAGCTTCTTTAAGATACTCTTGGAGGTCACCTGATTGATACATCTCCGTGATGATATCGTTTCCACCAATGAGCTTACCATTCACATAAAGTTGTGGATAAGTTGGCCAGTTAGAATATTCTTTTAGGCCTTGGCGAATTTCAGGATCGTTTAAAATATTAAATGTTTTGAAGGGCACTGTAAGGTGCTTAAGAATAGCTACCGAATTGGCAGAGAATCCGCACTGAGGAAAATCAGCATTTCCTTTCATAAAAAGAACTACTGTCCCTGATTTTAGAAGAGTTTCGATTTGTTCTTTAAGCTCAATCTCTTTATTAGTGACTTCAATTTCTTCTACAGAGTTGTTGATGACGTTGAATGGATTAGACATGACTTATCCTTTGGTTTGCTCGAATTTTTCTTTCGTTAATGTTTGAAGTTTGACTGCATGAATACGCTGCTTAAGTTCTTCCTTAAGAATATTCATCAAAATTTGATGCTGATCTATAAGTAGCTTTCCTTTGAAAATATCACTGGCCACGAGGATACCAAGATGGTCTCTGGTTCCAGTGAGATCCGTGACTTCAATATGGGCATCAGGAATTTCTTTTTTAATTAAGTCTTCTAACCATTCAAATCCGCTCATACGGCCTCATCCGGAACAACGGCAAAAAAGCTCGTTGCAAAAGTTAATAATCTCATGACAAAGGTGATGTATCCGATTCGTTTATGCTGTGGCAATAATTCTGACTGACCGGCCAAAACCTTTCTTCCCGTAATAACCATCACAATATAAAGCAGAACTGTTGAGACAGCGATAGAAACATGAATATTTAAAAGAGCAGGATTGGTCATGGCCTGAGAGGCCTTCATGATCGCTTTTCGACCCAATTCCACTTGGAGAATCAATAAAATATCCCAAATAATAACCGAACTCATGATTTTTACATGAAGAGAGCGACGACGATGAACAACAATCCCGATAATCATCATCACCACGATGATGAGAGATTGACTCTGCATTAACCATTTACTCATATAAAATCCTCGTTTGGCCCAAGGTAGCATAATTGACTAAGGTCTGCACTTTTTTTAATCTTAGACGTCTTACTTGTCACATTGCAAAAAGGTAACACCATGTCGTTAGGTCACTGGGCCGTCATTGATATTGAAACCACTGGAATAAATCCTGGAAATGATGCCATTATCGATCTTGGTTTTTACCAATTTGAAGGTACTAAACTGATTAAGACTTTCTCGTCACTGGTGCGCTCAGAATTTCCTGTTTCTCCTTTCATTACAAAATTAACTGGGATTACTAATGATCAAGTGATGAAGGCCCCAGTTTGGGAAAAAGTGGAGCATGATCTTTTAGAGCTAGAGAAGCACTCTTTGGTGGCCCATAATGCAGGCTTTGAAGAGAGCTTTTTAAAAAAATACTTTGATAAAGTAGAAAAAAGCTCAACCTATCGCGAGACTTATCAGGATTCTATTTTATTTTTTGGATTACTCTTTCCTGAGTTTTCGACGCTCAATCTTGAAGTGATTATGAATCATCTACAGATTGCTGAGAAAGAAGAGCACCGTGGTCTGGCCGATTCTCGTGATCTTTTAAAGGCCATGTTGGTGGCGACTTATATGTCTCACCAGGACCGTGAGTTTAGAGTAAAGCTTTCTGAGGAGATGCGTGAATTCCCTGACGAATTTTGGTTTAAGCACTTCTTTGCTCTTGATGTGGATGAGTTGGATGAAGTCGCCGCGGCCATCGATTTTCCTCTCAAAGAGGCCTATAAAAAGTATAAAGACTCTCTTCGTCCAGTCACTGAAGAGCAAAGTTCGGTGAAAGTTGATTTCTCTCAAGAGTTTAACGGACAAAATATTCAACATATTCTTCGTGATGAAGCGAATGTAAAAAAAATCCTTCCACACTATAAACACCGTGAGGCCCAAGAGCAGTTAGCGTTGCGTGTGGGTCAGTCATTTAAAAACGGCATCCACTCTCTGGTTCAGGCCCCGACAGGAACTGGGAAAACCATGGGGTATTTGCTCCCATCGGCGTTGTTCTCTCTTAAAGAAAAACGAACTGTGCTCATGGCCACGGGAACAAAAACTCTTCAAGATCAGGCCATTCAAAAAGATATTCCTCAATTGAGAAAACTTTTAAATCTTGAGGCGGATCAATTTAAAGTGGTTCGATTGGTGGGATCAAGTAATCACCTTTGTGAACTTCTTTTCCGCGAGAATGAAGAGCAGGCCACTCTAACTTTTCAGCTTGGAGCTGTTTATACAAAAGCTTATTATGAGATGTTCTTTTTTCATAATTCTCGTGCCAGCTATGATCGCAAATCTACGCGCGATCAAATCCCTTTTATCCTAAAGAAATTGATCCCTGAAATTTCAGAGAAAGAAAATGAAATTGCCGTGGATTACCGCGCCTGCGCCGGGCAGAATTGTCCTTTTGTGAATCAGTGCTCTTATGTCCAAGGTCTTAGAGAAGCCAAAGAGGCCAATCTTATTGTCGGCAATCATGCGCTTCTTCTTCATTGGCCGCGCTCACTTCCACGTCCAGAATATGTAGTGGTGGATGAGGCCCATAAAATTGAATCAGAAGGGACTAAGGCCTTCTCTATTGAGGTGACTCAGAAAAATCTTGAAATCTTTTTTAAGGCCCTACCTCAGGGGATGGGAGCGCTTATTTATCTTCTCAATTCCATGGAAGATGAATTTAAAGTGGAAGACACCGTGGCCCGACTTCGTCAGCAAACGACATCTAATACAAATATGGCCAGAGATCATTTTGCCTCTTTGCCTCAGATTATTGAGTCTTGGTTTAAGAAGCTTCCAAATTATACACCGGCCTATATGAATGAGCTGCCACTGCCAAAAGATGGGGGAACTCAGGATGTCCTGGCCACAGCGATTTTAAATCATATTAAGAGTCTGGAGTTTATTTTCTCTGAACTCTTCACTCTTTATTTTCCTTTTATTTCTCGTTGGGAAATTAAAGACCTTAAAGAAGATAAAAATAAGATTAAGGCCTGGGCCGTTTTTGAATCGATGTTTGGGCAACTAGAAAAACTTTGTGAAGCCTTTAAGCATTATATCGATGCTCCTAAAGACTGGGTTGGCGTTCTTCAGTATTCAGAAAATGATGGTTATACTATGTCTTCTTCACCCATTGATGTGGGAAGAAAAATTTTTGATGAACTCCTCACACCTTCTCACTCTGTAGTGTTTACTTCTGCCACTCTGGCCAATGCCGCTGGTGATGCTGGATTTCAAGGGGTGGAGTGGATGACGGGGTATACTTATCTGCCGTCAGATAAGCGTTTTAAGTCGGGACTATTTTTAGATGCAGTTTACGATTATAAAAATAAGAGTAAGGTTTATTTAAGTTCAGACACTCGAAACTTAAGTGATCCGATGTTTGTGCCAGACCTTCTAGAAGGAATTGCTCCAGTGATTGACACTCTTGGAGGAAGAACTCTGCTTCTTTTCTCTTCGAGATTGAGATTTGATATGGCGGCTGATCTTCTTCTCAAAAAATATGAAGGCCGCATTCCTGTTTTTATCCAAGGACTTGGTAAGAATGTAGTGGAAGAATTCAAAAAGGAAGAGGCGGCGATTTTGATTGGAATGGAAACTTTTGGAGAAGGAATCGATATTCCTGGAGAGAAATTACAATTTATTGTGGTCGATAAAATTCCTGATCTTCGCCAAGATCTTGTGATTCAGAAACGTCGAGATTTTTTTGAATTTAAATTTAGTAATGAGTTTACGGATTATTTCCTCGCGAACCGAACTCGCTCCCTTCATCAAAAATTCGGACGCCTCTTGCGAACAGAGAGTGATCATGGCGCCATTTTAGTGATTGATAATCGCGTGAAGAAATGGAAAGGAAATACATTTAAGTCATTCATTAAATTGATGGAGCCCTATCAGATTTCACACTTGCCTCTGAAAGAGGCCTGTGAATCGATTAAAACCTATTTTACGACTAATTAATTTTTTTAAGACTTTTCACAAGAATCTGCTGGTCTCCATGGCTCATCTGGCAGGGAAGATTAAAGTGCTTACTTAAATAGAGCTCTACTGGCTCTTCTGGTTGAAGACTGCTGGCATCTCCCTTATAGAGGTGAAGAAGCATGGCCGAAAGCTCTGTTTTATTAATTTTAAAATCCGTCAGCTCTCTGGTTTTAAAATCTGCATAAATAATTCTGTCTTCCGGTGGGCCTTGGTAATCCCAGGTATTATCGGTTGTGATCATAGACACTGCTGTTCGCCCAGTAGCGTCAAATTTCTTAGACAAAGTGAATAAAGCAGTCGTCGCAAAAGACGGGCTCGCAATATAATGTTTGTTTGAGGCCGGCATAGAATAGTTTTGCGCTGCAGAGTCAGTTTGAAAAGTATACTGGAGAGACTGAGCAGTTGTGTCCAGAATAAAGGTTTCCAGAGAAAACTTTTTCCCGAGCGAGCGAGAAATTTTCACATTGATAGGGAAGTAATATTGATTCATTTCATAGTGAACATTCACCTTGAGAAGCTCACCAGAATCCATCCGAGAAAAGATCTCAGACAGAAGAATATAATGTCCTGTTTCGTTGTGATGTGTGAGCTTAAAAGTTTCTTGGCAGTAATTACGTTCTTTTTCGACGTAATTATATTCACCTTCAATAAGTATAACGATAGGGCCAACCATATTTTCTCCCACGATTCTTTTTCGACTTAATTCTTAAAAATAATTAATCACTTCTTGGACAATTATTCACCGCATTTATTTAGACAGGCCATATTTTCTTTGATTGTCATAATCTTAAAAAAGATGATAATTATTCTACAGTTTACCTAAAGATAAAGCCTTATAATTACAAACAATTGTAAAGGGATGATCATGACTAAGATCACTAAAGGGCTTGATTTGCCCATCACTGGTTCACCAGTGCAAAAAATCTTTCCTGCTCACGCAGTCTCTAAAGTTGCAATCGTAGCTGAGGATTACGTGGGAATGAAACCCTCTATGCTTGTTGCCGTCGGTGACAAGGTTAAAAAAGGACAACCACTTTTTGAAGACAAGAAAGCCCCTGGAGTGATGTTTACTTCTCCTGTAACTGGTAGTGTTCTTGAAATCAATCGTGGTGATCGTCGTGTTTTTCAATCTATCGTTATTTCTAACGAAGGTGGAGAGCAGGTTGTTTTTAAAAATTTTAAAAACAAAGCGATCGGTGAGTATTCAGCTGAAGAAGTGAAGAGCTTATTAGTTGAATCTGGATTTTGGACAGCACTTAGAACTCGTCCATTCTCTAAAACACCTGAAGTGAGTTCAACTCCAAAAGCAATTTTTGTGAACGTGATGGATACAAATCCACTAGCGGCCAATCCTGAGCTTGTTGTCGTTGATCATGTTGAAGATCTAAAAAATGGTGTTCTTGCACTCTCAAAACTAACAACAGGAAAAGTTTTTGTTGTAACTCATAAAGGGTCAAAAGTTGACGTGAGTGGAATTGCTAACGCTCAAAAAGAAACTTTTGAAGGACCACATCCAGCAGGACTTGTGGGAACTCATATTCACTTCTTATCACCAGTTTCTGCCAAGTCATCAGTTTGGCATTTAAATTACCAAGACGTGATCGCTATCGGAAAACTTTTCAAAACAGGAGAGTTTTTCAATGAGCGCGTGATCTCTTTGGCGGGGCCTGCTGCTCGTAATCCTCGTCTTGTGAAAACAGTTATGGGAGCGAGTATTGCTGATCTTGTGGCCGGAGAAAATTTTGATAATGCTCCACTTCGTCACGTTTCTGGCTCGGTTTTGGGTGGAAGAATTGCTGCTGGATCTGCAGGATTCCTTGGTCGATTCCATCTTCAAGTTTCAATGCTTAAAGAGGGTCATCACCGTGAGTTCCTCGGCTGGCATTCTCCAGGACTTAATAAGTTCTCACTCAAGAGTGTTTTCCTCTCAAAACTTATTCCGGGTAAAAAATTTAGCTTTGATACAAATACAAATGGTTCACACCGTTCAATTGTTCCTATTGGATCATTTGAAGCCGTGATGCCAATGGATATTCTTCCAACTCAACTTCTAAGATACATGATGAGTAATAACACTGATCAAGCTGTAAATCTTGGAGCTCTTGAGCTTGACGAAGAGGATCTGGCCCTTTGTACTTTCGTAGATCCTTGCAAAAACGAATACGGACCAGTTTTAAGACAGAATTTAAATATTATTGAGAAGGAAGGATAGTCATGAAATTCCTTGAGCATTTTTTCGAGAGCAAAAAGCATCTCTTCGAAAAAGGTGGAAAGTTTGAAAAAATGTATCCGCTTTACGAAGCCATCGATACTTTCGCTTTCACTCCTGATTCGGTTACTAAATCAACGGCCCATGTCCGTGATGGAATCGATCTTAAAAGAACGATGATCACTGTGGTAATGGCCCTTATGCCTGCGATCCTTTTTGGTATCTACAATGCTGGTCTTCAGGCCAATATTGTTCTTGCCGGTGGAGAATTTCAAGCATCAGGTTGGAGAACAGATGTTCTTCTCAATCTAGGGCTTGGGCACGATCCTGCTAACCATATTGCAAACTTTGTATACGGACTTCTTTTTTTCCTTCCTATCTTTCTTGCTTGTAACGTAGTGGGCGGGATCATTGAAGTTGTCTTCGCTACAATTCGTAAGCACGAAGTGAACGAAGGGTTCCTAGTTACTGGTTGGCTTCTTCCTCTTACACTTCCACCGACAATTCCTCTATGGCAGGTTGCTTTAGGAACAGCGTTCGGTGTGATCTTTGCGAAAGAAGTATTTGGTGGAACTGGAAAAAATATTTTTAATCCAGCTCTTATGGCCCGCGCTTTCTTATTCTTTGCTTATCCTGCTCAAATCTCTGGAGATGCAGTTTGGACAGCGGTGGATGGTTACACTGGCGCAACAGCTCTTTCTCAAGCGGCTGCAGGTGGAGTTCAAGCTATTGCTTACTCTTGGAATGATGCTTTCTTTGGATTTATGCCAGGATCAATCGGTGAGACTTCGACTCTAGCTTGTCTCCTTGGAGCGGCTTATTTGATTTCTTCAGGAATTGGATCATGGAGAATCATGCTTTCGATGCTTCTTGGGATGATTTTCATGTCAGTTGTCTTTAATTCAATTGGCTCTGAGACAAATCCAATGTTTGCTGTTCCTGCTCACTGGCATCTTGTTCTTGGATCATTTGCTTTTGCCTGTGTATTCATGGCCACAGACCCAGTCTCAGCGGCGATGACAGATACTGGTCGTTGGATCTATGGATTCCTTATCGGAATGATGGGAGTGATGATTCGTGTGGTGAATCCGGCTTATCCTGAGGGATGGATGCTAGCGATTCTTTTCATGAACGCTTTCTCTCCAACAATTGATTACTTCGTTATCAAAGCAAATATTAAAAGAAGGATGGCACGTCATGGCTGAGACAGCTGGTAGAACCATCGTAGTCGCAACAGTTCTTTGCGGCGTCTGTTCTGTGCTTGTGGCCGGAGCAGTGGTGGTGTTGAAACCAAAACAAGATATTAATAAAGAACTCGATTTTAAAAAGAATATTCTTCAGTCTGCGGGACTTCTTAAAGAAGGGACAAATATTGATGAAGCTTTCAAGCAAGTTCAGCTTGCCGTAGTTGATCTTGGTACTGGAAATATCGTGAGCGATATTGATGCAGCTAAGTTTAACCAAGATAAAGCAGACAAAGATCCCCAGTACTCAGAATCGCTTAATAAGTCTGATGATGTGGCTGGAATTAAGAGTCGCGCTAAAGTTCAAAAAGTTTTCCTTGTGAAAAAAGATGGTCAGCTTGACCAGATCGTTCTTCACGTTTACGGAAAGGGTCTTTGGTCAACGATGAAAGGCTTTATTGCTCTTGATAAAGATGGAAATACTGTTAGAGGCTTCAACTACTATGCCCATGGAGAAACTCCAGGTCTAGGTGGAGAAGTTGATAACCCGAAGTGGATTGGACAATGGCCTGGAAAAAAAATGTTTGATGAGAACAATAATTTCCAACCAAAAACTGATGTTATTAAAGGGCTCGTCAATCCTTCAAATCCAGATGCTGCCTATCAGATTGATGGCCTCTCTGGAGCAACACTTACTGCGGTTGGTGTTGAGAATACCTTTAAATTCTGGATGTCTGATCTAGGTTACGGAAAATTCCTGGCCAAGGTTAGAAATGGAGAGATCCAATGAAAACTAAAGACTTATTACTCTCGCCAATTTTTACGAATAATCCTATTGCTCTTCAAGTTTTAGGGATTTGTTCAGCTCTTGCTGTGACATCTCAGTTGAAGCAGGTCGCGATTATGGGAGCTGCCGTGGCAGTAGTAACAGGTGTTTCATCTGCTATGTTCTCGGCCATTCGTAATTATACGCCAAACTCGATTCGGATCATTGTTCAGATGACTGTTGCTGCTTCAGCGGTAATCGTTGCTGATCAGGTTTTGAAAGCTTATTTCTTTGATATTTCAAAGCAGATGTCAGTTTATATCGGTCTTATCATTACAAACTGTATTGTGATGGGACGTATGGAAGGGTTTGCTATTAAGAACCCACCTTGGGCATCATTTCTGGATGGTATTGGAAATGGTCTAGGGTATTCAGCAATGTTATTTGCTGTTGGCTTTGTTCGTGAACTTTTTGGTTCAGGAAAACTTTTTGGTTTTTCTATTCTCCCTCTGACAACAGAGGGTGGATGGTATCAATCAAACGGCCTCCTTCTTCTTCCACCAAGTTCGTTTTTCATTATCGGGATCATGATCTGGTTACTCAGAACATACAGACCTGATCAACAAGAACAAGATTAAGAGAGGGATTTATGGTTGAAGAATATTTAAGCTTATTTATAAAATCTGTATTTATTGAAAATATGGCCCTCGCTTTCTTCCTAGGGATGTGTACTTTCCTAGCACTTTCAAAGAAAGTGGATACGGCGATTGGTTTGGGGATTGCGGTGGTTATTGTTCAAGCAGTAACAGTTCCGGCAAATAACCTGGTTTATAACTATCTTCTACGTGAAGGTGCTCTTTCTTGGGCCGGCTTTCCAGAAGCTGATCTCTCATTTCTAGGTCTTATTTCTTATATCGGTGTTGTGGCCGCCATTGTTCAGATCCTGGAGATGTTCTTAGATAAGTACGTTCCAAGTCTCTATAATGCTCTAGGGATCTTCCTCCCACTTATCACTGTAAACTGTGCCATTCTCGGTGGATCACTCTTTATGGTTGAGCGTGATTATAATTTTGGTCAATCCGTTGTTTACGGAGTGGGATCAGGATTTGGTTGGGCGCTAGCGATTGTGGCCCTTGCCGGAATTCGTGAAAAAATGAACTACTCAGATGTTCCTGCAGGTCTTAAGGGTCTTGGGATTACATTTATTACTGCAGGTCTAATGGCCATCGTATTTATGGCATTTGCGGGGATTCAATTATGAGCCAAATTATCCTTCCAGTCGTCATGTTCACAGGGGTAATCCTTCTTCTCGTGGGAATTATTCTCGTAGCACGTTCGAAACTTGTTTCAGCAGGTAAGATCAAAATCAATATTAATGGAGAGAAAGACGTCCAGATGGACGGCGGAGGAAAGCTTCTCGGAGCTCTTGCCGGTGAAAAAATCTTTCTTTCTTCAGCTTGTGGTGGTGGTGGTTCTTGTGGTCAGTGTAAAGTGATCGTTAATTCAGGAGGAGGAGATATTCTTCCAACCGAGCTTTCACATATTACAAAGCGCGAAGCCAAAGAAGGGATGAGACTTGCTTGCCAGGTAACTTGTAAGCAAGACATGAAAATTCATGTTCCTGAAGAAGTGTTTGGTGTGAAGAAGTGGGAATGTACAGTGAAGTCAAATGACAACGTTGCTACATTTATTAAAGAACTTGTTCTTGAACTTCCTGCCGGTGAAGCTGTTCCTTTCCGTGCGGGTGGATTTATTCAGATTGAGCGTCCAGCTGGTCTAGACATCGATTTCAAAAATTTCGATATTCAACCAGAGTACCGTGAAGACTGGGATAAATTTAATATCTGGCAATATAAGAGTAATGTTCCTGATGAAACAGTTCGTGCTTACTCAATGGCCAACTATCCTGAAGAGCGCGGACTTATTATGCTTAACGTGCGTATCGCGACTCCACATCCGAAGGCTCCTCCAGGAACTCCTGCAGGTAAAATGTCTTCATATATCTTCAACTTAAAGAAGGGTGATAAAGTTACAATCTCAGGACCATTTGGTGAATTCTTTGCTCGTGAAACGAAAAAAGAAATGATCTTTGTTGGTGGTGGTGCTGGTATGGCGCCGATGAGGTCACATATTTTTGATCAATTCAGAAGAATTAAAACTGATCGTAAAGTAACGTTTTGGTACGGAGCTCGTTCAGTTCGAGAGATGTTCTACGTTGAAGATTTTAATATGATCCAAAAAGAAAATCCAAACTTCAAATGGCACGTTGCTCTGTCAGAGCCTCAGCCAAATGATAACTGGTCTGGATTTACTGGATTCATCCATAATGTTCTTTTTGAACAATACTTAAAGAATCATCCAGCACCTGAAGATTGTGAGTACTATCTTTGTGGACCACCCATTATGAACCAATCGGTGATCAATATGCTTCTCTCTCTCGGAGTAGAGAGAGAAGATATTATGCTAGATGACTTCGGCGGCTAGAATAAAAAAAGATTTTTCACAAAACCCCGCGCAAAGCGGGGTTTTGTATTTTAGGAGGTAAATGATGAAATTACTCCAATCATTATTCTTATGCTTATTTCTCATCATTGGATGTACTAAAAAAGCACCTGAGATCACTTTTATTCAAGGTGAAGTTTTTGGCTCTTATTATGTCGTCAAATATGTCGGAGATCTTGATCGTGATCTTCTCAAAAAAGAATTAAGTGATTTCTTTAAAGATTTTAATAGTGCTTTCTCGACTTACCAAGAAGACTCCGTGGTGAGTGTTTTTAATAAGGCCCCTGCCAATCAAAGACTCACAGTCTCTGTAGAATTTATCGAACTTCTTAAAATTGCACGCACCCTTCATCAGCAAACTGCTGGGGCCTTCGATCCCACACTTAGTCCTGTTATAAAAGTCTGGGGATTTGGTGGAGGAGCAGAAAAAAAAGTTCCTTCGGCCATTGATCTTAAAAATGCCATGGAGAAAGTGAATTTTAATTATGTTCAATGGGATGAGCGTGAGGTCACTGTTTGGAAAACTAAAGATGGAGTTCAGTTAGATCTCAACGCTTTTGCGCCAGGTTTTGCAGCTGATCTCATTGGAGAGATCTTAAAAAAACATAAGATCATCAATTTTATGGTTGATATCAGCGGAGAGTTTGTCGTTCGTGGAGAAAAAAGTCCTGGCCAGAAATGGGTGATTGGCATTGAGAAGCCCTCAATGAATTATGGGGAAGCGATTCAACAAGTCCTTAGTTTAAATGATCAGTCAGTGGCCACTTCAGGAAACTACCGCCAGTTTTTTAATGCTAATGGTGAAAAGATGTCTCATATTCTTGATCCGCGAACAGGTCACCCTGTGGATACAAGTATTGCTTCGGCCACGGTGATCGCTCCAACGGGGGCCCTGGCCGACGGATGGGGAACGGCCATGATGGTTTTAGGGGAGAAAGGAATTCCTCTGGCCCAAAAGAGTGGCGTCAAAGTGTTCCTTTTAAAAGGAATTGAGAAAGATAAGTATGATGAAATCATGACTGATGACTTTAAAGCACATTTACTTCAAGCAAAATAAAATCCCTACACCGATAAAAAAGAAAGCAAAGAGGGCGGTCATGGCCCTTTCGCTTTTAAAATAGAATTTTCTTATCTTCTCATTTCCAAAAATCATCGCAACCAAACTAAACCAGAGAATAGTGAGGGCCACGATAATAGCTCCAGCAAGAAGAATAGAGTATTGATCTGAGGTTGGGGTAATCACTGTGGTGAAGAGGCCCATTAAAAAAAGAACGGCCTTAGGATTAAAAAGATTTGTCACAAGACCATCAATAAACCCGCGGAAAAAAGTTTTTGTCCCCTGAGACTGAGTGATCTTCGAGTTGAGGGGAGCGTTGGTTTTTCTAAGAGAGAGTAGGGAGCTGATACCGATCCAGACTAAATAAAAAGCGGCCACAAATTTCAGGTAAGGAAACCAGGGCATACGGACCAAGATAACCGCTACTCCGGCCATACCGTAGCTAAGATGGATCAAGATGCCAGTCCCAAAGCCAAAGGCCGTTCCAAGGCCCACAGAGCGTCCAAAACTAAGAGCGTTCCGTAGAATCAGGAAGAAGTCAGGCCCAGGGGAGATAAGTGCCAGAAAATGCAAAAAGCACATGGTAAAAATAAGGCCGTAATCCAGTGTTAAAGACATATCCACCTGCAAGTCTGGTCAATAGGAGCAAATAAGATTATACTAGCGCCATCGAAGGATCTGCTATGGAAATTATGCTTGTAACGATGGGTGTGTTTTTGGGGGCTGTTTTAGTCATGTCTGTGGGTGTGATCTTTAAACGTAAGCCTATTCAAGGGTCATGCGGCGGTATTGCAAGTATTATGGGAAAAGCAGGTTGTGATATTTGTGAAATGAAATCAGAATGTGCTGATCGCCTCAAGCACCAGGAAAACGATTGTCATGAGCAAGAATGCCACTAAATCGTTTAGCTGAATCTTATAAAATCTCATCCATATAGACTTCGTGAACGTTAGCATTATCCAAACCAAATTCAGGATTTGTTACTTTGATTTTTTTGACCTTTGTAATCTTGAACTTGGTTGATGGTAGAAAAAGAATCTCTTTCTCACTTAAATCAATTCCTGAAGCTCCAATCCCTTGAATGTTTCTTCCAGTCCTGCTTCGAATAATCATGAGAACAAAACGAGATTCACCACTGTCAGTTATAAATGATTCAGCAATACTTCTACTTTCTGAAGTCGAGGCAAATGCACGATCGTAAACTGTATTTCCGACCGTCGTATAATCTCTAAAAAGTTTTAAAGAATTTTCAAAGGAAGTACCACGGTAGACAGTTCCTCTAAATGCAGGAAGTTTGGAAACACCAGTGATGAGAGAGTTAAGCATTTCAGACTTGTCTTCAGAGTGCCATTTCCCATTTCTTAAAAAGTAGTTAACTTCTGTGTACTCAAATTGCTTGTAACTGGCGATGGCCTGGCATTGATCTTGGGAGATCAATTGGAGAACGGAGCGAGAGCAATCTGACATTGCAAACGCCGAGGAAGTCAAAGCTTCTAGTAGTGACAAAATTAATAAAAATTTTAAGAATGTTCTTTTCATGGACTCTAGGGTTTTTTATTTATCCTAGCATTGATACACCTTTCGCATCCGAGCATTGTAAATTATACAGGACTCAAAATGGGGAAGTCGGTCGATTTTAATGAAAAATAGTGGACTCAGATATTAAATCTGAGTCCAAAACTTTCTTCTTTTATGCTAGAGGGGGCTCTTTAATCAATAACAATTGGTTTAACGAATAATTACGGGAGTTGAAAATTCAAGACGAATATGGGGTTTATCCTTTACTTCATCTCTCTCATCTCCAAAATAGATACCAGCTTCGAAAGTCTCATCTTCATACGAGGTAAAAATAATTTGTTTCACTGTATCCCCATCAAGATTTAAGATATACCTAGAACCAATATTACCTTCTAACCGCTTGACCCCAGTAACTTTATAGGAAGTACCAGCAGGAATTAACCTGTCGTAGTTTTCGATTGTATGCATTTGGAGATCACTGCAAATTTACACGCCTAAACTACTTCTAAATGGAGTGAGCCGAACATTATCGTTACGTTTTCCGTAAGCAAACCGAGCTCCAGCAGCGTCAGGATTTATCCAAAGCTTGCCAGTTTTAATATTGATCGATCTTAAAAATGTAATCTTTGAGCCAACTGGAATTTTTGAAACTGCATCACTGTCGTCAGGGTGAGCAAAAGCTGACATCGATCCTAAAATGATTAATGCAATAAGTAGTGTTTTCAATTTATTCCTCTTTTATTTCCATACCAACGCTGAACATATTTAAAGATCTTCTGCAAGCTCAGGGTAAAGTCTAAGAAGTTTTTTACAGCTAGGTAGTCTTTTGACAGCCTTTTTTTCAGCAACCTCCCTAGAATCAGAAACGAACTTTTTTGTTGCTGCATAAACGTTATAACGGCTATCGATCTCTGCGCTTGCATAATAATCGGTAACATCATTATATACTGCTCGCGCTGGTACATCCCATCCTTCACCTGGGTAAAATCCCGAACCTTGTACCGTATATGATTTACTCTCTACATTCATTTTGAAGTTTAAATTTGCGTTCCATTTTTGTATTGTATAGCCTTTTTTAATTAAAGCATTTTTTGCAGCAGCTTGAATATCTTCGATCCCAATATTCAATGAACAAGGATTAAAGGCAAAGCAGTCAAAACCAATAGATAGTAGAAAAATCGATATTAGCATCTTCATAAAATAATCTCCTCGAGCTTGTTACTCATTCCATTTCTTCTGTTAAATGAATAATAATGTTCAACCTCAAAAATTAAGGATAAAAATTATTTGCACCCTAACACATTAGTTTTCAGGGGTTTATAAGTTCGAAATCTACTATTCGGGTGAGAAAAAAATCATCTCCTTGGACAATGTTTTTTCTTGAAGCCGAAGGATAATTAAGAACAGCTCAGAAATGAAATTCAGTCTCTTCAAAGACGATAATTAGCTATGAATGAAATCAT
>JBMLQL010000063.1:0-12266 GCA_049241565.1 Bacteriovoracaceae bacterium | reverse complement strand
AAATGGCGCACCCTGAGAGATTCGAACTCCCGACCAATTGGTTCGAAGCCAACTACTCTATCCAGCTGAGCTAAGGGTGCGTACTTAAGAATCTACCGAAATGTTAATACACAATCAACAAAAAGCGCCCTCTAGGGGCGCTTTTCTATTATTTCTGTTGGTCTTTTTCTACATTCAAAAGTTCATCGATTTCTTCAACATCAAACTCTGTTAATCCATAAGGATTGTCTTTTGTGTTAAGTTCTTCATCGATATAGCGCTTACCAAGATTTTCTTCAATTTCATCTAGAGAATCTTGTTCAGCAGCTCCATTCTTCTTCTCAAGATCATTGAGATTTTCACCCTCTAGGAGTTTGTCTTCATCAATCTTAGCATCATTAAGAATCGATTCTGCTTGTTCGATATCATTTTCTAAACGCTCAAGGGCCTTAAGATCTTTCTCAGAATCTTTAATGATAGACTTCTCACGCTCTTGTCTTTCAAGCTCAGCCAGTTCATCTTCAGTTAACTGAATCTTATCTGCTTGCTTAAGAAGATCGTCGTTTAGATCATCAAGATTAAGCTCAACATCAAGCTCTTCAAGAGCTCTGCCCTCTAGCATGTCTTTCTGACCACGAGCTCTTGCATTTTTGGCCTGGGCCGAACGAAGGGCAGCTTCTTTAGTTTTCGTAATAGCGATATCACCTGCATAAAAATCGCGGCTAGAATTAGTCACAAGAACGGTGGCGAAATTATCTGTCAGACTGATGACAGTAAGCTCACCTGTCTTGTAAGTTGGCTGATCTGTAATATTTTTTCCGAGAGCACGATCTTTAAAACCATAAACTTCAAGGACATTCCCCATTTCAAGTCCATCAGCGCGACCACGGTCAATATAGGCCACGTCACCAAATCCAAGAATCGTCTGCCCACTTGTAAAAGGAGCTAGGATCGCAGCTTCAATCACGCGAGAATTATAAGTTTGAGTGATTCTTTCAATTTTTGGTGTGTAAACCGTAATGCGATCTCCACGTTGAGGAGTTCCTGAAACTTCAAAGAACTCTACTTCCCACTTATTTTCGACTTTTCTCAAAATCTTGATTTGCCCAACGATCGTATAGATATAACCTTCACGATCCGAGTTCTCATGCTGGGCCTTTCCTGAACTTGAGTAAACCGAGAATCGGTCACCAGGTACAACGTTCATAGACTCATCAAATTCTACGTACGCACGGTCTAATTTTGTGAAGAAAATATTCTCATCAGGTCCATTCGTCAGTTTACCAAAATCTTGTACGATATTGGTTGAGACAAAAGTATTAAGAAAAAAACCTTCTTTAAATGAATAAGTAATTTTGGAGTTTTTATCGAATCCTGATTTGTCATAATTGCGAGGAACGACCATATCAAGATCACTACGAGGAGGTTCGTAGCCTTCATACTCTTTATTCAGGGCTTGCTTACCTAATTTTTGAAGATCATCCATCGTCTCTTCTGAAGCATATTGGAAATAGATCCCTTGGTTCTGTAGTTCAGATTTATCATCAAGCCATTTCGGCTTTGAGTCTTCACCGAAATTGGCAAAGTCACCAGCATCGGCCACATCAACAATTCCAGGTTGAGCCGCCAACTCCTCATCTGTAAATGTCCCAAGCTTAACCTCAGGGGCCATTCCCATAGACCCTGTTGTAAACGAGAGGACCATACCAGGTTCAATTAAATGGGGATTGGTAATAAATGAGTTTAAAGACCAAATTTTTGGATAATAATAGCCTGTACCAAAAAGTCTTTTTGAAATTTTAAAAAGCCAATCATTTCTCACAACTGTATAGGTATCAACCTTTGCAGCTGTCGCGATTTCACTCCACTCATTATTTGAAATCTGCCCACTTAGATTCTTGGCCACTTCGATAAGTTCTTTTTCCTCATTACCAACTTCAAAAACATCAGCTCCCACTGTCACTGTCGTCTCAGTTTTTTCTTTATCTGCATTAGAGGGCTTGGCCACTTCTTCTACAGGCACATCCATCTGAGGAACCTGAAAATCAACAGGACCTGCATCAGAGCGAAGTGACTCTAGTTCATCACCAGGATTTGCACTTAACTCAGTATCTGTCGTTGAGATATCTGCTTCCGCATTTTCTAAAATTTCAGTTTCATTTCCTGTCAAAGGCTCAAGTTCTGGGGCCAGCTCGCTGACGGCTTCAGCCGGTTCTGGTGTCGGAGCGACTTCAGGCGCGATTTCACTTTCCACTGTTTCAGGAGCGACTTCTTGAGTCACTGGAGCAGCTTCTGCTGACTCACTCACTTCTGAAACAGGCATTTCGTCTCCCATCATCGATGAGAGATCCTGCATTTCTGCTTCCGTAAGATTACCGTCTTGCGCCTGGGCCAGACTGAGCTGACCAAGGAGAAGAGATAACACTAAAAGGTTTGTCATTTCTTTTTTCAAAAAGAGATTCCTTAATTCATTTCAAATACATCTTTAAGCATTGATGAATATTGATCTCGCTTTGTGGCCAGACCAAGTTTATCTCCGCAGATCGCTGCATTTCTTAAAGCATCTATAACAACACCTGAGTTTGCGTGTTTTTGGATAATTGATTCAAACGACTGAAGAGCAAGGTCATATTGGTTTTGCTTCATCAAAAGCTCACCAATTTGAAATTTTGCTCGTGCCTGAAGAGCCGGAGCTCCCTTAGCATCTAATTGTTGAAAAACTTTCAGCGCTTCAGCTGGATTAGTTTCAGTCAGTATCAGTCCTTTACGATAAGCTGAAACCTGAGACTCAAGATCACTTCCAATCTGTGGAAGAGGTCCTGCAGCGGCGGCACCAAAAACATCTACTGTTTCAACACTTCCCCCACCTGCAAAGTTTTCACCCTGAGAACGTTGAAGTTCATCAACCAAAGAATTTGATGTTGATTTTCCAGACTTAAGGTCTTCGTATTTTTTTGAAACCTCTTCGTATTTTACAAGAAGCTCATCATACTGCTGACGAGGCACAACTTTTGATTTCCGAGTGGCTGCTTGTTTTTCGTCGTCTTCAACGAGTGAACGTTCAAGATCTCGATACCACGCGCACGAGGATAACATTAAGAGTGAACTCATTAAAATTGCTGATTTTTGATATCGAGACAAGGCGTCCTCCGTGACATAAGCTCTCAATATTTTTGACTTTCCCTATCTTTTATTCTAATTCAGTGTCTAGTGAAGTCAAGGAAACTATGAAGCAAACACATTCTCAGACAAAACAGCTCAGCCATTATATCCTACGCGTCCCTAAGGACGAGGCGTTTTTCGTGTATTTTACCCTCGAATCCTCTGAAGGGATGGCCTTCTTCTCTACCCTGGATGAATCTCTTAAGCGAGAGTATCGAGATATTGATGTTAAATTAACACCCGAATGGGAAGAGGCCTTTGAGTTGACTCTAGGGCGCCTTCAAGAATTCGGGCGTGTTGATATTATTCTTAAAGAAACTATTCAAGACTCTTAAAAGCCTCAATCACATCTTCATGGTGAGTTTTCGTATTCACCTTGCTCATGATCTGGGCCAACTTTCCATCCTTATTAATAAGAAATGATTGTCTTAGAATACCATCATATTCTTTTCCCATGAATTTTTTTGGCCCCCATGAACCATATTTTTCGGCAACAGCGTGATCTTCATCGGAGAGAAGTGTGAAGTTCAGTTTTTCTTTGACGATAAATTTCTGGAGCTTATCCACCGGGTCAGGACTGATCCCTAAAACCACGATCCCCGCCTTTGCCAGTTCTTTTTTGCTGTCTCTAATTCCACAGGCCTGAGTCGTGCAGCCTGGAGTCATCGCCTTTGGATAAAAATAAATAACAACATTTTGTCCTTTGAAATCTTTCAAAGAAACTTTCTCTCCATCTTGATTGAGTAGCGTAAATGCTGGAGCTGCTGCTCCAATTTTGGGTAGTGCCATGATGAACTCCTTATTACCAGTTATCCCTTAATGATCGTAACTTTTTAAAAAGAACTCGTCGAACATCAGGTTCAGAAAGAGCCCTTTGTTCAACAGATAATAAACTTTCCCTCATCTCTGCTGAATCAAGTCGAAAGAAAGGATTAAGAAGAAGCTCCTCTCTCATTGTTGTAGGAGGCAAAAGTTCTGTTTCAATATTATTCAATTGATATAGTCTCTCTGCTGCTTCTTTATTTGAAGGCTCCACATGAAGAGAAAAATGAAGATTGTTTTTTAAATAGTCATGCCCTGGTTGTAAGGCGACTTCAAGAGGGAGCTTTTCTCTTAGACTTTCGGTTGTCTCAAAAAGATCATCGACATTCCCCCCATTCTTGCAGTTTCCCACTCCGGCATTAAAAAGTGTGTCTCCAGCAAAAATCATTTGATAAAAATTATTTTGCTTCCACAAAAAAACTAAATGATCAGCGGTGTGCCCTGGAGTTTTAAGAACCTCTAGAGATTGCCCTGCTCCGAGTTCTACTGATTGGCCAGAACTGACCTTTAGCACTGGGCAATTAAAATAGTCTTGAAGCTCTTGGTTACCTCGAGTGTGATCAAAATGATCATGAGTATTGAGAATTCCTTGAATATTAACGCCAAGCTTTTTGATTTCATTGATGACCAGACTGGCCTCATAAGGATCAATAATCCAAGCCTGACCATTACTCGCCAGGATAATATAGGTAAAATTACGAAGATTGTTGTAACAAAAAATTCTTTTAACTAAGATACTCATATGAACCGCTTAATTATTTATTATCTTCAAATTGGATTTATTACTCTAACCATACTGCAAACGCTGGTAGAACTCTACCTTCTTATCAGACAGAAAAGAAATATTGAAAAACACCGCCATGAAGTCCCAGCAGATTTCTCAAGTGTTATAAGTTTAGAGGATCATCAAAAAGCGGCGAGCTATACCAAGGCCAAAATCTGGTTGGCCATTCCTCGACATGTAGTGGATCTAGGCCTTTTCTTTTATTGGTTTCCTTTCAGAGGACTCGATAGGCTTCAAGAATGGATGGCTCCGATGAGTCTATCAACCATTTCAAAGGACATTCTTTTAATTGTTATTTTTATGACGATTCAATCTCTTGTTTTTATACCATTCAAGTTGATCAGTACTTTTTGGATTGAAGAAAAATTTGGATTTAATCGAACCACACTCAAATTACTTATCATCGATACTCTTAAAGGAATTCTCCTCTCCGCAGTTCTGGGACTCCCACTTCTGGCCGCGATGTTTGCTATCTACCATGCTCTCGGAACCTACTGGTGGATCTATGCTTGGGGCCTGATGACCGCGTTTCAATTTCTAGTTATCTCTATTTATCCGCGCTGGATAGCTCCTTTATTTAATAAATTTACAGAACTTGAAGATAAAGAACTAGAATCTGATCTCAAAAAACTAGTGGCGAATACGGGGAACTCACTTGAGGCTGTTTTTGTCATGGATGCTTCAAAAAGAAGTGGTCATGGGAACGCTTACTTCACAGGGCTGGGGAAAAATAAGAGAGTTGTCTTTTTTGATACACTCCTTAAAACACTCACACCTTCTGAAACTCTGGCAGTTCTGGCCCATGAGCTTGGTCATCTCAAACACAAGCATATCCAAAAATCTTTGGTGATCAGTCTTATTTTCTCTTTTTTAGGCCTTGCTCTGATGGGATTTGTGTCTCAAAAAGAATGGTTCTACTTAGGTCATTTTAATAAAGTGAGCAGCGCAGGTAGTTTATTTCTTATTTTCTCATCGGCCATCAGTGTGTACACTTTTTGGTTCACACCTATTCAAAGCCTACTTTCTCGCAAAAATGAATTTCAGGCCGATGCTTATGCGGCCAGTGAACGCCCGGCCAGTGATATGATTAGTGCTCTTTTAAAACTTTATAAGGATAACTCATCAACACTTACCCCAGATAAAGTTTATGCGGCTTTTTATTATTCTCACCCTCATGCCAGCGAGAGAATAAGGGCCCTGAAAAAACTTTGATCTATTAACCTTTGAGTGAGGCTACAAGAAAATCAAGGTGTGGACGGCGGAATTTCTCAATTTCATTATGAAGTTCGTGATAGCCACCTTCCACTATATTGAGCTTACATGTTTTTTCGGTATTTCTGAAATAATCAATAATCATTTTATGGCCAACTAAAACATCTCCAGTACCTACAGAACAGAAAAGTTCGCATTGCGCTCGCAATGGTTTACTGAAAACATTTCTCGCTTCATTAAGAAGTTCAAAGAAAAGATGAGAATGGATCTTGAGTGAGCAAAGCTCATCTTTGATATAAGACTCATAAATACGACTGTCATGTGATAGTTTTTTAATATCAAGCATTCCTGCCAATGGGACAGATGGCATTTTCTCTAAGGCCTGGAATAAAAGATGAGGAGCATTCCCAAAAATTGGCCCGAGAATTCCTGCCGCAGCAGCCGCCGGAGAAGAAAGAAAAACTTTTGAAGGATACATGCCCTCAGGTGTATGACTCTGCAAAAAACCTGCTGTAATAAGCCCACCCATCGAATGACCAAGGAGCATATAATCTTTCATGGCATATTCAGATTTTAAAAATCTTATGATTGTTTCAAGGTCTTTATAGAACTCACCAAATTTTTCCACATAACTTCTCTTCCCACCACTTTGACCGTGGCCACGAAGATCATACATAATGATGTTAAATCCCTGATTGAAGAGTTTAAAAAGATACTGATGCCTTAGCGCATGCTCACCCAGACCATGAGTCACAATAAGCCACTTAGGAGATCCACTCTCCTTTAAGTAAACTTTAAGAACTGTTCCATCGTGAGCAATAATTTCTTTTGATTCATGGTGCATAAAATATCCGACTAAGGTAAAGGTTAATTAATAATTCTTCTTATTATAAAAACTTTCTTATTTCGCCGTCTATTTTTTAAGCTATAATGATTTCATGTATTGCCCAGTTTGCTTCCAAGACACATTAAAAGTTAAATCGAACGGCGTTATAAAGCTTGCTTTTAATGGCAAGTCTCGTAATAACAGCCTATATACCTACAATATTCAGAAAGAAACTAACGAACAGCTGGTGGCCAAATTACGCGAGAAGATTGTAGATTTTTTCAGTTTTTATTCGGAGTTTAATAATAAGCTCCCGATTAAAACTTTTGAGGCTTACTCAAGTGACTTTCTGTGCACGAATAGCTGCAAGATGGACATGCTCAATACCAAACTTAGTGTCGTGGGTGTGATCTATAGAGTCTCTGAAGTCAAGGCGGTCCTCAATGAGGAAGGCAAGAAATTCGGTATTACTATTGAAGTTGGTTTTAATTAATCGGCCTTAACCTGAACTTTAATTTCAAACTCCATAAATCCCTTCAACTGAAATGACTCTGGTGTTTTACCGGCATCAATAAAACTATCAATTTTAATCCCACCACTTTTCTCTAACAAAGGAACAAGATTAATATCTGAAACTTTAAAATCAAGACAGATTTTTGTCGTACAAGCTTCCATATTTTTAATATTAAGCTCGTCCTGCTTTTCCCAAAACTCGACCTCAAATCCTTCTTGAAGAATAGGGTCGGCCGGAAGCTCAATAAGTAAAGACTTACTCAGAGTATGAATACGGCTGTAGTAGCTTTCAAGTCTTGGATCATCTTCGATCAATCTTCTTGTTCGGATAGGATCATCAGTATAAAGAATATAAACTCGGCCGATCGATTTCGTTCTAAGATGATTGTCTTTAATGTCTTTATTATACCGAATCATGACTTTTTCTTCATTATCGTTCACAAGATTCATCTGCTCGACTTTAAAATTATTCATATTAAATAATTTATTGAAGTAATCCTTATCCTTTTTACTGAAATCTCCCGTAACCACTTCTGGAGCCCAAGACGATTTGTCCTCTACTTCTTGAGGCTTAAGTGTAACGGCCAATTTATCAAGAAACTCAAAACTCATCTCACGATCACGCTTGATAAATTTCCAAACATCACGAATGACTGTTCCAATAATTGTACGTGGAACCTTCTCTACTTTTTTAGGTTCCATATAAAAAAAGACACGCTTCACTCGAATATCACGAATATACTTACTAGGAATTTCTGGCAAAGGTTGCAAAAGACTCAATTTCACTTTCCCCGCCCCTAAAGAGGCCCCCAAATCAAAAACTGATTTCACGAGTCCACGAAGTAGTGGAAAAGTATTCTCCACTGGAGAATCAAAGGATGCGATAGTTTCTTCTGTTAAAGGAACGACGATCTTCAACGAAATAGGCTCCTTAAGTCCACTGGCCTCCACATCACTTTTAACGGTACTCTTCTTCCCACAGCCGGTAAGTAAAAGCCCAAGAATGGTTAAAAATAACAAATATTTGGCCACAAAACCTCACTAACTATCTAATATCATTTACAATCACCTCATTTTACACGAAGCGTTATCTCTATAACAGGGGGCATGACATTTTTACACGGTGCCCTGTAAAAACTCTAGGACCATGTAAAATCTCACTATCAGACAACAACGAGAGGATTTGGGTAATGAAAAAGGCTTTCGCACTTCTTTTTATTATACTTGCAGGTTCAGTCCAGGCCCAGGCCTGGAAAACCCTTCCAAAAGGTGTTCGTATCATTGGATACAGAAATGTGATTACTTCAAAAGTCGATTCCAACTTCGATCGTTTTCGATCTGAAAGTCCCCTTGGTGCTCAGTTCCGTGTAGATATGAACACTATTAATAGTATCACTTCAGGTGAAGCACAAAACGTTCTAGGCCCAGGCTTTAATAATCTAGTTCTTGGTGAGTACGCAGTTGAGGCCGATGCTCAGTTCAATGTTCAAGGAACTGGATTTGGTTATGGAATCACAGATAGAGTGATGTTTTACGCTGAAATTTCATACTGGAATGCCAATGTTAATGCTCGCCTTAAAAGAACTCAGAAAAATAATTATAAAGAGACGGCCAACCAACTTCAAAATGGAACAAGTATTATTGATAATACTGCCGCTGAGAGCTTAGGCAATCTTCCAGATATTAATGAATCGTTCATTCAGTCTGTTGTGACAGATTATTATGGTTATAAACCGATCGGTCGCTGGCAGGGTGCTGGTTACGGCGATATGGAAACAGGAGTGATGGCCCGAGTTTTAGATAAAGGTGTGTGGGGGGTTCTCCTTTACCCTGGTGTTATCTTACCTACAGGACGAGTAGATGATCCGGACCTTCTTCAAGATGTTGGTTTTGGTGACGGACAATTTGATATCTTCTCTGAAGTGGCCACTGGCTATGTTTTAAATGATCGATTTACATTCGGAACAACTCTTCGTTATACGCACCAAATAGCGACAGATATGAAACTACGTGTTCCTGATAGCCAAGACCTTACTCTTTCTCCGGACACCGGAACATTTAATGTTAAATATGGTGACCGTATTAACTTGATGCTTAACTCGACAATTCGTATGAATGATTGGATTTCATTCACTCCGGTTTACCGTTACATGTATCAAATGCCGACAACTTATAAGTCGGAATTTTCAGATGCAAACAAATACTTAGGCTTTAATACTGATAAACAAGAACACCAAGTTCAACTCACAACTTCGTTCTCTTCAATCACACCGTTCTTGAAGAAACAATTTGTGTTACCAGCTCAAATTAATATGAATCTGGTTCAGACTATTGGCGGAAAGAATGTTCCGAAAGTAGGAAGACTAGAACTTGAACTAAGAATGCTGTTCTAATTAACGAACAGCAAGCTTATAACCAGCTCCCCAAACCGTTTCAACTGAAACGTTGATTTTAGAAATTTTCTTTCGAAGAGAGAAAATATGAACGTCAATATTTCTGGCGGTCATCTCGAGATCTTTATCAAACTGGGTGATGATCTCTTCACGAGAACTTGAAGGCTTATCCATATTATCATGAAGATACTTAAAGATCACAAACTCACGAGAAGTAAGATTCACAGTATGCCCCTCTTTAATGATTGCATGGGCCTCTGGAATAAGTTTAAGTCCAACATTAATGAGATTATCTCGAAGAGATGAGACTTTATTATAAGCATTAGTGATACGAACTAAGAGCTCATCAAAATTAAAAGGCTTCGTGATATAGTCATCAGCTCCACTCTGAAGGCCTTCGACAATTTGATCTGGTTTATTGTAGGCAGAGATCATGAAAATGGGAGAGAGCTTATCCTTCATGCGGATTGTACGAATAAGATCAGTTCCTTTAATTCCCGGCAAATTCCAATCCACAAGATAAACGCAATTCTCAGGTCTATTATTGAGCGAGAAAAATGATTCTGCCGTTTCAAACGCTTCTACCTCATAGCCATTCTTCTTTAGAAAATAGCGAATTGATTCTACAATATCTTTTTCATCTTCAATAATAACTACAGTTTTATTCATCATATCAACTTTCACCTTAAGTACTGCACGACTGAAATTGATTATCCCTTATATAAAAGATAATTGGAATAGAAACCATTAGTAATTTCAAATACTTAACTATTAAGGAACTCTTAATAGAACGGCTCTTTGATAAGATCCTATCGGTCAAGCCACAAAACATCTTTACCAACCAAAGAACACATTCGAGACAAACCGACCTTCTTTTTAGTAGATTACACCTATGAAGACTTTCACACTAATTTTTGCTGGATTTATCCTTATCTCGAACACTTGGGCCTCTGATATTGACTCACTTTTAGGGCGTTTATCTTCTGTGAACAATACTCAAGAGCGCTTAAATAAATTCAGTGAGCTTTTTTTGGGTCTTCCTTATGGAGTCACTGGGCCTCTAGGAGAAGGTGCTGGCGCTCCTTACGATCAAGACCCCCTGTTCCGATTTGATACATTTGATTGCACGACCTATGTCGAAACAATAATGGCCCTGGCCCTGGCAGGGACTGAAGCAGATTTTTTGTATCGTATGAATCAAGTCCGCTACGAGGATGGGGTTGTGGACTACACTTTAAGAAATCACTTTCCTAGTCTCGACTGGGTTCCCAATAATATCAATAATGGTCTTCTCGAAGAAATCAATGAAGAGGTAGTGTCCTCAAATGAAATAAAAATCGCTTCAACGATTATTGATAAGCCGGCTTATTATAATTTTCTTAAAGTAAGTGATCTTCGCCTCTACGATCAAACGACTGAAAGTGAGAAGCTTCTCAGAGTTCAAGAATGGCACCGTGAAGGAGATAAGTTTTCTCCTCAAGAAGCCAGAATCAGTTATATTCCTATCAATACTCTCGTGAACCGCCCTACTCTTTTAAACAAGATTCCTCACGGCACTATCGTGAACTTTGTCCGTCCGAATTGGGATATTAGACATCTTCAAGGAACAAAGATGAATGTTTCACACCAGGGATTTCTTTTCAAAAAAAATAATAAACTTATTCTACGTCACGCTTCCTCTGGTGATAAGTTTGTCGTAGAAGTTCCTCTTATTGATTATCTTAAAAAATTCTATAATCACGCCACACTCAAGGGCATTCATTTAATGCGATTGAAATAGTGTCAAAAAATTAGACACTATTGTAAAAAGAACATACATAATTGTTTCCTGTGGCTTTTTAATCGTCCATAAACTTGGCATCCCTATTGCTCCTATAAATCTATATTCGTTTTACGAGGGGTTTATATGATGAAGAAGTTTATGAGTGTTTATCTATTTGCTCTAGCACTGACTCTACCTACAGCTGGGTATGCTCTGACGCTTTCAGAGGAGATTCCAGAGGAAGGGGTGACCGTAAGCTCTGTTGTCATCGACCCCACGAAAGATCTCAAAAGTGATCATTATATTTGTCTTGGCGAAGGCTGGGATAAGATCAATCTTATTGTTAATAGCAAAATCAAAGATCTCAAACAGATCTATCCTGATCTTTTTAAAGACATGGGAGAAAATGAGAAAAACTGTTTTGCACCCACTGAAGTTCCTAAGAGTGCTCAAAAAACAATTGATGATATTTTTGAGAGCATCGATGCTGGGGCCAGTGATAAATTTCACGTCATCTTAGGAACTGATGGCCAGACTACACTGACTAATGAACCCAGCAAGAAAAAGTCAGCTCTTCCTCCTACTCTAAACTCCCTTGGCTCGTTTGATAATTGCTATAGCCTTGAGCTAAATCAAGAAAAGCTTAAAAGTCTGCTCAATACTAGTTCTGAGATCGAAAACTTTGAACTAAGAAACGAAAAAGCTTCTCTAGGAAAAAAACTCTTTCGGGCCCAAGCATTCTTGGGTGGACTAGAAGTGGTTGGAATGGGAATCCTTATCGCTCTCCCAAAATCCATCACAAAATGGGAAGAC
>JBMLQL010000062.1:0-1332 GCA_049241565.1 Bacteriovoracaceae bacterium | reverse complement strand
GTTACCGTGGTTTTTTGGAAATAAGCCCTTTTTTAGTCAAACGAATGAATTTTTGAAGGCTAAAGGGCTTAAAGAGATTGATTAAAACTCCAGGCAATAAATATTAAAACTTATTGCCTGGAAATTCTCTTATCTAGATGCAGGACAATAGTAGAGATTAATGATTTTGGCTTTGGGGTCAGTCTTAATTTCGTTAAAATCATAATATTTTTTACAGCTCCAAAAATTTCCAATTTCACAAATCTCCTGAATCTCAGTCACAATGAGGTCGCTGCCAGGTGTTTTTTTCAAAAGAAATCTCTTGGTTTTAAAATCATTCTGGGAATTAACATAAGCAATTGATTGCATTAAAGGAATCTTTGGATTAGCTTTGGGCTCATATATTGAAGACCAAAATGTTTTGTACCCACTGCCGATAGGTTTAGATTCAGATAAATATAGCTTGCCTGATAATTTTACATATGTCTCTCCAACAAGCGGATACTCTTGCATTCCTTCTAAATAGACATTACCAACACTGACAACACGATTTTTCCTGTCGCGCGAAATTTTAATATTAATATTTAGATTTTGTTCTTCGATTTCAGATGGAATAAACTTACCAGGTCTATTGAAAACAAAACATTTTCCCTCTAGATCATTGAAGTCAAGAGCTCTAAAATCGTTTGATCGGTTTAATAGTGTCTTTAACTCACTAAACTTCTGTTTATAACTTTTTGTACTATTAACATTAAAAGAATCAGAGGGAATTAAGCCATCTAACTCATCAAGCTCCATATCACTAAATAAGTATCCTGTAATTTTCCTTGTGCGAACTGAATCTTTGTCTTGATACTCATCTCTTAATACTTTATAGATCGCTTCATGGACATTGAGTGCAGCCTTAGATATATTATCAAATTTTTCAAAAATCATCCTAGAATATACAAGATCATTACTTTTATCTTGATAAATAGCTGCGGCCATAAAATCTGAACTTCCTTGATCGCAGGAAGCCTTTTCTATATAATGCTTAGAATCTCCTGCAGAAACTAACTTTACTTCTTCAATTGATCGTATTTTCAAAACATTTAAAAGTGCTTTTCGAATTTCTTGGGCAAATCTTGTTGCTCCTGAGCTTTCTAATTTTTTTAATACTTCCAAGCTTAGTTCTGTTTCATTTAATTCAGACATGAGAATACGATTCTTTCTCCCTGCTTCCCAAATATCTTGTGAAACCGCAGAAAAAATAACTTCTTTCATTGTCAAATGATCTAACGCTTTACAAACAAAAGCTCCTCCTCCGTTTCCTCCTCTCTCACCTGTGTCTCCCGCCATCGCCGTCATAGAAGT
>JBMLQL010000061.1:13819-26116 GCA_049241565.1 Bacteriovoracaceae bacterium | reverse complement strand
CTTGGCCTGAGAATTTTATGTTATAAACTGGACACCGTTAGGTGAGACAGAACAGCTGGCACCTTTTAGAAAAGTCCATTGGGGATATAGCGTTCTGTACGAAGAATAAAAACATAGTCGAATTGATGATGATCAATATCAAGATCTTTAAATGTTGAAAGATGATACTCATCAACTGATGAAGCAAACTCTGCTAAGATAGGCGAGAAAGACTCTCTAAAAGAATCTCCTACAATAAGAATGCGAGGCCCCTTACTTTCTGGATTTACAAAATGTCTTCTATTGGCCCCATCAAGTGTTGTCACCTTGACCTTGCTGTTTTGAATAGAGATCGCTTGATCGACGGATTTGAAATCAGCTCCGGCCAATGTATTAGACATCCCAACAAGACAAGGTCTCCCCCATATTCTCCACCAATATCAAACTCAAGCTGTTTAAAGAAAGGCAAATTCATCTTTTCGATCAATTGATAGGCCCCAATTGTTGTCCAATGCGTATCACGGTAAAAATAAATATACTTATCCTTATGCTCAGAAAAAATGTTCTCAACCAGACGAATTGAGAAATAGCGCTCACCTAATACTTGTGAATAAATTTTATAGGCCGCATCTGCCAGGGAATACTGAGGAATAACTCCATTACTTAGAGGCCACTTATCTGCATAAATTCTAAACTTTGAAGGGATATCAAGATAGTAAAGATTTTTATGATCTTTAAAACGATCAAGTAACCAATCATTTGGCTTATCTTTTGTTTGAAAAGAAGGAGTATAAAATAAATCTCTTAAAGGATTTCCATCAGTGATAGGACAATAAAAAATAAAATTATCCACACCAGGGCAGATACTTGAAATTTTGTAAGGTGTAACCTGAGAGTAGTATTGATAACTCAGTCCTTTTACCGTTTTCATAAGAGGAGAATGAGTATTAAAAAACTTTCTAAAGTCTCTGGCCTTAATACTAAACTTTTCACTTAAAATGAAAAACTCTCCAAGACAGTATAAAAAGGGAACAAATAAGAGACATGTTATAATGATTCGTATTTTCATGGTTAAAACCTAAAATAGATAAAGGGACTTTGCCCTTGAATAGTTAAGGCCATAGCACATGAAACAAAAAGCATCCCAAGAAGAATTAAACGAGGCAATTTGGGTAAACGAGAGAATAGTTTATATGGAGCAGAGGTCGCAAGAATTGCACTTAAGACAAGGATAATATAAAAGGAGACAGGAATCGCCTCAAGAATCACAAAATCAAAAGAAAACATTTTCCTAATGAATTCAAAAGATTTTTGGAGATTATCTGCTCTAAAAAACACCCACCCTATCATCACCATACTTAAAGCATAAATATGCCCAATAAAATGATATTTTTTTAATGTATGGTGAAGACCAAAAAATTTCTCAACCGTTAGAATTAAGCCGTGAAAGACTCCCCAAAAAACAAAATTCCAAGCAGCTCCATGCCAGAGTCCACAAAGAGCAAAGACAGCGAACTGATTGAAATAAGTCCGTCCTGCCCCATATCTATTTCCTCCCAGAGGGATATATAAATAATCTCTGAACCATGTCGAAAGAGAGATATGCCACCGGCGCCAAAATTCCTGAATACTTGTCGCAAGATAAGGGTGATTAAAATTTTCTAAAAATCTAAATCCAAAAATTCGTCCAAGACCGATGGCCATATCCGAATAACCAGAGAAATCGAAATAAATTTGAACCGTGTAACAAACAATCCCAAGCCAGGCCATACTCGAGTTTAAGCTTGCCGAACTCATACCGAAGGCAAAATCAGCATAAAAAGAAACTTGATCAGCAATGAGTACTTTTTTAGAAAGCCCTAAAACAAATCTTTCTATTCCTGACGAGAAATCATAATTCTTATTTTTGATTTCATTATCAACATCAACATACCGAACGATGGGACCGGCGACTAACTGAGGAAAAAATGAGACGTACATGAGAAAGTCTGTAAAAGACTTCGAAGACTTAACCTCTTTTCGGTAAACATCAATCGTATAACTCATGGCCTGAAACGTAAAAAAGCTGATTCCAAGAGGGAGATGAATACCAGGATCTTTAAAATTAAAAAGCCCGAGGAAGAATCCAGCATACTTGAAATAAATCAGCATTCCTAAATTGGCCAACACACTTAAGAGAAGAACCTTTTTAGGTTGGGGATGAGTTTCAACCCATTTGGCCGAGAAGAAATTTATTAACGTGGAAACAATCAAAACAATTGTATACCACTTCTCTCCGGCCATATAAAAATAGAGACTAAAGGCCAGTAGAGATAAATTAAGAGCGTTATTTTTCTTATAGAAGACAAGTACTGCCAAAAGGCAAAGTGGCAGGAAGATAAAAAGGAATTCTAAGCTCGAAAAGACCATTATTGAATATGCTCTTCTTTATCATCTGAAGCGGCGAAAGTTTGTGATACTAAGCCTGCCGTTTTTTTCCTTACCAAAAAGGCGACATAAGATGAGATCAATATACATACTCCAAGTAATGCAGCCAGAAGAATTTCACCTTTCACCCATTGAAAATAGTAGATCACTCCAACAACAAAAGCATTAAAGGCCACAAGTGAAAGAGTCGTTTGAGTATGATTAAATCCTAAAGATAAAAGCAAATGATGAATATGATTTCTGTCAGCAGACATCGGAGATCGCCCCTGAAGAATTCTGATAGCGAAAACTCTGAGTGTATCAAAAAGAGGGATCACCAGTATGGCCAGTGTCACAACAGGAACAACTAAAACTTTATTAGGATGAAAGCGATCAAGAACACGATTCATTTCGATGAACTTTATAGCAAGAATACTCAATATAACTCCCACAATTAAAGATCCTGTATCTCCCATAAAAATTTTGGCCGGTGAACGGTTGTAGTATAAAAATCCTACGAGGGCGCCACTCATGCAACTTGCAAGAATAGCGTATTGAGTTACTCCAGCTGAATAAAACCAAAATCCAAAGACGGTGCTTGCTAAAATTCCTACAGAAGCAGCTAAACCATCCACTCCATCAATCAAGTTAAATGAATTAGTCACAACAACAATAGTAAAGACCGAAAGAATATATGAAGCGAGGACCGGAAGATCAGAAATTCCAAACAAACCATAAAAGGTAGTAATCTTAATTCCAGCCCAATGAACAAGAATAAATGAAGCCATAAGTTGCCCGATCAGTTTTTTATAGGCCACAAGATTAAAAAGATCGTCCTTCATTCCCATGAAGAATAAAAGAATCACAGCGGAGATAATATATTGAAGCTCTACGATAGCTTTCTGATCAGACCAAAAAGTCAGAGAAAAAATCAATCCTGCAAAGATAGCTATGCCGCCCAGTGTCGGAGTTTTCGCAACATGTTTTTTACGACAATCGGGCTCATCAAACAAGTGTTTAATTTCGGCAATTCGAATAATAGAGGGAATAGCGATAAAGCTAATCATTAAAGAAGTAAAAAATGACAGTATTGTAGTTTCCATAACTCATAAGTATTACACTCGGAAAGAATGCAAATATCAAATTAAATAATCTTAAAAAGTGGAGTGTGCTAAGTATAAGATGTTATGCTCATTAAGTGTTCAAGTTGATCTAAAAGGATTTTTCTCGAGTAGTGCATTCTATAATAATTTTGACCATTTCTGCCCATCTCTTCTAAATCTTTTTCAGAACAAGTTTTTAATGAAAGGATAGCCTCTGCAAGAAGGTGAGGAGAGCTAGCAGGCACAGCAATACCACAATTAGCAGCATGAATAACTTCTGCCGCCTCACCATTTACGGACCCAATAATTGCTTTCCTACTTGCTAAGTAAGACTGGAGCTTCCCAGGAATCGTAATAGAAAAGAGATCTGTATTTTTGAGACTTAAAAGAAGTAAATCTGCTTTTGAGTAATAACCAGGCATCATCTCAACAGGCTTGGAACCTAAAAAGATAAATGTCTCTTCTAGACTCAGTCTTTTCACTTCGTCTTTTGCCCATCTCTCCATCAGGCCGCTTCCAAGAATCAGAAAATGAATATCTTTGTGATCTTTAAGAATTTCTGCCGCTTTCACTAGGGTTTCAAAATCCTGAGATGTCCCGATATTTCCCGCAAACATGACTTTAAAAGACTCATCTTGGATAAGAGGATCTTGCATAGGACTTTTCACTTCTTCTAAGAAAAATTCCTCTGACCACTGTGGAAAGAAAACAATCTGAGACGGCTTTCCACCCAAAAGCTCAGTCCTTTGAATTGCACCTTTTGAAGCCACTAATATTTTGTCTGTGAATTTATATATCCCCTTAACCATAAGACCAACAATATCTAAGATCCTCTGGTTATGAATAACACCAGTAGCCTTTAGGCTTTCAGGCCACAAGTCTAGAACCCATAGGAAAACTGGAGCACGTTTTAAAAATCTTAAAAAGATAGCTGGAATAGCCGAAGTAATTGGAGAAGTAGCAAAAACAAAAATCTTGTCATAACTTCCACGAACTCTAAATGGAGCTAATAAAGTCGCAATAAAAAAAAAGGAAAAATAATTTAGGGCAAGTAGCCAACTTTTGTTTTTTCCTCTAGGAATCAGAGGAGTACGAATGATCTTAATATTTCCCAGAGTCTCATCATAAGGTCCAGTCCAAGAATATCCAGAAAAGAAAGATCCAGCAGGATAATTTGGTAATCCAGTATAGACAGTTACATCATGGCCTTTATCAACTAGGCCTTGGCATAGATCATTTACTCGAAAGTTTTCAGGATAGAAGTATTGTGAAACAACCAATATCTTCATATCAGTATTTTTTCCACACCGTACGATTCACATAATCAGTATAACTTTGAATAATACGAACCACTTTGTCTGACACATTTGGCATAGAGTAATCTTCAACTAGACGAAGACTTCTTTTTTCACCCCGGTCCTGAGTTTCAAGAATAGCTAAGCCTTGAAGAATTCTCTCACTTTCAAGTCCAACCATCATAACAGCTCCTTCTTCCATCCCCTCTGGGCGCTCGTGAGCTTCTCTGATATTTAATGCCGGGAAATTAAGTATTGAAGATTCCTCAGTAATTGTCCCACTGTCAGATAGAACAGCTCGTGAACTCATTTGGAGCTTATTATAATCTTTGAACCCAAGTGGCTTTAAGAGTCTGACTTGAGGATGAAACTTAATGCCTTTTTCATCAAACTTTTTCTGAGTTCTAGGATGAGTAGAAACGATAATGGGTTGATTGTATTCCTCTGCTATTTGATTTAAGGAATGAACAAGTTTCGTAAAATTAATCTCTGAATCAATATTTTCTTCACGGTGGGCACTAACTACAAAATACTTGCAGTTTTCTAGTCCTAGACGAACAAGGACGTCTGAAGCTTTGATACCATCGAGATAGTGACTAAGCACTTCAAACATAGGACTGCCCGTCTTAATTAATCTATCTGGTGGAAAGTTCTCTGCAAGCAAGTATTCACGAGCAATTGAGCTATAAGTTAAGTTCACATCGGCTGTGTGATCCACTATTCGACGATTTGTTTCTTCTGGAACTCTTGCATCAAAACATCTGTTCCCAGCTTCCATATGGAAAATGGGAATTTTTCTTCTTTTGGCCGGGATAGCAGCAAGACAACTGTTTGTATCACCCAGAACAAGCATCGCATCTGGTTTTTCTTTGGCAAAAACCTCATCAACAGCAATGATAATTTTACCAATCGTCTCAGCGGCATTCTTACCAGCAGCATTTAAAAAATAATCAGGCTTCCTAACACCAAGATCCTGAAAAAATATTTCATTGAGCTCATAATCATAATTTTGACCAGAGTGAACAATAATATGTTCGCAGTGCTGATCAAGCTTGGCCATCAATCGTGATAAGCGAATGATTTCAGGTCTCGTACCAAGAACTGTCATTATCTTTAATTTTTTCATTATTTATACCTTGCTTGCGTATGTATCAGGGTTTTCTCTGTCAAAAATTTCATTGGCCCAAAGCATGACTACCATTTCTTCTTCACCAATATTTGTAATATCATGAGTCCAACCTGGAATCGTTTCTACTACAACAGGCTCATCCCCTGTGGAAATTATTTCGAATTTCTCGTCAGTTATCATGTGACGAAAACAGTAGCGAGCCTTTCCTTTTATCACTAAAAACTTTTCTGTTTTAGTGTGATGGTAGTGCCCTCCACGAGTAACGCCTTTATGAGCAGTAAAAAATGAAAATTGGCCTGAGTCTTTAGTCTTAAGCATTTCAACAAATACACCACGAGGATCTTCGTGTTTAACCAAAGGATACTGAAACTGGTCTGGTTTAAAGTATGAAATATAAGTTGAATAAAGTGCTCGTGTAAGCCCAGTCCCTACTCTTTCTGTGACATGGGTATTCTTACTTTCTTTGAAAGCCGTGATCTGTTTTTTTAAATTATCTACTGTAATCTGGTACACTGGATCAACATTTTGAAAAACTCCCGAATTCATGACCTTTAAAAAAGTAGATATAACATCATCTACGTAAACTAAATTGATCACAGAATTGGGGTCATGTATTTGAACAGGGAGATCGTTTAAAATATTATAGCAGAATGTAGCAACGGCTGAATTATAGTTTGGCTTGGCCCATTTCCCGAAAACATTAGGTAGACGGAAAATATAGATCGGATTTTTGGTTTCTTTTTCTAAACTCAAAAGATGCCCTTCAGCCTCTTTTTTACTTTTCCCATAAGAGTTATTAAGTTCCGCCTGGATAGATGAGGTATAAACAACAGGAATGCTTCTTTTCGTCTTGCGAATAGCATCACATAAATTTTTTGTGAGATCAGAGTTACCTACTGTGAACTCTGACTCTTCCTTAGGACGATTAACACCTGCTAAATGAAAAATGAAGTCAGCTTCCTTAACTTTCTCACTTAAAGATTCGATTAAATCATTTCGGGTAAAAGTTATTAATTCTAAATCTCTTATTTCTTTAAGATGAACAAGAAGATTCCTACCAACAAATCCATCCGATCCAGTAACTAAGACTCTCACATTTTATCCTTCAGCTACTGCATTCTCACCACGAACAATAGCTTGCATGAATTCAAGCTTCATCAGAAGCTTTTTCATTCCTTCTACATCTAAACGCTCGGTATTATGAGAGTTGTAATCTTCTACTTGACTGATTTTATTGTCACCAGAATCTACATACTTACTATAGTTCAAATCTCGCATATCAGGGCTCACACGATAATAGTTCCCCATGTCTTCAGACGACACCATCTCTTCACGAGTAAGTAATGTTTCGTACAATTTCTCGCCATGACGAGTTCCGATGACTTTAACTTCGTGAACTGGCTTTTTCATGACATCTAAAATCGCTTTAACAAGTGTTTCAACTGTTGCTGCGGGAGCTTTTTGAACAAAAATATCTCCATTAGCTCCATGCTCGAAAGCATACATCACTAAATCAACAGCGTCCTCTAGAGTCATCATGAATCTAGTCATAAGAGGGTCAGTGATTGTAATAGCTAAATTTGCTCTCACTTGATCAACAAAAAGTGGAATAACGGAACCGCGTGAAGCCATCACATTTCCGTAACGAGTTCCACAGATAATGGTTTGGCCTTTTGAAAGGTTTCTTGACTTGGCCACCATCACTTTTTCCATCATCGCCTTAGATATTCCCATTGCGTTGACTGGATAGGCAGCCTTGTCAGTACTTAAACAAACCACCTTCTTTACTTTGTTCTGGATCGCAGCCTCAAGAAGGTTATCTGTTCCGAACACATTAGTCTTAACTGCCTCCATAGGGTGAAATTCACATGAAGGAACCTGCTTTAGCGCCGCAGCATGAAATATATAGTCTACGCCACGTGTCGCATTTAAAACACTAGAATAATCACGAACATCACCAATATAGAACTTAACTTTGGGATTATTATACTTTCGACGCATATCTTCTTGTTTTTTTTCATCACGGCTGAAAATACGTATCTCTCCAATATCGGTAATTAAAAATTTCTTTAAGACTGCGTTCCCGAATGAACCCGTTCCTCCGGTAATCAGTAGGCATTCGTTATTTTTGAACATAATTATCCCTTTGAAGGAATCGTAAGTTTATCAGTTCCGAACATTTTCAAGACAATATAGCAACCAACTATCACGGAATAAGTTATGAGCTGAAGGAAATCATAGAATTTACCATTCTGCCATGGAAAAATGTCTAATTTTAACAAAAACACTAAGCCTAAACATAGTACTAGAACTTTCAAATTCTCAATATAGTTCAAATTGAAATTTATACCCATTTTGATCTTTAAGATCCTCATCATTACAACAACAAGAGCTAGAGAGGAAACCGAGACAGCTAATCCGATTCCTACTAAACCTAATCTGGAAGATAGATAGAGACCAAGAGAAACAGTAAGGCTCAAGCTAATCAGATTTGCAACTATTAGCTCTGAAAAATAGCCTGCGCTAAAAAAGAACTTGTATAACACGTCTCGAAGAGAAAAAGCGACGATTCCAAGCGCATAAAACTGCAAACAATTAGCTGTCATAACTACAGACCTGGCATCGAACTGACCTCTTTCATATAACAGAGATATAATCTCCTGAGAAAAAGCAAAAAACATTATCGTTGCCGGCATCCCAAACAGCATAATGAGCCTCAAGGATTCATCGAGAAGTTTTTGAAGAGCCTTATAATTCTTAATCTCAATATAAGAAGCAGCTTTAGGGAATGTAATTGAGGACAGATTAAGAATAAAAAGACCTAAAAAGAGAATGATTAATCGATCCGAGAAAGTAAAGGCAGTCGCGGCACCATTAGAGATAGATGAAGAAAGAGTCCTGTTTACATGCAGGCTCATATAACCAAACAAGCTTATGACGAGTATGGGAAGCGAACGCTTGCATATTTTTACCAACCAACTCCAATCTGCCCCCCTAATCTCGGCACGGAATCCAATCTTTTTTAGAAAGGCAACAAGAAAAATTATCTGCACGAGATTAGAAACAACCATAGAGGTTGCTAGAATTGTGCTTGATTTAACAGATGAAATATAAATGACAGCAATAGTTGCAAGATTTAGGGGCAAGCCTACCAGCGAAACAGGAAGCTGATACTCCTTTGATGTGAACAAGCTTGAAAGGATAGCCACCACTCCCAATGGGATAATTGAGTATATTGACCACTTAGTAAAATAAACAGCAGTCTCTAGATCGTTCTGAGACAAAGCAGGCATTATCAGATGAGTTATTTCGGTAGAAAAAAAAATTGCGATAGCAGCGACCAAGCTTGAAAGTAAAACGTAGCACAAGATAAGTTGATTTAGAACGCTTACCTCATCACTTTTCCTTGTGGCTATTATTCTTGGATAATAGACGGTATAAGCATCTCCAACAGCAGTAGCAAATAGCCCAAAAACTAATGGAGGAATGACTGCTGATAAGTTATAAATATCAGCGAGGGTTGATGTTCCATAGTAAAAAGCAAGGAAAAGATCACGAAAAAACCCTAAGGCTTTTGAGCTGGCAGATAATATCATCAAGATAAAAATTTTTTTTCTCACAAACCTAACTTTTTAAAATTACTCAATAAAGCAACTTAACTATAAGATATTAATATCATAAATATATTACTGCTGCATGAATGATATAATTTAAGGTATATGATTCTATTATTTTTATTCTTGACTAACATTCTAATCGCTAAGTCATACTAAAGAGATATCCCCATCTTTAAACCCATCCACTCCTGTTCATTTACGAACTTGTCAGATTTTAATTCAAAAAAAATAAAAAGCTAGCTCCCTAATGAGTTTTCATACAGAGATTTTTTAGATTCCGGAGATGGATAATTAATCAAAACAGCTTTATATACTCCTTTGAATACAAACAAACTCCCTGCCACTGCTCCAATAATCCCAAACCTTGAAATAAGATCTGAGATATCACTCAAGGAACCTGCTCCACCTACAACAGAAAGAGGTGTTGTAGTAACTTCACGAACCTTTTCAATGAGCTTGAAATCATACCCCTTCATGACCCCGTCATTATCGACAGAATTAACAATTATTTCACCGACCTCCAGTTTTTCAAACATGGAGGCAAGCTCAACAGGGTTTTTACCGGTTCCCTTTTTGGAATTATGAGTGACCACTTCATAACCACCAAAAAGTTTCTTTTTTACATCAAGGACTATAGCAATGCTCTGACTTCCTACTTCTTCTACCATCTTTTTAATAATTTCAGGATTGTTAATAGCTGCATTACTTATAGCAACTTTTTCAACCCCTAGAGAAACAAGTTTTCGAACGTCCTCTACTTTAGTAACTCCACCTCCATAACAGAATGGCATTCGACACTCAGCTGCTAACTTAGCAATCAGTTCGAAATTTGGGCCTCGTTTTTCAACTGTAGCATCAATATCAAAAACAATAAGCTCATCGACAAGCTTCTCATTAAAGATTCGTACTGCATTGATCGGATCTCCCACATATTTAGGATCTAGAAACTTTGTTGTCTTAACTAATCCCTTATTATGAATAAGAAGACATGGTATAATCCTAGGACGCAACATTGCTAAATCTCCGCAAAATTCTTCAAAAGTCTAGAACCGAAATGATGACTTTTTTCTGGATGGAATTGAACCCCATAGATATTGCCTCTTCCTACAGCACAAGGAAAGACATCACCATACTCTACTGAGGCCAGAACATCTGACTCGTGATCTGCATGAAAATAATAAGAGTGCAAAAAATAAAAAAGTGAATCTGTTTCTAAACCTGAAAACAATTTTTTCTCCGATAAAATACGAACATCATTCCATCCCATATGAGGAAGATGAGTAATCTGTGATAATTTTGAATCATCAATTTTTTTCACATGACCAGGAATCCATCCAAGTCCGGCAACCTGACCTTCTTCACTCGTGTTTGCCAACATTTGCATTCCAACACAAATACCCATTAGTGGTATTTTTTGCTCAAGAACAAGCACTGAGACTTTTTCATACATTCCTGAATTCTTAAAAAGATTCATAGCTAAATCAAAGGAACCGACACCAGGAAGAATAAACTTTGTACTTCCTAAAAGATCTGACTCATTACGCACAAGCCTAGCAGGGATATTCATCTCTCTGTACATATTGGCAAAAGCACCGACATTACCTAATCCATAGTCAATAATAGAGATCATCTAAAAAGCCTTTTCTCCAACCCCAGCACCCTCAGTACAGTTGTTCCGAGATCAATAATGCTCTTTTTATTTCTATATGCTTGATACGTTTTATTTGCTCCCTGAAATATTTTTTCGAATTCATCTTCAGTGAGATCTAGCTTATGGGCGACATATCGAAATTCTTGTTTAAGAAAATGCTCATCAAGTTCTGGCTTACTTATTCTCTCAAGAGCTTCATCACGAGTCATCTGCCCAGTAAGGATCAGGCTGGAGAAGTGAGCTCGTCTTTTTTCAAAGCCAAATTTGCGCGGCAACCAATAATCTTCATAGAACCTCGTAAAGCGTGATTCATGATGCTTATGCTGAAATGATTGCCATCCGAATTTTTCATTTAGTAATTTCTCCGCATCCTTTTTGATATACGGAACAAGGTTTAGTGGCTTAAAAACTTCCATTCCATAAATATACTTATAAAAAATCTTATAAGTCAGAATATCTACAAGCGGAAAACTCTTAAGTTTTCCTTTACCAAATTTTTTAAAGATATCTCTGAACAAAGTTTTATCTATTCCTGGATACCCACCCCACTCCTCAGGCTCACGGCAACATTCAGTCGAAAAGTTACCGCCAGTAAGAATGTACTTAATTTTATGCTTACTAGCGAACTTATATAGTGAAGAGAAGAAAGCAGCATCCTGAGGGAGGTCCTGATCAGCAATCTGCGATTCAAGAAACGCCACCTGAAGATTTTTCATTTCTTCCCAATTAATCACTTCCGTAAAAAGTTCGAGTTTTAGACCATTTACTAACTTTTCAATGTTTCCAACAGCCTGATCTGTGTTCCAACCTGCATCAACATGAAATAAAAGTGGTCTCACACCCATTATTTCTTTAGCAACGTAAGCCGTGTAAGAGCTATCAAGACCACCACTAAGTCCTATTATACAATCAAAGTCCTTTCCTTTTCCTTCCGCTTTTATTTTCTCAGCCACACGCATGAGCTCTGCTCGCCCCTTATCATCGGTATGCCAATTAGGTTTAATTATTATATCAAAGTTCTCGCAATAATCAGACTCACCTTGAGAATTAAACTTAATCCCAGGATCAGAAGTATCCATAATTGTTCTGGTACAAATTCTGTAGGACATGCTATTTC
>JBMLQL010000061.1:0-13719 GCA_049241565.1 Bacteriovoracaceae bacterium | reverse complement strand
CTTATTTCCTTATTTCCTTATTTCCTTATTTCCTTATTTCCTTATTTCCTTATTTCCTTATTTATTCTATTCCCCCAATCGGATAGGCATCTAAAAGACTACCTTGAGTAGCGTTTACAATCTTGACTCCCATATCATTGGCTAATTTTGCGAGAGCATAATGATGGTAACAAACTACCGAGTAAAATTTTAACTCATCACCAAGCGACAACTCTTTTACATCGTTTCCAATATCATAGGCATAAAGTGGGCGCGAAGATGAAAATGAGTTAAAATCGCATCCTACCAAAAATATTTCTTTGAAGCCCATGTAAATTGCTGTCTGAATACAGTGATTAACAACATTTACTGAAGCTGTAATATTTTTAGTCTGCTCATAGTGAATTTGAAAATCAATCAAAGCACTTTGCGAATAGGAAAGATAGTACTTGACTCCTGACGCAAGGATCCTTGAGAAAACTTTGTAACCTAAGCAGTTTGTTTTAAACAGAAAAACAGATCTAGGAAACATTGCAACGGCACTATCGAAAGCATCAATTTTTTCATCATAAAACAATTCATCTAACAAGACATAGTAATCAGGCGAAATGATATTGAGTGAGTTATTCTTATAAAAGTAATTCACTACAAATGTCTTTTTATTGTTTATCTGTGAAACATCAAAGTTTTTTAAGGACGGACCATTACCAAATACAATACAACTGTCACCAAGGTGTTTGTTCTTTAATTCTGAGTTACGTTTTAAATGTTTTTTTATGGTTGGATTCAACCACAAAAGACAGTCAAAGATAAAATTATGAACAGCAAATAAAAAGTTATCGATTTGCGCTTTGATACCTGATCTCGTCATATTAAATCTTCTTTAAAAATTCTTCTGGCTCCTTAATAGAAGTAGCCAATTCTCTGAGCCTCTGATCATCAAAACTCCACCATTTGGATGCCAACAATCTTTCTGATAAGACTTTATCAAATCTATTTTTTATAAATTTTGCCGGCACCCCTCCCCAAATTTCATAAGGCGGTATACTTTTTGTAACAACACTACCAGCACCAATGACGGAACCATCGCCAATGACAAGCCCAGATTTTATAATCACTCTCTCACCTATCCAGACGTCATGACCTATTATGACAGAAGAGCGTGTTTCAAATTTATGGTAAGAGTATTTATATGAGATTTGATCCTTGTTCCTATTAAAAACCGGCGATGTTGAAACCCAGTTCAAGGAATGGCTATCAGCTCCAATAACACATTCGTTAGCAATTGAACAAAACGACCCGATTTCAGTATTAAGAATTCTGCAATAATAACCAACATAAGAATGTCGCCCCAGAGTGGAATTCATAAACTCAGACCCAGGGCCAACACTTGAACTAGGATGTACAGAACTATTTTTCAAAGCTCGTAAAGTTAACTTTTTGGCAATTTTACAAATATAATATTCAATCACAATAAAAAAATTCACATCAACCTTTTCGCTTAATTACCCAATAGGCCTCTACACATAGCAAGATCTCTCTCATTATTTATATCCAGGAAAGAATCATTAGGAATAACGTACATAAAAGGATTTTTACCAAAGAAATATTTATTTTCGCGCATTTGTTCCCAGGGCTGAATAAAAATTCCACCATCCTGAATGTAAAACGGAACTAAATCCTTAGCAGGTACATGCTTGTTTCCATAAGGATTATAATTAAATGGCTTACCATCAATCCATGTGTGTTCTCTCATTTCAACGACTGATAATAATGAGTCTTTATCACTGGCAATTAGTTTATTGAAAGCATCATCGTAAATTTGTCCTTCTATCAATGGATTTGTACAATGAGACCAAATAATATAGTCAGTTTTGCCAACGAGTTCACACATGTTAGAGATCATATCATTTGCAGGACAAACTTTTTCGTCGCAAAAATAATCCGGTCTTTTTACAACCTCAACACCGAACGATGCTGCGTGCTCTAACATCTCGTCAGAATCGGAACCAAATACGATACGGTTGATGTGTCTAGAGTTTTTTAGCTGTCTAATCTTTCTTTGAATGAGTGTTTCATTTTGAACTATCGCCATAGATTTATTTTTTACTCGTACACTTCCTGCTCTTGCAACAATAACTGCCGTAATTTCCATAGACACAGCTCCTTAAAAGATAGTTCTTTATATTTTAATTTTAGTTAGATGTATCCAAATGAGGAAATGACTTCACTAAATCATCTATCGCCTTCATCTGAACAAGGAATGCTTCAAGCCTAGCTAGAGGTAATGCACTTGGCCCATCACATTTCGCTTTATAAGGGTCAGGATGAGACTCAAGAAAGAGTCCTGCAATACCGGTTGCTAAACCAGCCCTCGCTAACTCAGCCACTTGTTCTCGACGTCCACCAGAAGCTGCTGAACCAGAATCCCTAGTCTGAAGAGAATGAGTGACATCAAAAATAATTGGTCTATTATTACTCACTCTTTTCATCACACCAAATCCAAGCATATCTACAACAAGATTGTCATACCCCATATTCGTTCCTCGATCACAAAGGAAAACATCAGGATTCCCACATTCTTCAAACTTTTCAACAATATTTTTCATTTGTCCTGGACTTAAAAACTGAGGTTTTTTAATGTTAATTGGCTTTTTCGTTTTCGCAAGCGCAACAACAAGGTCAGTTTGTCTGGCAAGGAACGCTGGCAATTGAAGGATGTCTACCACTTCGGCTACAAGAGGTGCCTGAAATGTTTCATGCACATCTGTAATAATCGGTACGTTAAATTCTTTTTTTAAAACAGAAAAAATTTTTAGCCCCTCATCCAAACCTGGCCCTCTATATGAGTGGATTGACGATCTATTGGCCTTATCAAATGAAGCTTTATAGACAAAAGGAATTTCTAACTTGGAAGTAATCTTCACATAATGCTCACATGTCTTAAGAGCAAAGTCTAAATCTTCAAGTACGTTAACTCCTCCAAATAAAACAAATGGGGATTCGTTAGAAATTGTATGTCCTGGAACAATATTCGAAAAATTAAAGTTCATTTCGTAATCCTGCAAAATGCGAAATAGAAGTAATAGCAAATTTATAATAGACTATCATGTTTTGATGCGTTACTACAAATTAAAGATTAGTCGGTTTTATACAAAAATCGAAGTCCTAAAATCCAGCTCGGTCGATTTTAATATTTAGTGCAAATTAGGATTTAAATTTCAACTGTAAGTCTCTCGCTAAAGCATTTGATTAACAAATTGCATGATTATACAATTCGTAATTATCTGGTGCACCCAGTTAAAGCAGAGTATTTCTTAAATATTCTTATTAGCTTAAGACTGTACAGTTTTCTTAGCGATACTGGTCTTAACTCATAAAAAGAAAGTTATAGCCAATAAGTCCTTTGCAACAGAAGAGATTATCAAGCATATTGAAACGATTGAGATCGAAAAATCTTAAGGCAAAACAATCGAAGACATCGCCCAATAAATCACCGTCTATTTTATTTATGTAAAAGCATGAGCATGATGCCTTTTTTTTTAGCTAGACTTATCTAAGCACCTTAAAGATCTTGTAGAAGAGAATGTACTCAAAAAAAATATAGTCGCAGATTGGAACCTGAATATTATATCATGAAAAGACTCTACGAACAATGTTAAGCTCTACTTAAAAAAGCCGTAACTCATGCGATCGACAAGCTCGACTATTCCGTCCTTCGAACCTGCTAACTGATTAGGGTCAATGAATAAACATAGAGATATAAAAAAAGATCAATTGTATTAGTTGGAAACTCAGATAGCGAGTGATTTATTTAAAAAACTTACCTCTAACAGATGAGTTAACAGTAAGGTAACAAAACTTTTAAGTTAAATGAATTCAATATCGGTAAAGATAACAACGAACCATGCACTATGTAATTCGTCTTTATTATCCAAATTGATCGAGAATTTATAATTTTGTTGATAACAAAACAACTAGAGAAATCGTTTTCATCCTTACAGTTTCTTTCTAAGCTTAGATTTTATCGCAAAGAAACATTTCTGAGCTGATTAAGAAATTTAGATATTGCACGACTTTATATTGAGCCAGGAAGTCCATAGAATAATATCTAATCTGAATTGCTAAACGGATTAATAACAACTTTTATTCATAGAAATCTTTTATACTTTTAAGTTGGCGAATATAGCTACAGAAGGATTAAAGAGTCTTTTATGACACGACTACACCGCACAATAATTTAAGAGATACAGCTCCTTTTCCCGAAACTATAGTTCTAGATAGAGAGAAACTTGCCATGCAAATCTAGCCTTGGTATTGGTATGAATACTCTAGAATGGTCACTTAAGATTCCGGGAACAAATGAAGCCTACATCCAAATTTGATATTATTGCCACAGTCGTAACGTTTAATAATCCTATTAGTATGCTCAATGATGTGCAAAAGACCTTATTTGAAACTACGCTCAGAGTTAAACTTGTTTTCATTGATAATTCATCGAATGCCGAGATTAAAGCCTTCGCTCAAGATAAAGGTATTGATTATATCTCTGGCCATGGCAATGTTGGATTTGGAGCTGGGCACAATATCGGAATTAGAGAATATGTCGATCAATCCAGGTATTTTCTGATCCTAAATCCAGACGTCATCATTGAAGAGGGCTGTCTTGAAAAACTAGCAAAGTTTATGGATGAAGCTTCGCAAGTTCCTTTGTGCACACCTCTTATCCTTAACCCTGATCGCTCTATTCAGTTTGTTAATAAAAGGCTCCCTACTGTTGCAACACTCTTTGCAAGACGTTTTTTCAAAAACTATCTTGGTAAAAAATATGAAAAAGAACTTAATTTCTTTACTCTTCAAGATCAGTTTCCATTTAAGACACCACTCGTTGTTCCTGTGATTACTGGATGCTTTATGTTTTTTAGGTCCACTGCACTTAAAAAACTTAAGGGATTTGATGAGCATTTTTTTCTTTATATGGAAGAATTTGATCTATCAAGAAGAAGCTCAAAGCTTGGGCCAAATGTTCTTTACCCTGAAGCTTCAGTAATTCACTCTTGGGGACGTGGCCCACATAAAAGTTTAAAACTCCTTTGGATTAATATTCAGTCAATTTATTACTATTTTACAAAATGGGGCTTTAGAACAGATGGGCCGGATTCAGTGGTGAAACCATTTAATGGATAACAATCTAAGACTTTCTAAAAATGACTCCGTCCTCTCTCTTTTCGAAGAGTATTTATCAACTCTTGATGATGTGGAGTCATTTGTTAATCATACACGTTTTATAGGATTTTATCTCGCTAATGACCCATGCTCTAAGCTTTACTCCCCTGTTATAGACGAAAAAATTAAGCAGTTTAAAAATAGACTTCCTTTAAAACACGAACATAGCCCCTCAGGGCGAACACTTCATGTGGCCACACAAGTTTATCTCACCGGTGGGCACACACGAGTCATTGAGAATTGGATTAATTTTTTTAATCATGAAAAGCATGACTTAGTTTTAATTGAGCAGTATCGAGACTTTGATTTAAAACTTCCAAAAGAATCTCAAGTAATCAAATTAAGTGATGATTTTTCAATATCTCAAAAAATTTCTGTTCTTTATGATCTCTATTCAAAATATGACAAAGTTATCTTTCATATACATCAGCATGATGTCATTCCTTTGATCGCGATGGGGCAATTCTCGATAAAAAAATTTTTCTTCTATAATCATGCTGACCATACTTTTAGTATTGGCCCGTCATTAGTAGGTGAAGTTTATGATATGTCTGAGGAAGGAAGGTTGTTTTCACTCAACTTCAGAGGAGTCAAATCCTCTAAAGTCATCCCATTCCCACTAGATATTAATCTGTCTAAAATGAGATTTAATTCAAAAGAGGGTGCCAGGGAAGCACTAGGTATCTCAACAAATTCCCAAACCGTACTTACAGTGGGAAATCCTTATAAATTCATCCCTAATGAAAGATTTAATCTCTTTAATGTATTTGAGCGAGTTGCTAAACATAATCCATCATATAATTTTATTTTTATAGGTCCTGATTTCGCCTTTAAAAAATATCTTAACCAAGATCTACCAAACATTCATTTCTTAGGTCTTGTAAGCAAACAAACAGTCTTGGATTATTATCAAGCAAGTGATCTTTATATAGATTCTCTACCCGTTGGCGGTGGGCTTGCAATGATAGAGGCTGTTTTATCAGGTCTGCCCATTATTACGTTTGATAATGGATTCAACGCATTTGATACAGCTTTAAAGTTTAGAGTTAATTATGAGGACCTAGAGAATCATATTACCTCTATATTAGATGACAGTAATAAAAGAACTGATCTTCAAAAACGCTGTTTCATTGAGGCTAGCCGCCATCAAAAAGAATTTTGGTTAGACAACTTCTCAAAATTAAGTGTCGCGGCTTCAAATTCTGAAAAACTATGTTCGGAAAGACTTCAGAAATATTTTGAAATGATGATTACAAAGTATCCACAGAATAAAATCCCTAGAACTGAGTTTAAAATTTCAAATACTCTTATTATAAAACTCGCATATTATTTTCCTATCTCTTATTTTATCAAGCTTGTAGCTTTCCAAATTCTGTTTCCTATTACAAAACCACTGCTCTCTTTTATTTTAGACGAGAAAGTAGGTAAAAAATGAGAAAAGTTTTTCTTGTAGGAGTTTCGACATTACTCCGCTTCGCAGGACAATTTCTTTTTGTAAAGTCTATTTCTCATCTATCAGAGTCATCTATCTTGGCAACTTTAAACCTACAGTCACTTTCCGTTCTTCTCGCAGGTTTTTCTTCTGGGGGAATTCAAACCTATCTTTCAAAATATATTGCTTTGGAAAAGTTGAGAACTGCCTGGGAACTTGGATTTAAAAAATCTTCTATATATTTTCTTTATGCCCTTATGACTATTCTTCCTTGCTACCTAATTATCAATAGCTTGCAAGACCAACTGATACCACTCATTGGGATTGTTTTTTTGTCTCTGGGGTTATCCTACTCTAATAACTGGCAAGGGTTACTAACTGGCCAAAAAAAATATTCCGAACTGATCACTATTTTTTTCATTCAGTTTCTTATCTTTCTTTTATTATACAAATTTGGGTATGCGCTTAGTGATGGTGTTTTCTTTCTTGCTTACCCAGCTACAATCATTGTCTCGGTACTAATCTCTTATTTTATTAATAGATCGATTATCGCTCACAGTGATGCTATTGTTAATGTAGTTGAGGTTGTAAGTGACATTAAATCTCATCGTTTGATGGGGATTGTCCTTATGACAGCAGGAGTGGCCTATCCGTTCATTATTAGAAACTTACTCTCATCGCATCTTTCTTTAACTGATGTGGTTAATTGGGATTATATATTGCGAATTTCTACTGCTTATACATCAGTTTCAAGTTTTTTTCTTTTTACTTTGTTTGCTAGCGACTCCAGTCGTACAGGGAGCAACATTTCTAAATTAGGACTAGCAAGCCTTACTCTTCTGATTCCATACTTAACAATTTTCTCTCTGCTTAATCCAGCTATTTTTAAGTTATTACTTTCAAGAGATTTTTCTATTGATTCCTACGCTCTTGTTACTTTTATTGGATACGAAATTATCAAAGCAGTTTTCAGCACAACAAGTCTTATTTTTATCGTAAAAGGGAAAAACAACCGCTATATCACTATGGAAATTTTAAACCTGTTTCTTTCAGGACTGATCATTTATACAGTTTCACCACGTTCTATTTCTGAGTCATTTGTTGTTTTAGGTTCCTGCTTTGGTCTAGCATTTGTTATTGAGCTCTTTGTTTCAAAAATACTCTTTTGGGCCAAGACAAAAAAGCAACAACAAACAACAAATGGTAAAAAATAAAAAATCTGGATTCCTGCAGTGATTAGAATAAGGTTCAGAAAGACTTTACCATCACTGCTCCAATCTTTGAGAAATGAAAAGATAATTAAAAGAAGTCCAATAGAAAATATTCCATACTGTGCAAAGAAATATATCGCGCCTACGAGAGGAAGTGAAGTTGAGCCCTTAGGGAAAACGGGCCTATCTCGAGGTAAAATGTATTCTCTACTTGCAACGCCAGATAAGCCTCCACCGGAACCAGTGATGGCGTAAATAGGATTATTTAAAACAAAGTTTAAATAGGCAGCTTCGTGAATTTCGAATTTACTCGCAATTGACTCATAATTCGAAGAAGAATATTGCCTGTCCTGTATTTCTACTTTGTGTTTAATATGATCTGTGTAATTACTAAAGAAATTAAACTGTAAACTGGTAAGTACAAAAGAAAAATAGAAAAAAAGGCGAATTAAAAATTTCATTTTTTTTGTATAAACTAAATAATAGAATAAAAACAAAGCTAGTACACATGCAACAAATGTTGAGCTTAGAGATTTTGAAAAGAAAGTCCCAAGCATTAACATAATTGAAACTGAGAAAAAATTTAAATTACTAACAGAGAATAATAAGTTCGAGAACAGAGCAACGACTAGAAGCAAAGATGCTCCCCTCGGCTCAAACGCAAATCCTCTTGCTCTATCATAGTGAACTGAATAAAGTAGCTCTCGCCCTCCAGAAAATAAAGCATACAAATCAATTTTAAAAATGACTTCAAGCAAAATGCCAATAGCCAAAATGATGGCAACTTTATTAAACGATTTTAGAAATCTTTCCTTTCCTTCATTTTCTATTTGCTTATATAACTCGTAACCAAAAAGAAAATTTGTCAATAGACTAAACTGATTTCTCAACATTCTGAAGGCATTAGAATCACTAAAGGAAACACCACTCATCCATAATTCTTCAGATGGAGAAAAAGCGAGAAACAAAAGTCCGCTCATAAGCGAAAGACCAATAAAGAGCACACCGAATATCTTTTGCTTAGAAGTAAGTTCTCTGTAAGTGAAGGGCAGTCTAAAAAGTGCATAAATCTTATAAAAATTTAGACTAAAAAATGAACTAAATGACAAAGCATCGATACATAGTATTGTCAGGAGTTTTTCCGATTTTATTTCCTTTTCCCATGGTTTTACCCAAACAGTACAAAGAATAAAAATAAGGTAAGGTATAAACTCAATAAACATCAATTTTAAGCCTTAAAACTATTCACAGCTTCAATCACAGTCTTTACATCCATCTCACTCATCGTAGGCCCTATTGGAAGACTAAGGACCTCTTGGTGGATCTTCTCAGTCAAAGGAAGATACTTCTCAGCATATTCCTTGTAGGCATTTTGTTTATGTGGAGGAATTGGATAATGAATAAGAGTTTGGATCTGAGACTTATTTAAGTGCTCGACTAGCTTTTCTCTATTGGGAGTTCTTACCACAAATAAATGCCAAACATGATGCTCACGCTTAAGGACATGTGGAGTTGTGATGAGATCATTTTTAATATTTTTAAGATAAATCTCAGCAATATCACGACGACGCTCTGTTTGAGAACTGAGGTATTTAAGCTTAACTGAAAGCATCGCTGCTTGAATCTCATCAAGACGACTATTCACGCCTTTGTATTCATTTTTATACTTTATTTTTGAGCCGTAGTTTCTAAGATGATCTATAACATCAGCAAGATTACTATCATTGGTTGTCATGGCGCCCGCATCACCCAGAGCTCCTAAATTCTTTCCTGGATAAAAACTAAAGCCTGAGGCATCTCCCCAATTCCCTACTTTCTTTCCCTCAATACTCGCCCCATGGGCCTGAGCTGAGTCTTCAAGAACAAGAAGACCGTGCTCTTTTGCAATACTCATGATCTCTGGCATCGCTGCAATTTGCCCATAAAGATGAACCGGTAAAATGGCCTTCGTCTTTGAAGTGATCGCTGCCTTGATGAGGGCAGGATTTAAATTATATGTTTTCTCATCTGGTTCAACAAAAACTGGAGTGAGCTTATTTTCAGTGACTGCAAGGACACTGGCTATATAAGTGTTGGCAGGAACAATAACTTCATCACCGTCTTTCAGCTTTCCCATTTCTTTCCAGGCACGAAGAGTCAGAGTTAGTGCATCAAGGCCATTGGCGAGACCTAGACAGTATTTAGCCCCACAATAGTCTGCAAAACTCGCCTCAAAGGTCTTAAGTTCCTGGCCTGAGATATACCAGCCTGAATCGATAACTCGTGCACAAGCTTCTTTGAGCTCAATATTCATTTCATGATTAACAGCTTTAAGATCGAGGAAAGGAACTGACATAGGAATTCTACCTTGAAGGTTTATAGTGGATGAGGAATTTTACTGAATACAATAGGGCTTTGAAAGGTCAAAATAAGTAACGCTTAAAGTCACTCTTTAAGTGATCGAACCTTCTCTGAAAAAAGCTCTTTTCCCCAGAGCTTAAGTGATGAAAGCTCCTCTTGTTTCAGAAATCTCTCTACGTCTCCAGTGACTGATTTCCAATCCAGGGATTCAATTTTTTGAACAAGTGCATTGATAATAAAGTCTCGGTTAAGCTTCCCTAGTGATTGGCCTTGAAAAGGTCCCATCTGAAAAAGAGAGTTTTGAAGAAATGGATAATTAAGAGAGACTCTCTTTTTTAAATACCATAACAGATCATACCAATCTCGTCCCTTTACGTGACTCCGGCATAAAAGTGCATGAATCTTTCCTGCGAACAAAGTTTCAAGACTTCCAACTCTAACCTGGTGAAGAATGGGAAAATCCAAATTCGCAGGCGTCTGAATGGCCCCTGAGGGTGGATTTGAATCAATCTCGAGTTTTATAATAATTTTTTTGAGCCTTTGGTTGCTAGGAAATGATAACTTCCATTTCTGAGAATCTTCTTTAAACTCTCTGGCCTTAATAAATCCATCATCTTTAGATTTTTTGATGACCATATCTAGGCCATAGTCTTTAAGTGTAGAAAGTACATCTGGAAGGTAGTCATCAAATTGAAAATCAGTCGCAACATTTCTTGTTGAGAAATCAAGGTCTTCTGAAAATCGATTCAGGCCATGAACAATGCGAAGTGCTGTACCTCCGCAGAAATAAGCCTCTTCAAAAAACTTTGTTTTTGAGAGAGCGTACAGAATAACCTCTTGAGTGATTTCTTTGATGGCATTCTGCTCATCCAATGCGGTTTTTAAATCATATTCAATTAATCGATCTGTTATAATCTCATTCATAGCTTCTTCTTGATTTCCTTTAAAATGACTTGGATTCGATGAGTCTTATAGAGCAGAAGCATCTCATCAATTTTCTCCTCGCTGACATATGTCTTATAGGTCTTGAATTCCTCAAAATCAAACCGTAAATCAGCCTCTATGTCTTCAACTGCTGTATAAAATTTCTTTTTTAACACAATATAATCGACCAGCGCCTTTAATGGAGTTGCAATGAGGAATCTGTATTCTCCCTCTTTTGCTCTATAGAAACCGAAATTAAAATAATTTGATCTTAAATGAGAGTATGAAAAGTGACCTACAGGAGTCTCTTGCTCTAAGTTCGGATTTGTAGTGACTGATGTTGTTGTATAAACGGCTTCTGGAATAAGGCCGTAATAAGATAACGCCGATTCTAAGCTTACATAAGAAGGCTCTCGAATATAATTAGCAATTTCGAAAGGATTATAGGGACGTGCCCGATACTCCTCCCCTAAAAGATAAAGACCATTTCTTACCCTGACGAGATCCCCTTTTTGACAGGCCCGCTTCAGATAAGATTTTTTGGCGTCCATAGATTGATCGGCCATGACAGCATGAAGAATCTGGATGGGGAGAATATCTGTTTTTAATGGTTTGACGATTTTCTTAAAATCATTCATTTTTCACCTAAAAGTGTCACTTTATGACACTTTATCATGAAAATAAAAAAATATCAAAAGTGTCATGAAGTGACACTTTTCTATAAAAACCTAAAAAAACAAAGTAAATTCGGACGCTTAGGCTAATTTGATTAAGGTTTATAGCAATATTAGGATGGTTTATATAAAAACACTAAACCGTTATAAGATCTTTATACATTTCACATGTTCCTTAGAACTTAGTACTGCTCTCTTTTTGAATCGATGTGATATTTATTATATTTTTCAATGATGGCCCCAAATTTTTCAGATTTTGGCGCCATTCCTTCTAAGACATATTTTGTAATTTCTTCCGTGTATTCTTCATAACCATATTTTTTAATCGCATATGAATTAACAGAGATAGGTTTACCTGGAATAAATCGAGAAAAGGGTTTTACATTTTTGAGAACGGCTGCACCTGTGGCCACAATAGAAAACTGACCAATGACTGAATACTGGTGAATAGTACACCCCATTCCTAGGTTTGCTCCCTCAAGAAGCTTAGCAATTCCTCCTACCACACAAAGAGGAGTCACGACCACTTTATCATCTAAAAAGGCATCATGAGGAATATGAACCCCATGCATAAGGAAAACATCATTCATTAGTCTTGTTTCTGTTTCATAACAAGGCTTTTGAATAACAGAGAACTCACGGATGATATTATTATTTCCAATATAGATAGGCATATTAGAGGCATCATGGCGTGGATTTTTAGTATCCTCACCAGGTGTTCCAATCACAACATGAGGGCCGATAATATTATTATCTCCAATCTCAGTAGGGCCATAAATAACAGTATAGGGATGAATGACATTATTCTTGCCGAGCTTTACGCGATCATCAATCACTGCTGTTGGATGGATATTATTCATTTGCTAATCCTCTTAAAATCTTCATAATTTCTTATATAGTCAGCCTCATCATAATACTCACTGGCCAGGACCACGAGGACCGCACCTGGAGAAAAGTTCTTCATTTCTCTCCAGATAAAATCTTCAATATAAAGAGCTTTATTTTTACTATTTAAAACAACCTCTTCACGTACTTTTCCATTATCGAGAACAAAGGTGCACTCTCCATGCATGCAAATCACAACTTGCTTTAAATTGTGGTGAGCATGAAATCCCCGTTGGACACCTGGGACATTATCAAAAATATAGTAAACGCGCTTAATATCAAAGGGCACATTCTTGTTGCCTTCAAGAGAAATAAGACTCCCTCTCTCGTCCCCTTTAATTTCAAAATCAATAAACTTCACTAAACTCATTTTGAAAGCTCCTTTAAAAAAGGAAGCTTCTTATCTTTATCAGAGAGAAGAACTTTATCCAGAGGAACTCTCCAATCAATTTTGAGATCAGGATCATCAAAACGAATTCCTCCTTCATTATGAGGAGAATAAAGATTGTCACACTTATATTGAAAAATTGCTGTTTCACTAAGAACAACAAACCCATGAGCAAAACCACGGGGAATCATCATCATTTTTTTATTTTGTTCTGTGAGCTCACACGTAAAGCTTTTACCGTAAGTTTTTGAGCCAGATCTGATATCAACCACCACGTCCAGGACACTTCCCTTCACGACCCTGACGAGCTTGGCCTGGGCAAATTCACCCTTTTGAAAATGAAGGCCACGAAGTGTTCCGTAATTTGAAAGAGATTCATTATCTTGGATGAAATTATTTTTTATCCCAAGATCAATGAATGTCTTTTGATTATACGACTCAAAAAAATAACCGCGATGATCGCCAAAGACTTTGGGCTCTAAAACAAAGAGTCCGTCAAATCCAGTTTCCACAAGATTCATTAAATTCCTCGCTTCACTAGATCCATGAGGTATTGGCCATACTGATTTTTTAGCATCGGTTTCGCTAACTTCTCGACTTGAGCGGCATCAATATAACCTTTTCTAAAAGCAATCTCCTCAATACACGCGACCTTAAGTC
>JBMLQL010000060.1:33214-74389 GCA_049241565.1 Bacteriovoracaceae bacterium | reverse complement strand
GGTATTTAAAGGAGGGGCCCCAAGACGTTTCTATCGTCTCAGGACCCCAGGGGGGATTTCTTACAGAGAATTTTTCTCGTCTAGACAGTTTCCTTCCATGATTGCAAGGGACAATAGACAAGCTGCGTTCTTCATTTGTGATGAAGTGTCACATCCGTAAATAGCCGATGTATCACGGTTAGAGCATACTGATCCATCTTGTTGAGGATATGGTTTTCCATCTACAACAACTTGGTAATTACAGCGATTCTTATTTTTTTTAAGTTTTTCAATCTTGCACTTATTTAAACCTTCTTTCTTTCCGAATTTGAAAAGCTTGAGCGGTTTTTTACTTTTAACAAAGCTTGAAAGTTGCGCCACTGTTCCAGGTGGAAGGTGACTTGTGAGTGTTGGCATTTTTGTCACTGAAGTATTTTCGTATTCCTTGCTTACTCTCTCTGCGCAGATGTAATGATCTGCTTGTGAGTACCAAGTATTATCTTGGGCCACAAGTTCATCACGTCGAGCAGCACATTTGTCATAGGACTGCTTACAAGTAAACCCTGCAAAAGTTTCAATCACTTTATTTTCTTCAGTATCAACTAGTTCATAGTCACAAAGATCTTCATCAGAGTAACGGTAACGATAGCCTTGATAAACATAATAATCGTACTCGTCCATATAGCAGTATCCATCGGGATATCTGTTACCGACTGGTTCAAATAACCAGTATTGATAAATGTGAACCGGTCTCACATGAGTGTAGTAGGCACCTGGTTGGTAACGTGTACGTGGACTAGTTCTTACATAGTTTGTTGGACGGTGACGAGCAGGAGTATAAACATCTCCACGGTAGTCATCACGACGATAGCTTCCTACTGCGCGAACCGTTCCGTTAGGAATAGGTGAAGAATAGTTTCTTTCACGAATTGATGGAGCTGCACGACGAGAAGTATTTCTCGGAGTATAGCTGTAGCCACTATAACTAGAGCCACTGCTGTAGCTTGAACCAGAATCACTTGAACTTGATGAACTTGATTCAGAGCTTGATGAGCTTCCCCAGTTTCCTGATGAACTATAGTCAGATGAATAAGAAGATCCAGAGGAAGAACTGTCTCCAGATCTATCTGAGGATCTTCCCTCAGAAGGGCGGTCTCTTGCCTGTGAGAAAGCTTCTTGCATTGAAAGAGTGTTAATAATCAAAGGCAAACTTAGTATCGCAATAACTTTTTTCATAACTAATTTCTCCAGTCTTAAGCTTTTGTTCATTAGTTACAGTCACTCACACCAGCAAGAACGAATCCCGCTCCAAGTGCTGCTGCTATACCCGCTGCGATAGCTTGTTTTCCTGAGTTCGCTCTTCTTTCATCAACTCTTGCTACTGCACTTAGTTCTTCGGTGTTAAGAGAAGCTGAATCAAGAGCATATTTTTCTGTAAAGTAACGAAGATCAACGTTTACTTCACCGATAAGAGCGTTAGCATCTGAGATTTTAAATTGATATTCACGAATTGTTTTATTCATATTTTCAATTTCAACAGCGCCATAAAGACCTGATTCAATACGACGGTTAAGTTCAGCGATTTCATCTTGATAAAAAATGATATCACTTTCATATGTAGAAATTTCAAGTTCCAGATCTGCTCTTGTATTAAGAAAATCTTTGTTCATTTGATTACGTTTTTCGATATACTCTTTTGTCACAAGTTGCTTAGAGGCTGTTGCATTGACAAGAGCGACAATACCAATAATCACACCAACGGCAATAAGTGGAACACCGATTCCCATTCCTTGCCCACAGCTCATGAAATTCGCCCCTACTTCTGAAGTTGAAACCATGGCATTCTTAAGAATAAATGAAAGCTCCTCCGGAGAGAGTTGCTTCATATCTTTAACATCCACAAGAGCGATATCAAGTGTTCTGTTAAATTTTGCAACTTCTTGTTCTGTTGCATTCAAACGAACAAAAAGTTGAAGGTCTGAAATTGTAAATTGTTGATCAAGAATAGTGCGAGAGAGAGACTGAAGTGATGAGTTCATGTTTTTACCTTCAACATAAACTTCGTGCTTAAACTTGCTCACTAATTGTTGAAGTGATTCAGCTTTCTGAATTGAAGAGACTGGTTTTACTTCGGCAGCAATGGCCTTTCCTGCAAATGGCATTGTTGTTTGAAGAAGAAGTGTAGCTGATAGTGCGATAGACAAAACTCGTTTCATAAAATTACCCCCGTAAAACAGAAAAAGTTGTTTCTCAATTTTGCTAAATCCGTGCGCAGTTGATTGTGCAGATCAACTAAGCAAGGAGTATGCCAAGAGGGTAAAGTTGTGCGTCTTGCATCAAGTGAATAATATAATTTGTTAATACTTTGCGTCTAGAAAAGAGACAATTTGTTACTGGGGTCAAAAGGAGACTAAAGTCCTCGGTTTTGCCAGACATTGGCCAGGGTCAGAATGATCTTCTTGTGCTCCGAGTTAGAAAACATGTCGCGCGACGTATCTTCAAGAACAGTCAGAAGATCTGTACGCACATTTGAAGAAGAGTTCAGTTTTTCATGGGCCTTATACAGAAGCTTACGGGCCACTTCAGGGCCAAGGGCCTTGCGAATATCCCATAATAATCCAAAGGTGAAGCCATACTGAGCATACTGGCGATCCTCCATCCAAGTATCGTACATTATTTTTTTATTTGGATTTAACTTATCAAGCCCTTTAGAAAGGCCACGAGTTTTTTTCAAAATGGTATCAGTGTTACCAATATCGGCTGCAAAGAAATTGGCGTAGCCTTCGATAATAGGGGAGTGGTGAGTAGGACGTAAATGTTTAGCAAAAGCGATGTGTCCGTACTCATGATAAATTACTTCAGGAATGAGGGCCGTATCAAGATAGATCGTTGGTTTGAAGACAAGTGAGAATTTTTCAATAAGCCAAGGTGTGATCGTCACCGCGGCCAGGGAAACAAGAAGAGATTCGACGTACATTTTTCCTTCAAGACTAGTGAGTGTCAGCCCTTGAGCCACCTGAGTGGCAATATTTGACCCAACACCTGCGAGAACACCAATACGTAAATTGAACTGTGCATCTTGTCCTTGAAGAAGTTTGGCTGCTTGTTCAATGGCACTTTTTCGTTTAATTTTTTTCTTTGGAGCAAACCAAATTTCATAATTCCACGGCTCGATTTCAGCAAGCTTATTTCTTCCACTCGGTGGAATTGTCAGTGAGTTATTATAGGTTTTGTAGTCATCACTCATAAAATGAGATGAATCAATAAAACTAAAAGGCATTTCAATACGGATCGTGAGCTCTTTGAGAGCACGAACGTGACGATCGTTGAAATTTTCAATGAAATACTTACGAGCTTTTGTGAGATGATAATAAACTGTGCAGGCCCGAAAGCTGAGATCGCCTTGGCCTAACTTTACTGGCTTTTCATCTTTGGCAGAAACAATTTTAAAAAAACGACCAGCAAACGCATCAGCACTTGTGAGATCTTCCAGAGAAACTTTTTGACGAATCAGATTATGTTTTTCATCACGAACCATGGCCTCACAAGTAATTTCTTGGGCCATGACTGAAAAAGAGAATAAGAGAAGAAGGCTAAAAAAGAGTGGGCGCATTTTTGGCCTCCTGAGCTTTTTTACCTTGGAAATAACTTTCGATAATCACAATGGGGAGAGCGAGATAAATCCCACCAGGAATGGCCAGAAGTCCGGCCTTACCAATGCTCCATAGAGCATTAAGATAGATTTTCCCTTTTTGGGCCTTTTTAGATTTAAGTTCCGGCATTGAAGTCAGCTGTTTAAGAACGGCTTCATCAATAAATCCGAGCTCGCTTGAGGCCATAATCAGATGAGGCCCTTCAACTGAGGCACGTGGAAGAAATCCATCAGGACTTGTCTCTTTTACGAGTTCAAGCTTAAGCATATTTTGAGCAAAACGGTAACGTTCAGAGGGAGAAACGGCGATAGTTTCATCAGCTTCACCGTTACCATCATAGTCTACAATAATTGAAATCTTCGCAGCTGCGATTCTTTTTTGAGTTCGCTCAAGGATTTCATTGAGAACTTTAATTTCAAAAAGATTGTACTTAAGAAATAATTCTTGGCGTGGAGTAATTCGGCCCCAAGGTTTTACATTTCGTCTTTGTTCTCTTTGGGCCAGTAGAGTGGGAGTGGGCCTTACTTCTTTTCTCTCAAGTGACTTTGAAAGTCCTTCAAGAGTTCTTAAATAACTTGGGATATCTAAAGCACGATTACCTAGCCAGTTAAGTTGTTTTCTATCTTGCTTAATATAGGCCAAAAGAATCAACCCAGCGGTATCATCAATTTGTTTTTGTGAGCGCAAATAAAGAACAATGTCTTTGAGAATGGATTCTTGGCAAAACGCAGGACGATATTCATCGTCTTTGACGACTTCGATACAGTCATTGATACTACGTTTGATAGAATTGAATCCTAAGAGCTCCATCGCAAAGTCTTTGGCACTGACTCGACCTTCTTGAAGATCAGCAATAAATTTTTTATTTTTAAGCTCAGCAGGAAGTGATGTCTTAGATACCTTTTTGGCGACTCGATTAAGTTTTCGAGTCGTGGCCAGAATTGACTCTGGTTCACGCTCAATAAGTGGCCAACTGGCCCAAGCAGGAGCAGTCATCATTAAAGCCAAAATTAGAAGTAGAAAAGTATTTAATTTCATTGATGGGGCAATATAGCGGAGTCTGGGCCAATTCATAGGGGGGGATGTAAAAACTTCAAATAGACTTTAAGAAAGCCTGATTACTTGTTAGAGTTTCTTATGCGTTTAATTCTTCTTGGACTCATTCTTTTATCATCTTTGGTCATTGAAAAAAACCTCATCTCTTGCCAATTATTGGATTATTTTTAAAATTACTGATTATGTCGCCGGTAAGAGTCTTCGCATCCAGTACAAGGTCAAAGAGTTTAAGTATCTGTAACCTGTCAATTCTCTAGTCACCCTTAAATTTGATAACCATTTGAAAAAACGTACTAGGCGATGGCCTTCAGTTTGCTTAGATTAAAGTATGAATTCAGGCATCCGCCCTTTTATTTTGGTCCTTTCGTGGCTCTTCACGATTAGTGCATTCGCGCAGATGGAGCCGCGTACTCGTTTATGGCCCGACAAATGGCTCAATGATATCAACAAAACCGTGGATCGTTCCGGATCTCAGTTGACCAACGTTATCTTTGATCAGATTGATGATTTTGATTATACGTTTATTGAGACAATTGATTTTAACTTTAAGGCCGGAGTCAAGAGGACTGTCTTTGACAATCAAGATGTTCTGGGAACGTGGACTGTGAATGATAATTTTCGGATTGAGCTTGGTCATGATAAAGCGGAATATTCAGTGCCCATCGGGCCAACATTTTTAGCTCCATTAGCGTTCAAATTAGGGGTTGGAGGAACAATTTCTGTTTCTCATGTAAGGCAGGTTAAGTCTTATCTTTATCATACACTCCCTAGGGTTGATGAATTAGGTGAAGGGAATGTTGAAGAGCAAGTCACAAGATCTCGCTGGCTTGAATTCGACCCTTCTTCACGTCCACGACTCTCTAATATTTGGAATCCACTAATTGCCGCGACTAGAATTCCTTGGACGAAGAAGGGAGTAGATCGTTTAGCTGATGGAGAGCTTGTCTCTTATTCGGCCAGTGGATTTGTTTCGACTGGGCTTGAGCTCGGTATTGTTCCTATCAAATTTCATCAAGACGCTAATTTAAATCTTTCAGTTGGGGCCAAAGTTTTTCTCTCGGGTGAGTTCCGGATTACGGTTCTTAAAGAATCTTCTCGATATGTCCGTGTAAAAGTCACCAAGATCAATTCAAGAGGAACTGAGATCACTGCAGGATCAAGCGCAAGAGATATTGAAGTCTTTAAAGGGTTTGCTATTTTCGGCGAGGATGACTTGGGTCGAGTGAAAGTGGATGTCACTCCTTTTAATTTTAGTTTAAAGCGTGAGCGTAAAAAACAATACGATTTAGGATTTAGGTATGATTTAAATCATCCAGAGGGTATTGAGGCCTATGAAGATGCGGTCATCGGACAGTTTAAACGATCGGAAGAGCTTTCGAAAAAGAAAAATAAGATCGTTGAACATATTCTAACTCGAGAATCTCTGGAGAAAAGTAGAGAAAGTGGCGTTGTTATCGGTGTAGACTGGTTTATTAAAACAACAAACAAACGTCGCCGCTCAAACCTCGAGGCCGACATCACTCTTCCAGATGGAGAGAAAAAGATTTTTAAAAGTTCAACTGAACTATCTAAAACCTGGTCTACAGTTTGGGGGGATGGAGAAAAAAAAGATTATAATTTCATTACACTCTTTGATCAGTATGCCTACGAGAAGGGGGAGACCAATAGTTTTCAATTAGTCACAGAAGGACTGATTGAAGATGTACGAACATCAGCTAAAGAAATTAATAGCTATATTCGCCGAGTAGAAAAGATAGTGGGAGATGATACTATTTTACCTGAGCTCCCCTCTCATGTGCCATCCCTGAAAAAAAATAAAAAACCTAAAAAAGCTAGATATAAGCGTTCCTCATTCTATTTCGGACAGTTCTTCTCTCAAAACCAGGTGATCAAATTTATCATGACCCCTGCAGATAAGGCTCGTGAAATTACGAAAAAAAGTTTTAGTAAATCAGGAGAGTTATCAAATGGTCCTAAATCTAAAAAGTTCTACCGTCGGTGGTTGCGGGTTCAAAAAGCCTATCTTAAAGTTAAAAAGAGTTCTGATATGGTTAAAGTATTAAAAGAGCTTGCTGATATGTTTAAACTATATGGCAAGTCTATCGAAGGAATGAGGGCCGTTCTTTTTAGTTTAAATGGTCAAGAGATAGATTATTTTTTAACAGCCTCCAATAACTCCTTCGGTCGAATTCAGCTTCGTGGTAAACAAGTGACTAATGCGGAAAAACTCCTTAACTTAGCGGATGATACTATCAATTTTGAAAATACGGTGGGAACAAGACTTTCAGACCCCAAGATGATCATCAAGGATTTTAGAACTGAGCAGTTAAAGAATAAGAATCTAAAAGTGACATTTACACTCCCTGAAAATTCGAACTATGTTTTTTTTAGAGTTCTTCGTTCTTCAGGCTGGAAAAGAATCAAGAATATTAAAGAATTGATCTTTTATAATAAAAATAAATTTAATGCAGGAATTAATGAGTGGATTGTTGGGCCAGAGTCATCATCAACTCTTGATCGTGCTTTATATGAGTCGTTTTCTAAAACGGATCACTATACACTTCAGATGAGTACCTCTAGAGATCGTTTTACTTGGGGGCGAACAGAGTCTTCACGATTCAAAATGATTATTCCATCAACCAAAGAGAGTCTTGTTGAGGAATAATTCTATTTTTGAATCTGTGTTTTCATCAATCTCTCCATTTGAAAGACTGAATCAGTTTTAAACCAATCATTTCCTGCACCACGGCCGACAGCTTTAAAGAGATCTGTTTGGATTTTCCCTTCTTTCATCACAGCTTCATCAACATGAACAAGTTTAACTTCTCCAGTGATCAGTGAGCCTGTGCCGGGAGTATTTCCATAGCAGAGCATATCGCGGAAGACGCATTCAAAATGAATCGGAGATTCTTTCAGGCGTTTGGCCTTCACAAGTTGAGAATCGATAGGTGTGAGTCCTGAGAATTTAAATTCATCCTCTCCGTAAGGGAGTTCAGTTGAAGCAGTATTTACTTTTTCGTAATTCATTTCAGTACAAAAATTGACCACGAACTCGCGCTCGCGAAGAATATTTTTGACTGTATCTTTGAACTCACCATCTGAAGAGCGAATCATCGGACAGAAGGCCACAATCATGGGTTTGGCCGAAATGGCCGTAAAAAAAGAAAAGGGAGCAAGATTATTAGAGCCATCGATATTGCGCGTTGAAATAACAGCGATAGGGCGAGGAATAATACTTCCGATCAAAAATTTATAATTATCGGCGAAGGCACCGTCAGTTTGGAATGTTTTCATTTGGAATCCTTTTAAGGTATCTTAATGAGAAAAGACTATGATTAAAAGACTGTTTGTCCTTATTTTTTCTCTTATCTTAAGCTCTTCGGCCCTGGCCGAGATCAAGATTCGCTGGCTTAGCGTGGCCTCTGTTATTATTGAGGACGGAGACTCAAGTATCTTAGTTGATCCTGACTGGACTCGCCCAAATCTTTTTCATGTTTTGGGATTCTCAAAACTAGTGAGTAATGAAGGGCTAGTAAAAGCAGAGCTGGAAAAACTCCAGATTAAAAAAGTAAGTGGGATTTTTACAAGTCACTCGCATTTTGATCATGCCATTGATGCTCCCATTGTCGCGAGACTTACAGATGCCATTAATTATGTAGATGAAAGTTCTTTGAGAATTTCTAATGCTTATAAAGATCCAAGAATTAAAACGATGCTGATCAAGGCCGGTTCAGAGATCCCAATAGGAAAATTTAAGATTACCCCTATGAAGCGTGAGCATGCTAAAATTGGCCTTATTCATATGCACTTCCTCCCAGGGCCAGTGCCAGAGGATTTTGATTTTGGTTTTTGGCAGTATAAAACAGGAGATACTTGGTTTTACTTGATTGAGCATCCTGAGAAGACAATTCTTCTTGATCAGGGAAGTGCATCACATATTAATCTGATGACAACAAAACCTTTAAAAGTAGATGTGCTTATTCAGGGGGTGGCGAACAGGGAAAATGATCAGGCCATAGTGACTGGCTACCTAAAGGAATTTCGGCCTTCAGTTTTTATTCCTCTTCATTTTGATAATTTTTTTAAAGAGTTCGATGGAGAAAATTTAGGAAGACTTTTTGGGATTAAGCTTGACCCACTTCTCGAACTCATTCATCAAGAGTATCCTCAGACCAAAGTTATTAATCCTCATTATGGTGAAGTGATCATTCCATGAAAATTCTCATTCTTTTAGGGCTTTTTGTAAGTTCAACTCTTCTGGCCTCAGTTGAAGGCGAAGTGGGTGTATACTCAAATTTTATTTGGCGTGGGACAACCTTCACTGAAAATAAACCAGCGGTTCAAGCTCAAATTGACGGCGAAGAGAAGAACGGATTCTTTATCAATACATTTCTCTCAAATGCCGAATTCTCAGATGAGGCCTTGGGCAATGATGCCACCGTGACTTCAGAGGTGGATGGAGCAGTAGGGAAGCGGTTTTACGGTGAGGATTGGATGATCCAGCTCGCGTATTACAGGTTTACTTTTCCTGGTGCCTCAGTTTTTGATACTGATGATTGGAATATTCAAGGGAAGTGGAAACACTTTCTTTTTGAACTTTCTTATATGGATGATTATTTTGGGTACAAAGGAGCTTACCGTTATCTTCGATTAGGATACGAGTGGGCCTTCTCTCACGATCTTGAAGCTGCCATCTTTATCGGTTACAACGATTTTGTGAATCCTAAAGGCGATATTAAAACTCGCTGTCTTGATAGTGGATGTAATGAGTTAGCAGAAACATTAAATGGTGCGGCCAATAAGAATTATTTTGATCTTTATATTGTAGGTTCTAAGAAAATCGCCAATGATCAGAAAGTTGAACTTGGACTTAATATCACGGATAGAAAAGAGTACTTAGTTGAAGGTGGTGAGATTGAAACCGACCGAGCTAAAGACTTTGCAGCCGTTATTTCTTGGACGGTTCCAATCACTATTATACCTTAGAAATCTAAAGAAAGTTTTCCTGTAAGACTGCTTACTTTATTAGCTCTGGCCATCTCGGCACCGATCTTAAACAGAGCTAGCTGGAAATTTAGGCCAGCAGCAAAATAACCGCCTGAAGTTTCGACGTTTTCTTTTTGAGAGCTAGAGAAAGCAAAAATTGTTCCTCCCCCTGCTGCATCTACATCAATATCACTTTCAGACTTAAAAGTTCCGAACTTCGCGTATGGAGTCAGCATTCCCAAAAATTCCTTCGAAACACCTACCCAAAGACTCTGAGTTTTGTTTTTGAAAGTAATATTTGAATTTACGTCCAATCCACTTGTCGTTGAATTATTAATAACCTGATCATAAGAAAATTCTGAACTTGAGGCATTGATTCCAACAGCGAGATCAAGAGGAAGTCCAAAGAAACCACCTGCATTCCATCCAAAACCGAGAGTACTACTCTTCAGTTCAGCATCACTCGCTTTTACTGTAGGGATCATCGTTGCTTCTAAAAATAGATCAAGTGGAAAGTGAGCACGGGCCATAAGGCCACCATGAGGAAGATTCTTAAAATCATCTCCGTCTCCACCATTTCTATCAATAACTTTTTCAAGCTCTTCAGAACGTGTTTTTCCACCAACGACACCAACTTCAATTCCCCAAAGACCATTTGTTTCTGGTGCTGAGACTGCGGTGTGAGAAAAATTGGCCCCTAATTCATTAGAGACATTTTCAAGATCAGATTTGCTGATGTTATCAAGATTGATATCGGCAGCAAAAGCTTGAGAGGAGATCAAAAGTAAAAATAAAATCCGTTTCATTCATGTTCCCTTTGGTTATTTAGTCATCCAACTTTTCCAGTATTCAGTATTTTCAAGTCTCTTAAAGTCGTCAGTCATATCTAGAGGATAGCGTGTATCAATCATCACCGCGAATTCATCAGTGAACTCTTTCTCATTGGCCTTCGCAAAGGCCTTAGGGTGTGGTCCATGGTGAATCCCCTGTGGGTGATAAGTGATAGCTCCTGCATCTATATTATCACGAGAAAAGAAATTTCCTTGGTGATAAAATAGAATTTCATCATAATCAATATTTGAATGATAGAACGGAACCTTGAGGACACCTTCAGATGTATGCTCTAGAGGACGTGCGACGAATGAACAAACTACAAAATTATGACAAACAAACGTCGTATGTCCTGATGGTGGAATATGATACTTGTGTGAATTAACCGGACAATAATCGTAGATTGAAACTTTCCATGGGTAGAGTGATCCTTTCCATCCAGCAGCATCTAGTGGATTAAAAGGATAGGTCACATGAGAAATTTTTCCTCTGTGTTTGATATCAATTTGGTATGAATCTAAATTTTGCTCAGAACCTTTAGCCGATTCTGGAACGAATTTTGCCGTTTGATCATAAAGAGCATTTGGCCCAAGAATTCCTCGTGATGGTTCTTCGAATTCAGATCTCGATTCTACCTTGAGAACCTTCGTTGGTGTCTTCAGATAAGTTTTATAAGTTGTCCCACGTGGGATAATAATATAGTCACCTTTCACGTAGGGAAGATGACCATAAATTGTTTCAATTCGACCTTCGCCTTCATGAATAAAAAACATTTCATCGTGGTCAGCGTTTCTGAAAAAAGTTTCATAGGGTTTATCGCGAAAGCCGAGATAAACTTCTACATCATTATTAAAAAGGATTTTAATAAACTTATTTTTAAGCGATGACTCATCAAAGACAGGAGGGAGATTGTGAGGACGGAGTTCTCCTACAATATGAGTCCAGTCGGTAGGTTTGTATTCATGATAGATATGAGAGACACGTCCGAAAAAACCTTTCCTTCCATGTTCTTCCTCATACATCCCTTCAGGGATTCTTACATGAGCTTGTTTAGTATAAACGCCACTTGCTTTAAAGTTTTCCATAAAAGTCCTACGGTTTTGTATTGGGAGTTCCTACAATATTTTTTAATGTTCCGATTTTATCAATGGTGAGCTCAAGTTTATCCCCTGGCTGAATCCATTTATCTAATTCAAGGCCGCAGCCTGTACCTACTGTTCCTGAGCCAAGAAAGTCTGTGGCACGAACCCATTCTTCCATGGTGAGATGCTCAATCATCTCTCCCCAAGAATAATGTGAGTCTCCAGACATTCCTCGAGACCATTCAACATCATTGACTGCCGCAGTCATAAGAAGGTTTGGCTCTTCATAGTTAAATTCATCAAAAGTCACAATCACCGGGCCAATGACTGAGCACCAGTCTTTACCTTTGGCAGGGCCTAGGCGAATGGACATTTCTTTGCGTTGAATATCTCGAGCAGAAACATCATTAAGGATCGTGAAACCAAAAATATGATGATTAATGTCTTTGGCCTTTATATCTTTTCCATCTCTTCCAATAACAACTCCAAGCTCTAGCTCGTAATCAAGCTGTTTTGTATAATAAGGCCATGGAATGATTTCATCTGTTCCAATAAAGCCTGTATTACCGCCTTTATAATAAGCGGGAATTTCATACCAGGCCGGTGGTACGGGTTCATTTCTTTTTTCAAAACCTTTCTTCACATGTTTTTCATGAGCGTAGAAGTCACGGTACATATTGATTTGATCAATTGGAGTTCCGAGACTCACTTCACTTTTTGTATCGAGAAGATTAAAGGCAATATCAGCACCTGTTTTCGTTTTAAGAATGCCTTCTTTAGAGAGTTCTTTATAAAGAGCATGAACTTCGTGAAGTTTATGGATGGCACCATCTTGATGAAGATTGAGAAAGCGAGAGAGTGATGAGGGAACAAAGAGTTCTGCCCTGGCCGGAGCATCATAATAGCCTTTAATTTCAAATTGGGCCTGGGCCACAAAATTCACATCAATAATGGTTTGATTATCATGAAAAAATCCAAGTCTTTTCACAACGCCAATGGGAGTATTTCTTTTATAAGTACAAACTTTCATTAGATCCTCCCAAACTTTTTATCATAGTCAGGAAGAACTTCTTCCATGGCCTGATAGAAATGGTTCATTTCATCTTTGGTTCCTATGGAGATGCGCACATGATCTGGCATAAGATTGGCCTTCAGTGGACGAATAATAACTCCATGATTAAGAAGCTCATTATAAAGATACATACTGGCTTCTTCAGAACCTGTTTTGATTGTGACAAAATTTGTGACTGAAGGGATAGGCTTAAACTTATTTTGAGTTAAAAAATCCATTAGAGCACTATAACGTTTTTTATTATTCTCAAGTGTGCGCTTGAGATGTGGATAATCTTGAAGGGCACCATAGGCCCCTTTCTGAGCAATAAGACTTGGCTCAAAAGGAAGCTTCACTTTATGAAGATTTCCAATAAGGTAGTCATGTCCAAAACCATAACCACAACGAACTCCAGATATGCCATAGGCCTTAGAGAAAGTTCTAAGAGTGATAACGTTATCGTAGCGGTAGTGCATAGAATCTGGATAATCCCAGCAATCTTGAGCAAATTCAAAATAAGCTTCATCTAAAATCACGATAGTGTGACTTGGGACATGGCCCATTAAATAATCAAATTCTTCTTTCGTGATATAAGTACCTGTTGGATTATCAGGGTTGGCAATGTAAACGATCTTAGTATTCGGAGTGATTTTTTTGGCCATGGCCTCGACATCGTATTTGTAGTCAGGCTTGCGTGGAACTTGGATAAGTTTTGCCCCCACAGATTTGGCGAGAATCAAAAAACCAATAAAAGTATTTTCGCTTGTCACAACTTCTTCATTGGGTTGAAGAAAGGCACGTACAATATAGCCCATGATTCCTTCTGAACCATTTCCTAAAATAATATTCTGTGGTTTTAATTTATAAAGTTCACATAGTGAGTTTTTGAGTTGATGAGCAAACATATCTGGGTAGCGATGAACATCCCAAAGAGCATTAGTCATTTCACGAATGGCCATTGGACTTGGACCCAATGGATTCTCGTTACTGGCCAATTTAGAAATTTTTGTGAGTCCTTTTTCACGGGCCAGTTCATCAATAGGTTTTCCGGCTTGGTAAACCTCTAGTTTTTCAATATAGTCGGGGACGAGCTTTTTTTGCATAGCGTTCTCTCAGGCATTTTTTAGGTGAGAAAACGCTACCACACAGGTAAAGTGAATGAAAAGAAAAGCGAGGTTTTGATGAAACTACTTGAAGGCAAAAAGGCCCTTATTTTGGGTCTGGCCAATGACCGTTCAATTGCGTGGGGAATTACAAAAGCATTTAAAGAACAGGGAGCTTCTATAGCTCTTTCTTATATGAATGAAGCGATTCACAAAAGAGTAGAGCCTCTGGCCCAAGAAATTGGGGCGGACTTTATTTTTGAGATGGATGTGACTAATGATGCTCACTACGAACCGATGAAAAAAATTGTCGAAGAGAAGTGGGGAAAGTTCGATATCATCGTTCACTCTCTGGCCTTTGCTGATAAAGAAGATTTAGCAAAGCCGTTCATTCATACAAGTCGTAAAGGTTATGCCATGGCCTGTGATATCTCTGCTTTCTCTCTTGTCGGACTGTCAGATGCACTGGCCCCTTTGATGAATGATAATGGATCAATTATCAGTATGACTTATTACGGCTCTCAGAAAGTGATTAAAAATTACAATGTCATGGGTGTGGCCAAAGCCGCACTTGAAGCTTCAACAAGATACCTGGCCTATGATCTCGGACCTCGTGGAATTAAAGTGAATTGTATTTCAGCAGGACCTATCAAGACTTTAGCCGCCTCTGGAATTTCAGGCTTCAGAACTCTTCTTTCTCAGGTAGAAGAAATTTCTCCTATGAAGAGAAATGTGACTCCTGAAGATTGCGGAGGAGCAGCCGTTTATTTAGCTTCATCTCTTTCCGGTGGAGTGACGGGACAAGTGCTTTACGTCGATTCAGGGTTAAATATCCTCGGCGGATTCTAGTGGATTACAGTTTTGGTCAATTCACCCCTGATCACTTAGAAAAAATGCGTGAAGGGGTGGAACTTTTTAATGAGCAAAAATATTGGGAGTGCCACGAATCTCTTGAAGATGTGTGGATGGAAGATCGTAATGATCCGGCCCGCAACGTTTATTGGGCCGTGATTCAAGTTGCAGCGGTTTGCATTCATTATCGTGACTCAAAACTCATTGGAGCGACCGGCATGATTATTAAGGCGAAAGAGAAGTTTCGCCGTTGTCGTGAACAAAATATTCTGACAGATTTAGCGTTTAAATATCTTGATTGGGAAGAGCTCGAGAAACTAGCTATGGCCGTTCCTGAGAGTCCCGAACTTGAAGATTTTTCAGCGTTATTTGAATTTCGGTTTAAACATTTTCCAGCTTGAGGTTGTATGCGTGGAGTGATGATTTCTTTTCCTTTGGCGATTAAAACTGTTTTTAAAGATCCAGTTAATATTATGCTTTTCATGATCCCAACACTTATTGCTATTGGAATCTATATTCTTGTGGGCACATTCATTGTTTATAATGCCAGTACCCTCACTGATTATGTGAAGCTCTATATGCCTCATCAAATGAATAGTGGTTTTCTCACTTATGTTATTACTGCTTTTTTAATGTTCTTTTTCCTCATGCTCATGAATTGGACTTATGTCATTTTAGTTGGAATTCTAGCCTCGCCATTTAACGATATGCTGAGCTCGAGAATTGAGAGGAAGCTTGCTTCTGAAACACTTCCTACTAAGGAGCAGACTTGGAAAGAGCTCATGAAAAGGCTCGGGCATACCTTTACAAACGAATTTAAGAAAATCTTATTTATCGTTGTTTTAGGAGCACTTGCGTTTGTGATGAACTATATTCCGGTGCTTTACCCTGTGGCCCTTATTCTTTCATCATTACTTCTGGCGATCCAATTCATTGATTATTCATGGAGTAGACATGATATGAATATGAGACAATGTCTGATTGATATACTCAAAAACTTTTTTCCTTATACATTCACCGGATTTATCTTCTTATTGTTTGTTTCTGTGCCGATAATAAATGCATTCGTCCCAGCCTTTGCAACAAGTTACTTTACGGTGTTATGGATATACAGGCAGAACAAGATAAACCCATCGATCCAGACGCTATTAGAATCATAGCGGTTAAACTGCCATTTGATTTGCAGGAGAGGGTTCATACCTTTCCTTTCCTGCATGCTCTCCGCGATTATTACCCTGACGCCGAACTTCATTTCATTACTCCGAAAAAGAATATTGAAGTCTTAAACCTTCTTCCCTTTACGGCCTTCTATCATGAGTTTGATGATGGAGAGATCAAAACCGTATTTGATGTTCATCGATTTTGTGCCCATATGATTATTGGAAATGTAGATCTTTTCATTAGTCTTACTAATTCTTTTGTTGATGCTTGTATTGGACTTGCTCTGCGCTCAAAGCGCCGCTTGGGATTTGCGGATGGATGGAAGGGAATGCTTTTTACAGAAAAAATTTCTCGTCCAGTGGGGCATCATCTCTCGGAAGATTTTAATGCTCTCTATAATCATCACACACTAAAAGAAGTGAGTGCTAGGCTCCGAGTCACTAGTCGAGAGCTTCCACTGGCCAGTGCAGAATGGGAAGACTCGAGTTATATTGCGATTAATCTTTATCCATTAAGAGAGTCTATGATCGCGGATGAGTGGAGAGAGCTCGCAGGATTATTTGAAGGCCAGCATCTCATTTTTTTCACCTCTGATGAAATTGAAAAAGTGCTTCCTCATGTAGAACTCTTTATGAAACAGCTTCCAACTCAAAATCAGTATTCATTCATTAAAACGAATAACTGGATTGAGTTTGGAAAACTTTTTGCTCATGCTCGTGGAGTGATCACTTATGAAGGTGCAGCTGGGGCAGTCGCTGCTTACACTGGAGCACAAACCATCGCTTTATACGACCGTGAAGACCCTCAAAGATTAGGGCCATTTTATTTTTTAGCGGATGTTATGGTTTGTGGTGTAAATGATCCTACACTTATTCAAACAGTAGGAGCGAGTGCTAATGCTGGGCAAGTACGAAAAGTATTTGATATGCACGAGATTTACACTCGTGCTCTTGAATTTTTCAAACTTGCGATTAAAAAGAGTAACTAGCCGGCGGTTCGTTAAATTTCTTATCTTTGCTGAAGATAAAATTCGTATTCTTTCCATTATCTTTTGAAATAGTGAAATAGCCAAGATTTGTAAAAACAAAGCAAGTATAGGATTGTTGGACATCCTCAATCATGTGACCACAAACCGGTTCCATCTTGATAACAACTTCAGTGGCTTTACAAAAAAGTTTTGATTCAGTGAGTACCTTGATAGCGAGTTTAGAAGATTCTTCATCAAGAAGAATTTCCGCAGATTCGTCCCACTCTTCTTTTGTCAGCTGATGAAGACCCGAGAAGCGTGATGATGGCATCAACTTATCGAGACAGGTAATGTCTTGAGCAAAAGCAGCTGTCGTGAGCATACTTAGAGCGACGATCATCAAGGTCTTCATAATTCCTAATCCTTTATGTTTTTTTAATATTTTTACAAAGATTAGAGATATCGAAAAGGGAGCAAAGTTTGCGTGACGCAAAGCGGTGCTCCCTGAGTACTACATAAAGCTATTAAGGATACGATCTAGAGATTGAAGTTTTTCTTGAAACATAGCAGCTTTTTCTTTTACTTCTGCCAAAACCTCGGCTGGAGCATTGCTCACAAAGTTAGTGTTCGCTAGCTTGGCCTCAACCTTACTATAGTCGGCCTTTGTTTTATCCATATCTTTTTTGATTCGATTCACTTGATCCTGAATATCAATGAGCCCTTCTAACGGAATAAAAATTTCAGTATGAGTTGTGGCCAGTGAAGCTGATTTTTTTGGCCGCTCAGAAGACTTTCCACGAATCGTTCCTGATTTCACGTTGGCAAGATCTTTGAGGAAATGGCGAGATTCATAAATAAATTTCGCCAGGGCCTTATCATCAGTAAATAGTTTCACATCAAGTTCATCTTTTGGCTTGAGATTTACAGATGAGCGAATATTGCGGACACCAGTTGTGATATCGATGAACTTATTCATCATGGTGAAAACTTCCGCATTCTCAAGATTTTTATCAAACTCGACATATTCTTGATCTGTCACAAGAGACTTTCCATTCTCAAGGATGGACCAGATTTCTTCTGTGATAAACGGAGTAATGGGGTGAAGAAGAATCATCACTTTGCGGAAGCAGTACTTCAGCATAGTGGCACGGATGACTTTGGCTTTTTCATCATTTCCGTTGAGAATATTTTTTGAAAGCTCAATATACCAAGAGCAAAGTTTATCGTAGACGAATTGGTAAATGGCCGAGCTGGCATCATCATAGCGGTAAACATCAAGAGATTCGTTCATCGTCTTGGCCACAGCATTGAGTTCAGCGAGAATCCATTTATCATGAAGATGCCATTCTGATTTTACTGGTAGTTCATCTTTGGCCTTATCAAGATAAGGAGCAATAAATCTAAACGCATTCCAGATCTTGTTCATGAAATTTCTGTAACCTTCAATTCTTTCAGGATCAAGATTGATATCACGGTTATAGCCAGAGTTTGAAGCAAGAGTGAAGCGAACAGCATCAGCTCCATACTGGGCCACCATCTCTAGAGGATCAATTCCGTTTCCAAGAGATTTACTCATCTTGCGGCCTTGTTTATCACGAACAATGGCATGAATATAAACATCTTTAAAAGGAGCTTTATCTGTGACTTTCATTCCCATCATCATCATTCTAGCTACCCAGAAGAAGATGATATCAAATCCAGTGATAAGAACTGTATTAGGATAAAATCTATCAAATCCTTTTTCTTTCATCGCTTCTTCATCTGGCCAGCCCAATGTCGACATTGGCCAGAGACCTGATGAGAACCACGTATCAAGAACATCATTGTCTTGATAAATATCTTTATCTTTACATTGAATACACTCAGAAGGATTTTCTTCAGCGGCCCATTGATGTTTACAGCTGCGGCAGTAGAAAACAGGAATTTGATGTCCCCACCATAGCTGGCGTGAAATACACCAGTCTTTCGGATTTCTCAGCCATGAAAAGTAAGTGTTTTCCCATCCTTTCGGATAGAAAGTCATCTCGCCATCTTCAACGGCCTTAACGGCCCGCTCTGCCATACTTGTTGTGTTTACAAACCACTGCTTTGAAACGATGGGCTCTACGATTTCGCCTGATCTTTCTCCATGGCCTACTGGATGAACATGGTCTTTTTTCTCAACCATGATCCCAAGTTCTGTCATGATTCTTTCAACTTCGGCCCGTGCATCTTTTGGTTTAAGCCCTTCAATCTCTGGCGCGTTGTTGTTAAATGTTCCATCTGGGTTAAGGATATTGATAATAGGAAGTCCGTTACGCTTTCCAATTTCAAAGTCATTAAAGTCATGTCCTGGAGTTACTTTGAGGCAGCCAGTTCCTTTTTCAATATCAACGTGCTCATCTCCGATAATCGGAACTTCACGGTTGCAAATAGGAACGATGGCCGTCTTACCAATGAGGTCTTTAAAGCGCTCATCATTCGGATTCACGGCAACAGCAGTGTCGGCGAACATTGTTTCAGGACGAGTCGTGGCGATGATAAGTTCAATATTTGGATCTTCTTTTACTTTGTATTTAACAGAGTAGAAGTTTCCTTTTACCTCTTTATGATCAACTTCAGCATCTGAGATCGCTGATTGAAGAATAGGGTCCCAGTTAACGATATAATCCGACTGATAGATTAAACCTTCGTTATAAAGTTTAACGAAAAACTTTCGAACGGCCTTATTAGGAACTTCATCCATAGTGAATGTGGCATAATCCCAATCACAAGAAACACCCATCTTCTTCTGCTGATTTACAATTTCAGCTCCGTATTGCTCTTTCCATTCCCAAATACGTTTTAAGAATTCATCACGTCCAAGATCATGTTTTGTTTTCTTTTCTGTTTTATAAATAAGTTTTTCGACCACTGCTTGAGTTGAAATACCCGCGTGATCAGTTCCTGGGATCCAAAGTGTCTCAAATCCCTTCATGCGCTTGTATCGAGTCAGAACATCCTGAGTTGTGGCATCAAGAGCATGTCCCATGTGAAGCTTACCGGTGACGTTTGGTGGTGGCATGATGAGTGTGAAGGTTTTGTTCTGTTTTCCCTTCTTAGGCTTAAAACTTTCTTTAAGCATCCAAGTCTGGTACCACTTGTCCTCAATCCCTTCTGGAGAGTATGTTTTTGGTAAATCGTTTTGGATTTCCATCTTAGTTTCCTTTCTTCGCAATCTGAGACATTTTATCCACATCATTAAGAGCAATAGTGTGGGTTTCTCTTGTTATTAAGTTTTTAAATTGAATTTCATTTTTTGCTATCTCGTCTGCTCCAATAATAGCGGCAAATTGATGACCACGTTTTTCAGCATATCCAAAAACTTTCTTAGGTTTTGCCTCACCAAGATAGAGTTCTGTTTTTAGTCCAAGATCTCTTAACTTACTTGAAAGCTCGAAACTAGCCGTTTCGGCCGATAAGTCCATATAAGAGATAAGGATATCCACTTCTGGTTTTGAAAGATCAGGAAGAAGATTGTGGATTTTTAGAAAATCAGTGAATGTGACATCTCCAAGCCCAAAACCAACTCCTGGAAGGGCCGGTTCATTGAAAATTTGCAGCAGATTAGCGAAGGCCCCGCCACCGGCGATGGCACGGCGATTATCAGGATGTTTATCAAAAATCTCAAAAACCATTCCTGTGTAATAATCAAGACCGCGAACAATAGTGGCATCAAATTTTACGTATTGATCTAGACCCAAAGTTTTAATCTTTTCAAAAAAAGCTTTGATCGAAGCGCCTGTCTCCGTTGAATCTGACTTTAGCCAAGTCAAAACACCTTCAATTGAATTCGTCGCAAGATATTTTTTAAAAGTCTCTACCTTCTGATTATCACCAAGAATAGCGAGAGCATCAGCCTCTAGTTTTTCTGCTGATATTTTTCCAGAACGATCAACGAGTTTATAAAGTTTATATTTTTCATCATCAGTGCATCCAAGAACACCTGTGAAGACAAGGTCGACAAAACGACGATCATTAACCAGAATCTCAAACATTTCATTCGTTCCACCAAATGAAGCAATTAAAGAAACTGCTAGTTGAAGAATTTCAATTTCACCTAATCCCTCTGGAGCACCAAAAATATCAGCATTGTATTGCCAAAATTCACGTAACCGACCTTTCTGCATTTTTTCATAGCGCATAAGGTTTGGAGTTGAATACCAGCGCAGTGGCTTAATTGTTTCTCTATGAATCTGGGCCACCATACGGGCCACAGTCGGAGTCATTTCAGGACGAATGGCCACATGACGATCGCCACGATCATTAAAAGAATAAATTTGTTCACTGATAAGTTCTTCACCTGATTTAGCGAGATAGAGTTCTACTTCTTCAAGCAAAGGACCATCATAGGCTTCATAAGAATACAGTTCAGAAACCTCTGCCATTTTTCCAAAGATAAAATTTCTAAGGCGCATGTCCTGAGGGAAAAAATCACGAGTGCCTTTGTAGGGACTTTTATTGAGGGCCATGACAGTATTACCTTTTGCTGAAAAATGAAATCAAGCGCCTACGGATTATACAAAATTCGCTCTTAAAAATACAGGGAAAGGCGGCCTGACGACTCGTGCTATTCTACAGGTAACTGATCATCAATTTTTTTCTGAATATCCTCTGAGAGAGGAGAGAGGTCTTCGGGAGCAAGTTTTTGGGTTTGCTCTTCAGCTTCCTGACGAGTTGCCTCGGATGCTTCCTTCAGTGAAGGGACCGGCGGTTCTTCTAAATTCTTAATTTCAGAAGGAGAATAGTTGGCAAGCTCACCTGGGATATTAAAAGTCACTGTGGTTGTGTCACTTTGACTAGTCGATGCATAGCGCTTAAGTAGCAAGGCCCGTTGATTGAGACGATCAAGAGTGACCCAGCTTACGGTTGACGCAAGTTGGTTAAATTCTCCGGCCGAGCGAGAATCGATTTGATCACACCAGGCCGAGGCATATTTCATGAAGCGGAGAAAACGAACTGTTTTGGCCTGCTTATCGCCTGTGAAAAGCTGAGGTCGAAGATCTTGTCCGGCCAAGATAAATCCATCAGCTTCTGCTTGTTTCATTTCAGCTAAGATAGATTGAATAATCCATCTGGAAAATGAGCTATAGCTCTTTTGATTTTGTTCCCATTTCGCAAAAAGTCTTTGAACATTGGCCTGACTCGGAGTGAACGGTCTTGATTTGGGAATTTTGTATTCAAGTACGTTCTTAATGATCTCAGACTTCATCAGAAAAAAGATGGTATTTTTTTGAAGAGGGGCAAGATTAGTATTTAAGTCTTGGGCCAGAGCTACCAATTTAAACTGATCAGCTTTTGTCTTTGAATCACTCTTTAGAGATTCAAACATCAATTTAAATTCATAAGGAACACGGTCATTAACAGTTGTAAAATCTTTATTAAATCCTAGAGCAGGGATTGAAGTAAGTAGAGTGAATGTAAGGATAATTAATTTAAAGTCCAATCTTCAAATCCTCACTGTTTGTATTAAGCCCAGGGCTTTTTAAAGTATCATTACCGAGATTACTTTCACCTTCAAGAACGTAAATACTCTCTCTGATGGGAACCAAAACTCTACCATCCATGTTAATGATCTGAGAAACTTGAGATAGATCACTCTTAATTAGAATTTGATTATTTTTAAGGTTGATCTGAGCTGCTTCAGTCTTTTTTGTTCCAATTTTTTTATTTTGTTCAGTGGTTTTCACAAAATAAATAGAATTTTCCATGCAGACCATTCGTCCGATATCGTTGTCATCAGACTCATAGATCGTAGAAAAATTATTCAAACTAAATCCCTGATTGTTTTTAGACATGAGAATTTTTGAATAGGCCCGAATATCAGTATAGGGAAATTCGCCGTAGGCGACATATCCCTTGTTATTACAAATTTCTAGTCTATTTCCTAAACGTGGAGATTTATAAATAACTTGAGTCTTTTTCGTTTTTGTGTTCGTCGAGAGTATCGCTTCATAACCTTGATCGTTCATATCAGAATAAACCACTGTTTCAGGATTAAGCATGACAACTTGAGGCTGGAAAAAAGGATTGTTTTTATTCGAGAGCTTGATCTCTGATAATTTCTTCGTTTTAACCTGCATCACTTGAATTGTTTTTTCAAAAGGGCGATACCAAGTGATCCATTCATCAAGCAGATGAAGACGAGGGTATCTTCCTTCACCAATCTCAGTGATAGCGACATTTCCCATCGTTAAAACTCCTATCTTATGATCTTTGATAAGATTGGGTTCCGTATGAAAATTAGGAATAGTTTCTAAAATGAGTTTTATTCCATGGAAAGAGCCTGACATCTGAAAACCAGAATTGGAATCAGCCGTCACAAAGTCCTGGTTTCTAAAATTAGTTGAAAGATTGAGTACACCAGGCTTTTTTTGATAGTAAGTATAGCGGCCAGTATTATTGATGAACTTGATATTTTCCGTGGCCTGCTTTGTAAGGAGGCGAGGAAGGGCCGGAATAATGGCATAGGCCATGTTTACTAAAATAAGATTTATAATGATAATTTTAATAAATGCCATTTAACGTCCATAATCGTATCGGGTGTCGGGCCTGATAAGATTTAATACCTGAAAAAACCTGACTCCAATTAATGAGGCGAGGGGCCTGAAGTGAATCCGCTCCTGTCCTCACGACAAGAATCATTGATCCTTCTTCTTCGACGATTCCATCAATAATGATGGGAAGAACTGAGCATTGATTAAGAGCGTGAGTGGCAAAGTATGAAGGAAGTAGTTCTTCAGCGCAGGTTACTCCGTGAACAATACCTTTCGGATGTTTTTTGAAGAAATCTTTCATCTTAGTGAGATTACTTATAGAGACTCCACCTTTCTTATAATCGTGAGTAATAATATAGCTTTGTGAAAATCTCTCTTCTTGAATATTAAGAGGAAAATAATTAAACGTAATTTTGTTTTTTTGTTTGATAAAAGTGATGTCACGGTCGTTATAAACAACTTTAAAGTCACAGCGAGATGAGTAACAAGACTCAGGCCTATAAACAATAAAGCATCCTGTTTTGAACTCTAATATATTGGGATTAAAACTGGCCTGAGTGACCATTGAGCAAGTGGTGTTTCGATCAGCACCTCTTGTATTTTTTAGGATCGTCGCTACCACATTGGTAATAGACTCAGGTTTATTAGGGTAGCTCCCCATAATTGTTTTAAGACAAACTTCTTTTTGATTGAGTCGATCATCGTAACAAGTCTGAAGAGACCAAGTCTCTTCCGTTTCAAATCTTTTAATAAAATCAAAAGCAGCTGATGAGGCCCTGACTGAGCATGGCCCTTGAACTTCTGCTTCAGGGACAGGTTCAAAATGACGGTAAAGACGTGAGAGATTTGTCACCGCTTGCTGGTCATTATTACCAGCACAATCTCTGTAATCAGAATTAAGAGAAGAGTAGTTTAATGCTTTAGAGAGCTGCTCACAGTCCATCTGTGGGAGAAGTCCTGTTTGACCGGCGGCTGGGAAGAGGCATTTTTCAGGATTTCGCTTGAGCTCATTGAGACATGTTTTTATACTTGCCACTGAAATGGCCCCTGTGGTCGGCATGTTAGAACAAAGTGACCGTAAATAAATATCGCTTTTGGTTCCTGCGAGAACTTTTGACCAAAATGAAACACTTAAAAACTCATCGCAGAAAAGCTCTTCATCGTCGAGATGGTTACAAAGATGAGAGAGGTAATCCTTTTGCGATATATTGAGTTTCTTTTCAAGAATTTTGGCCAGACTTGATCTTGCCGCAGCTTCTTTGAGGTCTTTTAATGTATTGGGTTTTTTTGAATCCTCAAGAACTTGGTTCAATTGGCAAAGATAAGCTGTTTTTGGTGATGATAACCACTCAAGCAGTAGATTATGGCACTGATCACGATTAACTGGCATCGTGAATGAAGTTTGATTAAGGACACTTTCTAGATTTTTAACTTGAAAGAGATTAATCATTTTTTGAGTTTCAGGGCAGTCCGTGAGAACAACTTTATTTAAAAAATCTTTCTTACTTACCTGGGCCGATTCGCGCTCCCCGGCCTTATTGATATACGTCACATAGACATCAGTAAATTTTCCATTGGCTCCTTTAAGAAGATCAGTAATGATTAAATCATAAAGAAAACATTTATTACGTGAGCCAAGCTTCAGAAAACCAGGATCTGAGTGGAGAATAAGTGAATTAAGAAAATCTGGATCCAGATCCAATTTCTGAACATCACTCAGATCTTTAAGTGTTTTAATATTGCGACTTAGAAGCTTTCCTTTGTTTGTGTACTTTTGCTCATCGATTTTGATGAGTTCTTCAAAAGTTTGAAACATACCAGGATACTTTAGGTCTTGGGCCTTAACATCTAGGGGGGCATTTAAAGTTTGGGCATGAGCATGTAGAGAAAGAAGGTGCAGCCCTAGAAAGGCTGCACCTGTTATTTTAGAGAGCTGATTTAGCGAGAATAGAGGCCACATCTTCAACTTGTAAGTCCTCAGTTGTTTTAACTGTTCCCTTAGAGGAATTAAAGTTAATCATACAATATGAGCACGATGTTGCAAGTTTCTCCACCTTAGTTTCACCGATTTGTTCTAAACGGTTTAAAGCAAGGTGTTGTCCTTCAGGAAGCTCGTACCACATATTTCCACCACCCATTCCGCAGCAGAGTGATTTATCTTTATTTTTCTCCATTTCCTTAAGAGTCACACCAGGAATTGAAGTCAAAATATCACGTGGAGCATTGTATTCGCCGTGGTGGCGTCCTAGATAACATGGGTCATGGAATGTTAAGTGATCTTTAACCTCTTTCAGGGCCTTGATCTTACCTGTACGGAGAAGATCGGCCAAAAGTTCAGTATGGTGAACTGTTTCAAACACACCATCTTCGAACTTGGCATATTCTTTTCCAATAGTATGAAGACAGTGTGGACAATGAGTCACAACTTTACCAAATTCGTATTGTCTCATATTGGCGATATTTTCAATGGCAATCTCGTAGAATGAGTATTCATCTCCGAAACGACGAACAGGATCTCCATTACATTTTTCTGTTTTCCCCATTACCGCGAAAGAAACCCCTGCTTTTTTAAGAAGGGCCACTGTATCTTTAACAACTTTCTGGTTTGAACCATCGTAAGAGCCCGCACAGCCCACATAGTAGAGATAGTCTACTTTTTTGCCAGCTTCAATCACTGGAATATCTAAGCCATCTGCCCACTTAAATCGATCGTCTTGGGCAATACCCCAAGGATTTCCTTGAGTCTTAATTTTGTTAACAGCATCAGCAGCCGCTGGTGGAAGATCTCCAAGAGTGAGGGCCTTATAACGTTTAAGATCCATGATTAATTGGACGTGTTCAATATTGGCCGGACACTCCTCCATACAGGCGCCACATGTCGTACATGAGTCAAGCTCGTTAGAAGCATAGATAGGATTTGTTTCATCCCAAAGATTGATCTCTTGTCCAGGATTAGCAGCAAGAACATCACGCATCTTTGTGACAATTGTTTTTGGGTTAAGAGGCTTATCAGCTTGGTTGGCCGGACAAACGACTGTACAGCGACCACATTCAACACAAGCTTCAGTGTCGAGACGCTCTTTCATTGTTAGTTCTGAAGACTTACCAAGACCAAAAGTTTCTGCATTTTCATTGTTAAAATCCATAGGATTTAGAACAGCTCCACGCATGGCCGGAGTAAGAAGAGCATTAACTGGAAGAGCGATCACATGGAAAAATTTTGTATAAGCGAGGCTGGCGACGAACACCATCGTATTCACCATATGGAAGAACCACAGACTTTTGTAAGTCATTGCCCAAACTTCATCACTTAAACTGAAATTTGAAAATGCTGAAGCGATGGCCCAGCCTACAGGTGACCACTTGGCTTCTCCATCGGGCATTCCTGTTCCGAAAATACGAATTCCTTCAAGGAGAAATCCTACGAGAACGAGAGCAAGGAGCATAGAATACATGAACTTTTCGTTATTAGGTTTCGTTGCTGCGAGGTAATCAGGTTTTTTGATATAACGTCGATAGTAAGCAAGCATTAATCCAAGGATAATGAATACTCCACCGATATCAGCTAAAAAAGAAACCACGATATAAACTGGTCCATGGAAAACTTTGAAAGGGGTATCATAATGAATAGCTACAAATTCAGTGGCAATCCACAAAGTAATGAAGCCGTAAAAAATCATTGAATGGAAAAGCCCTACAAAAGGATCACGAGTCACTTTCCCTTGAAAAAAAATTGTTTTTAGAAAATTCGCCCAATTTAATTTTTTTGGGAGAATTTGCTTCCAATCCTTACCTTGAGTGATGAAAAGGTATTTTTGGTAAAGACCTTTAGCGAGTGCGGCTGTGGCCAAAGCTAAACAGAAATACATGGCGTACTTCATCCACGCAGGGATGTTCCACATAATCTCGCGGGTAGCTTCTAAGCTCATGTCCATTCGGCCTCCTGGGACTGCACTGTGCAGCAATAAAAGTGATTAAGACTTAGTAAAAAAATGAATATAATCAGTTTAATATTTTAATCATAGGATGGCACGATGGATAGTTCTTTCCTTATATGGCCTAGTTTTGTTTTAGGTCTCTTCTCGCTACTTTTGTTTGGCAAAATGCTAATTCAGTTTGGGTTGCCGAAGCATCCTCTCAAGTTTTTCGCCTATTCAATCACATTGAGTTGGACGCTCTTATGGATTGGGGCGAGTTTAGTACAGCTAGATCTGATGGATATGAGTACTTGGACGAGATGGAAAGCAGTTTTTCTCCTCTGGCCGGCCCTAGGGCTGTTTATGGAGATGGTCTCTCAGCTCGGTCATTTTAGTTTGATTCAACAAAGACTCATGACTCGATTTCCAATTATTGGCTCTTTGGTCGCCCTTTCTTTTATGCCTCAATGGGTGCCTTATCTAGTCGGGTTTTTTCTCTTGTTAGTTCTTACTATCTTTTTTGTTCAGGTAGGGAAGTTTCGTTATCACAAAAGACTATTTGTTAAATTTTTTCTATTGCTGGCCATGACCGGCCTTTCGCCACTTCTTCCAGAAGTTTTTCGCCCATGGTATTTGATGGTGGTATTATTGGGGTCTGGAATTTATTTTTTTATACTGCAAAACACATTTTGTGTGACGGCCCATTTAGAACAATATGAGGCCAAGGAGATCGGGGTATGAGGATGTGGTTGTTATTCAGTCTGCTTTTTTTTGTAAGCTGTGCTCAAGTGACTTCACTTAATTTAAGAAAGCATGAATTTGGACAACAACCTGATCGTATTGTTTGGTTCCAAATTGCTGGTCTCGAGGAAGAACATCTTTCAATGCTGAGATTTGCTCAAGTTCAAAATGGAGTGACTTCTTTTGAGAATGCTCTTTGTGTTGGAAAAACTTGGGATTACTCTCTTTCAAAAATGAGGAATTCTGCAAGTTCAGAGTTTATGTCTCAAGTCGTAGGGAAGAAGAATATTAAAAATAGCTGTGAAGATATGTCACTAAGAGCTGTTTGGAGCTATCTGGCCCCTTCAGGTTATCGAACTGGAATTTTAGAAATTAAGGCCGATGCAAAGGAGAGTTTACTCTCAGCTGTTCCTTGTGAGAAAGGGCCCGAGTTTCTTAAAAATCTTCACATGTGGATGATGAGTAAGGCTCCGGCCAATGCCTCAACCTTCCATTATGTTGAGCCAATAAGTCTCAAAGAAGACGTTGTATCCTACGATCGTACTTGCCAGGAAAGAGGATGTTCAGCTTCTATTTCAAACAATTACGCGGCTATTTATGATAGTTTTCAGCGAAACTCGCCTAAAAATATTTTTATTGTCAGAGACTTCAGTTATTTGAAGGCCCTTAAAGAAAAAAACTTTGTTCTTGCTCGTGAAATTTTGAGAGACCTTGAAAAAACTCTCGCGATTGCTCAGGCCAATACAAAAAAAAGAGGCGATCTTATTCTTGTGAGTACAGCTGAAACAATGCTTGTGGATTTTCCAGATCAGGGTATTGATTGGTATGACTTTGACAAAAATGGATCGAAAGCTATGGTTAAAAGACAAAAGCTCATGAATACAGTTTTTGCTTACGGCGCACGTTCAGAAAATTTCTGTGGCGTTTATGAAGGAGCTTCTCTTCTTGAGAGAGTTCTGAGTGGTCCCAAACAGCAGGGACTTGAATTTAAATTTATTAATCCATTTAAGGATTAATTCATTTTTAAATCAGCCTCTGAAATTTTGTAAGCCTTGTGACAATAATCACATTTCACTTCTAGAAACTCTTTGCCGTCGAGAGCAGCATGAGTATCAGTGCCATAAAGACCAATAATATTACGAACCATTCTCTCTTTTGAGCATGGACAGAAATAATTGATCTGTCTGCTACCAAGATACGCCAGACCATGATCTTCAAAGGTTTTAACAATCTTTTCAATATCGGTATGCGCACTGTCGAATACGTCTTTGAAGAAGTGTTGGTTAGTCTTAATATAGGCATCTCTTGAGATGGATTCATTATTGTGAAGATTGACATTCATTGCCGGAAGTTTTGTGATCATCATGCTCTGGTCACAAATATTGGCCACAATGATTTCGCTGTCTGTTTGGTATGATTGAGTAAAAATTTGGTTGAGAACTTCTTTTGTCTCAAGCTGATTCATATCAATAATTGAAGTATAAGGACTTTTCTCATTAGCAAAACTTTTTGTGACACGGGCCTTACCTGTAAGCTTCATGGGAAACTGGTTAAACTCCTCAGGAAGGAGGAGAGTTCTTGTGTGTCCACTATAGTTTGTTTCAATTTTTAGTCTGAAATAAGGTTCTTCTGAATCTATATAAATTCCTAAATTGTCACCTGGCTTGAGGAAAAAGATAGCTGGCATGACGCCAAGAATGATATCTCTGAAATAGGCGAAACCGCTTCCTTGTACTTGATGGATTAAGGCAAGATCGTGAATGAATTTTTGCCCTTCAAGAAAATGAATATTGAATCCATTTTTGTGGTCTAAGAAACTGTAAAGTCGACTTACCTCTAACATAATATCTCACCTTAAAGATTGAATGATGACCTTTTTACCCTAAAAGTTATAGAATGACTCCTGATTATGTTGCAATTAGTTTATTACGGGGCGCCCCAACAGTTTATTGAAGAAATGTCGTCTACTTGGGCGACTGAAGATACTGTGTGGGTTGCCCCAAGCCCATCTAAAACTGATGCTCTTAGAGAGCAACTTCAAGAAACACTTAAAACTCAAGTGTCTTCAATTACTATGGCAAAATTTCTGTCTGAGCTTGTGACCTTATGCCCAGATAAAAGTTTAGGAGAAAAAGTCAAACGCAAGGCTGATCTTGTTCTTATCTTTGGTGCCCTACGAACTAAATACTCACCTGATCTCAGTTTTGAAGAATTTATTATGGCGTATAATATTTTTTCAGAGATTAGAAGTTTCTCGCTTGATTTGGTGGCGATGGAGAGTGTTCTAGCTGAATACGATGAAAAAATTAAAAAAGCCGTGCTACTTTTTTGGCAACTTTTAGACAGCTTACAATATTTGGATGAACATGCCTTAACTCAGTCTCTGGCGGAAAACCTTCGTGCCGCAGATTTTTATGAGGGAAAACAAAAGAATTTCATTTTTTGGGGATTTGGTCACCTCAATGGTCAGCAAATCGATTTACTCAAGGCCTTAAGTATTAGGCATAATATTATTATTCCTCTTCCTGCTCAAATCAAAGGTCAATTGAAACGTTCTGATTGGCCAAGTTGGCTAATGGATCACAAGGTCGGGGAAACAGATGTCGGCGTTCAAAGAAGTAAAGTGACCATCAATAGGCGCTGGATTAATACTCGAACTGTTTCTGCTGCCATTAAAAGTGGAGTGGAAAAATTTCCCAATCAAAAGTTGCAAATTCTCATCGGAGTGAACAAGCTGACCCCTAATGATTTGCACTTAATCCCGTTAGATCGATTTAATTGTAAAATTCCGATTGATTGGACACTCATGGAACGCTCAAAATTTCATGATGTTTTAATTTCAGCAATCCAAGAAATTCCTCACACTCACGAGTTAAAAAACTGGTTACTTAAATTGGCCAAAACTGAGCGTCGTCCTAAAGAGTTAAAAGTCGTTCAGCTCTATATTGAGGCCCTAAAAAAACTTGAAGACTTGAGTGATGAGGCCTGGGAAGTTAATGACTTCTTTCTTCATATTCTTCATGATGTGGTCGGACTCAATGCCCCTAGATTAAGTACCGTCCCTCTTGTCGCTGAAGAATCTCTTGTACAAGTCTTTGACCTTTCTCAAATAGATCAAATTAGCTCAGAGATTCCTTTATTAGTTGTTTTAGATGAGCGTTTTGATGAGCCTTTGAGCTTGCAGCCTCTTTACTCGGAAAAAATTGAAAAAGAGCTAATGAGTATTGGACCAGTGAAACGACCAGAATTCGAGCTTAATATTAAAAGATCTGAGTTTTTAAGACTTATGGATGGTCACACCACTATCTTTCTTCCTCCTGAACTCTTAAAACATCAATTGATCTGGAAAAGATTTTTTGAAAACGTGGAGTGGACTGATCTTGATTCAAATCAACTTACAAAAGAGACTGCTCTCAAAGATGTTCTCAAAAAATATATAGGAAAAACCCTTCCTGAAAATTTTAGCTTCTCGGCCTCAAAGATTCAGACCTATGTGGATTGTCCCCAGAGATTTTATTTTCAGTATATTGATAAAATCTTTCCACGTGTGAGCTTAAAGCAAGATATTGATCCTATGGATGCAGGAACATTTGTTCACCATATGATTGAGCTCTATCTGCAATCCCACACAGAAATTGATGAAGCTCTCTTGTGGTCACTTATCAAATCAGAAATGAATCTTCTTAAAACAAAAAACCAACTTCAGCTTTCTGCCGAAGTTGAGCATGAGAGGAGTATTCAGTACTACCATAGAACTTTAAATGGATTAGGTTATTTAAAGCAGCTAGCGACGGTATTTGAAATCCAACCTCATTGGAAAATTGAAGACTCTTTTCAGTGGAATGAAAAATTTAAACTCAATGGGCAGATTGACTGCTTTTATTATTCTGACGATTTATTAGTCGTTCTTGATTTTAAATCTTCAGCGGCTTCAGCCTCAAGTTTTACTGAGGTGAAGGCCCTCGAGTCTCTTCAGTTATGGGTATATCTTTTGGAGATGAGTCGCAGATGGGAGAAACCTCCTACACAGATCATTATGGGTTATGTCGTTCTTGAAGCTCCCCAGAAGTCGAAACTTTTAGTTTGGGGAGATGACGCTTTTGAGAAAATAAAAGCGACTAAATTTACTGGGGCCAAGCTCATGGAAAATGAGGTACAGACTGATATCGATCAAGCGATGAAGCATCTTGAGGCCATCGTGACTTTCATGAATGAAGAGAAAAAGTTTTTAGCAGCCCCACGTAAAAAGAATATCTGTCTATTTTGTGATCTTCAATCTTATTGCTTAAAAGGGAACAGTGTTTAATGGCACAAGCAAATTCTGAGCAATTAAAAGCAATTGAACATCAAGGTGGTATTCTCCTGAAGGCTGGAGCAGGTTCAGGGAAAACCTTTGTTCTGGTCCAGCATATTAATTATCTCACAGATCTTTGGTTTGAAGAGTATAAGACTCAAAGAGAGCAAAATTGGGAATCGTTTATCAAATCAAAGTTTTCTAAGATTGTCATGATGACCTTTACAAAAAAAGCTGCTGGAGAGATGAATATCAGGCTTCATGAAAAATTTCGTCAAAAGCTATTGAATGCTCCAGAAGAAACAAAAGAGATTTGGCAGCAATGTTCGGAGTCTCTTCCTTTATTAACAGTGACTACCATTGATGGATTCTGCCGGAAACTTCTTACTTCCGGTCTTATTACAGGGGCAAACCCAAATGCCCCCGTTATTTTTAAAACAGAAAGAAAAGATCAGATAAAAAAAATATATAGAGATTGGCTTAGTACGAAGTCAGATCTAGATGATGATAGCAGAGAACTCTTGTTTAAAGAGCAGAAGGCCATTGTTAAGTCTTTGGTTGAAGTGTTCTCAGATCCTGGACTTCGTATTAAATGGAGAAATTTTAAACTTTCACAAATCAATCTTGTTGAAAGTGAGAGGTGTTTGGCGGAATCCTTTGAAATAAGTCCTTACGAAGAATTACTTCTCGGAATAGAGAATCTTGAGTTGCCTTCAGAAGTTAAAGAGCAAAAAGCTTTTGATAAGAATATGATGGCGCTTAAGTCTACTGGGCTTCCTAAAGTGAACTCTGTAGAGAATTTGAATTCATATTTGCAAATTCTGCAAGAAATGAGGATGACAGCTCCTTCTAAGAATACGGCCACTCCAGCTTCTTTGGCCGTTCATGAGATGCTCAAAGAATTTAAAAAATGGATTAACAAATGGGACGAAGTTTTTTCAGCTTTTACTGAGGATCTTGAATCTAAAATTATTCCTTGGGCCAAGCTTTTTCATGACGTCTTCATTTATATCGATGAACATCTTGATCTTAATCAAGGAGTCACTTTTGGTGATATGGAGTATCTCGTCTCAAATGGTCTAGAAGATGAAAAAGTCCGCAGCAAGATCAAAGAGAACTATTCCTACTTTATCGTTGATGAGTTTCAAGATACTTCAGAAGTCCAATTTAATATTATTAGAAATCTTATTAATAATGATTTTAATAAGCTCTTTTGTGTTGGAGATGAAAAACAGGCCATTTATGGTTTTCGTGGAGGAAGTATTAAGATCTTCAGGGATTGTCAGAAACTTGTTCCACATACATTAGATCTTTTTAATAATTACCGTTCTCTTCCTACAGTCATTAACTTCAATAATAGTCTTTTTGATAAAATAATGACTTTAGGGGAAGAGTTTGTAGGCCATGATATTTATTCTTATAAAGCCGATCCTCAACGGGTTCCTGAAGAGGTGAATCACCCTTCAGTCGGCTCACTTGAGATTTGGAAAACGAAGCTTCCTGAAATCGAAGTCGAGACTGAGTCCGATTATGACGAAGAAATAAAGAAAACAAAAAAATGGTCTGCTGAACTTATTAATAAAGCTGAGGCCATGGTTCTTGCAGAGGCCATTGTTTCGCATAGGAAAGAATATCCTTTAAAGGATCAGGCCATCCTTTACCGTAAATTAAAACCGAGCTTGGATCTTATTCAAGAACTAATGAGAAAGAAGATTGGTTTTACGGCTCAGTTTAAATTTGCTTTGAATGAAGATCCTATTATTGCTCTTTTTATCCTAATGTTAAAAAGGGATCTCATAGAGGGAGAACTTAAAGATACTTTTGTTATCCGCATGGGTGAAACTCTGTTTGATATTATTGAGCTGAGTATGCCAGCGGATTTTATGAGCTATCTTAATCAATATGATCTTGATAAAAAATTCTGGGGACTAACCTGGGCATTTAGAAAATTTCTTTTCAGATTAGGTCTGGCCATTGAAAATTATGATCTTAATTTGGATCAAATTGATCTTCTCGCTCATCTCTTCGAACAAGATGAGGAAGTGATCTTGGGTGAGATGAAGTCAGATGATGATAAACTAAGTCTTGATTTTAGATGGGGAACAGATTCGTCAAAAGTGATACTGATGACTGCTCATACCTCTAAGGGACTTGAATTTGATCATGTTTATCTTGGAGGGATATACACAAACGGTACAGAAAGAGCAAACACTGATCTTATTGGAAAATTACCTGGAAGTTTCTCATGGTATAGAGATCTTTCAACTAAAGACAAGGCCCTCACTCCACAATTAAGATTAGAAAGGGATATTGAATCTCTAAAGAATTTTTCGGAATCTAAAAGATTATTCTATGTGACTTGTACGCGGGCCAAAGAGAAATTGGTCTGGGTAGATTTTGAATATGAAGAGGATCAGTTTACTTTGAATAAAAACTCATGGATTCAAGGATTAAATATCTGGAGAGAAGGGACTGTCGATAATTCGATCAAAATAGAGTCTCATGAAATTGTTCTCAATGAAGACGAATTAAAAAAATTACCAGTCAAGCTTCCTCTCTTTCATTTTGATAATATGGGGCTAAGTTCAAAAACTTCTCATGAAAGATTTGATCTCATTATCACTCCTGAATTATCTGTGACGAGGTTAAGCTCTATTACTCAATGCCCGAGAAAGTATTATTACCAAAATGTTCTCAAAATGGCCGAAGAGAGCATTTCAAGTTATGCACCCATAGATGATTCAGTAGATGAGGTTGTTGTGTCCTCTATGCAAAGAGGGACTGATCTACATTTGTATCTGAGTTTGGCCATCAAAGGAAATGGGATTCTTCCACGAAGGGCCTATGAATCCAAAGAGCGGGACAAACTTCAATGGGTACTTGATCAGATTAATTCTCTAAAAACGTCGCATCGTTTCATTAGTGAGGAACCTATTAAGTTCAGTTTTTTTGGGCATATGATTTCAGGTATCCCAGACTTTTATGCTCTTCCAATTGCTGACGGGGCCAGTCCTGAAATTTGGGATTTTAAAACAGGAAGAATCACTGAGGAAAAACTTTATCCTTATTGGTTTCAGCTTAAATGTTACGCCTATGCACTTTATCAGATTGGACAGATAGAAAAGACAAAATCTTTTGATCTCAAATTGTGCTTTATTGATGAACAAAAATTTCTTACCCAACAAGTCAGCTATGAGAATGTTGTGAAAGAATTACTTGATTATTGGACTCTAGCTCAAAGGCCAGAGACTGTTAATCTTGATCATTGTAGTCAATGTCCTTATGGTGAGATTTGCCCTTCGGCAAAGTTGACTTGAACCTCAAACATTACATGTTAGAATAATTCTAATTACTTAAATCAAAACTTCTTTGATAAGAGAGTTCTAGTTATGAAAATGTTTAGATTGTTTTTAGTTTCTATCTTTGCCATGGTGGGTGCAGCGCAGGCCAGTGAAAAATCAGTTTATGATTTTTCTTGGTTAGATCAGGATAAAGAAATTTACGTCCTTCAAAATCGAAAATTTAGAAAAGACGGAAAGTTTTATATCGGTGGTAACGGAGTTAAAACTCTCAGTGGTGCTTTTATTGATTCTTACGGAGTCAGTTTACGTGCGGGTTATTTCTTTAAAGAAGACTGGGGCGTTGAATTTCTCTATGGGAAAAACTCTGGAGATGAAAATGGCACTGCGACGAGTGTAAAAAAACAAGGAACAGTTCCTTTTTATAGAAAGATTGATTCTTACTATGGAGGTCTTCTTACTTGGTCTCCGTTCTATGCTAAGATTAATACATTCAATCAGATATTTTACTATGACTGGACTTTCGGTGCAGGTCTCGCGTCAGTTAAAACTCAAGATAATAGAGCTAAATTTAATGCTATCCCAAGTGATGCTTTAACGAGTGAAGATGCTGTTGCGGGTATTTGGAATATTGGATTCAGATTCTATCTCACTCAGTCATGGTCTTTGCGATTTGATTTTACTGGGTTTCATTACCAGGCCGATAAAACTTTGAGACAGGGGACTGGCGGTGCAGTGACAAAAGAAAAATCACTGAACAGTACTTACGACATGGGTTTTGGTCTTAATTATTCATTCTAAGCAAGGAGAACACGGATGTTCTCAAGAAAAATAGCTCTCACTTTATGTATGATTTTTTCTCTTTCCGCTTTCGCCTCGTACAGAGACGCTGAAAGTGCATATGGTAAAGGTTCTATCTCTCTGGCGGGATACAGAAGAATCCTTATTAATCTTGTTAATGATGGATATTATTTTTCCTCTGTCCCTTGGATGAAAGATTATCTCGTTAAGAGCTCTGGCGCATTAGATGCAGAGATGGAAAAAACTCTTGATAAGCTTCTCACTGTGACAGGTGTTCATCCTTTTGAAAATCTTCCCTTAGAAACTCTAGGAAGGTCACGCTCAGCTAATATTCGTTATATTGTAGCAAAAAAACTTTTCAAAAAAGAGCGTTATCAAGAGGCTTTAAACCAACTTGGGAATTTAGATTCAGATCATCCAAACTACCCATTTTCGGCTCATCTTAAGGCCTCAATCCTGACAATACAGGGAAATACAGCTTCGGCCAATACAGAGTTTAAGGATTGTATTCGTGGTTCTAATCGTGAAATAGGAAATACAAAGAGTACGCTAAGAAAGAGACAACTTCAGATTAATCATGACTATTGTCTCGCCGGTGTTGCAAGAAATACATTTGCTGCTAAAGATTATAATCAAGCTGACCTGAGTTATCTTGATATTCCTAAGAGCTCGTATATTTGGCCAGAGATTCTTTTTGAAGAGGCATGGAATAGTTATTATCAAAAAAACTACAATCGGACCCTTGGAAAACTAGTCTCTTATAATGCACCTGTCTTTGAATTTGTCTTCAATCCTGAGATTGATGTTCTAAGAGGACTGACTTATATGAGAATGTGTCTTTTTGATGATGCCAAAAAGACAGTGGATGATTTTTATTCAAAACTATTAAATCCTTCACGCCAGCTAAGAACATTTCTTCTTGGTAAGGGGAAAAATTATACTTATTTTTACCAGTTAGTATCAGATCATGAGCAAGGTAAGCCAATGCCTCTTGATATTTTGGATACGTTGGTTAAGGCCTATAGAAAAGATATGTCTTATCATGAGATGAAGGCGAGTTTAACAGAGTCTCTTGTTGAGTATAAAAAAATCACTCAATTTGATCGTTCGTCTTTCCGCTCAAACCTTATGAATAATATTAAACAAACAGCTTCAGACTATAGGCGCTATATTGGTCTTGGTTTCCGTGCCTACTTAGTGAAGGCCTATGCTGATCTCTACGGGTCATTTCAAGATATGAGCTATATTAAGCTTGAAGTCCTTGCCCAAAGAAAAGAGCGTCTTTATCGCTCTGAAGATGTTGGGTCTAAGAAGCGTGGGGATATTCAGTATATTTCACGAAATGAGAAACAATACTTCTGGGACTTTAATGGTGAATTCTGGGCCGATGAGCTCGGAGACTATGTTTTTGCATTGAGGTCTGAATGCGAATAGCTACACTTGCTCTCCTCTCGGTTTTAACTATTGGTTCAGTTTCTGCACAGAGACTGTCTCTTGATGAGCGTAGGGCCAAAATTATTTTAATTATTGATGAAGAACTCGATGAAGTAAGTCGACTCGCTAAAACTCAAGATTACAAGAATCCAGATACTCTTTTAAGAATGTCTGAGCTCAATCTTGAAAAAGCGCGTCACTACCGCGAAGCAGAGAATGAAAAATTCCTTGCGATTGATCCAGAAAAGAGAAGAACGGTTTCCAAAGCTGATTATTTCAAAACATCTGCTGTTCTTTTTGAGCGTGCCAACGAAGTCGCTTTAAGAATTGTAGCAAAATATAAAAATTACAGCTCTATTGGTGACGTCTATTTTATTCTTGCCAATAACTATAAAGAGCTAGGTGATCACAAGAAAGCGAGAAATTATTTTTCTCTCGCCGCAAAAAAAACGCCTCGTAATGATAAAGTTTCGGCTAAATCAAATCTTGCACTGGCCGATTATTATTTTAATGAATCTGAATTTGCCAAAGCAGTTCCTCTTTATGAATCGTCTCTAGGACGAACAGATGAGGCTTGGTGGACAAAGGATGCTTTCAATCTTGCATGGTCTTATTACAGAACTCGTAAGTATGACAAAGCCATCAATTTAATGCTTCAAGTGCATGAGAAAAGTGGCAATGGTAAATATGTAAATATGCGCTCTCAAGTTGAGCGTGATATCGGTATTTTTTATGTTGATTCAAATAGAATTCCTGATGCTATAAAATTTTACGAAAGTTTAGGACAAAACTATACTGAGCAATTTGTTAAAATTGCCAATAATATTGCCTCTCAGGGAAGATTCTCCCAAGCAGAATCACTTCTAAGGCAAGCTGAAAAGTTTGAAAAAGATCCCAATCGAAGAATGGACATTCTTATCTCACAAATCGACCTCTTTGATAAATATGCTAAAATCGATGAGCATCTTAAAGTGTCTCAAGAACTTACAGAACGCCATCTTAAACAGCCACTCAATGGGGATCAATTTAAGAAGCTTCAGTATCACGTTAATAAGAAAGCAGCTGAACTTCAAAAAGCGGTGGCTTCAAATCTTTATTCAAATGTCCCTAAAATAAGATCATTAAAATCTTCGCAATCAGTGGCTTATTTTGAACTGGCCGGAAAGCTTGCCCCTGACTTGATGGCGGAGAAAATTTTCTTTCAAGGTGAAACAGCTTATGCTACAGAGAAATTTGGTCCCTCAATTAACTACTATATAAAAAGTTTTGATATAGCGAAGTCAAAAAATGATAAAAAGATCATGGGACAAGCTGTCGAAGGAATGCTGGCAGCACTTGGACAAGATATATTCGTTAAAAATACAAAAGCGGCTTCTGGTTATTATGTGCCTGTTTATACCCGTTATTTAGAGACAGATAAAAAATCAGCTCGCTCTAAAACAATTTATACAAATCTATTTAATGCCTATTTTGCTCAAAACAAAGTTCCTGAAGCAGAGGCTTTATTAAAGGATTTCGCTGAGAACCATCCTCGTGATCTTAAAACTCAAGAGGCGATGCTCGCCAAGATCATGGATCATTATCGAACTAAAAAAGATGATAATAAAATTAAGACTTATATCGCAGCCATCAATGCGGGGGAATTTAAGGTTTCACCTAAGTATGCAAGTACTTTAAAGGCGCTTCAGACTAAGATGCAAATCGAAGGTGTTCAGCAGTCTCTTGAAAAAGGTGATAAGTCCGTCGCCTTAAAAGGTTACCACTCGATTTATAACAGTTCTGAAAGTACACCTAAAGCGAAGGCCAATGCTGCGTATAACCTTTCCGCACTTTATTTTGAGATGGGTGAAAGTGACGCCAGTTACCGTTGGGGAACTGTGGCCATCAAAGAAATGGATGCCTCAGACGTGGTAAAGTTTAGTGATTCAATACTAACAATTGCGACTTCCCTATTTTTGAAACAACGAATTGATCTTGCTGCTGATCTTAATCACCGTTACCTAATTAAGACTTGTAAAAACAATAGCTCTAATAAAGGACTTTCTTTTAAAAACGGAATTTTTCTAGCCCTTGCTGAAAAACAAATAGATAAGGCCCTTGAGATCTACGACCTTTATGATTCATGTCAGATTTCAGCAGCGATTCTTTCAGATGTTGGATTCGAGCTTGTTAAAGATCTTCTTGAGGCAAGAAGATTTGAGACTGCTGAAAAAGTTATCTCGGATCTTGAAAAAAATCATAAAAATTATCCTCAATTAATTAAGCCTTTAGATGAATTGAAGAAAGTCTATTTAGAGCTTGGTGATACTGGTCAAGTGAGTGAACTCAATCGTAAGATTAATCAGTATTATCAAGAGGCAAAAACAAAACGTCTTGATATTCCTGTTGAGGCTGTGGATTTAATTGCTATGGGGATGATCCCGAGGATTGCCGCTCAGAAAAATCAAATTGAAAGTATCAGACTTGCTTTTCCAGAGGCAACTTATAACTCTTTAGTGAAGCAAAAACTGTCGCTTTTAGACAAGCTGACGGTTGAAGTCACAGGGATTCAACAAACTGGCTCCGGGCGAGGAATTGTAGCCGCTTACCGTTTGGCCATTGATGCCTATGAAAATTTCGGTAATGAGTTAATGAATTTTAAACCTGAAGGCAAAGGGGATGAGTACGTGGCAAGTTTCAGAAAGGCCATGAGTACAGTTTACAATCCAATATTGATGAACGCAAAAAAGCAGCGTGCTGAAGTGAAAAAGCTAATTGAAACCAATCAAATTTTAAGTTCAGACAATTCTGCTGTCATGTGGGGAACAGATCCTCTGCAAAGACAGTTCATTTCTTCTAGGCCTGTCGTGATTATGGATAGAGGAGGAAAGCGATGAAAGCATTAATTCTTCTATTGAGCGTGCCATTTTTTCTGACCGCTTGTTCTTCTTCTAAGAACTCTGGTGGAAATATTGATCCAGATAAAGTTTCAAATGAAGCTTTTAAAAAAGAGCGTCCTCTTATCTTTGGTGCAGGAAATGATTACTATGCATCTAATCTCAAAGTCGAAAATCCAGGGCTTCAAGACGAGACTATTGACCGTCTGAACAAAGATGAATTAGACCAAATTGATGCTAAAGGGGATGAACTCCTTGGGCTTGCTGTAGTTTGTGCTAAGGGTGACAAGGATGATTCTCGTAAATTGATCGATAGTTTATACCAAAAATATCAGAATTATCCGAGCTACTGGACTCAGGTTGCTAATTGCTATCTAAAGCAAAATGAATACCGTAAGGCCCTTCTTTATTTTAATAAAGCCTTGGAAGTATCTCCGTCTTATACGCCAGCATTGAATAATATAGGTGTTCTTTACTATAGACAGGGCCAAGATCAAAAAGCTTTTGTGGCTTTTGAAAGAGCAGGAAAATCTTCTCGATTTTCAAAAACTCCTCGCTTGAACCTTGCTAAGCTTTA
>JBMLQL010000060.1:30740-33114 GCA_049241565.1 Bacteriovoracaceae bacterium | reverse complement strand
GTCTTAGATAAAATTGATAAACCCAAAGATTCATCTCTGAAAATGTATTTTGATGAGATGAAGAGCTTGATCGGAGAATAGTATGAAAGTATTTTTCATTCTAACTATATTTATGATGAGTTTTTCTTGTTTCGGACAAGATAAAAATATTCGTTATGAGTATAAGAAATTTGAAAAATTTGATCTTGATGAACTCGGAGTGGAAGGAGAGGCAGGATCGCCTGGTGATATCTCAGTCAATCCTAGATCAAGAGACAAATTTAAAAATCAACTACCAGAAAGAAAAAATTTTAATAAAGAGTTACGTAAGGCCGTTCAAGGCATTAGATAAGAGAGGATAGTGTGGATCTGCAAAAGGATATTGCAAAGAAGCTATTTGAGCTCAAACCTTTGGATACAAAACACAAGGTGAAAGCTGCAGTAGTAGGAAAGGGAAGGATTCTCATCGGAAGAAGCGAGAGTTGTGATGTAATTATTAATCACGATGCTGTCTCTGCTATTCATGCTGTCATGGAAATTCTAGACAATAAAGCAGTCGTCTACGATATGAACTCAACAAATGGATCTTATGTTAATGATGATAGAATCATTGTTAAAGAAATTGCCATTGGTGATCATGTCCGCTTTGCTGATGTTGAACTTGTTTTTAAAACTTACAGTCCTATTGATTCTCTTCCGCCTGTCTTAGATACGCTTGAGCCATCACTTGGGGCAGCTTCAACAATGCTTCCTCAAATGCCAGAGTTACCAGCAACACCAAAGGATCACCCTAAAGCTCCTCCTGTGGCACCAGTCATTTCTGAGAAATCAATTCCGTCGGTGGTGTATCCCTTAAATAGTGATCCGAAGGCTGAGTTTAGTGAATATATCTTTGAGGACAAAGAAGATCTTTACCCCATTTTTAAATATGATTCTGCTAAGCAAGCGGTAGAAGTGATTATTCTTTTTAAAGACCAAGTTTTCAGTGTGGATTATATCCCCGAGAAAAATGGGACTTTCTTTATGTCAGGCTTTTTTGAGAAAGAGAATGAGGTAGAGTTTCCTTACCTTGGAAAAAAAGAAAAAATTCCATTCATTGATATTAGATCTGGGATCATTACACTTCAGACGTTACCGGGATACGATGTTCTTGTTTTGGGAGATAAAAGAAAGACAACAGAGCATGTTGCAACTTCTATAGATCTTCAGCCACAAGATATCGTTCGTTTAAGTAAAGATGATCTACAAATTTATGTAAGACAAGTTCAGTCTCCTCCTCAGGTAGCTCATGCGCCCATTCTAAAAAGAGACCCTGATTTTAGAAAATATCTTTTCCTTTTCTTGTTTCTTGCTTTCGGTGTTTCAATCGGACTAAATATTATTCCCGAAAATGAAGAAGAAAAGAAAAAAGAAGAAGAGCTAGCACCTGAGAGACTCGCTAAAATTCTTTATAAGCAGCCGTTAACTGTTGCTAAAACTAAAGCTGTTGAGAAAACAGAGAACGTTAAAAAAGTTGTTCAAAAAGCTCCTGACAGAGATGCTGTAAAAAAAGACGTGAAGAAAGAAACAAAAGAAGTAGTAAAAAAACCAGATATCATGGATATCAAAAATAAAGTTGATAAGCCTGATCCTGGCAAGAAGACTGCTCCTGAGAAACAAGTTGTTAAAAAAGGGCCAACACCGCCCAAAACTCCAGTTCCACCTAAGCCATCTTCAGCGGCTCCAGCGAAGACTACGCCTGCAGCAGCTGCAGGTGGTGCAACATCTCAGCTCGCTATGAAAACGGCAGGACACGTGGAAGTTTATAAATCAGTCGATTTCTCGAGTACCGTCAGCACGATGGTGGCCAAAGGTGGATCACTTTCTAATGTGGCCACGAAAGGCGCCATTGGGTCAACAGGATCACTCGCAGGAGCGGGAACTGTTAGTGGAGTTGGAACAGGTACTGTGAAGACAGCAACTATTAGTGCAGATGTTGGAAGTTTAACTGGAGCTGCAGATGGTAAGCTTGGTGAGTCGGCAGGGGCCGAAGGTCTTTCATCGAAGAAAGCTATTTATACAGCCGGGATTCCAGCCGAGACAGTTGTTCTTGGATCAATGGATCCAGATGTGATTCGCAGAATCCTCATGGAAAATTTACCTCAGTTTAGATACTGCTATCAAAAAGAGCTTGAACGTACTGGCCAAGAGGTAAGTGGAGTTGTGAAACTTAACTTTGTGATTGGAGCTTCAGGAAATGTTTCAGCAGCAGGTGTTGACGGTGGATCAGACATTCCAGGTGATGTTAAACGTTGTGTGGTTGGTGTCCTCCGCGGAATCAGTTTCCCAGAACCTATGGGGGGCGGAACTGTAGAGGTGAAGCAGCCAATGAACTTCTATCCTAAGAAAATTCAAT
>JBMLQL010000060.1:0-30640 GCA_049241565.1 Bacteriovoracaceae bacterium | reverse complement strand
GAAGAAGTGAGTGGTGGGGATCTTACTCTTTTTAATGAAAATCCATTTTCTTATCATTTCAATTTCAAAGCGGATATTTTTTTTATTCATGAGAACTTTCAAATTAATTTAGATATAAGACTTATTGATTTCGTTAAAAGCTATCGCTATGTATTTCCCCGATGGGATAACAAAATTTTTAACAAGATTGCGAAAGATAGAAAAATTTCTCTCAAAAAAACATTTAAAGAACTTTCTCGCGGTCAGAAAATGCAGTTTTTGCTTATGATGGCCTTTGCTGCAAGGCCTAAGCTTCTTCTACTGGATGAGATAACTTCTGTTATTGATATAGATGGACAGCGATACTTTTTAGATATGCTAAAAGAGTACACTCAAAATGGTGGAACAGTTTTAATCACCACCAATATTCTCTCTGAGCTTAATGCCTATACAGATCATTTGGTTCTACTTCAAGATACGAAACTAAAAATAAATAAAGAAGTTTCAGAACTCCAAAAAGATTATGTCGTCTTAGAGAAAAAAACGAATCATTCTGTTTTTACAGACAGAATGGTTGTCCAACTTCAACAAAATGAATCTGATCAAAAAGAAATTTATCTCGTTCCGATTGAGCTATACAAAAAATATGATGATCTTTCAGACTGTTTAACATCGAGGAAGCCACGGCTCGAAGATATTCTTATCTTTCATTTCAAATTTAAAGAGAATAATTATGAAGAAAATCTGGTGGCTTAATCTTTATACGATCCCATCCCTCATCGTTCTATTAAAGTGGGGTGGGATAATCTTGTTAGTAGATATTGCCTACTCGCAGGTAATTGCGGATCTATTAGGATTAGAGAAAGAAATAGGAGTTGTTGTTTATCCTTCCTTTATCTGTTCCATCATCTTGCAAAGTGCAAAGACTAATCTCGCTCAACACTTGCACTTTCATAAAACTCATATTAGTAATCAAGTTTTAAATAAAGCTCTCCTCAGTGACGCAAGCTTGTTCTCAATTGGAGCTCTACTTATTTTCTACTCGAACTTATGGCTTTCTTCCGTCCTCGGGGGAAGCATGAGCGATTCCACGAGTTATCTTTCAAGTTTAGTTTTTCATGCTCCTTCTATATTGATTATTTTTTTCTCATTTGTCTTTTGCCTTTTATTTGTAAGTCGCATAAATGATGCTGAGATTGCAAAGTCCTATTACGCTAGTTTGAAAGGCTGGAAGAAATTAAAAAACTCGATTCTTTCTCTGATTATCTATTCTATTTTTACTTCTATTATTGTTATTCCTCTTGTTTTAGTAGAGGGGTTAGGTCTTAACCTTGTTTTTATTGTTGCAGGTTTTGCTTCTTGTATAATTATGATTCATGACCGTAGGAGCGCGCTTCTTCATTTGAGAAAAATCGATCAGCCTTTTAAATATAAAATAAAATATGCAATTCCTTCACTTCTATTTTCGATTGTTTTTGTCTATTTTGTCTCTTTTTTGAGTCACTTAGATCTTTCAAGTAAAAAGATATCTCCTGAAGCTAAGATGACAGTGGTAAGTACTTGGTCAGTCTTTGCTCCCGAAATTAATTTAAAAACGTTCCAAGAAATTGCTCCACATTCCAATTTGCTTAATGCTTCAGTCCTCTACAGTAAGGCTCAAAAAAATATTGATGGTGTGCCAGTTGAAATGCTTCTGACTGATTTGAATCCGGAAAGTATTTTGCTTCATTTTATTTATGGAAAATCAGTCGAGAGAGATTATCGATTCATTTCAGAGCAAATACTTCAGAATATTGATGAATGGAAGAACTCCAGTAATACAGGAGAAATTATTAGTCTTGTTCATAAAAAATGTAAGACTTGTTGGGTCTCTGATTTTGATAAACAACTGATTAGTGAAAAATTAAACTACAAGTGGCCAAAAAATTTGACCATTGATAGGAGAGAGATCGCCTCAGATCCGGCTAAGGCTGAGGAGATAGATTAGTTTTTGCATTCAACTTTTTTCTTTGTTTTGATCAATAACTTAGGAAGCTTCATGAGTCTTGTATCATCAGAGAAAACAAGTGAAACCCTTTTCCCTCTAATAACGGTCTGCATTTCCTTAGAGTTTAGATCAAAAATACTTTCTAAGTTATAAACCTTTTTGAGTCTCATGCAGCTAGTATTTCCGCAATTCCATTTCCCTTGATCAAATTGCTGAGTATAGAGTTCACTTACTGGAGCTTCATATTTGTCCCAAAACCTTTTATTTAAAAGCTTTTGCCATGAATCTAAAGAAAACTGTTGACCAGAGCATTTTCTGACATTCGAGCTTGTTGAAAGACAAAGAGACTCTGTATCTTTGTAATTATCAAGAACGATTTTTTGAACTTCAACTCCAAAGTTAATACTAATCACCTCATCTTCTAGCTCAGGTAAATCGTACTGAACATAAACCATAGAGTCTTTCACTGTATACATATCTAGCGTTGAATAATAGCCATTTACTTCTGTGCCATAAAGAACTTGAAGTTTTGAACTTGTACTCGTTGACTGAGTCAAATAGGGAAGAATAGGGGCCACTGCACGTGCCTTAGGGATAGCTGAAAGGAGAACTTCACTTTCCTCAAAGCATGCTTGAGCTGATTTTGCTTCACCTGAAAGCTTAAGTGTAAGTTTTTTTCCATTGTCTGTGGCGATATTGAGATTTCCTGAGTGATGACCAGCTAATGCTGGTTTATAAACAAGATCTAGTAAACAATTTCCTGGCTGAACAATTTCATTACATGTCCCACGTGTCCCAGGAAATTTTCCACCGTTAAATGAGAAGTTTTTAGAATCATTTATTGTTGTTTCTGTGATCTTTACGGCCATAGATCCAATATTAGAAATCTCCACTTGTTTTGCTGCTTGAGCACCAACGCTAATATTTCCAAAGTCGATTGAGTCGCCAAGAATTTCACTAGGTACAAGGTCACCTGGTGTTCCTATTTTAGGAGTCTTCTCTCCAAAGATAGAAGTTCTCACTGTCATCTCTATCGATTTTCCAGATGAAGCTTTATAAGTCGTTACTAAATTATCTGAGTGAAGACCTTTTGATGTTTCAGTAAAGCTTACGTGAAGATGACATGATTCATTGATATCTAGTGTTTCATTACAAGTTCCTTCTGATCCAGGATATTTTCCACCTTCAAAGTTAAAACTGTTATTTTTTTCAAAAGAAGAATCAATTAGAAGGGGAATATTTCCAACATTCGTCACAATAAGTTTTGAAGAAATAGTCTCACTAAGTTCCGTTTTACCAAAGTTGAGACTTTCATCTCCGTTTTGAGCAGCTACTTTGAGAAGAGGAGCTGCAACTACAGAATTTTTTCTTTCCCCACGCAACGGAAACTCTATTACCTTTGTGGCCAGATCTGACCCTTTCGGTTTAAAGATAATAATTAGTTTATCTTGGTAAACTCCCTCATCATCCGCATGGAAGACTAAGTCGATATCGCAGTTTTTGTCAGATTCTAAACTGGCCGCACACGAGCCATTCGTCCCTGGAAAGTTTCCACCGTTAAAAGCAAAATGACTTCCATCAAGAATTTGATAAGTCACTTCCATTTCTTTGGGGTCTTGATTAAAGACTCTTACGATCTGAGAACCTGAATTATTGATATCAGTGATTTTTGTCAAAAGTTCTTTTTCTCCAAGGAGTGTTTCAACTTTAAGTAGATTAAAGTCACCGCTCAATGAGGGCTGGTCAGTAATAAGCGGAAGTTGAGTGATAGGCTTATTTTTACGTATAAGGTGAGGATTTCCGCAGCTTGTAAGTATGAGGATAAGAGCAAAATAAGTCATTTTCATAAGGTACCGACCATCACGAGTGTTTAAGATGTGTATACATTCTAGATGAATGGGCGTTTTAAGGGTGTCTTCTATGTAAAAACTACAGAGGGGAGTTAGGATTTAGACAGTCAAAAAGAGTAGTAAAAGCGATGACTTAGGGGACCTTCACCCAAAAGGGCGAAGGGTCTTATTTTTCAGACATAACGACAAATTTGAATTCTTTAAAACCAGCAGCCGCACACGTGTACATGATTTTTTTAACGTAAGAGTATTTTAAGCTCTTATCAACGATGAGGTTCGCAATCCCTCCAAATTTTTTGGCCTGCGGTGAAAGCTTTTCTGATTGTTTAATAAGTTCTTTTACTTTCACTAATTGATCATAAAGTGGAATAACTCGACGTCCACCTTCATCATAAATAGCGGCTCCATCTGCGTTTTCTGTATTTAGAACCTCTTTATCATCAACCCAGATTTGAGTTTGAGAGATTTGAATATTAACACCAAAATTATTAAGTGATTCAGAATTAGACTGAGGAAGCTCAATTCCTTTTGGAACATTAATAATAACTCCTGATGAGTTATAGCTTTGAAGAAGAAACACAAGCATGATGGTAAGGATATCAAGTAGGGAAGTGATATCAATATCAAAAGCAGCTGGTTTTTTATGTCGTCTCAGTGATCTACGTGCCATAGTTTTAACTCATTAGGTTACCAAAGAGGATCTGAGAGAAAAGAAGTTTTACTTTCTCATCAAGGCCATCTTTGTTTTTCTTAAAAATTGCTTCATCAGTGTTTCTTAAAAGTCTGACAGCATCCATGATGCTTACGATTTCTTCATACGTAAGGTCTGCTAGTGGCTCAAGAATGATTGAATTCTCATCAAGGTGAGCCTTTTTCAGATCGATCATCAGATTATGAAGTGTGTCTAGATCATACTTCCCATCACCAAGCTTCGGAATTCTTTTAAAGGCCCTTGAAGGAACACCACGAGAAACGACAATCTCTTTATCTTCGATTGTCAGAGTCAGGGCCAGAGGGTCTTTTTTAGGCTTAGGAGGTTCTTGATCAGATACGATAGGTACATCACTTGAAATCTCAAAAACTTTAACAAAGTTGGCCGACATCAAAAGGAAGAAAATGAAAATAAAAACTGCATCCATAATAGGAACGAGATTTAGTTTCTCTTCTTTTTTCTTTTTACGTCTTGAGCTTGGTAACTTAATCATAAATTAGTCTTCAATTGTTTTTTTAGTTCCAAGAAGATCGATTAGTTTTACAGAAAATTCATCGATCTCACCTACAATCTTTTCTGCTTTAGCTGCAAGAAAAGCGTGAATCATCATGATTGTAATAGCTGAGAAAAGTCCAAGAGCCGTTGTATTCATCGCAACCGCAATACCCTTAGCAAGAACTTCTGCTTTTTGAGCAGGGTCAGCAGCAGCGACGGCGGCAAATGATTGAATAAGACCTTGGATTGTTCCAAGAAGTCCAAAGAGAGTTGAAAGGTTGGCAGCAAGTTGAAGATAACCAAGTCTGACTTCAACTTTAGGAATCATCTCAAGAGCTGTAGCATCAATTGCATTCTGAACTTGCTCAGGATTTTGGTTCGCACGCTTCAGTCCTGATTTCAAAACTTTCGGAAGTGCGGCTGCAGAGCCAGAGCAAACTCGAATCGCTCCTTGAATATCATTTGAAAGAATATAACGCTGAAGTTCGTTCATAAATGACGGGCCATCTACGTCATAAGTATAAGAGAGTTTTTTGAATCTCTCGAAAGCCACTGCTACAGCAAAGGCCCATACGGCCAAGATGATGTACATGAACACACCACCATCAATAATAAACGTCGCAAACCACTGCAAGTATTCCATATAAATTCCCCTTCCCTGGAAAAAAACGAGTTATTACTTATGATTATAAGCGGAAAATGAGTTTAACCAAAAAAAAAGATAGGGACAAAATGTGCTTATCCCAGAGTAAAAAACTCTGAGATGCCTAGGGGATTTTAATGCCTGATTTTTTTAGTACACAAAGAAGGGCCAGATAAACTGGCCCTTCAAAGAAAAGAGTGAATTTTTGAATTAGATAAGCGAAGTTAAATTCTTAAGAATTTCTGCTTTAGGTTGATTACCTACAAGAGTGCTTTTTACTTCGCCACCTTTGAAGAAAATCATCGTTGGAATACCACGGATTCCAAATTTTTGAGCAAGGTCAGGAGCTTGGTCAACATTGACTTTTACTACCGTAGCTTTACCGTCTAGTTCTGTGGCGAGTTCGTCAAGAACTGGACCTAGAGCACGACATGGTCCACACCATTCTGCCCAAAAATCAACGAGAACTGGTTTATCTGAATTTGTTACTTCTTGCTCGAAGTTAGAGTTAGTGACATGTGTTAAATTACCCATAGTAGGTCTCCTTATTTCATCTTTAAGAGTTTACCGCACAAGAAGCCTGAGGACAAGTAAAGGACTTGAACAAAGGCTTTTGCGATGAATAAAAAAATCGCTATTATGGAGCACAGATGTTTAGAAGAGAACTTTTAAATGCCGGCTTCAAACGGGCCCTTTGGACTCGTTTTCTGGCAAAAGCCATTGATTTCGCAATTGTAGGCACCGGTGTGGTGTTTTATTACCCTATGGGACTTATTCTAGGGGTGATTTATTTAAGTATCTCCGACTCTCTTTACGAAGGGCAGTCCATTGGAAAAAGAATCATGGGTTTTATGGTTGTCTCGCTTATTGATGGGACTCCGTGTTCAACCAAACAATCTTTTATTCGTAATTTGCCGTTAGTAGTACCAATATCATTTCTTATTTATCCGGGCTGGGGCTGGCTGATTGCTGCCTTTCTTGCCTTACCATTTAGCATCGTGGAAATTTATCTCTTAATCAAAGAGAAAACACCTCATCGACTTGGAGATGTTTTAGCAGACACCACAGTGATCGCTAATGACGGAACAAGACTAGATCTTCGCAAACGTCCTAAGGGATGGTTTGAAGATCGTCAGGTGACATGTAACAGGAACTCTTTATGAAACGTCTTATCATTGTTGATGTAAGTAATTTTATCTTTCGTGCTTTTTTTGCCATTCGTCCTTTGCATGCCGCTGATGGAACGCCAGTCAATGCTGTTTATGGTGTTTTAAGTTCAATGTATAATCTTATAACCAAATATCATCCCACGCATATTGTGATTGCAAGAGATACAAAAGAAGGGTCTTACCGCAAAGAAATTTACCCTGAGTATAAGGCCAATCGCACGGAACCACCTGATGAGCTTATTCCTCAGTTTGCTCTTATTGAAAATTTAGTGGATCTCCTTAAACTTCCAAGCGTTCGAATGCCTGGCTTTGAAGCCGATGATATTATTGGCTCTGTGGCGACTCAGTATAAAGATCAATTCGATGAAATTCTTATTGCCTCAGGTGATAAAGATCTTATGCAATTTGTGGATGGCCCAATCAAAATGCTCGATACGATGAAAGAGAAGACTTACTCTCGTGATGATGTGTTGGAGAAGATGGGAGTTTATCCTGAGCAAATTGTCGATTATCTCTCTTTAGTAGGGGATACTTCAGATAATATTCCAGGAGTGCCAGGCATCGGTGCTAAAGGTGCAGCCAATCTGTTGGCGGAGTTTAAAAACCTAGAAACCATTTTGCTTAATAAAGACAAAATTAAAAATAAAAAAACGCAGAGTGCTCTCATTGAAAATGAAGAGAAGGCCCACCTTTCTAAGAGCCTAGTGAAAATCACCACTGACTTAAAGATTCCACTCGATGAAACTCAAATGATTTATAACCTTGTGGCTTCAAACGAACTTATTAGCTTCCTTGAAAAAATGAATTTTAAATCATGGCTCGCAAAGCTGAGTGCTTTTCATACCGATGATGATGGTCTACCAGATGCTTCAGCAACTAAAACCAAAAAAGAAGCCAAAGAATTAGAAATTATTTCTCTTAAAACGATCACAGAACTTAAAAAAAATCTGACGGAGAAAACTCTGGCCATGAGACTAGAGTGGAGTCAACCTGACGATCAACTTTCTGAGATCAAGTCTTTGATGTTTTATCAAGGAGATCAAGTTTTTAGTGTCTATTTTCCGGAAGTCTCTTTTAAATCAACTGATTTTTTTAAGGTTCTAGAAGAAGTTAACCCTGTCGTTGTTTCAGATAATATGAAGTCTTTACTTCAAACTGCTCATCTCGCGAAACATCAGATTAAAAAATATTTTGATATCTCTCAAGCTCACTTTCTTATTAACCCTGAGAGAAAACATGATCTTGAAACTTTAATTGAAGAATATCTTGGTATTCAGATAAAAATCCCTGAGGGGCAAGGAGATTTGTTTGGAGCTTCTTCCGAGGCTGACCAAAAAACGAATGCTCAGTTTGTAGAAGCTATATTTGATATCTATCCTATCCTTGTCAAAAGATTGGATGAGCTTAAAGTTTCTAAGCCATATTATGATCTTGATCTTCCTCTGCTAAATGTCTTGGCGAAGATGGAGCTTGTGGGAGTGAACCTTGATACTGAGTTCTATCATGGGCTTGAAAAAGAATTTGCTAAAGAACTTGGGGAAATTGAAAAAGAAATCTTTGCAGCAGCTGGTGATGAGATAAATCTACGCTCTCCTAAGCAAGTGGGAGAACTTCTTTTTGAAAAGCTTAAACTTCCAGTCATCAGAAAAACAAAAACAGGTTATTCAACAGATGCCGAGGTCTTAACAGAACTTGTAAGTTTAGATGTTTCACCTATTCCAGCAATGCTTTTAAAATACCGAGAATTAGAAAAGCTTCTCTCTACCTATGTAAAAACTCTTCCTTTGATTATTAATTCTAAAACAAAAAAGATTCATACTCATTTTCAATTATCTAATGCGGCAACAGGAAGACTTTCATCAGATCATCCGAACTTACAGAATATCCCAGTGAGAACTGAAAATGGAAGAAGACTGAGACAAGGGTTTATTGCTAGTGAAGGAAAGGTTCTTCTTTCTGCTGACTACTCACAGGTTGAACTTCGTATCCTTGCACATTTCTCTCAAGACCCTAATATGCTTTTTGCTTTTAAAAACGATAAAGACATTCACAAACAAACAGCTTCAGAGATTTTTGATATCCCTCTTGAAAAACTTACTAAAGATCAGCGTAATAGCGCCAAGGCCATTAATTTTGGTCTTATGTACGGTCAAACTTCATTTGGTCTTTCGCAAACTTTACGTATTCCTCAAGGAGAGGCCAAAAAATATATCACGAGTTATTTTGAGAAGTTCTCTCGCGTGAAAGGATTTTTAGATAGTTTAAGAGAGAAGTGTGAAGAGACTGGATATGCGGAAACATTATTTGAAAGAAAACGGTTTCTCCCTGATATTAAATCTTCTAATCGTCAAATTAAGGCCATGGCGGAAAGAGTAGCGATTAATAGTCCGATTCAAGGAACAGCGGCAGATATTATTAAACTCGCGATGATCAATATTGATAGGAGGCTGACAAAAGAGAACTTAAAATCAGAAATGGTTCTTCAGGTTCACGATGAACTTATTTTTGATGTTATTCCCAGTGAGCTTGAATTGATGAAAGAGCTTGTCCGTGAGGAAATGGAAAATGCAGTGACCCTGACTGTTCCTCTGAAGGTTGATATGGGTGTTGGGGCCAATTGGTTTGACCTCAAATAACAGACTGATCCGTTTTTATTAAATTCCTAAAATTTAGTGCCGATAATACAAATAATGAAATTTGTTTTATCGGCTTTTTTATTCATGATGAGTGCCCAGACCCTAGCCTATACTTGCCAGTGTTCGATCGAGGTTTACCCTCCGACAACGGGTTCTCATTCAATTCCAACATCGAGCAAAGTTTTTGATGAGGGAAGAGAGTTTGGTCGGATTAACAAGGCCAGTTATCAGGCTTGTTATCAGGACTGCAAAGAAGCTTCAGTGGAGAGGTTTCCTTATCCTCAGCTTCAACAAGTGGCCTACCAGCAAAGTGTTAAATTAATCCAGAACGATGAAGTCGGGTATAACTGCACTGGGCCTACAACGTTTAAATATCCTGTTCGTTTTAAGGCCATGCTTGGTCCCATTTCTCTCGGAAATGTGAGACAAGAGCTGGTTATCGTTCACCATGAGCAAAAGTGTTTCTACTAGTCGTATCAAAATAGTCCGGTACCCCCTTCATATTCATAAACTTTCTTAAATCTCCCCTCTGAAAGACCGATAAGTTCTTGGGTAGGTACACATGGTTTATACCATTTTCTATTTTGTCGGACTTCTTTATAACATCTGGAAATTCTCACGTGAGCGTGAGGAGATCAAGTCTGCCCTGATTCATTCTAAAAATCTTAATGAGCAACTCAGTATTTTAAAGCATCAATTTTATGTTTTTGTTTTTGAATGTTTCTTCGGTGTCGTTGCGGCAATGATGGTCGAGGACAAGCATGAAGATGCCGTGATTGCTTTTATTCTTTTAGTTTTTCTTGGGATTACCTTTTTTAGTTTTGGATTTTTCCAATTCTACCTCAGCTATCTCAAAAAGTGGACAGGACTAGATCTTAAATCAAGTTTCAATGATTTCATTGTCAAAGATTTTCGCATCGTCTTCTCTTTGCTTCTTCTTCCGATTCTTTCTTATTCTTTGATTTCGTGGGCCTTTAGTAACGGTCTTAAAGAGTGGGGAAATTGGTGGATTATCGGAGCTCCGATCGAAATTATTTTTTATTCAGTCATGACAATTATTTTTACTGTTGTGGCGATGCTGAAGCTCATTCCTAATCGTGAAATAACTGAGCCTGAGTATCTTGAGCTCATTCAACCTCATCTCGAAAAACTGGGTCTTGAACAAATGAGACTGCGCTGGATTGAGGCCAATATGAAAAACGCCTTTGTCGTGGGACTCAATCTTTGGAAATTTAACAATCAAACTATGTTTATTGGTAAGCCCCTACGAGATATTTTAAGTCGAGAAGAATTTGAAGCCGTTATTTGTCATGAGCTGGCCCATATTGCTAATAACCATATTCATAAAAGAGTCTTGGCCCTCGTCAAAGGCTTTATTCTTGTTATTGTTTCATTGGTGTTGATTTTAGCGACAGTCTTCCTTTTGGGAGCACTTTTCTATAATGAAGATCTTGAACACCATACTTCAATGCTTATTTTCTTCACAATGTTAGGATTTGTGTCTGTTATTGTTCTGAATCAAATTCTTATTTTTGAAGAAATCCGTCGTCATGAATATGAAGCCGATGCTTATGCTGTTTTAGAATTAGGGACGACAGTGGAAAATCTTGAGTCTTCTCTTCGTAAACTGACGGAGCCTAAAGATATTCCAGACTATGTTAAACAAAAGACACAAGTAAAGAGCAATAGGTTCACTGACTTTCTAAAACGAGTTTTCTCTACTCATCCATCTCTTGATGAAAGAATGGAAATGGTTAAAAAGAAGAGTCATGATCAGCTTCCTTTTAATTGGTATGAAAATCATGTTTCAAGAGTCCTCAATCAAGCTCGTCGCATGACTACTTGGAAGACCGTGACTTCGGTGCTCATGGTGACTTTTATGATGTTTGGTTGGATGAATTACCGTTTTCAAGAATCAAAAGAGGCCTGGAATTATATTACTGAAAATGATCCTGAAACAATTAAGTCTAATCCTATTATCGAAGAAAAGATTAATCGTCCTCGATGGGGTCTCGTTGGACCATCAATGATGGCCGCTATTGTGAATAAAAAAGATCCTGATCTGATAGAGTATTTCTTGGAAAGAGGTGGGAAGCTTGATTCAACACTCAGCTATCTCGCGGCTTCTGACCCAGAGACCTTTAAAACGTTTTTTAACAGATACAGTGATGAGATAGATCAGAAACAGTATTATAAAATGCTTAACCGGGCGGCCCAGTATAATACTGAGAATTACCGTTTTCTGGTTCTTGATAATCGTTTTGGACAATTGGATGCTGAAGATAGAAAGAAAATCAACAGCTCTCTAGAATACCGACGTCATCGTGCTCCAGCTTCTGTAAAACCTTCTTCTAAATAATCAATGGTCTATTTTTCTTTTGGAAAAAAGAGTGTCATTCATTCACATCCTGTGAATGAAGAACTTCTTTAATTTGATAAGGGGATTACTTCCAGTTGGCGTTGAAGATGGCCTGAACTTGAACTTCTGTAGAGGGCTTAGTACCAAAAAAATCGATCTCAATTGTTTTACCTTGATCCATTGGCCAGTTGATAAGGCCAAGGTTTTCAGGTTTAACACCTAAATCACGATTGTCTGGGTTCTCACAACGAAAGAAATCATAACGATTGCCCACTCCACCGTACTTATAAAGACAGTGAAATTCATAATCATACTCATCTACTTTGTTATAGATGATTTTGATTAAGGAATTCATCGCCGGTTTACCAGTTTGGATAAGGAGTTGGTCAGGGAGAACAAAAGATCCATCCTTAAGAAGCTCATAGCGATCACCGTGAGCATCCAGAGAGTTCACTTTTACACCTGGTGTTGAGGATAGCTCCAGATTTTGATCTGATCGGGAACCGCCCGATTTGCTATCTTCTTGAATTTTTTTTCCACATCCAACGCTTATAGTTAACAACGTCAAAATGGGGAGAACGGTCCGTGTCGATAATAAATTTAGCACTCTCCACTTCCTTGAAAATGCTTAGGGTGATTGTATCAATAATTGCCTTTCGGTGTTTCAAGGGAGAACTTGATAGATATATCTGTATGAAAATACATAAAAATAGGAAGATTTGGCCTAACTAGACGGAGTGGTTGATTTGGTTACTCGGCCAACGTCTGTGACTGGAGATAGTCAAAAAACTGGGCGAGTTATTCTAGAATTTTTTTCTTTTACCTAGCCTTGACACTGCCAAGTTCGGTATCACCTTATAGACAAATTTTAAGTGCTGATTTTTTATTGATATTGCCAAGCAACATAGGAGGACTTATGTCATTAACTGTAAAACCACTTCAAGACCGTGTTCTAATCAAAAGATTAGAGGAAGAAACAAAAACTGTTGGCGGAATCATCATCCCTGACAATCACAAAGAAAAACCAGCTCAAGGTGAAGTGATGGCCGTGGGTGCCGGATACCGTCTTCAAGATGGATCAGTAAAAGCTCTTGATGTTAAAAAAGGCGATAAAGTTCTTTTCGGAAAATACTCTGGAACAGAAGTTAAAGTCGCTGGTGAAAACTACATCATCATGAAAGAAGACGAAATTTTCGGAATCCTTCAATAATTAACTAACTCAATCTTAAACGGAGAAATAATATGTCAGCTAAAGAACTCAAATATTCAGAACAAGCTCGTTCATCAATTCTTGCTGGAGTTAACGCTCTTGCAAATGCAGTAAAAGTAACTCTAGGACCTAAAGGTCGTAACGTTGTTATCCAAAAATCATTTGGAGCTCCATCAATCACGAAAGATGGTGTTTCTGTGGCAAGAGAAATCGAGCTCGAAAATGCTTTTGAAAATATGGGAGCTCAACTTGTTAAAGAAGTGGCCCAAAAAACAAATGAAGACGCTGGTGACGGTACAACAACGGCGACAGTTCTTGCTCAAGCTATTTACCGCGAAGGTGTAAAGCTAGTAGCAGCAGGACACAACCCAATGGACCTTAAGCGTGGTATTGATCTTGCTACAACTAAGATCATTGAAAAGCTTAAGACTATGTCGAAGAAAATCGATACAGCAGAAGAGATTGCAAACGTAGGAGCGATTTCAGCTAACAATGATATGGAAATCGGAAAACTTATTTCTGAAGCTATGTCTAAAGTTGGTAAAGAAGGCGTGATCACAATTGAAGAATCAAAAACAGCTGAAACTTCACTTGATGTAGTTGAAGGTATGCAATTTGACCGTGGTTACCTTTCTCCATACTTCGTGACTAACGCAGAAAAAATGGAAGCAACTTTCGAGAATCCATACATCCTTATCACTGATAAAAAAATCTCTTCAATGAAAGAACTTCTTCCTACACTTGAGAAGGTTGTTCAAACTGGTAAACCACTAGTGATCATTTCTGAAGATATCGAAGGTGAAGCTCTTACAACTCTTGTTGTAAACAAACTTCGCGGAACTCTTAACGTAGCAGCTGTTAAGGCTCCTGGTTTTGGTGACCGTCGTAAAGAAATGCTTAAAGACATCTCGATCTTAACTGGTGGACAAGTTATTTCTGAAGAGCTTGGAATGAGCCTTGAGACAGTCACTCTTCAACTTCTTGGTACTTGTAAAAAAATTACAATCGACAAAGAAAATACAGTTATTGTTGATGGTGCTGGTAATAAGAAAGATGTTGAAGCTCGTGTTGCTGCTATCCGCGCTCAAATCGCTGAAACAACTTCTGACTACGATAAAGAAAAACTTCAAGAGCGTCTGGCAAAACTTGCTGGAGGTGTTGCAGTTATTAAAGTTGGAGCTCCAACTGAATCAGAAATGAAAGAGAAGAAAGACCGCGTAGAAGACGCTCTTAATGCTACTCGCGCTGCTGTAGAAGAAGGTATTATCGTTGGTGGTGGTGCTGCTCTTCTTCACGCTGTGGCTGCTCTAGATGGCCTTAAAGGGACAAACGAAGAGCAAAATGCTGGTATCAAGATCATTAAAAAAGCGATCGAAGAGCCAATCCGTCAAATCTCTTTCAACGCTGGTGTTGATGGATCTGTTGTCATCAACAAAATCCAAGAATCTAAAAACGCCTCATTTGGTTACAACGCTCGTGACGATAAATTCGAAGATCTAGTGAAAGCTGGAATCATCGATCCAACTAAAGTAACTCGTTCTGCTCTTCAAAATGCAGCTTCTGTTGCTGGCCTTATGCTAACAACTGAAACAATGATCGCTGACCTTCCTAAGAAGGATGATCATTCTCATGCAGGTGCCGGAATGGGCGGTATGGGTGGAATGGGGGGCATGGGCGGAATGATGTAATTTCATTTCCTCATTAATTCATTTCTCAAAAAGAAGGGACCTTTCGGGGTCCCTTTTTCATTTCTCCTCAGGGCAAGTTTTGCCCCTATGAATGTTTGACTAGAGTGCCCAATAGTCCCTGATCTTAGTGATTTTATGGCCCTAGCATTCTTGAGACTTGTAAGAAATTTAAAGGCTTAAACTCCCTTTGGTTTGGCACATGCCATGCAATAATCACCGGGAAAGGTCACATGGTAGTGACTTTTAGTGCCAGGGAGTCAGGCCATGATTATTCGACTTACTCTTCTCATTAGTCTTTTTCTTTCAACTTCAGCATGGGCCATTTCGACGGTTGAAAATCCAAACTGTTCTCAACAATTTGTGGGGTCAGTAGAGGATGTTGTTGATGATGCTGCCATTGATTATAGTTTCTCGAAGGTTAAAGTGATCTTTAAAAAACTTCGAGTGATTAAAGGAACCATCCCTCAAAACATTATCGTTGATGTTTTAAAGCATGGACCGTTTGAATTTATTAAAGGACAGATCTATGCAGTACAGCTCCAGGATGGACGTTTGTGCTGGGCCGATAAAAAATAAGTTTTAGTATTCATCTTTTTCAGGAAGAAAAAGTTTATGATTAAAAAGATTATTCTTGTGCTCGCCCTCGTGATTGTGACTATCTCTCAATCGTGGGCCTACAAATTTACATCTGACTTTGCAGCAGGATTTTATTGGTCAACACTGCCCATCGAGATCACTGTTATTGATTCTGATTCAAGTCGAAAATCTCGGTTAGAGAACTTGACTCGAATTGCGATCAATGAATGGATGAATGGAGTAGGATCAAATATTTGGGAATTTTATACGAGTGGTGTCGGTGCTTCAGCCGCTGGCCGGAATGTGGTGAGATGGTCGACAAATTTTCAGGCAGAAACAGGAATGAATGCAGGGACAACTCTGGCCGCGGCCATTCGTTATACAAGTGGACCTTATATCGCTCGTACTGAAATCGTGATTAATGGATCGCACTCACTGACTCAGAATGATTATTACCTTAAAACAATTCTTATCCATGAATTCGGTCATACTGTAGGTCTTGATCACTCAGAGGATCCCTATGCTGTTATGGCCCCTTCGCTTCAACTTACTTATAACGGATTAGGGTCAGATGATATTAATGGAATGAACGCGGTTATTTCAACGACCATGAATTATCAGGCCACAGGTTATGTAAGCCCCTTGAGCAAAGAAGAATCTGAGCAAAAAAGTCCGATGAGCTGTGGTTCAGTGAATCTCTTAGGAAGTACAGGGAATATGTACTCACTTTTTGGTGGTTTCTTGATGAGCTTAGTCGGATTCATTCGCAAACGTCTATTCAAGTAATTACATTCTCTCTCCGAAAAGGAGAGTATGAATGCTGAAACTTTTGATTCACAACCATTTTTCTTTTTCGTCACTCTGGGGGACAAACTTCCTACTGCCTTTTTTAAGCTTGATGCTCAATTAAAAAAGCAGGGAGTGATTCTTGTTCCAGTGGCAATAGATCAGTTACAGGTGATGGTAAGTTCTGGGGCCCAAAATCATTATATTGCTATTACCTCTGTGAGTTCATTTGCTGAATTTAAATTTTACAATGAAAAAGTAAGACACTTACTTAAATTTATTTTACGGAAATCAAATATCAGCTTTTTTAATATGAGCAGTTTTCAAAAGCTCAATGATACGAACCAATTTAGAATGACTAAAAACTTTTTCTTTTTAAAATATCCGCTTAATACAGAAACATTAGGTGATAAACTTGTACGTTATATGGAGCTGAAGTCAGAGAAGATTGCTCGCTGGCCAGGTGGAAAACGTGCAGGTGTTAAACATCTAACAGTTTGATGATTGAGTTTCATGTGGAGACACTATGAAAAGTCGCAACGATGAGATTACTCAGCGCTATCTAACGTTGTTAAGGTTAGATGCTAAAAACGTTTTTAACCGTATTCGTGATCGAAAAAATGAATATCTTGAAATCTTTGCTCTCAGACGAACGAGAGAGCATTTCCCTATGATCTTTAATAATCGCTATGAAAAAACAACCATAAGTGATTTGGCCCACTGCTCGACTGATCTGATTGAGCTTCTTGATCAATTTTTCACCATGGTCGATGATATCAAATGGTATCTTTTTAAGACTGAAGACATGCCTAATACTGTTGAGGATTATATTGAAAGACGTATTATTCGATTACAGAAAATTCTCAATAATCTTAATCTTTATATTGATGCTGAACTAGGTGTCGTCACAGAGCAGCAGTCTGGAACGACATTTGGTGAGAGTATTGAGAGTGAATTCATTACTGGGGGCGCCTTAGAAGAGAGCGATCCCTTTTCAACTCCTCACGATGATGATACTCCTGCTGAGTCATGAAAAAAATTATTCTTTTTCTTAGTTTATTTGCTCTTCACTCTTACGGCCGAGATCCTATCCCGGCCAGTCGCTTTCAACCGCTTTCAGGTGTAAAAGTTTCTGCTGATTCTAAGACACAATGGGATCAGCGCTATAGCCGTCCTACATTTATTTATGGGAAAACTCCGGTTAAATTTTTAGCTGAAAACTACCACTATATTCCCTTTGAATCTGCCGTCCTAGATATGGGAATGGGTGAGGGACGTAATGCTGTTTTTCTTGCACAGAAGGGATATAAAGTGACAGGGGTTGATATTAGTTCTGTGGCCGTTAAAAAAGCTTTCCTTCTTGCTCAAGAATTTGGAGTGAAAATTAAAGGAGTGGTGGCCTCACTAAAAGATTATAAAATTGCTCCTAATTCGTTTGATGCCATCATTTGTTTTTATTATGTTGATCGCTCACTGGCGGAAAGAATTAAAACTTGGCTTCGCCCAGGTGGAGTTCTTATTTTCGAGGCCCATACAATTAAAGAGCGAGAGGCCCACCGCAAAACGGACTCCGTGGATGATTATTTAAAAGAGCAAGAACTCCTCAAATTATTTCCAGGGATGAGAGTTTTAAAATACGAAGAGCCTCTTCATGAAAAAGAATTTCGCTCAAGTATTATCCTGATGAAAGAGTAAGCCTTTTTTTGTTTTCATGGCATAATTAAAGCTATGAAAACATGGATGTTTACATTTTTCCTACTTCTGATTGGCCAGACTTCTTGGGCCCAAATTGAAGAAAAAAAAGATGATGAAGCTTCAAGCATTTTTGGTGGCCGAGTTTCTAGGCTCAATGAGTCTGCTCGTCTAGCAAGAATTCGTACTGATTTTAGCAATATTAAATATCTTAATAAAAAAGATCGTCTCGAGTTTTGGAATGAAAATGCTCCAACTCTAAAGTGCCAGGCCTTTCTTGAAGGTCGGACTAATGATTATATTCTTATCAAGATTCCTCACTTCAACACTTGTATTCGAAGAGTTCATGTCACAACGGGATCTTATCTTTATTTTGATAGCGTCGATTTGAAACAAAATCTTTCGGTTGGAAAGGAGCTTGTCGGTGTCCTTCAAAAAAAGAGAATGGCCTTGACGGCGAAAAAAGTGCGATATCAAAAAGAGTTAGATGGCTTCATTGAAAAAGTTGATGCCACTAACAAACGCTATGAAATTTTGCGTCAGAAACTAGAAATTGAATGGCAAAAAGAGTTGGCCCATCTCGAAGAAGATAAGGCCAATTCGTTTACACAGTTCAAAGACGCTGAAGCAAGATTAAATGAAGTTGATACAAAGCTTGAGGCTTATCGTATTGATGACCACAATTTAAAAATTGATCGTTGGTCACTTGATCCTCAGCTCTATTATAGAAAATAAACTGATTAGGAGCCCTTCCCATGAGATCTCTACTAATATGTGGGATAACGACATTAATTTTTTTGATTACCGGTTGTACAGGAAAAATCGAAAGACCTAAAGATACGATTTATTATAATCTTAGCGGTGAGCCCACGACTTTGAGTCCACTAAGTTCTAGTGATGCCTACTCATCTGAAGTTCAAGGTTATGTTTTTGATTCTCTCTTAACGCGAGATCTAGAGACTTATGAGTGGAAGCCTGTACTTGCCACAGAATTCAGCGTTTCAAAAGACAATAAGGTTTATGAATTTAAACTTCGCGAAGGTGTGAAGTGGTCTGATGGAGCAGAATTTACAGCGGAAGATGTGAAATACTCTTTTGATGTTATTTTTTCAGATAAATATAAATCTGTTCAGTATCGTTCTTACTATGAAGGAATTAAAGATGTACAAATCATCGATAAATACCGCGTAAGATACACAACCAAAGATGAATACTTTTTAAATTTTGACATTGTGGCGGGGATGGCCATTCTCCCGAAACATTTTTATGAAGATCCTACCAAGACAGAAAAGGATTTCAATAAAACCTTAATTGGAACTGGCGTTTACAAAATAGGAAAGTACGAGAAAGGCCAAAAAATCACTATGGTGAAAAATCCACTTTGGTGGGGAAAAAATCTTGCAGAGTATAAAGATCAGTATCAAATTAATAAAATTGTTCTGAGGTTTATCACTGAAGAAAATGTCTATCTGGAACTTCTCAAAAAGGGAGATCTTGATTTTAACGGACTTCGTAATGAAGCTTTCATGAAAAAAACTAATGGACCTCTTTGGGAAAAAAGAATTATCAAAGTCAAAACTGAAAATAAAACACCGAAACCCTACACTTTTATTGGTTGGAATTATCGTCATAAAATTCTTAAAGACCGCCAAGTCCGGAAAGCTTTAGGGATGCTTGTGAACCGTCAATTTATGATCGATAAGTTTGAATACGGCATGGCCGATCTTGCGACTGGGCCTGTTTATGTTCAAAGTGATTACGCTAATCCTGCTGTTAAGCCTTTGGACTTTAATCCTAAGGAAGCCTTGAAGATTCTTAAAGAGGCTGGTTGGCGAGATTCAGATAAAGATGGAATCTTAGATAAAGTAATCAATGGAGAAAAAACGAATTTCTCTATTACGATTCTTGAACCTAATCCTATTTATGTAAAATATCTGACGATCTATAAGGAAGATGCGCGCAAAGTGGGTGTTGAGATTAATATTAAGCCTATTGAGTGGAACTCTTTTGTGAAGCTTCTGGATGAAAGAAATTTTGAAGCCGTAAGGCTTGCTTGGAGTGGAGGATCTATTGATTGGGATCCAAAACAAATCTGGCATTCTTCTTCAATTGATGGAGTAGGATCGAATTTTGTGGGATTTTCTAATCCTGAAGTGGATCAGCTTATTGATGCCTCAAGACGCTCATATGATCGTGAAAAAAGAATTAAAATGCTTAGAAGAGTGCATGAACTTATATCAAATGATTACCCTTATGTTTTCTTTTTTAACAATAAATACACTCTCTACGCTCACAATAAACGTATTCAAAAACTAAAAGACTCATTCCCTTATGGAATTGGTCAGCAATACTGGGTAATAAAATAATATGTTATTTAAATACTTTCTAAAGCGACTGTTTATTCTTGTTCCCACTTTGATCGGAGTCACGATGGTGGTTTTTGCCATTATTAATATGGCCCCTGGTGGTCCCATTGAACAAAAAATTCAGCAGATGAGATTTGGTGGAGGAGATACTGCCGCTTCAGCTGCAAGCTCCGCCAGTGCCGGAAGATCAGAGCAAGGAATCTCTCAAGAAGTTTTAGATGCCCTCAAAAAACAATATGGTTTTGATAAACCAATCCATGTTCGTTATTGGCTTTGGCTTAAAAATATTACGACACTTAATTTAGGTCAAAGTTTTACTTATGAAGAACCTGTCGTCGATGTCGTTGTCAGTAAATTCCCTGTGTCTCTTCAATTCGGAATTGCCTCACTTCTTTTGAGCTATATTATTTCAATCCCTCTAGGGATTGCAAAAGCAGTAAAGAATGGATCTGCCTTTGATGTCGCCACAAGCTTTATCCTTTTTGTGATGTATTCCATTCCTGCGTTTATGTTTGCGATTCTACTGATTGTCTTTTTTGCGGGAGGAAGTTTTTTTGAAATTCTTCCCGTTGGAGGACTTCAATCTGAGTTTTATGAGGATTTAAGTTCTTGGGATAAAATTATTGATCGTTTTAATCACTTCATACTCCCCCTGACTTGCTACACCTTAGGGTCATTTACAAGCCTTACTGTACTCATGAAAAACTCCCTTTTGGATGAAATAAAAAAAGACTATATCAGAACGGCCCGAGCGAAGGGTGTAGATGAGAAAGTCATTTACATGAAACATGCTCTTCGAAATGCACTTATTCCAATCGTGACAGGTCTTGGAAGTTTTTTAATGGTTTTCTTTGCCGGCTCACTTCTTCTTGAAACTATTTTTCAGTTGGATGGAATTGGACTGCTCTCTTATAAATCGATTTTATCTCGTGACTACAATGTCATCATGGGCCTTGTTTTTATTCAAAGTGTGCTCTTTTTGATTGGAAATATTCTCTCAGATATTGCTTATGTCCTCGTTGATCCAAGGATTGATTTTGTATGATGAGTTTAATTTTAAAAAATGATGAATCCTTAAAAAAATGGCAACGCTTTAAGAAAAGAAAACTAGCAGTTGTTTCTTGCTGGGTTCTTCTTATTGCCTGCTTTTTAAGTTTTACGGCAGAGTTTTGGGCCAACAGTAAACCCATCTTTCTTCGGTATAATAACGAATGGCATTTTCCGGTTTTTTCTGATTATCACCCCTCACAATTCGGTCAGGAAGAGACCATGGTGACTGATTATAAAAATCTCGAGCTTGATAAAGCGCGGGGAGATTTTATGATCATGCCAGTAATTCAATGGGACCCTTATGAGTCAAATGCTAAAGTCGAGTACTATCCCTCAGCTCCTACAGGAGATAATTGGTTTGGCACGGATGATAGAGGAAGAGATATTTTAGTAAGACTTCTATACGGTCTACGCTACTCGATCATTTACGCTATTTTTGTTTGGGTTATTACTTTTATCATTGGGACTCTTTTGGGTGGAGTCATGGGCTTTTTAGGCGGCCGAGTTGATTTCTGGGGGCAGAGAATTGTCGAAGTCCTCTCAACTGTGCCTCAGTTTTTTCTACTTATTATTATCATCTCAATTTTTAAGCCTACCCTTTGGCTTCTTGTCGTTATTTCTTCTGTGTTTGGATGGATCTCTATTAGTTATTATGTCCGTGGAGAGTTTCTTAAAAACCGTAAAAAAGAGTTTGTGGAAGCGGCTAGGGCGATTGGGGCGGGAAGAATCAGGATCTTTTTAAAGCATCTTTTACCGAACTCTCTTTCGCCGATTATTACCTTCTCTCCCTTTGTCATCGCTTCCAATATTGTGGGACTGGCCGGTCTTGATTATCTAGGCTTCGGATTGACTCCACCTATCCCAAGTTGGGGGGAGCTCTTAAACCAGGCCCAAAAGCATTTTATGGAAGGCTGGTGGTTAGCGGTATATCCATCACTTGCGCTCTTTTTTACCCTGACAATGCTTTCACTAATTGGTGAAGGTGTGCGAGATGCCATGGACCCGAAGGAGTAAAATTGTTATAGTGGGCCCTAAGTTTAGACTTCACTTGGGGACATTATGAAAGAGACTGCTCTTCGCATCGCTGATTTTAAAGATTCAATTTTTGGGGTTATGTCACGCCTGGCCCGAGAACATAATGCTATCAACCTCTCACAAGGTTTTCCTGATTTTGATGGCCCAGACTTTGTGAAAGAATTTGCTTATAAAAAAATTGCAGAAGGGCATAATCAGTATGCTCCATTCCCTGGCTCAGTCAATCTTCGAAATGAAATTTCAAGTTACTATAATCGCTTTTACAAACTCAGCTACAACCCAGAGACAGAAATTACTGTCACTGTAGGGGCCACAGAGGCGATTTTTGTGGTTATTTCTGCACTTGTTAATCCAGGTGATGAGGTGATTGTTCTTGAGCCTTTTTATGACTCTTATGTGGCCTCTATTAAAATGTGTGGAGGAATTGCCGTACCAGTCACCATGCATGCGCCAGAATTCAGAGTTGATCAAAGTGAGCTTGAAAAGGCCATCACTCCAAAAACAAAAATGATTATTCTGAATAATCCTCATAACCCAACTGGAAAGATGTGGGAGAGATTTGAACTTGAAGCAGTGGCGTCAATCGCCATTAAGCATGATCTTTATTTGATGAGTGATGAGGTCTATGAGTTTTTAACTTTTGACGGACATGCGCATATTCCAACGGCTACTCTTCAAGAAATGAAAGAGCGAACAATAACCATCTCCTCGGCCGGAAAAACTTTTGGTCTGACAGGATGGAAAATTGGCTGGATCTGTGCCAATCCTAAGCTTACCAATGCCTTTCGTCTGGTTCATCAGTATGTGACTTTTTCTGTATCGACACCGATTCAAGAAGCTGTTGCAGAAGGGCTTAAGAGTCTTGAGACTTATTTACCTGTTTTTAGATCTCAATATAAAGCAAAAAGAGATTATTTTTATGAAGTACTCACGAGTTTAGGTTTTAAATTTGATATTCCTAAAGGAACTTATTTTATGATGGTTCCCATCTCTCAAAAAACAGAAATGAATGATGTCGATTATGCAATGAAACTTATTAAAGATTATAAAGTGGCCACGGTGCCCCCTTCAGCTTTCTATTTAAAGTCAGCTGAAGGGGCAAAGTACTTAAGATTCTGTTTTGCAAAAAAAGATGAGACTCTCAAAGCAGCAGCGGAGAATTTAAAGGGCCTGTAAAGTCACTCTAGCACTTTGTTTTTTACCATCTCGTTTGTATTCAACATTGACGGTATCACCAATCTTTTTGGTTTCAAGAATTTGGTAGATATCGTCAAGGTTGTTCACTTCTTTGCCATCAACTTTAAGAATAATATCTCCGAGATACATTCGACCAAAATTATCTTGTGTCATTCCTCGAAGTCCTGCCTTAGAAGCTGACCCTTTGATGTCGACATAAGAGATAACAATACCTTTCTCTTTTCCCATGATTCTTCTTTTCATTGAGTCGGGAACGATCGCAATCCCAAGACCTGGTCTGATAACTCGGCCATGTTCAATAAGTTGGGGGACAATCATTTTAATGGTATCTACAGGAACAGCAAATCCAAGACCTGCGCTGGCCCCAGTTGTTGAAAAAATCATAGTGTTCATTCCAATAATTTCTCCCGATGAATTAAGGAGTGGTCCACCAGAATTTCCCATATTGATCGCAGCATCAGTTTGAATCATGTCATTAATTTTCACTCCACCAAAACCTTCTATCTGGCGGCCAAGAGCAGAAATTATTCCCGTGGTGAGTGTATGATCAAGGCCAAAGGGTGAGCCGATTGCAAAAGAGTATTGACCTACAAGGAGTGATTTTGAATCTCCTGTTTTAAAGGGAGTAAGAGTTTTTGGTTTTTCTAATAATTTTAGAACTGCGATATCTTTTTCTCTCGCAGTACCTACAAGTTCGGCCTTGTATTGTTTTGAGTCGTTGTAAAAAGTGACAACAAAAGTATTACCGCCTTCAACAACATGGCTATTGGTGACGATATGCCCTTTGTCATCCCAAACCCATCCTGAACCCGCTCCTTGAGGAACTTCTACGTCACCATAAGAGCCATTTCTGGCGAGTTTTATATTAGAGACGTTAACAGTAGAAGGAGTGGCTTTTCGATAGATATCAATTGTTTTATTTTCAACCTCTAGCAGTGGTGCAGAAAAGGCTGGAATTGAGAGAGAGAGAAGGGCCAAAAAGAGCATGGTTTTCATCGCAGACCTCGCTTTGACTAAAATGATGAGCTTAGTATATTATAACTTCTTCCAGACACCCAAGAGGAAAGGCCAATGACAAGTAATGCCATGAAAGAGATTAAGTACTTTAATCGTATGAACGGTAAGCAGGAAATTGAAAAAGTTTATGGCGATTGGTTCATAAAATTTCTTTACACTACAGCCGTTGGACAAAAGATGGGTGGTGTTTTTACAAATGCAACCTTTAGTAAAATTTATGGCCAATTCCAAGATAAGTCCTCAAGTGCTAAAAAGGTTCGTCCTTTTGTAGAGAAATTTAATCTAGATATGGGGCAGTATCAACCGGGGTCAATTGCTGCGCCAGATATCCGAGACTCCTACGCCAGTTTTAATGAGTTTTTTATTCGTAAGTTTAAAACAGGTCAAAGACCCTTTGTGAATGAGCCTCATCGTATGGCCGCCTTTGCTGAGGCCCGCTATGTCGGATTTGAGGCTGTGAACGAAAAACAAAAATATCCCGTGAAAGGGCAATACCTTAAGGCCAAAGATTTAGTAGGTAATAATCAGTTAGCTAAAATTTTTGATGGCGGCCCTTTAATGATTGCTCGTCTTTGTCCCGTAGACTATCACCGCTATCATTATCCCGATAATGGAACTGTCATTGATCATTACCCGGTTCATGGAGCTTTTGATTCCGTAAATCCATTTGCTCTTAAATTTAAAAATGAAATTTTTATTAAAAATGAAAGATATGTGACGATCATCCAAACAGAAAATTTTGGACGTATGGCCTATATTGAAGTTGGGGCAATTTGCGTTGGTAAGATTGTTCAATCCCATGACTGGAAAAAGCCCTTTGTTCGTGGTGAAGAGAAAGGCTATTTTCTTTTCGGAGGGTCAACAGTAGTGGTTCTTGGTGAAAAAGGATTATGGAAACCATCACAAGACATTATAGATAATACGAATAAGGGAATTGAGACTTATTTACATCTTGGACAAGAAGTTGCTGTCAAAGCATAATCTCACAAACAACGGGAAAGTGATCCGATGGATATTTTCCCGTTCTCTCCGTTTTATCTAAGAAAATTTTTTTAAAATGAATTCTTTTATCAAGCAAGACCCAGTCAATCCTGGCACCCTGCTCATTTACCCCAGTAAAGGGATGAAATGAGGTTTCTTCAATTTGACCAAGTTCTTTCCATGGATCACAAATAAAGGGTAATAGCTTAAATAAATGCTTTCTTACCGAACCGTCTGGAGAATCATTAAAATCTCCCATCAAAATAACTTTCTCATCACTTTTAATAAGTTTAATAATTTCTTGGGCCAGGACTTCAATCTGCGAAAGGCGAGTAGACTCCAAAACGTGGTCTAAGTGAGTATTGATCAAAAGACATTTTTTGGAAGAGTGCTTATGAGTGGCATGGGCCCAAGTAAATAAGCGAGGAAAGGAGCTTTCAAAGGCCACACTTCCTGGCTCATCTGGAGTCAGAGAGAGCCACTTGTCTCCACTATCATGAACCTGCCAATCTCCTTTCCTTAAAAAGAGAGTAGGATACATTCTCTGTTCTATCCAGGGGCGATTGGCCTCAATAAGTATATAGTCTGGAAGAAGAGTGGCGAAGTCTTCGAGTTGAGGTCTTCGCCCTTCTTGTGTGCAAATGATAGTAGGTTGATGTGAGAGAAGAATCTCTGCCAAAAATTGACGACGAAAACTCCAAGGATCTTCTAAGTCTGCTGGATTGTCGAAGCGGATATTTGAGGTAATTATTTTTTGGCCCATGATCTATTCTACCATGGGCCGGATTTATTATTCAATATAGGCCTGATAAGAAACAGAGAAACTAGCTTCACCAATCATCTCACTTAGCTGACAATTTCTGTATTCCTCAGGATTACTATTGGTATTCACACAACCATTATTCACGCAACCGTATTTAGCATTAAAAAGGGGAGCAGCAAAACGAGCGATGATATTTTCTCCCACTTGTTTGAAGATCATTCTTTTTATGATTTTCCCATCCTTCTCAATATTCATCTCCTGACTAGGATTGATCGAGCGTCCGTCAATTGTAAAACTTAATCCTAAATCTATTGGAGAGAGGATATTGGCTTCAATTGAATGTGTTCCTGTTGGTTCAATCACATCAATCCAGCATGAGTATATTTGAGGACCACCCGTATTATTATAACGGTATCTCTTCTTATTTGCAGAAAGAGTATGGACCGTCTTTTGAATGTCAAAATCAAGGACTAATTCTTTTGTCAGACTCTTTTTATAACTTAATTGAAAAGGTTGATGATAAACTCGATCTGTTCTCCCTGTCTGACTTGAAAGAGCATTAAAATAGTCCTTTTTTATCTCTGATGCCTTCGCTGCATAGATGGCATATGTTCTTCCTGCTTGAAGTTTTGAGTTCATTGAGGCCGGTAAAAAATTTAAAGGAATAATATAGCTTTTTTCATCAATATGATGGGTGTCGCCATAAAGAGAAAGATGGTCTGATCCTTCTCTGAAAAGAGCATGAGTTAAATCAATTTTTTCTAAATCAAGAAAGCTTTGAATACTAAGATTGTTTGAAACATAATAGATATTTGTTTCTTTGTGAGTCGAGATAATTAAACGATAGGTTTTCTTTTTAAGATCTTCAGTGAGTGTGTTTGTAAAAAACTGCTGTTTCCTTTTAAGGTTTGAGTTATTGATAAAATAAAGGTCCGTCTTACTTAGGATATCACTAGAGAGCAATTGACTTGAAAGACCTTCCGCTTTCAATATCTTTTTATTCACTTGTCCTGAAAAAAGCTCTTCATATTTTCCATTTATCTTTTTCATGACTGAGACATAGTCCTGATTCATTTCTTCAGTATCAAAGATAATTTCAATTTCTCCGCCATTTGAGGCCAGTTCAGAGGTTTGAACCTTCTTTTCACTTGGCTTAACTTGAGCGGTCGCAAATTCGCTAAAATAATCAGATTCGTGAAGAATAATGGCTGAATCAAATTTTTGAAACACTGATTTAGTAAGCTCGGCCCTAATGTCTTTATTAAATTCAATCTTTGTTTCAATAACCTTTAAATCACCAGCTAGATTTTTAAGTCTAAGTACTAAGTCAGCTTTTTTAGCAGAAATTTGTTGAAAATTAGAAACATATTTGTCTCGTTCAGATATCTCAAGATAATTAAAGATCTGATCTCCATCATCGTCATTATAATCTACGGGAGCAGGTTGGGAATTTTTGCCGCAAGAAACTAGCATGACGGTGGCCATGCTAAAAATAAATAATTTTTTCATTTGTATTATCCTTCTTGAACCATTCGTTGAATAAGTGGACCATAAGTATCATAGGCCCAGAAAATAACTTTGCTATTCTTGAGATCACCTTTTTTCTTTTTGCTAGCTTCTTGGATCAGACTTTCCATTTGAATAAGGAGCGTCTTAAATAACTTCTCATCAGCTCCATCAAGATGAACCTTTTTCATCTTAAATTCTTCATTACGAGGTGACTCCACCATTGAGGTGAGAAGTTCCAGGGCCTCGAGACGCTTAGAGCTTTCCGAATTGAGGGACTGAACAATTTCAAGTGGGATATGTTTTCCAATATGGTAACCATTTGATTCATACCCAACCAGTCCTCTGATAATAAGGGCCTGTAAAAGATTAAAAGTCATGTTTTCAGTGAGTCCCGTCTCAACCTGAATTTCTCTCAGAGATTTGTTTTTTGTATCGAGTGCTTCGAGAATGACTCTTTCAATTGTGCTTAAGCCTTTCATAAAAAATCCTTTTTGTTAGAGTTATGCAATATTTGTTTCAGTTTCATTTATATTAATCGGTGTTCTGTAGTGACAGAGAGCGAGACGGCGCTCAATGAGCTCCGCCATCATCTCTAGGTCTTTTTTGCCGAAGGCGAGTTGTGCCTGTTCAGCAAGTTCTTGGAAGCGTCGGTGAAATGAGTGTGTATTGAGTTTTTCCTCAATAGCTGTCTCGAAGGCTTCGAGTTCTTGGACTTTCATGGGTTTTCCATTGAAGAGTCTAAAAACGCGTGTGAGTTGGATGTTTGTTCTTTCTGAAACGTCACGGAGAGTGTCGTTGGGGAAATAAAGACGATACTTCTTCAGAACTTTATTTTGTAATTTCATATATTGGCTCCCTTTTCGTTAAAGTGTCTGAACACCCTAAAGCAAAGGTCGTGCCAATTTATAAACTCAATTTATGTTCTTGAAGAATGCGGTAAAATGCCGATGAAGAAATGCGAAGGTCTTTAATACAAGAAGTAATCTTACCTTGGTGTTTTTTCAGAGTATCTGTGGCCATCTCTTTTTCTAAGTCACCGATAAACTGTCGAAGGCCATGCTGGTAAATATAGCTTTTAATCTCATCATCAATTAAGGAATCTGAATTTTTTGCAGGTTTCGACTGGCGAATCTTATTTCCAAGAAGTCTTGAAATGATGGGAGCATCAATAATACCACTCGATTCTTGAGAGAGCTGTTCACAAACCTTTTTAAGCTCACGAATATTTCCCGGCCATGAGTAAGCTTTTAGTAAATTCATCGCTTCGGGACGAATAATAAAGCGTCTCAAAGAGCTTTTTTGAATTTTACGAATAAGGAGTTCAATATCACCAATACGATCGGCCAGTGGCTTGAGATCAAAATGAAAACCTGAGAGCCGATAATAGAGATCCTCTCTGAAAAGACCATCATCAATTTTTTTATGTAGATCTTCACAGGTCGCCGAGATAAGAGTGAATTCTGTTTTTACAGGCGTTTGAGAGCCTACTGGATAGAAACTTTTCTCATCAATGGCCTTAAGTAGTTTTTGCTGCATCGACATGGGCATTGTGCCTACTTCGTCTAAGAAAAGTGTTCCCCCGTGAGCAAGCTTGAGGCGACCTTCTTTTTTCTGATCAGCCCCAGTAAAAGCTCCTTTCTCATGACCAAATAATTCAGATTCGAGAAGATTTTCGGGGACTTCAGAGCAGTTGAGATGAATGAGAGGGGCTTTCGATCCATAAGTCATCTCATGAATGAGTTTTCCTAATAAACTTTTCCCAGTCCCCGTGGGACCTGAAATAGAGAGAGTTTGATTCTTAAAATTAATCTCTGCGAGGCGCTTAAGTTCTTGAATAAGCTCAGGGTCTTCCGTCACAAACTCATCACGGAGAAAACTTTCAAAAGCTGAATTCTTTTGCTGCAGAACTTTTTGAATATAAACAGGAAGTTGAGTTCTTAATTGATTTTTAGAGAGATAATGACGGGCCCCGCGTTCATAGGCCTTTTCAATAATGTCCTCGGCTTCAAAAGAGCTCACCACAAGGCAGTGTTCATGGTTTTTTCGAATCAAAGGGATAAGGTCTACCCCGTTGTCGGTCCCAAGCTCAATATCCGTTAAAACAACGTCATAAACGTTATCTCTTAGCTTCTCTTGGGCCTCTAGAGTGGTGGTGGCTTCTTCAATAAGACCAAAATCTTTAAGGATCTCACGTAAAGTGAGTCTAAAGTATTTATCGTCCTCAATGATGAGAAAGCGCATGGTCTTCATAGGGCCTTTATACCCTTAAGACATTCGTACTCCAAATACGATGTTCGGATTCCGAATTTTTTACATACTGTTTAGTTGAATGAGTGGTGAGATGTGGTTTAGGATTTAAGAAAACTTAAGAATATTCGGAGTAGGGTGTGAAAGTCATCAAAGCAAATGATGGAGTGGCGGCAGCGAAGGCGATGGCCGAGATGATCTACCTTTATATAGAAGAGCATCCCGAATCAGTGATTGGAGTGGCCACTGGAAATACGATGATTCCAGTTTACGCTGAATTAAAGAAGCTTCTTCAAGAGAATCCCCTTTTGCTTACAAAGCTTAAATGGATGGCCTTGGATGAATATATTGGTGTGCCTGAAAATCATTCAAGCTCTTTTAGATCTTATCTCTTAAAACATTTAGTAAGACCTTTGCATCTTGATGAAAACAATCTCTATCTTCCTAGTGCGCATAATAAATATGAAGAACTTATTAAGCAGATGGGTGGAATTCAACTTCAACTTCTAGGAGTTGGGGTAAATGGGCATATTGGTTTTAATGAGCCTGGGTCCTTAAAAAATTCAAGAACACGAATTGTTGAACTGGATAGCAAGACCTTAGAGAGTAATAAGCCTGATCTAAAGGATTTGGCAGAGATTCCCACACAGGCCATCTCCATGGGTGTAGGAACAATTTTAGAGGCCCAGAAAA
>JBMLQL010000059.1:0-5992 GCA_049241565.1 Bacteriovoracaceae bacterium | reverse complement strand
AGTTTTTAACAGGTTAAAAGAATCTTGGGAAGGAATATGATAAAGATTTTATGGTACAGATTGGGTATTGTTCATAGGAGTAGTGACAATAGTCTCTAACTTACTGTTTTTTTGTTGAAAACAGAGTCAGTAGTACTTAAAAAATGATGACGACGCTATAACTTCAGTATTTTTACTCAAACCAATTTCTTCTTTAGCTTGAAAATTTCGATTAAGAAAAACACCCAAGAATTAACCTGGATGACTTTCCTGAATCGGCCATCAAACTTTTTTGCTGAAACAGTAAAGCTTACTCTTTATTTGGCACCAGATAAAGATATCCTCAGATAATTTGTTGTCACTTTTCCACGACCATCATTCCATGTTCTAGTGGCCTGAAAAGGTAAAACATAAGGTACTTCATTTGCAGTCATCTCGTCACAAAACCAGTTACAGACATAACCTCCACAAGGAATGAATTCAGTCATAGTTAAAAGCTGAATTTGGTCAACTGTGGAGAAATTCACTTTAAAGTGAACACCATAGGTACCATTTTCCTCTCAAAAATAGTTTCTATCGACAATTAGAGTCTCCGAGAATGTCTGAGCGAACACTGACGAAGACAACAAAAACATTAAAATCATAAAATCTTCAAAAAATTCTCCTTTGTATAGAACCTCGTGATGAGGATTGTTTGAGTTTTAAATATTAATTCCCTTCAGGCTTTTCAATAGGTCTATCCCCCATGAATTTAGAGGAGATCGTTCATGATCACCTCTTTTGAAACATCAGATCCTAGCATTGATAACCAGGATCTGAGTAAAAGAAAACACTTTTTGAGTCCGGCGCTAAAAGCTTACATTGACTAGAAATAAAAGTTGATTGCTTCACAAACATATTTCACAGTTACAGTCTTATCTTGCCCTGACGGACTTGACGTTACTGAGATAATATCAATGCTATAGTCTTTCAAAGGAATATTTAATGCACGAGCACGATCTTTACCAAACTCAAGACAAATATCTTTCGCGTTCTTCACAGATTCTTTTAAGCTTTTACCTTTGCTCACTTGGATAGCGTTAGAACTGATTTGTGCGAAAGCAGTAGACGAAACAAGTAACCCGATAACTAACATTTTTTTCATAAAACCACCTCGAGCAACTCGTGCTCATTAAATAAAAACATTCGATCTCATTATTAAGTCGAACTTATTTGCATTAATTTTAAATAAATCTAATTCCATGGATTAGAATGTGAACTTCCGTGATCACATCATTTAAAGCATCAGATGAGAGATTTAAAATCCTTAACCAGACTCAAGGCCTAGTCGTTTAAACCATCTACAGGTGGCAGACTACCGTCTGCAGAGATATCATTGTGAATGATGGAGCAAGTATTTTTATTCTTTTGGGTAACGACAATATAATGAGATGCTTCTGTTTCATCTGAAGCGAGAACAACTACAACTTCTCGAAATGCTGGATTATACTTATCATTGCCGTAAATGACCTTATGACCATCTACAGAAGCAGTATTACTTACTTTTAATGCTTTTCTAAGAACCGCATCATACACCACCTTCTTACAGGAAGGAGTAATGTCTGCATGCGCGGAAGCAATCATTCCTAATGATGTAAGACCGAAAATAATTTTTTTCATAATATTCTCCAAGTTTTTAATCTGTGTTTCAAATCCATTCGACTTAGTTAATTCCTTGTCTTTTTGAGACGGAGCTTACTGTCGACATTGCTCAATAATGAGTTGTTTTTTTTGGTCTCTTCGAATGTTTTTATTGTAAACAGTTAAATCAACACTCAGTCTATTATCGGAAACGAAGCTAGAGTATTTTCTAAGGTTCTTAGCGGAGGCACTAGTGGCATCTAACATTGCTTTTACGAGATTAGCCTCTCCGCTAAAGCAAGCATCTCGAGGTAATACATTAACTAAAGCAAGAAGACTTTGCTCAGCTGATTCTCCATTTAGACTAGGAATTTCATAGGTATCAATTCCAAACCCAGTAGAATCTGGTATGTTTAGTATAATTGAGTTATCTGCATATGCAGACACTGAAGCGAGCACCAACAATCCAAAACAAATTTTTTTCATAAATTCTCCATTTCACATTTTTTATATTCAGTTTTACTTATTCGCATTTTAAGTCATGAATGATTTTACGAGCTGTTTTAAGTAAGTTGCTTGTATAGTAATCTTTCCTTAAGATTATTTTCCCACCTTCAAATCCAAACAACATAATTCCTTCAGCATATTGATCCTCTTTAAAAGTACCAAATGGGCCTTGATCTATAGTTCGTTGTCCTACAACTAAAGGGATTGACCATAGATTTATTCCAATATTAGCTTGACTAATATCTTTAGTGACGCGAATTCCTTGTTTTTTGAACTCTTTCGCTAATAACTTTGAAATTGTCACGGCTTCATAATAGTAAAAGTCATTACTTTTTCCTTCAGGAGAAAAGAAAACGACACAATCTCTAGTAGAAGACAGCGCCAAAGAAGAACTTAAGAGCGAGACAAGAGCAATAATACCTAAAATATTTTTCATCATAAAAATTCCTTTGAGCTTAAGTGCTCATTTAGTTAATGTTCTTATTTTCTTAATCCTTGAATTTTAAGGCGATCCTTCATAATCAGCCTTCTTTTTATCATTAAGTCCCAGCGTTCGTGGTCAGGACTTCTGTCAAAGACTAGTGCTAGCGATCCTCAAATTGGATTCTTTATCAACAAAAGAGTTCAGTCCAATTTTGGTTATCTAATTACATTTTAGTCCTACACCAATCAATCTTTCAGGAGTCGCCTTCTGTATGATTTGTTGAATTTGAGAATCATAATCAAGGTTAGTGAAAACTTTTCCTAACAAAGCACGTGTGCACATTTTGAGATCGTCATGAGTTGTTCCACAAGGTCTAGCGGACCATGCGGCATTCAACTGTGCGCAAACAGCTAATGAAGCTTCAAATAATTCAACCTCGGAAAGGTTTGCAGAATCATTTTCATTCAATACGGCTTTGTATAGAGCGTTTGAATAGCTGTAAGCCCCATCAGATATTGTTCTACAATCGCCACCGGATAATTTTGAAACAGTACAAATCGTTCTTTCAGTAATTGTACTGTAATCCTGGTCAAAATCTTGAATTGAAGAGAAAGCTGAGATTGAGGAAAGGGCAAGTAATGCTATAATGCTTTTTTTCATAAAATCTCCTCGAGCCGAAGCTCATTTGTTTAATGACTAAAAGTCACTTGTTGTTAATAATTTATTGTTATTGTGATCACTGGGTATGAAGACCAATTCTTCAACTCAAGGCTCACTTTGTCTTTCGTCCAAACCCGAATTGGGCATCAACTTAGATATTTAAACGTTTATTCAGCAACGACCTTGCAAACAACATCGCTCTTTTTAACCATACGATACAAGGGTTCAGAGATGCCATTTTCAAGATTAAAATGAAGATAAATCGTTTCACGACCTGTATTTACTGTGTCCTGCCCAATAATGATTTTATTCGCCTTAAAAGAGGTCCCGTCATTACATTTCACTGTCATGCGGGGCTTAACTGATTGTGCGTTGGTAGCTATGGAAAGAAGTGCCAATGATCCCATTAAAAATAATTTCATAACATCTCCTCGAGCTTTACGCTCATTTAAATAATGGTTAAAACCATCGTTCTGTTTATATTTTGCTCGTTATTCATTAATCCGCAGATCAAATATCCAACTAATACTTTAGAGTAACTTTTTTAACTTTATGGCTAAACCGTATCTCGTAGATTCCATTTACTTTATCTAAAGGCCTTAATGATTCTCCTGTTTTATCTTTGGCAGAAAAATATGTTCTGACTTTCAGCTCTAAATTTGAGTCGGAGCACTCATATAAGCCTACGACACCACCTTCGTCCCAAAGAGTATGACCATGAATGAGAGATGAAATTTTCTTAAACCGGCAATTTGTATTCAAAGAGTTCTCAAGATTTGCAACTAAGTCTTGAACATTTTTGTCGTTTACAAAACTGCGTTTTACTTGTTCTTCGTATCCAATTGGTGGCCCTGCAAAAGCTGAAATTGAACTCAATACATAAAAACCAATTAATATTAATTTCATAATATCTCCTCTCGTTAATCTGACTCTTTACCGAGCCGTATTTGTTTTATGAAGCAATAATGCCAGCTCAATAGATTTGGTGGGAAACAAAAAACTGACACGGCTTTTCGGGAACTTAGGCTTTAAGAGGACGCCTTCACTTAAGTTTTTCTTACAATTTCCGTTAAGAATAATATGAAATTATGTTTGTTTTTAATCCTCACGGTATTTTTGTCAGTAAATCTAAACGCTCAAGTGGCCACCGGTGGAGATCACTTTGGCTCTCTCTCTTTGGCGAGGAAACAAGCGGCGGGCAAAAGAATTACAACTTTTGAAAAATACTTAGAGGGTAGAATTACTCATTGTACAAATCACGGCTCAAAGATAAAAAACAAAAATTTAATCGATATTTACTTAGACCTTACCATTTACCGAGAGACTCATAACACAATTGATACCTGTGAGTCCGCAAATGCTTATCTAAAATGCTTAAATGATGAAAAAATTATTATTATGTCTAAACGATTAAGGGATGACGATGATGTTATTTTGTTATTAACCTCAAAATATAAAATCGAGAGGGAGAAAGCACAAGAAATATTGAATTTCTTTTCTGATTTAGGTAAAAAAATCGAATAGAGTTCTAATGAATCAAAAAACTTTCTATAAAATTATAATTGATTTCAATATAAATCCTGCAAAGTCTAAGTTTTATGTTGATGACAAGAGATTAACTTTTAACGAAAAGAAAATTCTGGATGCGTACTTTCTTATTCGCAACAACGAAAACGTTGAGGCAATGAAGTTAATGAAAGGATTAGCTCCATCCTCACTTCCATTTGTAGAAGCACAAAGACTCCTGCTAATTGGTCTTTCACTCAATAATCAATCTCTTTATCACGAAGCCGAGGAATCTATTCTAAAGGCTTTATCTTTGTTCAAAGAACTTGGAACTCATTTTTCAGTTTTTATGTGCTACTTCAACCTCTCCTTTATTTACTATAACTTAATGAATAGAGAAAAAATGAAGTTAGTGGTTGAAGCTCTAGAATCAATTGAATTCGAAACTGAATTTCAAAGGATAAGATATTTACGTGTAAAGTTTGCTTATTTAACCCTCACTGAACAAATCACCGAAGCAAATGTGGTTCTTTCAGAGATTGAACTATCTAAAGGGAGAATGCCCGAAAGTGACAGAATTGCTCAGCTCATTATAGAATTCATGTTTTTTTCAGCTCAACAAGATTTTATTAAATGTCGGAAAATATTAATTGAGATGAAATCTTATAGAAAATTTCATCTTACTGAAAATTACATATTCATGAAAAAGCTATTGGACCATCTCACTTTCAATGTGCCCATTTATTTTTATGATGATAAATTCTTTGATGTCCCAATTCTTAATTATCAGTTAAAAGTTATTCAATCACTTGAGGAAATGAATATAGAAAATGCGAAAGAACACTGGAGAAAATTGTCGGCTATCATGCCAGAGATTTTTGGTGAATCTTTTGCTTTCAAAGGTCGTAAATGTCTCTTTAGTTTATGTTTAGACAAGCATTTATCAAATGTAAATAAAGAGCACTCTTGCAAAAAGTCTGAAGAATTAAACCTTATTATTTCTCTTCATGATTTATTAAAAAGCTCGGATAGACCTTTATCTAAGAGCTATATCTATGAGTTTCTTTGGAATGATGTTCCTGTTGAGAAAAGTGATTTTAATAAGCTTGAAAGGCTTATTTCTCGACTACGCTCAGAAAAACAAGTTCGCGTAGTATATAGGAAGGGGACATATTTTTTAGATAAGATAAAACGAATAAAAAAAACTGCATAGTTAATAGGATATTTGTAAATGGTGAATCTCTTAAATCCCTGATGAAAGTGAAAGAACCCAACGACGATCTTCATCTTCACGGA
>JBMLQL010000058.1:0-7989 GCA_049241565.1 Bacteriovoracaceae bacterium | reverse complement strand
TGAGATATTTAAGCAAGTGTTGCGCTAGAAACTAGAATGAGCACTGGCACCTTTTAGATAAGAGAATGAGCAATTCGGTATTCTTTCATCACACGATAGGCAGACTCGTACCCACAACCGATAGTATTTGAAATTTTAAATGGATTTTCTAAGCCTAATTCTATCGCCGTGATAATATCGGCTCTCCAATTCGGTCCGATGATAAGTCTATTTCTATATTGTTTATTATTTTTTGCTAAAAGCTCTTGATTATACACTTTAGACTCATCAATTTTTAGAAATCCGTTTGGAACTAAAACCCCAAGCTTCCGTAAAGATTCATCACTTCCCTTCACCTTGACAGCTGCCTTAAGATTATCTTTATCTATCGGAGAGATAGGATTTCTGACATCTGTCTTTAACCATCTTTTCCATTTGCTATGTTTATGAGCAATGGCCGTAGCAATGAGAAAGTTTAAAATATAGTCAGTGGGATTAATATCATCCCTCTTAGAAATAAGCTTAAAAAACTTTTCTATAATAATTGTATCAGCATGTTTTTTAAACCATACACAAAGAAGTCCCAGAACTCGGTAATCTTTCCTCGATTCGACGATTGTATCAAGAATATCTCTCTCAATATCAAAATCTATGGGAGCAAACTTACTCATCTCATTACATGAGATAGTAAATCCTAAGTTTTTCATTTTTTGATCAAGATTTGGTTTTATTTTTTTCATTTTACTTTTCTTTGTAGTTGATGTTTAAAAAACAAAAATTGCTTTTCTACGTATTCCGGCCAACCCATGTTCGCATCTCTTCCCTTTACCCAATTTAAAGCATCAACTAGCTCCATCTCGCTCGGATTAAGAGCAATACAATCTTGAAGGTCAGTTTGCCTGTCACAGTAAGCAAACATTTTTGATTTTATAAGGTCAAGTCTTCCCAGTGTTTTAAAATATATTGCTTGTCCTTTAAAAATATCAACAGTCCTTCTCTCCCATCCAATATCTAAATCATGAAGCAAACTCTCAGGTCCATTGTTAAGCCATCTCTCAATGAGATTTAACTCCGGATACATACTTCTAAACTTACATGATGCTTCCAAGATCTTTTTTGGAATCTTTGGTGACAAGCAGTCGATATCAATTGTTTCTCTTGTGATAATTTTCATCACACTTAAAGCTGCTCCACCGATAACAGTTGCTTCAAAAGTAAGTCCTTCGCTTTTTAGAAATTCATCAAAGGCCTTAATAGTTTCGCTTACGTTCAATGCATTCTCCTTAGTATTTTACCAAGCAATACTTCTTATAGCAATACTTGGCGTTTAGGTTATGAATACAGAGGGTTATGCAAGTCGATGGATAAGTATGACGATGGTTAAGATATTGATTTTTATTGAAGAAGTAGACGATGGAATGACAATTTTTCTCGTTGAGTGGATTTTTTGTCGCTGCTAAAAGTTTGCAAAACCTGACCTGTCGTTTTTTGGCGTCGATTCACACTTGATGATCAACACCACGGCTTCCACCACAGACAATGATGGTTTTCATTAGCTTACCTTGTAAGAACGGGCCATTTTAATTGTAATCCATAAGACAAAAAATTTCAGATAATATATTTAAAACAATAACTCTCTATTTGATATGTAAGGAAAAAATTCCAAAAGAAAAGGCAGGCTCTTAAAACTGAAATTTAGATTTGTAAAGATAAGGGAATATTTTTGATTCTATAGTTTATATCTAGTACGCTTGCATTTACAAATATTGTATCTCCCACAGTCTTCAATCCATAACTCTCATGAATATGCCCAAAAGCATGGATTTTGGGTCTGAGCTTTTCTACTTTTTTCAACAACTCTTCGCATCCGACTGACTCACCAGTTTGTACAGAGTCAAGAATTCCGAAGGGAGGGCCATGAGTGAGAAGAATATGAATATCGTCAGGAATTAAATCCCAATGCCTCTTGATGTCATTTCCTCTTTCTTTATTAAATGCCCAATTATGAAAAAAAGGCTGTATTGGGCTTCCCCAAATTTTAAGACCATCAATAATACATAAGGAATCATTTAAATAAATGATTCCTTGGTCAGTTAATATTTTTTCAGCTTCTTTTCTGTTTTCATTTTCAAAACAGAAATCATGGTTTCCAGCAATAACTACTTTATATTTAAAAGGCTGAGACGCTAAATAACTTGCGACTTCACTCACTTCCCTCAGCTCTCCACGTTTTGTCATATCACCACAGTGAAAAAGGATGTCACCATCTTCCATTTTAATAATTTCATGACATGAGTGAGTGTCTGAGATAAAAGTTAATTTCATTTTAAGCCCGTTTTATTTTTAAGCCTCTTTTAAGATTTGCTGTTCTAGACGTCTTATTCTTTTTTCTAATTTTTCAATTTTGTCATCTTCTAGATAGGATGCTTTTTGAATCTTATAAATATCCAATAACCTATCATTGATAATTTTCTGATAGCCTACACCCGTTTTTTCAGACTCTTTTTTTACTTTGTCCAATATTCTAGAGTCTAGTCTTATAGTTATTTTTTCTCTTTCGCTTAAGCTACCTAGATCTTGTGATAAGTTTTTTGACAAAAGATCCTTATCTCCAGTCTTCTTACTTGGCAGTTTTTGAATTAAATTATCGAATTTTTCTTTTTTAGAGTTGGCCATGTAATTTCTCCCAAACAAGCTGTAAGTATGTATCGTTTGAAATATCTCCATTTTTAGGGTCATTAAAAATAATTTCACCAATTATTTTTATATCTCTTCTAGAAAATCCCTTTGTCACAACAATCAGTTCTGATGCATCAAGATATATCTTTAACTCAGGGAAAATCTCTTCTCGACTCCCCTTAGTCTTAATACTTTTTTAGACCTTACATGACAATGTGCTCGTCCATACTCACGAGGTGGGGGATATATTGAAATCGTTATTTCATCACCCCTGCCTTATCATTATAATCTAGAAAGCCATTTTTTGCCATACTTTGCCATATGAGTTTTTAAGATGATGTATGCAAGGAAGAGTTCTAGGACACGAGGGTGTAAGTTATTAATTTTTATGAATTATGCAAATGGCATATAGAAAAAATTCCCCACACGAGGGACTTTTTTCATAAAATAACTCCAAAAGGTAGCTGGCACCTTTTGAATATACTAATCTCTTGATTCAACACTGAAATTGTGAACAGCAATTATTCATCCTTAATGCCTATCTTTTGCAAAAATTCATTAATAATTAAGATAACTTCACCAATCTCTACATTAGAGATTTTATTCTTTCTAACAAATCCTGACCATCGTAAAGCGAGCTTAACAGCGTGATCCGGAATCAGACCAACTTTAGTTCCTCTATTCGAAAAAGTTGCTTCGATCGCTTCTTTAAATTCTTCCTTTGAAATTGAAGCTTCTTGAATGATCTGCATGCAATCATAAAAATCTTTCATTCTCCCATTTGATTCTCCAAGATGGATAATTGCCTCAAATTTTTCTGCAAAGATATACTCCGGAGGATAAGCACTCACTTTAATTGACGTTTCAAAAATAGGACCTTGGTCTTGTAATAACTCAACTTCAATAAGTTTTGGCCTCACAACGTCCCCAACACCCACATCGACTGTAATTAATTGCTTAATCTGGCCGAGTTTCCCAGTAACACCCATACGATAGCCGGGATATTTTTTATGCTCAATGGAAAGAAGATCAAGTTTAATATCTATGAACTCAAAACCATCGTTCATTTTAATAGAAGCAACTTCCTCAAAGATTTTCTGCACTTTATCAGCATTTGACTCAATTTTATACATTAAGAAGTCGAGATCCCGAGTTTCCCGTCCCATTTCAAGATACTGATCAAGGCACATTCCCCCCTTAAAAATAAAATTCTTATGGTAGTTGGAAGCTGCAAGTCTAACCATGAACCTTTCAAGGAATAGTGTCTCCAAGAGGATTTGAAATGCGACTCCTTCTTTTTTCGCAATATTTTTCAATTTTTCTTTTACTGATTGTTCAATGGCTTTACTCATACCAATAGTGGAGCAAGGTATTTATTAACACCCGCTCTCAATTCCTTTGAATACAAATTGAGTTTCTTTATATTTGGCCTTCCACACTTACCTTGAAGATATAGCTTTAGTGCCTTGATTGCCGTTTCAAAATCGAGAAGCCTAAAAGAATCAACAATCGTCCTCTCTGGGTCAAAGATTCTAACTTCTATTTCTGCGATTCGTTTTGTTTGCACTCCAAGTGACATGTTTCGCATACGAATGATACGAGTCATAGGAAAATGTACATGTGCATGAGAATGAGGAACAGTAATCCAATGTTCTTTCATTCTTTCATCAGTGAGTCCATAGTAGTTCAGCGCAGAGATGAGACATATCACGGCTCCTGGAATTCGTTGAGCCGCAACAGACAACTCTTCCCATTGAAGATTTGCATCTTTAATCATGTAATCGCTAAAGCGGTAAACACCTCTTGAAAGCCGTTCAATCTGTCCTTTTGAGACATAATAAGAAAGCATGCGAGGAGAAAGGCCATGCTTCCTGGCCTCATCCGTCGTAAACGATGATTTTGCTCTAAGATCTGACTCTAGGCTCATGTAAACTCCAGCACCCACAAACCTACAACGGGTGCATTTAATTACATTATAGCATCGGTTTTAATTTTGTAAACTATAGCACCCAAAAAGTAGCCATGGGTGCTAACACTCACACCTAAACCGACATAAGCATATGAAATCACATAATAATGCCTTGTTCGTGCTGAATCTATGAGGATCTATCTACTCTTGAACATTATTAAGGACGCTTATGGATGTATAAAAAAACGTATTTCTTAGAAGTTAACTCGATCTAAGCCCCCGTAATTAAATATTTAAAATAAAAAAAACTTTTCACAGGAAAAGCAATTCGTGGCCCTAACTGATCAAACTATATTTCTAGAAAATTACTACTCAGGCAGCTTTAGCGATAGTCTCTAATTGACTCAGAATCACTTCTTCCCAATATCTTTTGATTTCATCATCTTCATTTATAGATATTAACAACACTGAATAAAGTGCATTCTGGACTGCTTGAGATTTTTTCAAACCTGTGATTTTAGAATAAGACTCGATAGCTCTGATACCGCTCGGAGAAAAGTAGAGGCTTTTTTGCAGGACTTCGCCTTTCTTCAAATTTTCAATATCTTTGGGCTTTTTATATTCAGCTAATTTTTTCATAATTGGCCGCCCCTTATGAGTATCAAGATGATTAATAAAAGTAATAGTTATTGCCCTCACAAGAAGAGAATCATCGTAGGCTCCCACTAATTCTTTAATATGATTTAAAACCTTATAAGCATTTGAGGAAATGGGGTACTGAACTCTAAAAAGTTCACGGTCTTTGTTTTTCAATTCATGAAGCCATTTTGAAAACTTTTTATCTATCTTGTTATTCCAAAGGGCCTGACCAGTGGACTCATCAACAAGAGTTTCATAGATAAATTTATGTCCAAGAAATTCTTTTTCAACTTTCTGTATTGATTTTGTCACTCAAACCTCTCTAAAACTCTGGATCGTTACCCCGATGAGTTTCGACTTTTCAAAAAAATAGCCCTTTAAAAAATACCGTTTTATTTCAATTTCAAAAAAACCACCAAATCTAACTTCACACTCGAATTTGAAGCAGTAATCTTCACCTGTTTTTCCATAGGGACCTTGCTCGCTTTCTCGAGAAACCCATTTTAATTTTTCAATAGTTTCAAAACGGTCGATAAGACTTTTAAAATCATCATAAAAAAGATTGGGTGGATTCTTTCGATCTTCCCAGTAGTCCACTTCTCCTATCTCAGAGACAGTCCGTAATTTTTGTATAAACGTAAGGCCTTTTACCTTTTCGTCTAAACTCATACTTCCCTCGAAGAGCAATTTAGCACAAATGAGCTAAAAAGTAAAACTCGCAGTAAAATCAGATACTTAATTACATATTCACTCATGAAATAACTCCTGACATATCAAACAGTTTTGCGTGCAAAAAAGACGGCAATCTGGAGAAAGGTAAGTGATTAATTATTTTCAGTCTAAGACGGAGAGCAGAAGAAAAAATCTTTTAGGATTTGGAAATTAATTCCACTTTAGACTCCAAAAGGTAGCTGGCACCTTTTGGAAGTTTTGGTAGGATTTCGGCATGTCAAATCGAGCGAAAACACTTCTTCTTATTATCGTTGAACTAATTCTTCTTTTTGTGGCCATGGCCATAACGGTCTTCATCAGAAAGAAGGGTGTTCCTACTGAGGCTTACCTCCTTCGCCACTTTGACCTTTTCATCTACGTTTTCCCACTTTGGATTGTATTCTTCTTCGTAGAAGGCCTCTATTCACTCAGGACCTATAATCCCGCAGGTCTTCCAGTCTCTCTTATTAGAGCGATTTTTCTTTCAACGATTACTTCCTTTATCTTTTTCTACTTCTTACCAGCCTCACTCGCTAAAGTGACGCCGAAATCTAATTTGATTATTATCGCAGCCTTAAGCTTTGCCCTTCTCTTCATCTGGAGACGATCATTCTACTCATTCTTCTCTAAAGTCTCTCGCTCTCGTCGCACACTGCTCATTGGTAGCCCTGAAACAATTGCTCTTGTGGCCCATGAAGTGGAAAGAAAGCCTTATCTAGGTTTTAGTATTGTAAAAGACATTAAACCAGAAGAAGCTGAGCTGGTGGCGGTAGAAAGATCTGTGATCAAAGACCATGAAACTCTAAAAAACATCTTTGCTCTTTTAGGTACAGAAACTGAAGTGATGGATCTGGCCAAGTTTGCTGAAAAGGTGTCTGGAAAGATTCCTCTTAAATCAATTGATGAGTCTTGGTTTATTGAATACTGTGGTCACCAAGAATCGCGGGCCTATGATCTTGTCAAATCACTTATTGATAAATCAGTGGCCATCACATTAATGATTCTTCTTATCCCTGTGGCCATCATACTTTTTCCCATACTACTTGTCGTCCATGGACGACCTATTTTCTTCTCTCAAACACGAACGGGTCTTAACAATAAACCTTTCACACTTTATAAGCTTCGATCGATGGTTATAGATGCCGAGAAGAACGGTGCTCAATGGGCCATTAAAGGTGACGCTCGCATTACTCCCCTTGGAAAACTACTTCGCAAAACTCGACTTGATGAACTTCCTCAGCTCATTAATATCCTTAAAGGTGAAATGAGCTTAGTAGGCCCAAGACCAGAGCGTCCTGAGATGATTGAAAAGACACTTGCCCCCCAAATTCCATTTTATAATCTTCGCCACCTAGTTAAACCAGGTGTCACAGGATGGGCCCAAGTTAATTTTCGTTACGGCTCCTCGACAGAAGATACAATGGAGAAGCTTCAGCTCGATCTTTATTACGTCAAAAATCGCTCGGTATGGATTGATATACTTGTTATTCTTAAAACTGTAAAAACAGTGATCACAGGGGCTGGGCAATAAACTAAGCGGCGAGATTAAACTCTATTCTTTCATACTCAACAATTGGCCAAGAAACAGTTCTTCCTTGAATCTTTTTTCTTTTAATTTTAATGACACCAATCTCTTCAAAAAAGAGGATAGTCTTATTTAAATTAGAGACATCCATCTTAGCATATTTTGCAAGTTCATAGACAGACTTAGGTTTCAAATTGCTAATTAGACTAAGTAGTCCAATGTTTTTGACAAATCGATCAAATGATTTTTTGTCATCGAAGGAAACTTCATAATGAGCCCCCTCTGCCTTCTTTTTGGATACTGACTTAAAGGCAGAACTTATTCCTTCAAAAAACTCATCTGAGGTTTTTAACGAAACGGTTAGTGTTTTTCTCATAACTTTACCCCTAGGTGTCTATAAACAAGGGACCTAAAATCTTTTATCAATCGATCTATATCAACAAATTCGTAATCAAATTCATCATCGTTTAAATGATAATGATCATTTTTAGGATGATGATTATCCATTAAGACTCTGTTCCCCGTTTTTAAATCGATACAAATAAAT
>JBMLQL010000057.1:0-44962 GCA_049241565.1 Bacteriovoracaceae bacterium | reverse complement strand
GTTTGATATCTCCAGAGGACACCTCTGCATAAAGTTGTTGTGTCTCACTCAAGATCATCTTGGCCTTCTCTAAAAGGATCTCTCCCCTCTCAGAAAGTTTAATTCTCTGCTTCTCTCTCATGAAAAGCTCACAACCAAACTCTTCCTCAAGCTCACGAATAGCGGCACTCACCACACTTGGGCTCACGGCCAAAAGCTTCGCGGCATTTCCAACATGCTCCGTTGTTGCCACTTCAACAAAGTATCTTAATCTATCTAATGTCAGCATATTCTAAAAATCCTCATAACATTGTTCTAGTTATACTGATATACAGAAAACATAGACCAATGTAAATCTTGCTCCACATCTCAGGGAGAAAAGAATGAAGAAGTTAAAATCGGCACTCATTACACTAGGAGTCATCATGGCCATTTCAGGGCAGGCGCAAACAGTTTGGCAGGGTTCAGCCACTTTAATCATCAAACCTGAGAAGCTTCAGGAGTTTAAAAAGGCGGTCTCTAAAATTATTGAACCGACTCGCCAAGAAGAAGGCTGCATTACCTATTACGGTTATCAAGTCATCGATGAGACCGGAAAAGAAACCAATCGCTTTGAGTTTCATGAGATCTGGAAAACAAAGGAGGCCATGCTCGTTGATCACAAAGAAAAGTCAGCTCATATGCAAGCATTCTTCAAAGAGATTAAGGCCGACACGAAGGATTCATACTTAGAATCTTTTGAAGTGAAAGGCCAGACAGTTCAAATCATTAATCAATAGAGGTGACTTATGAAAAAAGCTCTTATCAGTTTAATTTTAGTTTCTAGTTTTTCACTTTGGGCCTCAACATCACTTGAAGTTGAAGCAAACGGGTATGGTGGAAATGACAACCTTGCCTGTATCAGTGCAAAGGCCGAGGCAAAGTCTAAATTAAAAGAACTGTGTCCTTACGGAAAACTTAAAAACATCTCCTTCAATGAATGTACTTTTGTCACTGAGGGAGATTATTTTTTAGTCTTTTCTGTTAGGGCGAATGCAGATTGTCTTTAATTTGAGTTAGAACAAGTCACCCTCGACATCCTTTCAGAACCGACAATTTCTTCAAGGATAGTCATATCTTCGTCTTGCATCTCAGTTATATAAAAATTTAAGGCTTCATCAGTCTTTCTCAGCTTACAAGGTTCAATTCCATCTAAGCTTTGAATTGATGAAAGAAATAATTTACGCAAGAAAGTCTTATTCTTTTCTGTGTAAAACTTCTCCCAACTCTGTGGATGATCAGTTTTAAGAATCCTTAAATACAAATTAAAATTGAAAATAAAATAATACAATCCTTCCGCCTGACTGATTTTCCCTTTAAACGGATTTGGAATTTCAACCTCTCTTCCTGTCTCATCTTTAAAAGTGAGAACAGCTGGAATTAAAGACTGAACTCGTGCCTGAATAACAAGACCATGAGTATATCCATTCGTTTCAGTAGACATCCCTTGAAGACTATCTGCGGCCATTGAATCTTCTGCACCAATATATCCATCATGATGACTCATGAATATTGATCCATCCTCTAGGTATGAGGGTTTATTTTTTTCTAAATAAGGCCTAATTAAGCTTTTTACGGACGGTAGCTCCTCTGTATTCTCGAGATTTCCAATATGCTCATCATTAACAGTATAAAGATTAAACTCCCCAAGTTTTATATCACCTTGCTCTTCATCCTCTATCTGGAGGTCTTCAAAGTGAGCAGCTTCATGGATAAAAACAAAAGAATCGGAATTGTAGGTACTATCACCATAATTACTGACAGCACATTCTAAGTGGAAATGCTTAATCACATAGGGCCTAGTCTTGAATAGATAGTGCTCAGAAGGGGTCTCTAGAATACTTTTAATCTTATCTAAACACTCCTCACCATTTGAATAGGCAAGGCCCGGTGACATGAGACACAGTAAAAGAAAGTAATAGGTTTTCATGGATGGTTTAAGAGCAATTTTTATGCCATATAAGCATCGGTAAGATGCTGAAATCAAGATCAATTCAGAAGCAAAAAAATGATAGGTGTACAAAAATTAGTGATCTGGCCAGTTGACTGAGGTGGCATTGCGTAGAGTGATTTATTTTAGATTGAGTTTTGGTTGCATTTACCTAAAGTCAACTATTCCAAAAAACTTATATCAGAATGAATACAAGACGTAAGCTTAACATTACTTCCATTAACTCCGAGTGACCTCGATCAATAAAGCTTTTACTTATTCTCTGGGTATAATTTTGGCTATCTTTAAAAGTTTTTCAGCTATTAGAAGATCTTTTGGTGATGAAGTCTGAACATTAGCGATATTTGTGTGGTAACGATGTGGTTCGTACAATGGATGCAAACTTAGATATTTATCTAGAACATCATTTTTTATTCTTTTTACGTCACTTGCAATGAGTTCACCGGTTGCTTTCGGTTGACTTCCTCCCTTGTATACACCTACGTATTGGTAGCCAATATCCCAAATTTGTTCGAGTGTTAATTCTCTCTGAAGATATACACTTAATTCATTTGGATATTTATTCTGAGGTAAGAAGGCACTAGTTCTAGCCTCATTTCGGCTAGGAACATAATCAGACTTGAAGATATATCTATGAAGAATATCCCCATCTACAATAATAATATCTTCAGATCTAGATAAAGTTTTCAAGCAGCCGCGATAAACTTTTTGGAAGAATGTTATTAAACTTGAAAGATCCCAGTGCTTCTTCATCACCTAATAATCCAGCGTAAGTAACATTATTATTATCATCAAAGCATATAGAGATTGAGTTCTCTTTATTTTTAAATCTCACTCCAAATCTGCCATCCGGATGAGCAAAGAATGTAGCCAAACTTTCTAGTTGCGGTACTACGTTCAAAAAGTTGATCGTATTTACTGCACTTTGTATCCGTACAGGCTCTGCAAAATGACCATCCCAGCCTTCGTGAGAACACTCATCAAGAACGTAAATAAAATCTTCGAAAGAAGCGTCTGAAATAAAATCTAAGTTACTTTCGCTAACGGATGCTGAACTTTCGATGTCTTCAAGACTAGACTCTAAAACGACAGAGACATTTGAAGAATCTATAAAACCGCAATATGGTAAAAGTCCAATATCTATCGTTTCAGCATTTGCTTCAGCAGTAAAAAAATGACGTCTTAAATCAGTTCCGAAAAGAGCCTCTCCGAAAAGCTTTGATCCTTTCTGGCTCGCAAAAAAATTATTCGGTTTTATGGCTAATGACATAGTACTCATTTAAACATCTCCCTACTTTTAGAGCCAATATTGGATTCAAATAAGTCATTCTTAAACTTTCTTAAATTTGAATATAATTGCTCTAGCTCTAGTTCTGATAGAACTCTAGAAATCGCTTTAAAAACAAAAATATCGTAAGTTGTTTCCAACTCTACACCTTTATCGGAGTTTTTCGGCATAAGCTGTAATTTTATCTCCCCCGATAGCCCTAAAGTCGGGTTTGTTACTGAAAATATTTGATTCGTACGACCAATTAAAAATGGATACTCTCCAGATTGTATTGCAGGTTTGATCTTCAAGAAGTCGTCAATTTCTTCAGCAGCGAAAACCCATCTATTGATGTAACGCAATCCCATTCTATTAAAACTGACTTCTTCAAAAGATTCATTAAATTTTTTAAAACCAAATTGAAACTTTGGAAATGCATCATCCCAGGAGATGTAGGGTTTTAAGCGACTGTAAGCGAAAGACTCAGGAGTAACATGAAGAACATCTTTGTCATCGCTCGAAAAGTATCTAAGGTTTTTAAGCTCAGTGGACGTTAGTTTAGTCTTGTTTGCTTCTTTAGGATGTAACTTGATGTTAAATGCAGTAGATATTACTTTTTGATCTTTTGGATATTGATCTTTTATACTTCTATGAAAAGAAGAAAGCATTTCATCTTTAAAAATATGTTGTTGATTGAATCTTGCTTCAAAGACAGATTCAATTATAGGAGCGTTTATGTAGGGTTCTTTCATGATTTTTGTCATAACCTTTTATAATTATAGAATAAATCAAAAAGAATTATAAGTTTAGGGGCCTTGCGGCACATTCCTCCATAAAGATGGAATTAAAAATACAAAAATCAAGCAGGAGATGTTTTTGTAGGCCTCTGAATACCTAAAACTTTTCGGCACCCAGATTTGTGATGAAATTTCGTCTATGCATCCAGTTACCTCGAATACGAGCTAGAAACACAACAAGGTCATCCGATCTCCCTCAGAATTCACGCACAAGCGTCCGCTGAGTCGTTTTTATCTTCTGTAAATGTGTGATTTGATTTGGTTGCGGGAGCAGGATTTGAACCTACGACCTTCGGGTTATGAGCCCGACGAGCTACCAGACTGCTCCATCCCGCGACTGAAATGAGAAACTGTTTGAAATTAAAGACTTTATACACCCCGGGCCACCAAACTGTAAAGCCCAAAAGCCGAAATAAATTACTCCAGCATAAATACCTAAAATTTCTCGCAATTACCCCGATAAAGACTCTGTAAGGCCACTAATAAAGGATGGGACATGCATAATTTAGGCGCAGGGAAATCAGAGAAAGAACTCGTGATCAAGCTATCAACTGAGGAACTTTCCGCCAATCAAGTCCGTCTTTTAAAAAGCATCAACTCTCTTTTGACTCATGTCCTCACCGCCGATGAAGAAGGCGAATTCTTTGAGGCCAGTGCTGAACTGATGAAACAAGTGGCCACGGTTATTAATCAATCTAACTTCCCCACGACTCACAAGGGTTGCGACTACGGAACTCAGGCCGTGGAATACTCGGTGGATTTTTTAAATGAGACTCTCGAAGAAAAGAGTCTCATGAATATCGATAATTAATTTTTTAATTCAAGAGTCCGTATAAAAACGGCACCACTTCAATGGTAATCAGAACGATGATAATGATCTCGAGCATATGGTTTCGAGACTCGTTTACTTCTGAATGAAGAAGCTTTGAAACTTCCGCGAGGTTACTGAGCTTCTCGTTAATACTCTTCTGCCAATCATCAAATCTAAAACGCTTCGAGGCCATACGGAAGATGGTGGCCAGATAAAAATCCCCCACAACCTTCAGTGAGTTCTCTACTGTTTCGACGATCTCAGCAGTCTCAAGATAAATTTGTCCGGCCTCTTCAGCAAGACGTGAGTATTTATTAGAGAGAATCCCCTTCTTGCGGCCAGCGACCTCGTTATAGAGGGTGTTGAGTTTCTGATCGAGGACATCGTCGTAATAGCGCATCTCCAGGAGCTGCCCCAAAGCGAATTCAATGACGAGCGGGACATCCATAGAGCCACTGGGCTCAACCACGAGGGCCGAATTCCAATCGATAATGGCCATGTCTTCTTGAGAGTACTGGAGAATATTCTCAAGAGTCGACTTTCTGATTTGATCTGAAAGACTCTCTTTTGATTCAGCGATAATGAGAGCTGGAACATCCACCACTTCTGGAAGATTGAGAATTTTTCCAGAATAGCCTTCAAGCTCTTGAATGAAATAAGTAACGTAGTCTTCGTACTGATCCCAATCATTGGGCAAAGTCACAGCTGTGGTGACAGTGCTTGAGAAATCTCTGGCACGAATACGAGCAAAATCATCGATCTGATTATCACTCTCCAGCCATGATGCCATCTTCACAAGATCATCCCAGCTTGTGCCTTCATTAATCGGAATCTGAAACATTAAGGATAATGTGCCGAAGTGCCAAACCTTGGCGATAACATCAACAGGAGTGAGTTTATCTTGAATGGAAATTTCGATCTGCCCCAACTGAATTCTCAGAGGAGCATTCGAAATAATAAGTGACATATTTTTTCGATCGAGTTTGAAGCGATCTTGGATGTTTTTTTGCTCGAAGATCTTCTCCACTTTTTCTAGATTGATCTCCGAGGCAATATCAAAAACACGATAAACGAGAATTTTCCCTTTCTTTACACGAACGCCTTCCATGATGTTCCCACAATTTTAATTAGACCTTTGGTCCGTATTTCGCAGCTTCTTCTGCAAGTCTGGCCTGCTCTTGAAGCTCCTTCATACTCTTAATTGTAGTGTAATACTGATCTTTTCTAAAGTTCTGGTATTTCTTGTCATCGGCCGGACGGGCCTTAGGCGAAACAATACGGGCGACTTTTTCAGTATTCAGTGATTTTTTGGCCGAGATAAACGCTTTAGACTTATCGTTTCTCGTCCCATCATCATTCATTCCTAGGGCCTTAAGAAGCTCTTTGCGAGTTGTATAAACATAATGCCCGACTGGAAGACTTTGAACGTTCAGTCCTTCAATGGCCACACGACGAAGTTTATCAACTGTTAGTTCTACAGCATCACAGATCTTACGGATCTCACGGTTCTTTCCTTCCGTTAAACGGAACTCAAGCCATGTCTTACTTGGGAGCTGCTCAATCACGCGAACTGACTTCGGCTTAAGAAGACCTTCTTCAGTCATTACTCCGCGCTTAATTTTTGAAATAATCCCTTCGTGAACGTGACCGAATACTTTTACTTCGTAAACTTTTGTCACTTCATATCTTGGGTGCATGATCTTGTTAGCGAGATCCCCATCATTAGTCATGATGAGAAGACCTTCAGAAAGATAATCAAGACGACCTACTGGATAAACGCGTTCAGCACAGTCATAGATAATATCTTTAACTGTCTCACGTCCTTCAGGGTCTGAAAGAGTTGTCATGACTCCACGAGGTTTGTTCAAGACGATGTAGATCTTATCTTCAGCGGCTTTTACTTCCACTGTTTTGTCTTTTACTTGAACAACATCCACAAGAGGATTAACTTTTGTTCCTAGTGTACGGCAAACGTCACCGTTCACAGTCACATGACCGTTAAGGATCAACTGCTCAGCCGCGCGACGCGAGGCCACTCCACCATCAGCAATAACTTTTTGTAAACGTACTAGCGATTTGTCTTCAGACATAGATACTCCAATCTGCCATCCCGGCTGTTTTTTGTTATGAATTTAAGAATGACGAGCTCTTAATTGAGCTCGTCTCCGTTTAAATCTGTTTTTTCAATAATCGTTTCTTCATTAAGAAAGCTCAGGTCTAGACCAAAGTCTTTCCCTTTCATCACGGCCTCATCAATAGAGAAGTCTAAGCTTTCTAGCTCAGCATCAACATCAAAGGCAAGAGGTTCATCAGATAATTTCTCACCTGTGAGGTTCTCAAAGGCCGCATCGAGGGCCGCTGAGAGCTCTTGAGCTTCATCTGAAAGATTCATCTCATTCCACTCTTCTGTCATCTCGTCTTTGATAGAGGCTTGATTTTGCTCAGCTTCTAGCTCTGCAATCTGCTCGGCACGCATCTGTTCAAATTCAAAATCAACTTCAGGAGCGTTAAAAACCACACCTTCCAAAGAAAGGTCAGCAATCTTCGGCTCCACTACTGTCATGATCGTTGTTGAAGCACTGGCCTCATGATTTTGTCTTAAAGAAGCTTCTTTGTTCACGAACTCTTCAAGAATATCAAAAGCCGATCTCTTCACAGTGCTCTGACCATCGATACGTTTTTTCTCTTCTGACTTAAGAAGCATCGTGAAGTTTGTTTCAGAGGCAATCAAATTGATTGATTCAGAAAGTTGATCAAGCTCTTCCATTTCATCGGCCGAGAACTTCGCACGGTTCTCACCGCGGAAGACAACTGACTTAATATCAGCAATCGTTCCGATCGTATTTTTTGTCGCCATTTCTTCCAACTCATATTCAGGAGGAAGCTGGCCGATATCAGCAAGGTTAAAGACTTCAAGGAACTCTTCAGTTGTTCCAAAAAGTGTCGGACGACCAAGCTCTTCAGAGCGGCCAACCATTTTTACTAAACGCTTATCCATCAGAGCACGGATAATATGTGAGCTATCTACGCCACGAATCTTATCAATCTCAACACGAGAAACCGGTTGCTTGTAAGCAATGATCGCTAGAACTTCAAGGGCCGTTGGTGTGAGCACCAGGGCATTGAACTTAAAGAGATTCTGAACAAATTTAGCGTATGTTGCTTTTGTTCTGAACTGGAAGCCTTCGGCCACTTCAACCAGACGAAGACCGTGGTGTTTAGCTTCATATTCAGCTTGAAGACGAGCGATAGACTCGTGAACAACACGAAGTGGAAGTTCCACATCGATTTGCGCTTTAATTTTTTGAATAGAAATCGGACGGTCACACATAAAAATAATCGTCTCAATCGTTCCACAAAGAGTGTCGTGATTTAGACCTGTGCGGGCCATCCAGAATTGATCTTCTTGCTCTTTTTCATCGTAGGCGTTGAGCTCTAGCTTGAACTCATCAACCACTACATCTTCCATCGTCGCAGCTTCTGCCACTTCTGTTGAAAGATCCCACTCAAAAAAGATGTCGTTATTCATCTCCATATACGTCCTTGATTACTGCATGGGAGCGACTGCTTCTGCTGGAGCAGCTGCCGCTTCGTTAGTTTCTTCTTTTTTAGCACTAGCTTCGCCCTCTGGCTCAAAGCCATCGGCCGTATTCACGTCAAAATTATCTAGGCTCTCTTTAACCTCAATATAGATGGTTCCTCTATCTTCGTTTTGGTATATCTGTAATTTTTTCAGACGTGCCAGCTCTAAAAGCGAGATAAAGGTAATTACTTTATCAACAATTCCTGTTTCTTCAGGGTTCAGAAGGGTATCAAAGATCGCTGTCTCCCCTTCTTTAAGCATTGATTTAAGTCTGATCAGCTTCTCTTTAATCGAGAGGCGATCACGTTTCACCACTGTATATTTACGCTTTTCACGGCGAATAAGATCCATCATTGATTCAGTTAATTGCTGAAGATCAATCGGTGTGAGGATTGAATTCTCAATGGCTTTACGATCCACTTTCGGCTTCACAAAGATCTCATGACCTTTCTTAGGAAGGGCCCAGAGACGTTGTCCTAAACGCTGAAATCTCTCAAGCTCCTCAAGGCGCTTAATCAAATCTCCACGAGTCGTGATCTCAATCCCCAGCTCATCAGCGGCCACAGTAATAGTGTTCAGATCCTGAGACTCATCGGCCACTGTTTGTGACTTCAGATACAAGAGTGTGGCGGCCATATAGAGATACTCTCCGGCCACATCAAAATTCAGATCCTGCATCTTTTGAAGATAATCAAGATACTGCTGAGTAATCGTTGTCAGGTCCAGGTCCTGAATTCTCATTTCATCTTTTTGAATAAGATGAAGAAGAAGGGCCAGTGGTCCATCAAAGCGATCTATTTTGACGAGAATTTCTGTTTCTGCCATCTTGATCTCCCTTAAATCCCGAACATCATAAGAAATGAGTACGTTAAATAATTACCTAACAAACGCGCCGGAAGAAGCAGGTAGCTTAGAGTGGGAATCCCCATAATTCCAAGAACCATCACCCCGAGAAAAATCATCGGCGCATATCGAATCAGTCCTTCATACTTATAAAGGGCCGGGCCTTTCAAGAAAGCTGAAACCATCTTCGAACCATCAAGTGGCGGAAGAGGAATCAAGTTAAAGAAGGCCAAAATAAAATTGATATAAATCGAAAAACTCAGCATGCCTAAAAAGATGCCGTAGTATTCAAAATCACTTGAAACTTTCGTGGCGACAAAAGCGTAAAGCAGGGCCGAGATAGTTCCTAAAATAATATTAGAAAGAGGGCCTGCAAAACTCACCCAGAATAATCCTGAGTTGTATTTTTTAAACTGTCTGGCATCCACTGGAACCGGACGGGCCCAACCAATAATGGCAAAACCAGTGATCGCTCCCAAGAGTGGAAAAAAGATTGTTCCCCAGGGATCATAATGAGCCGCTGGATTTAAAGTGAGTCGTCCGGCGTTCTTGGCCGTTTGATCACCAAACCAACTGGCCATTTGAGCATGGGCCCACTCATGCACAACGATGGCGAGTAAAAAACCCGGCGCACTTTGAGCGATATTGAAAACAATACTATTCAGATCAAACATAGGTACCTTTCATATCAAATTGACCTTTATGACGCAATTTATAAGTGGTCTTTTTGGACCTTTATCCTTGGTAGACGCAGCGCAAACTCCTTATAATATAATCTCAGTCCATGGAGAAAATTTTATGAGTGAGCGTCATCGCAAGGTTCAAGTGGTTATTGCTGCTATTAGTCAGAAAAATCAATTCGACCTTCTCTTGTTAGAAACCAACCAAAAACGTGGTCAGTTTTGGCAAAACGTCACAGGCTCGGTGGAGAAAAATGAAACTTTCGAGGAGGCCGCTTTAAGAGAGGCCATGGAAGAGACTGGGCTTGAGATTGAATCCATCGTGGAGATGCTGGATTTAGAAATCGGCTTTGTCTTTACCGATCGCTGGGAGAGAAAAGTTCAAGAAGAGTGCTTTCTTTTTGTTTTAGATAAGCCTTGGGATGTTAAGATAGATCCTAAGGAGCATCAAAATTTTAAATGGGTACCGATGGAGATGATCAATCAAGACTCAGTAAAATTTCCTTCAAACTATGAGGCCATTGAAAAATCAATCAAGCTTCTTCGTCTTCGTGGAGTGTAATTGAAGAAAAAAATTCTTCTCAGCTTAGTCATTCTCCCTCTTCATCTTGTGGCCCAGGATGAAATTGACGTTTCCGTTTTAAAAGAACTCGAACAAAATCTTCCAAGTTACCAGTCAGCAGAGGTAGATGATCCCAGTGGTCAGGTTCGTCGCGCTCAAGAGAGACGTTATCGTCCCCCTCGCCAAATTATTCCTATGAGTGAGATTGAACTCAGTGGGGTTGAGTATGGCTCCATTAGACCAGGTATTCCTGTCATTGATGTGAAAACAAATAAAAGTGAAATTATTAATCGCCCTATCTATGTGAAGAGCTATCGCCTCGCTGATGAAAACGGCTTTCGTTATTTAATCAATAAAGACGGTGAGACTGTTTATAAAGTCTCTCTTGATCATCTTGATCCCGTGAAAGAAGATATTGCTCTTTATGTTCCTCCTAAAAAATATCAACCCGTCCTCGTTCGAAAAAATATTTCTGATTATGATTTGAAGCTTAAAATTGTTCCTGAAGTTGGGGCCGGAGCCGATCTCGTTTCTTCGGCTTTTGTCGCTGATATTTTAAATGAGACCAGTGCTAATCAAGGTTATAGCTCGCGAGTTTTTGTGAATGCTTTCACTCGTTGGGATCTTCCTGTGAAAGTAGGGGCCACAGTTCATTTTGAACGCAGCTTTTATAAAGTCGATAGTGGCCAAGCGGAAACGAGCTCCCTCTCTTTTGGTCCTCTCGCTCGTAGTCGAGATTTCACTCTTGGTGAAACTGCTATTCGTGTGATGGGACAATTGCGATTAAGTCCTTTTACAACCATGAATTATGAGAATGCCATCGGTTCAGGAAGTTTTAAGTTCAATACTTATGCTGCTCTTCTGGCGGTGGAATTCCCTATTAAAAATTTCTTAGGTGATTTTACTATTGCTCCATACTATCAGCAGCAGTGGTTTAGTATCAAAGACCAGCAAGAGGAAGTTAAACTTGAAAGCGAGAGCTCAAGCAACCGAAGTTTCGGTCTGATGCTTTCACAGGCCTTTTAACCATGAAAAAACTTATCCTCACTCTTCTTTTTATTTTTTCAAAGGCCCATGCCTTAGACGCAGTCATCACCGTTCTTGAAGCTCCCATGTTGAATGAAAAATCCACTGAGGCCAAAGTGGTTCAACATTTGCGCCGCGGAGATGTGATTAAAATTCATCCAGGGTATAATCCGAATTTAGATTACGAGCATCTCGCTCCCTCGGCCTCGAAGCAAAAAGAGCTGCGTGATAAATGGAGAAAATCGACTGAAGCCATGGAAGATCCTATCTTTCAAGGTAAGAGCTACGATATTGATCCTGAGGACCGCTTCGTTCCCACTCTTGATCGCAGTGGAAACACTGTCTACGTTCTGCGCGAGCATCTTCATATCTATTACGAGAATGAAAAAGAACTTGAGCAGCCGGCCAAACTCGTGGATGAAACGGATTATCGTTTACTCGAGCCTCTTCCTAAAAAATACCCTCTCTACTCTCCCACGGGTTATCGAGGACAAATTACTTTCGGTGTGGCCCAGACTTATTTAAAAAATTATCCTTACGCTGAAAATATCAGAAGTAAGGGCTATCAAAGCCCCCTTGATTTCACTATCACTCTGATGAGACAGGCCCCCGATGATAAGCATGATCGTTTGTATATTGGTGGTCTTCTCAGTCTGCGCAGTTTTCGTAATGAGTATATTCTTTTTAATGGTCGCAATACCTCTGAGCAGTACTTCAAAGCAGGTCTTGGCCCTGCTATCAGCTATGATGCTTTTAAAGGCCCCAAGAATCGCTTAAGTCTTAATCTTGGGATCAATGTCTGGCTGTGGGATTCAGTGCAAATTTCGCAAACGGATAAGGCCCAAAGTCTGAGTGATAAACGCGGCTATAAATCCTACACCCTCGCTCCACGGGCGGGAGTTCAATATCACCGCAAACAAATCATTGAGGATGTGGATTTTGTTCTCGGCGTTTTTGCTGAAGGCGAATGGCAACACACCTATAGGACCAGCTCAAAAGCTAAGCAAAACAGCTGGTGGACCTCAGAAAAATCTGATCAATTCAAGGCCCCCACACTCTTCAATCTCGTGGGAATCATTGGGCTTCAATCCGCCTACTAGATTTATTTATCAGGCAAAGTTTAGTCATCTAGACTGTAGGGGCAGTGCAGATAAACTTGTACTAATCCCTTTGGGTTTGTCCCAATAACACAGACTAAAACTCTCGGTTATACTGACAAATTTTTTTTCAAATAATTTTGAAAAATGTCTAAAGTTTGGACGAAAGAGAACGAAAAGGTAGATGTGAGACTTACAGGAAGTGAGTTTTACAGAAAGAAAAATGAAAGTCAGAAAAACCATGGAGGGTATCAAATGACAACTTCAACAAAAAATTCAAACAAAGCCGCATCTCAAGTTAAAGACGTTCTTTTCCAAAAAATTGGGAACACGTGGTTTATCTTTTCAGAAGTGAATAATGAAGTTGTTTATTCAGTGATGCCGAATGGAATGGACCCTAAATCAACTAAGCTAGAGCTATTTGAAATCATCGAAGAGCACATGACGAAAGTCGCTTCTCACAAGCGTCGTGCTCCTGAAGCTTCTGCTGCATAAGGAATAGCACCTATGGCCGCTCCAAAATTAAATCCACAGGATTTAGCAAAGCTCTACTCTAAGAGTGAAAATAAAGCGGTTAATGATCAAAACCTCCAGGATAAAAAATATATCGAGACGCTGAAAAATCGTCTCGATACTCTTCTTCAAGATCCCAAGATGGCCAAAAAAGCGGCACTCATCATCGAAAACATGATCAATAATAAACAAAAAAAACGCCAATACTAAACTCGTCCACTCAACTGATCTTTAAAATTCTTCTACTTACAATTTTCACCTACTAAAAAAATCTTCTAAATGTGGAACTTTTTTCCTCATGTTCTTTTTTTTCAAACCGAAACGCTACAGCAAGAACGACAAAGTCATGGTGACTGAGTCGAACAATAAAAACAAAAAGAGCATGGGTGCTCGACGATGGTTTGAACGGCCATCACTGACAAGGAGGAAAATTATGCGTAAAGCAGGAGGATAGGTTTATGGGTTTTAGAATTAACACAAACGTAGCATCACTTCAGGCCCAAGGGTCACTAAAAAAAGTGAGTGCTGAAACAGAGAGTACATTTGCAAAACTTTCGTCAGGATCTCGTATTACGAAATCTGCTGACGATGCAGCTGGACTCGCGATTTCGGAAAAATTAAAAGCGGAAATTCGCTCGTCGAACCAAGCTAACCGAAACGCAAACGATGCAGTATCAATGGTACAGGTAGCTGAGGGTGGATTGAATGAATCTCAAAACATCCTAACAAGATTGCGTGAACTAGCTATCCAATCGGCTTCTGATACTGTGGGTGATGTTGAAAGAGGAATGACAAACTTAGAATATCAGCAATTGAAAGAAGAACTTGGACGTATCTCACAAGTGACTGAGTTTAACGGAACAAAACTGTTAAATGGTTCTGGTGAAATGAAAGAGTTCCAAATTGGAACAAAAGCTGATGCCTTTGAGAATAGAATTACTTATGACCCAGGTTCATTTGACTCAGGCCTAGAATCTCTAGGAATTGATTCACTAGAAGTTGGTTCAAAAGAAGGAGCTCAAGGAAGTTTGGCAGCGGTAGATGCGGCCATCGAGAAAGTCTCAGGACAACGTGCTAATCTCGGTGCTCTTCAAAACCGACTTGTATCAACGTCGAATAACTTAAATGTCTACACAGAAAACCTGTCGGCAGCTAACAGCCGTATCAGAGATGTAGATTACGCTGAAGAAACTGCGAAGAGTGCTCGTAACCAGATCATCTCAAGCGCTTCATCTTCAGTCCTTGCCCAGGCCAATATGAATGGTCAGGCCGCTCTAAAACTAATCGGTTAATTAGATTTCAGCTACTTATGGCCCTCTCGATAATGAGAGGGCCTTTTCTTGTCCTCGACACAAAACGTCTTTTTTGCTACTTCTCCCTCTCTATGAATCATAAAAATGAAATGGAAGGAAACTTCTGCTACGACCCCGAGTTCAAATACACTCACGACAATCCTTATCACGACAAACTAGGAGTCTTTGATTCCTTTGTTCTGCGTGATGAAGAAGCTGAACGCAATGTAGGCAAATGGAAAAAAGATATTTTCCAAAACGACTTCCCTATTGAAGTGGAAATCGGCACGGGTTATGGCGACTTCATGCACGAGTATTGTCAGAACAATCCCAATATTAATTTTATTGGTCTTGATCATCGCTTCAAGCGCAGTTTTGCTCTAGCTAAAAAACTCGATAAACTTGAAAACAAAAATTTTAAATATATGCGCGCTCGTGGGGAGCGTTTAGAGTTCATGTTTGCAGACTCAGAAGTTCAAAGTATTTTTTACTTCTTTCCAGACCCATGGCCAAAAAATCGTCATAATAAAAAACGTCTCTTCCAGCAGCCTTTTTTGAATGCTGCTTATAAAGTTCTCGCACCAGGTGGGATTTTGTATGTCAAAACAGATCACGATGGTTATTTTGAGTGGATGAAGAATCATCTCAAAGATGAAACACGTTTTGAAGTTCTCCTTGAATCAACAAATCTTCGTGAAGAATATCCTGAACATTTTCTGTCTCAGTTTACGACGAAGTTTGAAAAAATATTTTTGTCTCAAGGGACGAAGATTAAATCGATTGTTCTGAAGAGTAAGAAATAATGGCCTACGAGCAACTGAAAGATCAAATTAAGCAAGCCTCAATTGTCGACATCATTGCTCGCTACATCCCTCTTTCTAAAAAAGGGGCCAATCACGAAGGTGTGTGCCCTTTTCACTCTGATACCAAGCCCTCTCTGAAGGTCAATGACGTCAAAGGTCTCTACAAGTGTTTTGCCTGCGGGGCCGGTGGAGACGCCATCACGTTTGTGAAAGATTTTAAGCACCTTGAATACGTGGATACTCTTCGTGAGCTCGCCAATGTTTTGGGTCTTCCTTTTGAAGAATACCAGAAAGAAAAAAAAGTTGATCCTAAACTTGAGATGAGTTTTCGTGTGCTCAATGCGGCCACCAAACTTTATTTGAAAGTGGCGGCAGAAGAACCATTTCGTTATGTGGAGTTCATTCAAAAGCGTGAACTTGATAAAGAATTTCTGGAAAAATTTCAGATTGGTTATGCTCCTCATAACTCATCTTTGTTTGAATATTTAAAAACTGTTCCTGGTAAAGATCGTGACTTTGCGATTTCAGTGGCCAAAGAATTGGGTCTGGTTCGTGAAGGAAAGTTTGAAGGAAATCTTTATGATTTCTATCGAGAACGAGTGATGTTTCCGATTCATGATCACCAAGGACAAGTTCGAGGCTTTAGCTCTCGTGCCGTTCTCCCCGATCAAATGCCAAAGTATTTAAACTCTGGTGAATCTTTTGCTTTCAAGAAAGGAAATATCCTCTTCGGATTCTATTTCGCTAAAAATCATATTCGCCAAAAACAACAGGTCATCATCGTTGAAGGAAATATGGATACAGTGATGATGCATCAGCATGGCTTCACTGAAACCGTCGGTACCATGGGAACGGCCATGAGCGATCAGATGTGCCGCCTTCTGGCCAATATGAGTAAGACCGTTTATCTCGCCATGGACTCTGATCCGGCCGGGATTAAGGCCATGAATAAGGTGAACGAAGAGTTTTTAACCATTGGACTTATCCCCAAATTCATTGATTTTGCCCCTCATAAAGACCCTGATGACTTCCTTAAAGTCGAAGGGCGAATTGTTTTGATGGAGAGATTAGAGAAGGCCCCTTTCTATGTAGACTGGGTCATTAAGAACTCTATTCCCCACCCTTTACCTGAAAACCCTAACTTGAAGCTCGATATCTTAAACCAGATCTTCGAAATCCTGGCCCCGTTAAAAGAAAATCTTTTAGCGACGGAAAGAGTCATAGAGCTTGCTAAGACTCTTGAAATCAGGTCGGACGCCTCCACTGTCCTCTCCATGTATAAGGACTACCTCGCCAAACGCAAAGAAGGCCCAGTGAGAGCAGCAGCTCCACGAGTACAGCAAATTCAGGTAGAAGCTGAGACGCATCAGGAAGAAAATCAGGAACCTGTCACCCCTCTGGAAGTGTTTAAACCAATGGGGAAGTCAGAAAAGGTTTTCCTGAAGGAAATTCTTAGTCATCCCGAGAGCTTAACGCGCTCTGAGATGGAGGAAATCCTTGCCATAATTGAGCACCCTGAGGTAAAAAGATTTGTTTACTGGCTTGTGAATATCTACCAAGAGATTGACGAGGCCGAATACGTCACCATAGTTCAAGATGAGTTGAATAGCGGCAGTTACAGTAAAGAGTTAATTGATGTTGGTACTGAAGCGCTTTTTCAACACAGTGGTTTGAAGCTCAATGAAAAAGTACTTAGTCGAATGTTAAAAGATTATCGCCTTATGCTTAAGGTAGATTATCTCAAACATAAACGTCGTGAATTTGTTGAAAATCAGGGACAGGCGCATTCTCAAGAAGAAGTTCAATTTTATCTAGGTGAAATTAGTAAAATTGATAAAGAGCTTCTGGCCCTAAAAAATACTCCCTAAAATAGAGGAGACAATTATGTCACTAGTGAACGCATTCCTAAACTCAAGGGAATTCTCACGCTTGGTCATGAAGGGTAAGGATCAATCTTTCCTTACTGCTGAAGAGATCAATGATGCTATTCCAGCGAACATTGTGGACCCACTCTCGCTTGATCTTGTCATGGACAAGATTGAAGAGTTCCGCATTCTGGTTAAAATCCCAGAGCTAGAGGAAGAAGAATCAGAATCAGCTAACGCTGAGGTTGCTGAGGATCCAATGACTGTTGATGAGGAACAAGAGCTACGCGCCTCTTCATCAGATCCAGTAAAACTTTATTTAAAGAAAATGGGCTCTGTGGCCCTCCTTACTCGTGAAGGCGAAGTTAAAATTGCCAAAGAAATCGAGGAAGGGGAAAAAGAAATCGTTCTTTCATGTTTAAATTCTCGTCACGCCCTTGAAGAGATCGCGAAACTTAAAAATCGCATCGTTCAAGCTGAAGAGCAAAATGAATTCGTTAAAGACCTTGTTCGTGGTCTTGATGATGAATCTGCAGAAAAAGATATTCACGCTACTCGTGATCGTATCTACGCTGTGGTTGAACATGTTAAAGATCTTCTTACAAAAATTGTGAACGAAGACGGAACTCTTAATAAGCTTGGTGCTGAAGAAGAGAAGATCATGGCCAAAGTTGGTGATGAGCTCGTTGACCTTACGTTTAACCGTAAGATCATCAACTCTTTCACAGAGCCAGTAAAATCTTACTACCTCCAGTTCAAAGAACTCTTTGAGCAGCAAGATCGTATCTACAAGTTCTTAGAAGTTAAGGGTGATGACGATTATAAAGTTCTTTATGACAGAATTATCGAAGATGATGCTTTTAAGCGTGATCTTGCTCGTAATCTTTTCACAACAGACGCAAAAATCGAACAAATGGTAAGAACGCAAGAAGACGTTCTTCGTAAGCTACGCCGCCTCACGATTGATGCTGGTATGGCCCATGAAGACCTTGAGCGCGTTTATAACATCATCGTGACTGGAGAAGAAAAAGCCGATAAAGCGAAGTCTCAACTTGTTGAGGCCAACCTTCGTCTCGTTGTTTCTATCTCTAAGAAATACACTAACCGCGGACTTCAGTTCCTTGACCTTATTCAAGAAGGAAACATCGGTTTGATGAAAGCCGTTGATAAATTCGAGTATCGTCGTGGATATAAGTTTTCAACATATGCTACTTGGTGGATTCGTCAGGCCATTACTCGTGCTATAGCCGATCAAGGTCGTACAATCCGTATTCCAGTTCACATGATTGAAACAATTAACAAGCTTGCTCGTACGAGCCGTCAGCTTATTCAAGAGCTTGGTCGTGAACCAACTCCTGAGGAAATTGCAGACCGTATGGAGCTTTCTGTTGATAAAGTGAAGAAAGTTTTCAAAATTTCTAAAGAGCCTATCTCTCTTGAAACTCCAATTGGAGAGGAAGAAGATTCATCTCTTGGTGACTTTATTGAAGACAAGAAAATCATCTCTCCAGCTGATGCTGTGATGAGTGTGACTCTTTCTGAACAAACTCGTTCAGTTCTTTCAACACTGACTCCGAGAGAAGAAAAAGTTCTCCGTATGCGTTTTGGTATCGGTGAAAAATCAGATCACACTCTCGAAGAGGTTGGTCAGGATTTCTTCGTTACTCGTGAGCGTATTCGTCAGATCGAGGCGAAGGCCCTAAGAAAGCTTCGTCATCCATCTCGTGCGAAACTATTAAAGTCATACTTAGATAATTAAGAAAAAGGCCGCGCAAGCGGCCTTTTTTTTTGTGAGTGAAAACTTGGGCTTTTAGCTAAATTTGACCTATACTAATATTTTACTCGAAGAAGATGAGACATATGGAATATCCGCAGGATAATTTGGGAACACTCGACAAACTCCTCGCCGACCATTTTAACGAAGGTTACGGCTTTAGTGGACAGAGACTAATTGATCTAGGCAGAGTCTCGCTCTCTTTCGTGAAAGGTACCCCTGAAACCTATTTTATCGTTTCTGGAATCGTCGCCGACAATAATACCAATTACGAGGCCAAAATCAGTTACCGCCAGCAAGCCTTGGTGACTCAGTGTAATTGTATTCTTTGGACACCTGAAAAAGGTTGTCCTCATACCGCTTCTCTCCTTCTTAAGTATAAAGGTCTCCAAAACAATAATGCCGAAGTTGAAAAGGCCAACGCTCCTCTGACTCACTCGTGGGTAGGAGTTGAAGGCGTGTATGTTGATCGCTATGGAACGATTATTAAATCGGCCCCAAGCCTCAATGGCGCGAAGATGAGCTCCTCATTCAGCTCTCTTCAGTACACACTGACCAATCGTAAGGTTGTGAATTTTCCTGGTGCTCAGTCTTGGCGTGGCCAGATTAAAGTTAATCTTGTTCCGGCCACCACATTAGATGAATACAAAGATGTTTTATATATTGATGAGAAATACACATTTCAGGTGAGTTATATTTCTCCAGAGAATGAAGAAGTCAAAGAGGTCTCTCTTTTTGAAGTTCTTTATCTCTTCAATTGGAAAACTGGGGCGGCCCTTGATCTTCCAAGTGAAATTCGTGATCTCTGTAATAAATTAAAAAATATGGATGTGGTTCAAGATATCCAAGAATGGGTTCGCCTCATCTCTCCTCTTCATAATCGCACTTATGTTCAGTTTTATGTTGAAGATAAAAACTGGAGCGAATATCCCACTGAGGATATGAACTACCGCTTCTCTATTTCAGATTCTTCTCGCAAGAGCTTTCTCAATCTTGATCTAGAGCTATTTACCAAAGATGAAAAACTGCTCCCTATGCCCTCACCTTTCCTTCTGTTCGTCGGAGAGCAGGGATGGGCCGGAAGCTTTAGAACAAGAAATGATGCTCTTCTCTTCTTCAAGACCCTTATCGAGGACTTTGATAGAGAGACGACTCTTCACCGCAAGTATCTTCACTCAGCAGGTCGTAAGGCCATCATGATGGAGTGGATTGACTTGATCATGAAAGAGCATGAATTGAGTTTTTTTGATCCTACATTTAAAAAGATTTTTATTCTTAACACAAAAGTCTTTAAGAAGATTTTTACAGCATTCCTAGATTGTTTCCAAGAAATTGGCCTTAAGAGCTCTTTTTATCATAAAGATGATCGAAAGATTGTTTTCCAAATTCCTAAGACAAATCTTCTGGAAGGAGTTTCAAACTTCTATCAAGTTTGTAATGCTCTCGATATTCCTATCTTCTATGACCAAGTTCAGATTAAGACCTGGAAGAGTGCTATTCGTTTTGAACGCAATAAAATGAATCTCGACTGGTTTGAGCTTGATCTTATCGTCAATGATGAAGACCTCGAGGTCATTCGTCGTGCTGAGATCAGCGATAATTTCATTCTCTCGAATAAGGGACTCCTCCTTCTTTCAGATGAGCAAAAAGATCTTCTCCGCTTCATGAAGCGCTATACGAAACTTGAGGGTGAGAAAAAAGAAGTAGGCCAGAAAGGTCTCTCTCGTTTCGGACTTTTCCTTCAACGTGCTCGTATTTTTGAACTTTTTGAACTTAAGCGCCTTGGTATCGATGGGGCCTTAACAGAGGAAGAAGAAGTTTTCTGCGATAAGATCCTCAATATGAAGGATATGCCTGAGTATGAGGTGGATGATCGTTATAAAGATTTAGCGCGTCCTTATCAGCTCCAAGGTTATCAGTGGTTAAGATTCTTATATGAGCACCAATTCGGGGCCTGTCTGGCCGATGATATGGGTCTTGGTAAGACGCTACAGACAATCATGTTGCTTCAGACTCTTCGTCACAAACTCAAAAAAGTTTTAATCATTTGTCCGGTTTCAATTCTTTATAACTGGAGAAACGAGCTGGAGAAGTTCTCTGACCTCAAGTATGCCATCTATTATGGTGATGAAAGAGATTTTAAAACTGACGCTCAAATCATTCTGACTTCTTATGGACTCATGAAAAAAGAATCTTTCACCACTTTTGGTGATGATGTTTTTGATATGGTGATCTTTGATGAAGTTCAACACTTAAAAAATGTTCGCTCTCTCGGGGCCAATGCCGCCCGACAGATTAAAGCAAAATTTCGTATCTGTTTAACAGGTACGCCAGTAGAAAATGATCTCTCTGAGTTTTACAATATCATGGATCTTTGTGTTCCTGGAGTCTGGGGAGATCTAGGTATCGTTCGCTCGACTTCAAAGAATAAGAACCGCCTTCTTGCCCGTAAGACGGTGAAGCCTTTTATTCTTCGTCGTACTAAAGAGCAGGTTCTCAAAGAGCTTCCAGAGAAAATTGAAAATCATGTTTTCCTTGATTTTGCTGATGAAGAAAAACAGTTCTATCACAATAAGCTTGATTCAGTTCGTTCAATGATGGTCACACCAGGAGCGAAACGCTACGGTGATGTTCTTAAATCTCTTCTTGAGCTTCGCCAATTATGTCTTTGGCAAAAACAACCCGCCCTTAAATCAACGAAGATTGATTTTCTTATGGAGAATCTTGAAACATTGGTAGAGGAAGGACATAAGACTCTCGTGTTCTCTCAGTTCACCACTTACCTTGATCTCATTGAAAATAAGATCCGTGAGCAGGGCTGGAAATTTGCACGAATTGATGGTTCCCAGACCATTAAAAAACGTGGCGAGATGGTGGAGTATTTTCAGAATGGAGAGGCAAAAGTTTTCTTGATCTCACTTAAGGCCGGGGGATTTGGACTTAACCTTACCGCCGCTTCTTATATTTTCCTCATGGATCCTTGGTGGAACCCTGCCGTTGAAAGACAGGCCATTGACCGTGCCCACCGTATTGGACAGGAAAATAAGCTGACTGTTTATCGCCCTATTATTAAAGAATCTATTGAAGAGAAAGTTCTTGTTCTTCAGCAGTCAAAACGTGAGCTTTTCAAAGATCTCATGGCCGAAGATGATGATGAGTACTTTAATGGGAAGCTTAATATGGATGATTTCAAGCATCTCTTGAGCTAGGATAAACAAATGGCACCAATCAATTTATCAAAACTTGATGCAGCGATAAAAACACTTGAAAAAGACTACACTCATCATCCGTCTGAGCTTGAGAGAGATGGTCTTATTCAACGATTTGAGTTCACGATGGAGCTCAGTTGGAAATTGTCTAAAAAGATTCTTGCTGAAAATGGAATTGATACTGACATCCCTAAGAACGTTTTCAGAGAGCTTGCTAAAATCGGCTGGATAGACAACCCAGAGGAGTGGATCGAGTTTATTAATAAAAGAAATAGGGCTTCACATATCTATAATCAAGAGATGGCCCAAGATGTATTCAGTGGAATAGAAAATTTTATTAAGCAAAGTAGAAAACTATATTTAATTCTGAAACAAAAATCAAATGACTGAAAAAATTAAGCTTGATAAAAAGTATTTAAATACTTTAAAAGATCTCTTCTTAAGTGTCTTCTCCAAGGAAGACAAAGTAAAAGTATTTGTTTTCGGTTCAAGAGCAACAGGAAAAGAGAAAAAATTTTCTGATTTAGATCTTCTTTTTTATTCAAGGAAGACTGTTTTGGATAAAAAGCTAGACCTGCTTGAAGAAAGAATCGAAAATTCTGATATCCCGATAAAAGTTGATATCGTTGATTGGAAAAATCTTGTTAAAGAATACGCTCCTCAAATAAAAAAACAAAAAATTCCTTTCTGGAATACTGACGAAATAGAGATTAAATCTCCTTGGAGAATATGTCCTATAGGTGAACACTGGGTAAAAAGACATCCAAAAGATCTAAAGTCAGGCAAGCAAACCGACCATGATGGACACTGTCGTAAAAATCCCTCTGGTAAGGATGTTATTAAAACAGATGAAATCAAAATGCTTCAAAATCTGGAGATGTTCCAAAAGGTAAGTCTTAAAGCCAGTGGCCATGATCTTGGTTTTGGAGAACGTGGAACTAAATTTGACCATATCATTAACGGAGTGGTCGCTTACTGGAATGAAATGTTAAAGCCGTCGGAGCCCCTTCATCCTAATATTGTTAAAACACTTATTGCAACGGAATCAAGTTTTAATATTGCTCCTCATTCACCCACTGCAAACCACAGGGCCATTGGTATTATGCAGCTTCTGCCTGAAACTATAAAATACTTAAAACCAACAGGAAAACAATTGAGAGATCATTTTGTGATCATTTCAGAAAATGATGCCAAGGATCCTGTTGTAAATATTTTTGCAGGAACTAGATGGCTATTTAAAAAAAGAGAGCTATTGATAAGAAGAAATAAAAACGCTAAGTGGCTAGATGTTCTCTCAGAATATAAAGGGATTACTGCACAAAAAAATCCTACTGCGAACAAGATACGAGAAGATATTCAAAAGTATTTCACTATCCTAAATAAAAACTAGTCTTCTTTCAACTCCCAACTACCCTTGAGGGATTTAATCTTTTCAACATAAAAGTCGAAAGAATATTCCTTCGCTGCACTTTCAGAATACATTTGTGTCATATAAAAACAAGTCTCTCCATTGTTTTCATAATCAATACTATTTCTCCATTTTCTGATGAGATTTTTTGTATCGATTGGCACATCTGAATAGGCTGAGATATTAAAGCTCATATGGTGGAATTTAACATTAATAACCGGAAATTCTTTTCCTTCTGAAAAATAGGTTTCTATTTTAAGTTTTGAACTAGGAAAGCAATACCAACCGATATAGCTTTTCCAATTATTTTTTTCTGTAGGAGTACTAGATAGTCTCTCTTCTCCGTTTAATTTAAGATCACTGTCTGTAAGTAATTTTGCGTCTTTGTTCTTTGAGCATGAATGAAGAATAATAAGCATAAGGAGGATTGATAAAATACTTTTCATATCAAACAGTATAGACAGTAAAAGAGGCTCGTCAAATCTGCTAAACTACTGATTAATGGTTCACTTACTCAAGGAGAACATCTCCATATCGTAAAACTTTCCTTTTGAGAAAAGGAAGCTTTTTAGTGTCCCTTCATGAGTCATGCCAATCTTAGTGAGCATTTTAAAGCTCTGACTATTCTCGCTCTTACATTGGGCCTGAAGACGTTTAACATCATAGTGAGCAAAGCAATAATCACTTATGGCCTTCATCGCTTCAACCATCAGCCCTTGTCCCCAGTATTTTTCAGAAAGAACACAGGCAAGTTCCATTTTTTGAGATGGAACTGAGACCCAGAATGCCCCCACTGTTCCAATAACTTTATCAGGATTTTCTATCAAACATATTCCAAGAGGCTCAGGTTGGTTTTTCATGTAAGATGGGAAAGCATAATCTTTAATAAAGCTTTCTGAATCTTTAAGGGTTTTATGTGATGACCAGAGAAGATGCTTTGTCACATTGTCATTTTGAGCATAATCAAAAATAGAAGAGGCGTCTGACATTTTAAGCGTTCTTAATATGAGACGAGAGGTTTCAATTTTAATTTCTGAAATACGAGGAAGCTTAGGTTCACCATCGTGATCTCCCATCGTCTGCTGAGGAGGATTTTCCCAGAAGCATCCCTTCTCTTTCATCTTTTGATTTCGGGCCGGATGCATAGGATAGTAAATCTTATTCTCAGATTTAGTCTTTTCACCACCAACAAGAAGAATGACTTCCTCATAAGTATTATTTAAAAAGACATGCGCTATCCCTGTGCCTGAAGGAAAGGCCACAAAATCGCCTTCGGCCAGTGGATAGAGAACACCATTGATCCATACATCTGGTTTTCCCTTAATCACGAAGGCGAACTCTTCCTCTTCACTCTCAGCATGAGGCCATGAGGTGCGTCGTCCAGAGGGAATTGTCTCAATATGAATGCCGATCTTAACGAGACCTAGCTTTTTTCCTACAGCTGATCCAATAGCAAGAAGTTCGTCACTCCCTTCGTAGTGAGCGTTATCTTCATCCATAAAATCTTTATAATGACCGATAAAAGAGGGTCTTTTTGATTTTTCCATAGATAGAATTATGACTTTTTCCCTTTGGTTAGTACATTTTTTCCTGAGTCATTGGGTGATCTTTGTTATTTTAACTGTTTACAAAATCAATCTGTGGCACTTCTTTTGCTCAAAATCACACTATAAAAAGGAGTTCGATATGATTAATCTTTTGCTGTATACTGAGAAACTAGAAGAGAGTGGCTTCACTAAAGAGCAGGCCAATACAACCCTAAAAGTTTTGGTGGATATTATGAATCAAGAGTTTGCAACCAAACATGATTTAGAAAGAGAATGTCTACTAATCAGACAAGAAATTAAAGATCTAAGAAATGAGATGAAATTTGATATTACAACGATGAGTAATAAACTCACTATTCGCCTCGGTTCTATGATGATTGCCTGTTTCACTATATTCTTTGGATTACTCCAAATTACTAAATAGTATATTTCTGATTAGATATTCTTTGAAAATTCTCTCCAGTAAGGGCTTTCATTTAGAGCATCCATTAGTTTCTTTTTAAAACCTAAAAAGTCGCCCAGTTTATCCTTAGGCCATGATCTTTCCGCAATATCTAACGCTAGTTTATGATGACCTGAATAACTTAATTCCATTATAATCTCAAGAATAATACTCATTCCTTCATGTCTATCTTTATTAAAAGATTGTCTCATTCTTTCTTCAATCTTTTTGATTTCCATCGAAGACGGCTTGTTTTTTTTCATAAGAAAAAAGGCGACCTTGTATCGATCCTTATCATATTTCATGATGACCTTACCTTGCGATGAGAGAGCAAAGGATGTGAATAGTTCATCAATAGGCCAATCCCAAAACTCAATTTCTGGTATTTTATCGCCGTCTAGATCAATAAATTTAAATCCGTAACTTCCACCATCTATTTCTAGTATTTTTTTTAGCTGATCACCAAGTTCAAAGAGATACAGATACTGACAACAATGAACACCACCTGTCGATTTTAAAACGACAAGATCTGAGATACCATTTTTATTAATGTCATCCCCAATATTAATCTTTTCACTTGAGACATAACTATTTGGAAGAAAATAAAAATATTCAGCTTTTTCTTCAAATACTTTTTTATTCTCTTTAAATATCTTTATATCTCCAAACATCCCCTCTTTTCTTGAAATAATAATTTTATAATCGTTAAATCTTGCGACCTCATCTTGTCCGGCATATACAAAAGAAAAGAAAAGTTGAGCACAAACAGTAAAGAAAAAAATCTTCATAGCTTCGTATCCATATTTGATAAATATCTTCTTAAATTATTTCTAATTTCTTCAGACTTTGCTGTTTTACTTTTTAACATACCTTTATAATCCATTATCACTTCAAACCAACTAGGCTCTCTTTTAAGTTTGGATTTTGCAATTTCTCTTTTCCTAAAGAGATGTCTCACTCCTGCTGCAATACTCCTGTTTGGATTAAAATGATCATCATACTCAAGATCAACAAAGTTATCACGATAGTCCTTATCTTTTCCCTTCATTTCACGAACAGTACTTTCTATTATTTGCATTAAACCTCTGGCCCACCCTTTTTTGGGGTCATTGTTTTTTGCCATGGCTTTTGAATTAAACGTAGATTCAGATGCAATTAATTCCTTCACATAGTTTGGATGAAGTGGCTTTTCTAATTTGAATATATGATTCCAGTAAGCTGTCCAGCCTGAAATATAATCATCATATTGGTTTTGCTTATCTAGAGACAATCCATCCAGTCCCATTGATTTCTTGGAAACTTTAACCGGCGGATTTAAGAATATATCTGTCTGAGATATAAAATCTATTTCATCGCTTTTTATAAGATCTTTATTGGAGGGATTTCTTCTACAATGAGGATCGACATCCTCTAGATTCTTTTTTTGACGATTGTGCTGATTGACCCAGTGATAGCCAATGGGACAGACTCTCCAAGGGCTGTACACTTTAACACTTCTTGAATCAAAAAAAGGTGTTTTGTACACAGCTGATATAGGCAAGACTTTACCAATTATATCACTCCACCTAAATAGTTCTATCGATTTATCTATTTCTATTTTTAGATTTTTATCAGCTTGTTTAATTTTTTCTGGTGATATCTTTTTGCGAGTTTTGAATATAATTTTATGCTGATGCCCCTGAAATTCTTTGCTCATTTTAATAAAATAGCATTCTACGCAATCTTCTTTTAAAAAAGATTTTTCTAGAGTCTTTTTAATCAATTCTTTTTTTTCTTTTGATTTTTTCATCTTAATTCTATGCCTTTACATCTTTTGTATAATACAGAGAAAAAGATCGTCAAATGAGATAAGTGCTGAATTTTACGATATGGTATTCACCACCGTCTCAATCTGAATTTTTTCAGCACAGTTAAAATGCATTTGTGGACATTCTTTATGTCCATGGAGTCCACAGGGACGGCATGAAAGTTTTTCAGGAGTTTCTATAATAATTGAATCATCAGCAAGCGTGAAATAACCAAACTCTTTCACCGTAGAGCAAAAGATCGCTGTGGTTTTAGCATTCACCGCAGACGCAAGATGAAGAGGAGCAGAATCATTCACAAAAACACGGCGGGCCTTTTTCATCAACGCCGCAGAATCTAATAAACCAAGTTTTCCACAAAGATTCACAGTATGCGGAATATCTTTTCTAATTCGCTCACACAGGTCAAAATCTCCAGGTCCACCAATAAGATAAACGACTCCCATCGTCGCTAGACGCTCGGTAAGTTCACGGTATTTATGTTCACTCCAGGCCTTCGTAAACCAGACAGAAGCTGGGGCCATGACAAAATAGCTTTCAACTTTTTCATACTCAGCAATTTTATCAAGATGCTTTTGTTGAATAGGAAGTTCGGGTTTGTATTTTTTTGAATCATTAGAAATCTGAAGCTCGGGCCTTAAAATTTTGAGAAGCTCAAGATTGCGCTGAACCTCATGCCAAAAGGTAGCTGGCACCTTTTCATCAATATAATGAGGAATCTGATGATTTACTTTGTTTGTGTAAAAAAGGCTTAAGGGATTTTGCTTAAACCCTATTTTGTGAGCGGCCTTCATCATGAGTGTTACTAGACCAGAATTGAAATGCCGATGAAGATTAAAAACAGCATGATAGTCGTACTTTCTCATCTCCCCAATGAGCTTCATGAGGTTTCGAGTTTTCCCACCCTGCTTTTCCCAGACCCAAACCTTATCTACTGATGAGAGTCCCTGAATCACCGACTCATTCCCTTTTCTCAGGAAGAAATGGATCGAGCTATCGGGAAATTGCTCTTTCACAGCTCTCGCAAAATGGCTGGCAAGAATGGTGTCTCCGATAAAAGCTGTTTGGATAATAAGGATCTTCATAAATTGTATATCTCTTCTATAGCGTAATGAGGAATATTAATTAGACTGACCTCAATCGATTTTTCCTGAATCTTATGGGTGGCCTTTATCTTTTTATAAGAATCAAGAGACACCTTATAGGCCTCAGATATTTTTTTCTCTTTTAAGAAATAAAATAATGACTTCAAGTGACCAACTGAAGTGGACTTAACCTCAACAGGAAAAATCTTTGTTGATTTTTGAATGAGAAAATCAACTTCCGCTTTCTGTGTCCCTTTATCTTTTAGCCAATAATATAGTTCTGGACCGCGCTTTTCATTACCTAAATACGCCAGGTGCTGAGCAACGAACTGTTCGGCCAGAAAGCCTTTTGTATTAAACTGTTGCCTCATGTCATCGTCGAGTTGTGAAAAATCCAATCTCATCATCGCATTTAATAGACCTATATCTAAAAAGTAGAGTTTAAAAATATTTTCATCAATCTCACCTCTTAGTGGAGAGCTATTTCCTTCAGTATGATGACACTGAATAAGTACTCTGGCATCGACTAAGAGCTCTAGTGATTTTTTTATGTCTCTTGATTTAGAGGTTTCATCTAATCTTTGATAAATAATTTTTTTACCAAGCTGAGATGTCACGGAGTAAAAAACTTTCTCCACTCGATCAAAATTAATACGAGAATTATACTTAGGAAAATCTGCGATATATGTTTGAATAATTTGTTCTTGAATCTCACGAACAGTCGTAATACTCGATGTTTGCACATAAGTATCAATGGCCTTAGGCATTCCACCAATATAGTAGTAATAAGTCAGTGCTTTTTTAGCTTCTGAAATAACTGTTTCAGAAAAATCATGCTTTTTTATTTTTTCTAAAAGAAAATCATTTTTAGTCGCACTCAAAAACTCAAAAAAACTCATCGGTCCCAAGTGATAGAAATCAACTCGACCGACAGGAAAACTAAAATCTTCTTTTTTGAGAGCAATTTCAAGAAGAGAGCCTGCTGCAATAATCGTGAGCTCTGGTCTTTCCTCATAAAAATATCTGAGGTACTTCAATAATTGTGGTGAGTCTTGAATTTCATCAAAAAAAATAAGTGTCTTTGAATGAATTGTCTTTTTAGATTTTAATTGGATTTCATCAAGAAGCTCATTCATTTCAAATGAGCTTTTATTCACCGTCTGCAGTTTTGTTTTTTCTAAATTGATCTCGAGCAGTTCTAGGCCCTCTTCACTGGCAAAGAGTCTGACGAGGGTAGACTTTCCTACTTGTCGGGCACCTCTAATAATTAAAGGTCTGCGATCCTTCGTCTCCAACCAGTTTTTAAGATCTTTGAGGGCCTTTCTTTTCATACACACAATATAACATATTAATATCCTGTTTTAAAGGTCAATTTTAGGGGTATTTTTAACCATCACATGGTCAATATTAGGGGTATTTTTGACCTGTACGATAGGAAGCAATTAAGCTAATATACTGAAATTATGGAAAAGATCACGGCAATTATCCCTACTTTTAACGAAGAAGTGCACATCAAGGCGGCCATTGAGTCAGTTCTTTGGTGCGATGAGATTATTGTGGTCGATTCCTTCTCTACTGATAAAACCGTGGAGATTGTGAAGACTTTCCCACAGGTGAGACTTCTTCAGCGTGAATATGGCTATTCTGCTTCTCAGAAGAACTGGACTATTCCTCAAGCCTCAAATAATTGGATTTTCCTATTAGATGCTGATGAACGCCCTACTCCAGAGCTAGTTGAGGAAATTAAGAGCACTATCAACAGTAAAACTAAGTATTCTGGTTTCTGGATTTATCGTCGCAATAATTTTATGGGAAAGAGAATCGATTACTCTGGCTGGCAGTCAGATAAAGTGGTTCGTCTGTTTAAGCGCGATGAATGTAAGTATCAAGACAAAAAAGTTCATGCTGAAATTGAGTCAAAAGGTGAAATCAGTATTCTTAAAGAAAAGCTCATTCACTATACCTATAAAGATTTAACTTCTTATCTGAAAAAAGCCGATCGTTATACCACTTGGGGAGCCATGGATCGTTTTCAGAAATTTCAAAAACAAGGCAAGAAGATTGGAATTCTTTATCTTTTCTTCCGCCCTTTCGGTCGCTTTCTTCGTCACTATTTTTTACGTCTTGGAATTTTAGATGGAACTCATGGTTTTGTGGTTTCGGCCATGGCCGCTTTTAACGTCTTTATTCGAGCGGTAAAAATCTGGAGACTTCAGAACGGAGAAAATCTTGAGGATCCCTTTAAGAAATAAAGGCCGCAATCCAATCTTGGAAAAAGTAATAAACCAGGCCAATCTTGGCCGAAAGGTACATCAAATTAAACACTGAAACTGCGTTTTTCATGGGGTATTTATACCATCTGACCACTTTTCAGAGTAGAGATCATGTAAAAATGACAAAGCTCCACTGTACAACCTCCCTTTATTTCACTACAACTGTCTAAATTTATTCATCTCAATAAGGACCATTCAATGGAAACTCAATTTATCAAGGCCTTCTTTCTTGGCGCTCTTACAGCAGAAAAACCAATGCCATTTAATCTCGCTATGGATGAAGTTTTTGTTCATGCACCAGAAGATAAGCCTCAGTTCGAAGCTCCACTCAAAACAGAGTGGGAAAATCTTTCTAAAAATCTCAAGCAAGAAATGACAAGACTGATTGATGATGAAGGAAAAGACGATATCGAGTTTCTTAAAAATGCTCAGGAAAATTTAGACTACTACCTTACAGGTCTTACTCTTTCCGGAACGAGCATGGACTCTTGCGAGAATGAAGACTTTGCTGATTTGATCGATGAAATGGAAGATGTTGTTCTTGATCTAGAGGCCTATATTCAAGAAGAGGACTTCAAAGAAACTGAGACAAAAGAATTTAAAGAAATCGTTCTTTCACTTTGGAGTGACGTGATTGAAACTCAATCACTCTAAGCAATAAGATTTAAAATCGCGTTTTTATAAGAATATTGAAATTCAGGGTGCTCAAGAGTAAAAATTTTGAGCCCCTGATTACGCAGTTTGCACGCCGGACACTTCATACAGCCCTCTTTGGGAATTCCTTCATAACAAGTCACTGTATTTTCTAAAAGATAATCTAGAACTCCAAGAGAATGCCCAAGCTCCATTGTTTCTTTTTTTGTCATACTCACAAGTGGAGTTCTGATTTCAAATTGCGGATTATTAAAATCAAGACGAAGGGCCGATTCAACGATATCCATATAGCTTCTCGAACAATCACGGTAGCCCGAGTTTGCGGCTTCTAACTCCATCACTCCCATATAAACACAGCTCGCCCCTAAAGAGTCAGCGTGAATAGAAGCAATACGGGCCATGAGACCATTGCGTCCTACCACTAAGGTATTGGGGGCTTGGCCTTGAGGATGATCAATAGAGATTGATTTATTTGTTAGGGCATTCTGAGTAATTTTTGAAAGGCAGTTAATTTCTAAAACAATATTTTCAACTTGAAGATGAGCGGCAATTTTTTGAGCACGTTCGATTTCGATAGAATGTCTTTGATTATAAGAAAAAGAAACTGAAAGAACATTGGCAGCACCAAACTCTTTCACCGCTAAGGCAAGACAAAGACTTGAGTCCATACCACCAGAATGAATAACGACGGCTTTCTTTTTCATACTCACACCTAATATTTTCTGTTCTTTTCCCAGTTATAAGCACACTTTATGATGAAATCGAGGTCATCATACTGAGGCTTCCAACCAAGAACGTCTTTTATTTTGTCTGCTTTTGCTGTCAGAGAGGCAGGATCTCCTGCTCTTTTTGGGACTTCATTCACTTTAAAATCAACTCCCGTCACGGCCTTCACTCTGGAGATAACCTCTTTCACACTAAAGCCATGTCCATAACCACAATTAAGAATTTGAGATTTTCCACCCTTGGCGATGTAATCAAGGGCCATGACATGAGCATTAGCAAGATCAGAAACATGTATGTAGTCACGAATACAAGTTCCATCTGGCGTATTATAGTCTGTTCCAAAAAGATCAATGGAAGATCGTTTTGAGCAAGCCGCTTCACAGGCCACTTTAATAAGATGGGTCGCCTGAGGAAAAGATTGACCAATCAATCCATCAGGATCAGCTCCCGCCACATTGAAATATCTTAAAGCGACATACTGAAATTCAGAACTCATACTGAAATCTTTAAGCATTTTTTCAGTCATCAGCTTTGACTCTCCGTAAGGATTTATTGGTGATGTCGGTGTCAACTCACTGCAAATACCATTTTCTGGCATCCCATAAACAGCTGCAGTAGAAGAGAAAATAAAATTATTGATATTAAATTTTTTACAAAGACTCAGAAGAAGAAGTGAGTTGGAAGTATTATTTGCATAATACTTAAGAGGATTAACAACACTTTCTGGAACGACGATTGATCCGGCAAAGTGAAGAACAGCTTCAAACTTTTTTTGACCAAAGAGTCTATCAAGCTTCAATTCATCTTCGAGATCACCAATAACTAATTCGCCAGCAGTAATAGCTTCTCTGTGACCAGTGGAAAGATTGTCATAAATAGTAATGTCGTGTCCTAGGCCCTTTAGTGCCTTCACAACATGAGAGCCAATATAACCTGCTCCACCAGTGACTAATAGTTTCACTTATCCCCCTTCTCTTTCAGCTTATATTAGACGAAGGAGGACAAAATGTCATAATTTCATGTTTAGTTAACCGATAATCCACCGTCAACGTGGAGAATCTGCCCTGTTACCCAAGAACTCTTAGAACTTAAAAGATAAACAGCAGCTTCCGCGATATCACTGGCCTCTCCAATGCGTTTGAGAGGGTGTTTTTGAATCGTGGCCTCAAGGGCCTGGGCAGATGCTGTAATCTTTTCTGAGAGTGGTGTTTTAACCAATGAGGGAGCGATGGCATTTACCCTAATAGTCGGCGCCCACTCTACAGCAAGTGCTCTCGTTAGACCTTCAATGGCCCCCTTTGCTCCGGCAATTGAGGCATGAAAGCTCATGCCTTTCTGCACGGCCACAGTCGAGAAGAGAACCACAGAGGCATGAGGAGATTTTTTAAGTCTAGGATAAAGGGCCTGGAGAACTTTTACCGCCCCTAAATAATTCACTTCAAGATCTTTGAGAAAATCGCCTTCTTTAAGCATATGGAAAGGCCTGAGGTTGATTGTGCCTGGGCAGTAAACAACTCCATCGATCACCTCTGGCAGATGGTCGACTTCTAGTGCAGAGCTATGATCCCAAGCTCTCCATTCACCAGGGCCTTGAGTGCGTGAAAAACTATAAACAGTGCTACATTCATCAAGCTTATTAAAGATATCGGCACCAATTCCGTGACTAGCACCAATGATGACATAATTTCCAGATTTCATAAGACTCCTCTAAAAAGAATCATTATGGCACAACTCACCTCACTGGAGAGCTGAACACTTGTCAGACAACACTTAAAGAGTCTTAAGATACTCAATAAGGGCCAACCTCTCTGCTTCAGTTAGAGTCTTGAACTTATCAAAATAATGTCCCTGGTTAGATTGACCATCTCTTGAGACATCATAAATACGGCGAGATTTTCTCTCAAAGTTAGAAATTTTTTCTTGAGTGAGACCCATCTTCGTTTCATCAAATCTCTCCTTCTCACCCGAGTTTTTCAGAGAGAAAAGTTTAGGTCTTTGATCTGGAGGAAGTAAAAGATCATAAATTGTTGGAACTGATCCATTGTGGAGATAAGGAAATCGTGACCAAACTCCCCAAAGTTTTTGGGCCACATAACCTGGAGTAGGTTTTCTCACTGATTGAATGACATCATTGAGTGGATTAATTTCAATCAAGTGATAAAGCTCTTCAGTCAGGGCCTTTAAACGATCTGGATCAGTCTTCACCACAGTCAGTGGAATATGTTTTGGAGATTCAAAAATAGGATCTCCATTGAGATCCCTTTCATGACTTCCATGGCATCCCATACAAGTTTGCTGATAAACCTGCTCACCACGCTTGGCCTTCAGGCGATCAATTTGAAAAGGATACTTAGGGGGAAGAAGATCACCAAGATAGTTCTCGGCATGATGGACTTTTTCAAAATACTCCCTGACGTTTTCAACTGTCTGACCAGCGTAAAGCTCGACAGCAATTCCCCATCCACCTAGCTCACCATTACCTTCGCCATCCCAAAATGAGCCCGTTTTTCTTTTTTCACCGTATCCCCACATATGAGGGACTTTAACTTGACCTCGTGGAAAATTTTTAGGAAGAGTCTTTCCTTGCTGCTCATAAAACCACGAGCGAATAAGTGACGTTGGAACAAGACCTTGAGTTAAATTAGAAACTTCTTTTTGAGCAAGTCCAGAAGTGAATTTCATTGATCTAGCGTGAAGTTCTTTAAATTTTGGATTTTTTCGAGGAGCTGCTCCCCAAATTTTCATCCCAAGACTTGCATCCTTACCAATCTGACCAACATCGATATTTTTATTACCTAGGCCAATAATATATTCACCCGCTGCTTTTCCTGAATGACAAGCGACACACCCAAGTACGCCGACATCCATTCCTTCATAGGGTTCATTAAAAATCCCCACTGCTTTATTCTCTCTAAAGAGAAGTCCCCAGCGTGAAGCAATCATTCCCTGATCGTTCATTCCGATACCGGCCTTACTCATCACTTCATAAAGTTTGATCATATCCGGAGAGATGGCCATCCCTCGACCCTTATAAAAAAAATTCAACTCAGCAAAAGCCTTTGAGGCCTGTTCATGAGTTTGAGTGCGAGTAGATTGAGCAAAGCCTGCTGTTGAAACAAGTATTAAAATAAGCATTAGATTTTTCATCTCGACATTCTATCGAGAACAGAAAGTGTTCGGCAAAGGGAGGACAGACAATGAAAGGATGCCTGACTAACCTGATCTGAAAATTTCCTTTATCAAAGTCGAACAAAACGGCTAAAGTAGGAGAATGAATAAAAAATCTGTTTGTTTTGTAAATACCAATAGGGCCTGGGGTGGTGGTGAGAAATGGCATTTTACCACATGCCAATATCTCAGAGGACAGGACTACGATACTTTTCTTATGACGAACACAGGCTCAGAGCTCTTTAAAAAAGCTGAAAAGTCAGGTCTCCCTGTCGTTTCAAGCTATATTACTAATCTCAGTTTTCTCAATCCGTTTAAGATTCTCTTTTTTATCAGTATTTTCAAATCTCACAAAGTTGATACTGTTATTATGAATCTCCCCTCTGATCTAAAGGTCGCAGGAATCGCGGCGAAGCTGGCCGGTGTTAAAAACATTATTTATCGTCGTGGGATGCCTCATCCCCTTCGTAAGACATGGCTTAATCGTTTTCTTTTTAAAAAAGTTCTCACTCATGTCATTGTAAACTCCCAAGAGATCGCTCGCTCATTGAGTGAGGCCAATAAGAAATGGTTTCCAACTTCAAAAATTGTTCTGGTTTATAATGGAGTTGATACTAGTATTCCTCTCATCCCCAAAGCTCCGCTTTATCAGCGTCAGGAGAATGAAATAGTCCTAGGTAATATTGGTCGCCTTGTTGATCAGAAAGGACAAAAGTACCTTCTCGATCTCGTTCATAATCTCAAAGAAGACGGATTTAAAGTAAAACTTCTAATCGCTGGAGAGGGTGAACTTAAAGACGATCTCATTCAAATTTGTCGTGAGCACGATATCCAAGACGAAGTGAAGCTTCTGGGTCATATAGACGACATTAATGGTTTCATGAGTTCAATTGATATTTTTGTTTTCTCATCAAAATTTGAAGGCTCTGCCAATACTCTCATTGAGACTCTTTATTTTCAAAAACCTATTGTGGCCTTTGATGTAAGTTCAAATCCTGAAATTATTATTCATGGTGAGACAGGACTTCTCGCTAAGCCTTTTGATACTGAGGATCTTACTGAAAAAGTAAAAGCTCTTATTCAAAGCAAAGCTGATCAAGAAAAGTTTGTTCAAAATGGAGTGAAGCTCCTTAAAGAGCGTTTTGATTCCGCCCATAATCTTGAGATCTTAAAAAGAATTATAGATAAGGCCTAAGTAGCCTTCTTATCTTTTCTTAGCCCCTCGAGAATATAGCTTCTCATGAGTACCTGATAGGGAATCCCTTTCACTTCTGCCAGGGCCTTAAGCTCATTAATTGTCCCTTCATCAAGGGCCACACTTGTAGGTCTTTTTTTTGCTCTCATTTCTTCTCGAGCAGCGAGAGACTTTTCGACATCGAATTCGAGTTCATCATATTCAGGGCCAGCAGGCATAACATAAAATTTTTCATCTTTTACTTTTTTCATAAATACCTCTTTCTTTATTACTGGCCAATCGAGAACTGATGATCCTTATCTTCAAATTTCTAAATGTGAAGTTCACAAATAAAATTTTCTCATCCATTGTTTTCCCAATAATTCCAAATCTCTCTTCGAGAGATACTGGAGAAACTTGTTGGCCAAGTATTAGAATGTCCTCATCAAAAAATACTTCTTCTGAGTTCTCGTTACTCACATCGTGCTTTATTATACTTTTAAATTTATTACCTTCATCCCATTCAAAATCAAACTCACGAGACTCAAAAAATTTTACTAACCACTGAACATAGATAAACTGGGCCATAACCCTACCCCTTTATAATACCATAGTGTCTGCCACTATCTCAAGGAAGCACAACTATTTGATTTCATAGGGGCTACGAGGGGATTAAGTAAATGATTTTTAGAGGAGACCTAGAAATAGTTCGGATATGAAATTGGTGCCAACCAAAAGGTAGCTGGCACCTTATGAGACAAGAAATTAAAGAATGCGTTTTCCAACAGCGTAGTAAGTAAAGCCGTTCTCTAAAACTTTTTTTGTATTATAGAGATTACGTCCATCAAAAATCACTGGAACTTTCAAGCGAGATTTAATCTCCTCAAAATCTGGAGCACGATACTGCTTCCACTCAGTAAGAACAATAAGCCCGTCAGCTCCATTAAGAGCATCATATTTATTCTCAAACTGATCGACAGGAATACTCATTTCATTCATAAGCTTTTCAAAATTGTCTGCAGCTTCAGGGTCATGGAAGCGAATCTTCGCTCCGCCAGCATGAAGTTCTTTCACTGTTTCAATCGCTGGTGTCTCACGAATATCATCTGTATTGGCCTTAAATGCCGTTCCCCAGATTACAAACGTTTTACCTCTAAGATCGTTATTAAAGTGCTTCTTCACTTTATTTACCATGTATTTCTTTTGCTCTTTATTCACTTCTTCAGTGGCCTGAACAAGGCGAAGAGTAAGACCATTTTGTTTGGCAGTATATTCAAGGGCCTTAACATCTTTTGGAAAACATGATCCACCATAACCAGGACCTGGATACAAGAACTGAGATCCGATTCGTGAGTCAGTAGAGATACCGTGACGAACTTCTTCAACATCTGCTCCCATAATATCGCAAAGACGAGCAATCTCATTCATGAATGAAATTTTTGCTGCGAGGAAACAGTTTGCTGCATATTTAGTCATTTCCGCTGAAAGATTCGACATGCGAATCGTACGCTTGGCCTGACGATTAAATGGCTCATAAAGCTCTTCAATCTTCTCTCCTGCCTCAGCTTCAAGATGACCGATGATGATACGCTCTGGCTTCATGAAATCCTCAACGGCCGAGCCCTCTTTAAGAAACTCAGGATTATTCACAACAAAAAATTTCTTTGTCGTCTTACCTTTAATGTATTCGCGAAGTTTATTTCCTGTTCCAACTGGAACTGTCGATTTCACAACAACTACAAGTCCATCATGAATAAATGGAACAAGATTGTCACAAGCTGCGAAGAGATATTTAAGATCAGCAGAACCATCATCAGACGATGGAGTCCCTACTGCTAAAAAAACGGCTTCTGATTTTGCGATTGAATCATAGCTGGTAGAAAAGTGAAGGCGCTTATCATTGAAATTGGCCTGCATCATCGTTTCAAGACCTGGCTCGTATATCGGGCACTCGCCTTTTTTCATGCGCTCAACTTTAGCCGCATCAATATCGATACAAGTTACTTCGTGGCCCATTTCTGCGAAACAAGTTCCAGTCACAAGACCTACGTAACCCGTTCCAATAACGCTTAGTTTCATAAAAGCTCCTTAAATATGGCCAAATAATACCAGATTCAGAGGGAGGTGGCAGTAGGTTTTTGAGGGGGGGGGGGGGAGATCTTAGTACATAAAGTTAAATATAGATTTAAGACCAAATACACGCAGGGTCTTTAGAAAAAATCTTTTTTATCCACGATGGTTTTTCGATGTCATCGGCATGATACCCTGTAGCCAAAAATAAATTTGAAAAACCTTGCAGATAAATTCTCTCAGACTCGATATCACCCTTCAAACCATCTCCAAGATTTGAATCGATATAAATTTTGACATCCTTATCAAAAGAAAAGGATTCTTCGAGGAATTCATCTACAGTTTTGAATCCTTTGAATGACACTCCATTCTTTTGACAATATAACGACCAATGAAAATGCATAATTTTATCATCATCGATTAAGACTACTGTCTCAGTTCTTTTTGAAACTAATTCAATTTTTATATTCGCAGCAGCCTCTTTAGGGATAATCTTTACACCTAAAGCTTCAGCTCTTCTCTGAACATCATCATCATCATAGTGACTTGTAACAAGCGTAGATCTATCATTTAAATTATACTGTTTTATAATTTCGATACCATCGACTTCCGAAGAAATTAATTCGAGATCAAATAAAAACATATAATCATCCGAATTTATTTTTGTTAACCATTCTCTAAATTGATCATAGGAATTTAGATGAACAATATTCATATCAAATCGAGCTAAAATTTCATCCCAAATAGAATGAATTGACTGGTCATCATCAATTATACAAATGTTCTTTGACTGAATCGCCAATGATGGCTTAAACCAGCGCGGTGGACTTACAATAGGAAGAGAAATTGAAACGATTGTACCTTCACCCTCTTTACTTTGAATTCTAAGATCTCCCCCATATTTGCTAACTGTATCTTTAGCATATGAAAGACCAATACCAGTACCATTGGGCTTGTCAAAACTTACTCCGTAGTCAAATACTTTAGCCAAACGATCTTCACTAATACCTTTTCCATTATCTCTTATGGAAATGAAGCACCTTTCATTATTTAAGTTAGTTGTTATAACTATTTCGTTTTTTTTGGTCGGAACTACTGATTCAACAGAGTTATTAATCAAGTTAGACATTACTCGATAGAAATCCGGTTTACAAATTTTCACAAAAACGCCATAAGGTAAATTATTGACAAAATCTATTTGAACATTTCTTTGCATTTCAAACTCAACTCTTTTTTCTGAAACTATCCTCTTCAAAAGAGCATCCATGACTTCACATTTTTCAATGTCTCTTATTGCGTCTTTCCTGCCACCGAGAGTACTTAGGATATCAATAATTCGTTCGATTGATTGCTTTACGATTAATCGCTCATTTTCAGCAAGCTTAACTAATGAATTTCGTACAAAATATTCAAGCGAAGTTAAGGGACTCCTAACATCATGAGCAACCTGTTTAAAAATTTGTTCTCTCTCCTCCGCTTTCTCAAGCGAAATTCTTTCCTTTTCTGCCTCGCCAATCCTTTTATAGTTCTCTACAATTTTCTTCTGAATTTCTATATACTCTAATGAACGTATTGAATCATCTGGAACACCTGAGCGGATAACAAGAATCAATTTTTGCAATTCAGGCTTTAAATAAAACAACCAAAAACCAAAGATGAATGATAAATTTAATACGAATGAAGTTATAATAGTTACGACAACAATAAAGATATCTTTAGAAGTCACAAGAGCACTATTAAGCGATTTCCCTAACTTTAAATACCCCACTACATTATTCTGAATTTTTACAGGGACAAAAGAAACAACATATTTTTTGCTAGGCTTTACACATAACTTAATAAAACCTTCTACCTCTCGACACTTTAACTCTAAGCGATGAATTAATGATCTCAAAGAATCAATTTGCAAAAACTCAACATCATCAACACGATTTAACTCTAAAAGTTCATAAGCTATAAGGTTTCGAGCAGTTTCATTATTTACCTTATGCTGAAACGCTACACCTTCTAAAATTTTTTGGTCAACATTTGTTAGGCTTTGAACAATAGATGGAGGCAGACTTTGATCTTTGTTGTTTAAGACATAATACCCCAAAACCCCAAGTACAAAAATTTGTACAACTAAGCTAAGGCCTAAAAATCTTAATATCCTATTAGCCAAACTCATTCTATACTCTCATAGCCGGTACTGCTTACCTTGATCAAAAACTCTCTTTTATTTTTTATCTGTAACCCGGGTAAGATGTTCATCGTCCCAACCCCAAAATAAACTCTTTTTGAAGAATTAAAATAATCGACTATTGACCTTGAATTAATCTTACTTATTTTCCCTACTGACAAGGACAGAAATTTAACAAGATCATAAGTATCTACACTTATGAGCATTGGCTCTCTCTTAAACATGGCTAAGTACTTAGTAACAAATGTTACAAACTCTTTAGAATTATTACACATGCAATTCTGTCTTGAAAAATAAGCTTCTACATTCTTATTTTTTAAAAAGTTGAGATAAGCAGGAAGTTCACTAGACCCAAAATACTTTGTTCCAAGGACTATTGGTTTCTTCATTTTACTATTTGCTAACACTTCATCTGTTACCCTCGCAGCAACCAGCGAACGTGTAAGAAGAACAAGAAAGTCCCATCTATTGTTCTTGGATAAGATTTTCCTGAATTCTGATAAATCATGTGTTTGCTCAATAACTGCTACATTGGTAACATCTTTTGTTCTCTCGAGAATTAAAGGTTCGATCGATTTTTTATACTCTAGCATTTCTGATCGATCGGAAGCTGTAACAATAAGGACACGATGATGTGACTTTATTTTTACAGGAAGGCTTTTGAAAAGATGTGAGGCTAGATGCTTAGCACTGGGCTGTAATGTTCTCAAATAATTAGTTGATTCATACCGTTCTACTGGATCTCCATAAATAGACATCGTCAAGATTGGCTTTTCTGCTAAATCGTTTTCAATCGCTAACAAATCATTACCTGTACTAAACCCTATAATGGCATCACATTCTGATTTTCGCATTTTTTGAAGCTCATCTAAGGCAGCGAGCGGCGTAACATCATAATAGTGAACTTTTAATTCTATCTTTTTCTTTACGGGATCGCTCAACTCGCTAATCGCAAGCCTTGCTCCATTGACAAAAGCTTCTCCATAATTAGGAATCGTCTTCTCTGTAGAACCAGTAAGACAAATTTTTAAAGTATTATCATTTGCCATTAAACTCTTCGAAAATAGAAATAGAAAAAATACAAATATCTTCATACAATTATTCTTCCTAGCATATAAAACCCTGTTCCCAAGAAGATACTCAGCAAGGCGCTATCTTTTTTCCACTGAATTATAAACACTATTGCTCCCATCGTTAACCGCAGCAAATATTCCGATGTTATGCCAAAGTCTCTGTAGCAGTAGATTATCAAAAAAAAAATTATCAAATCACCAAGGTGATTCTTAAAAAACCTTTTATTCAAAAGCTTGCTGACATGACGCTTAAAAACCAACGGCAGAAGTCTTGTTGAATGTGTTGCCAAGAGCAGAGATGCAATAAAAGTCATTTTGTCAAAATTAGTCACACCCCTCCCGATATCCTCTTAGATTTAATTGCGCTTGCAAAAATAACTATAAAAAGAGCAACGAGAGAAAAGTCGGCCCCTTTTATATAATCCATTACTGAGACAGGGACCAATGCCCCCATGGTACAAGCTAAAACCCAGTAGAAATGATTCAGTCCAAAAACCTTTACCCATTCACTTTGAGTCAATTGAGATTTAGAGTACACATTCGTCATCCCATAATTCTCATCTGTTAAAGCTAAAAACAAGTACCATTGAGATACTCCTCTTCTCCAAAGAGACAAATGTCTTAACCCGTAAAAAACGTGTCTCAGGTTTAATAAAAAAATTGTAATAATCATAAAAATAAATGAAGAGTCAGATTTATAAAACTCAAGTGCAACAAACTGAGCTGCGCCAGCAAAGCATAATAAAGAAATAATAAAAGCCTCGAAAGGACTACCACCCTTAGAACTAAATAAGACTCCAAAAGTAAATCCCAACGCAAGATATCCAAGAGCAACAGGTAATGACCTTGCAATTAACTCGCTCGTTTTTAAGGACATGGTGTCCACCCGCCATCAACAGGAATAGACACACCGTTCACAAATGATGAATCATCACTTATTAAAAAACCTACGACAGCTCCTATTTCTTCGGGACGTCCAAAGCGATTCATTGGAATCTGACTTATTAATTTATTTGAGTATTCACTTTTTTCAATACCCATCTTACTTGAGACGCCATCAATAACTTCGATCAGCCTTTCCGTTTCTGTATATCCAGGAAGGACATTATTCACTGTTATTCCATGCTTCCCAAGTTCTTTAGAAAGAGTCTTAGACCAGTTTAACATAGCACCTCTAAGGGTGTTGGAAACCCCCATGTTCTCTAATGGAACCCTTGCTGTCACAGAGATAATATTAACAACTCTTCCTTTTTTGTTTTTTTTCATAACAGGAAGAATCGCTTTTAAAATTTCATCTGACGCAAATAAGTGAGTTTCAAATGCAAGTAAGTACTCTTTTTTGCTTGCACTTTCTGAAGGTCCCGTCAATGGTCCAGAAGCATTATTAACAATCCCCCAAATATTTTCTATTTTCTCCAATTCAGTGATTAATGAACTTCTTTCATCCTGACGAGAAAGATCACATATAATTAATCTGAACTTCTCATTTTCTAAAATATCTCTAGTAAGCATTCCAGTTGAGCGAGAAACACAAATAACATTAAATCCTTTATTGATAAGAATTTTTGCAGAAGCTGCTCCAATTCCTTTACTTCCACCGCATACGATAACTGTTCTCATAGTATCTCCCAAAAACTTTTATAATTCTCAAATTGTTCATCAAGATTCCCAATATAAGCCTCAAAGTAGTCATTCAAGTACGATCTTCGTTCATTACAAGTTCCAAGCTTCATGGCTTTTTCTTCGCAAGAATGAAGTAGATCTATCAAATTATTAACTTCTTGCTCTAAAATGTTAAGATTTGGAGACAAGAAGAAGTCAGTCTGCCTCAAATATTTCCAAAAAATAACTGATGAGATTGAATCAAAGTTCGTCTTATTCCTAAAAAGAGGATAGGCCAATAGCCTCTCAGCGAAAACATATAAAGCTGTAAGTTGCGCCTCATTAGTTCCTTGAGATAAACAGAAACTAATCACTCTAAGATCAGCCCTAAGCTCTTCCATTGCAGCGGAATACCTACCCGATTTTTCTTTTAAATAAAGAGGAATAGGCATAACACCTCCTCTGTGCGACAACTCATGTAAATGCACCCAGTTTGCAATAAATTTATAAAGCGCACATGTATTAACTTCTAAAATGGACGAAAAAAAATCATTAAAGCGACAGTCTTTCAAAAAAGGTCGAGTATACTTTAAATGCCTATCAGAGAACTTATTTACAAAATAATAAACGGGATCATTCTCATTTACTTTATGACCTTTAAAATTCTCAGGAAAGATAGCAACTACTTGTGAGTTTTTTATACCTTCAGTACCTTCCTCTTGAATCACACATCGTATATTTTTGAACTTTTCAATTATTATTAAACTAGGGCTAACATCTAAGATTGAGCACACTTCAATGTTTAAATAAGGATGATAAGAACATGAGAAATTCCCAAAAATTATATTTGTTTTTTTTTGCTTGATTACACTAAATATCTTTTCATTTTTAAGATCATGAATAAAATCATCTAACAGTAGACTTAATACAGGACTTTTTTCGGCTTCCCTTTCAGCAATAAAAATTGCTTTTTTATCTTCAATTGGAGAGCCGCGTAGATTCAATGAATTTATTCTTTCAATTAGTTCAATCATAGAAATTCCAGTTGGAGAAATTACAAATTACAAATCAGGCTAAATCTACGAAATAGCCTGCAGAAAAATTGTCTATTCTAGAAATGTATTTAACAGAAAAATGAGAACTCAGATCAAAGTCTGCATGAATTACATGGATCAAATATAAGGATTTTATACAGCTATTTAAATACACCCCTGTTAAGTATCCGTAATTATTATGAAGAATTAAAAACTTATTTTTTCTTAACTTTTTTAATATTACCTTAGGGAACTATTCCGTCGATTCGGATCTAGGAAATACACTGAAGGGTGAGATTGAGTCCAAAGCACTATATGATATAGGCTTCACAAAGATTTATATTTCGACTGGATACTCACCTGCAGACTTTGATTTAAAAAATACCCTTGGATTAAAGGAATTATTAATAAAACACCTCCTTTCTGAGATTTAATTTATATCCTCACCCAATCGCCCTCAACTCAACCTCATAGTTGCAATCTGCTCTCCTTAAGAGATCTTTAACTGCAATCAATACAAAGTATTTCTCACTGTCTCCTAACCTACGAGCAAATTCTTTGGCCCTCTCAATGCTTACAAATTTTCTTTCATTTTCAATATCACTAAGATGACTCACTGATATTTTTAATT
>JBMLQL010000056.1:0-11278 GCA_049241565.1 Bacteriovoracaceae bacterium | reverse complement strand
ACAAATTTTCTTTCATTTTCAATATCACTAAGATGACTCACTGATATTTTTAATTTCTTTGAAAGTTCTGCAAGAGTCATATCTTCAGTGAGTCGATATGTTTTCATTAGGGAGGCAAATGTAGTCTCTTTTGCCCCCATCTTTTCCAAGCTCATGCGAGCAGATTCTTTTCTATTAGTAGTCATGATTATGAACCTCTATTATTAATATCACAAAACTTTGGTTATCTATCGACTCAGTATAAATGGCCCTATAGCTTTTATTAAGACGTATTGACCTTTCACCCTTTCGAGATCCTTTTAAAGGTTCATCATGGAATCCTTTAATTTTTCTTGCTTCATCAATACCGAATACCTCCACACGTTCGATCCACTGATAGAGCTTATCCCTAATAAAATATGGAATAGACTCCATATCTTTCTTCGCTTTTTTATCGATGAAAACCTTAATCAAATCCACACTTCCTCACTTATTTTACACCTCAAAGGTGTAATTAACAAGACCTCTGTTTTAAGGATGATTGTGCAAACTAAGCGTAATTTGAGTTGGAATTAAATGATTGAAAATACGAGATTATAAAACCGATGAGTGGAGAAAATGTCCTTTCCCTTGGAAATTTTCTCCCATTTTATGATCAAAAGGTAGCTGGCACCTTTTGGAGTCTCTCCCTCATCACAACACTCAAGCCATAGACGAACATGATCAGGCTGGAGTTATTGGCATCGAGAATGACTTCGAACTGACCGGAGATAATCATGGCCACACCAAAGGGCACAATGAGACCACGAAGTGCCGCAGGCCCAGTCCACATCTCAAAGGCCCATAGACCTAGCCAGGCCACAAAGCAAAGCAGACCTAGGAGTCCAGTTCCAGACGCTGTTTCGAGAAGGATATTGTGTGAATGAGCATTATTGTATTCTTTGTGATCAAGATCATACTGCACTTTGATTCGCTTTAATTGAGATGAAAAATTTGAAAGTCCCCAACCGAGAATAGGTTTTTCTTTCCAAGCAATGTAAGCGGCTTGCCACTGACTACGACGAATAGTATCTGATCCGTTATTTTTCGTACTTACAAAACGTGAGCCGTAGTCACCAGTTCCAAAGAGATAAATCCCGCCGAGAGTTCCTACAACAAGGATGGCCACAATCCCAACAATAATTCCGGCCTTCTTATTCCCAAAGAAAATTGAAAAAGGAACGGCACACACAAACCCAAGCATCGCTCCGCGAGTAAGAGTGGCCCAAACACCAAGAAGACCAAAAATCATGGCCGTGATAAGAAATGGACGATTCACAAAATTAAGAATTTTAGGTCGAAGAACGATACCAAGCAGAATAGTGAGAACCATTCCTGTTCCATAACCGTATCTCATGGTCTCAGTCAAAGCACTCGCACGATCATACCCTAAAAAGAAGCGCTGATAGAGGCAGTAACCACTGGCCACAACCATCGATAATAAAAACATATGAATAAGGACTTGGAGTGTTTTCTCAGTAGCTGACTTTAAATAATATCTCATGGCAAAAATCGTAGCTACGCCCATAAGATAATATTTTATCCGTCCATAACTTTTTCCTGGGGAGTCGATAACATCAAAATTCAAAGTGGTTGAAAGAAAGGCCACAAATGAAAAGGCCAATAGTGCCCAAGCACTTTTAGGAATTTTATAATTCTCTTCTTTGATCGCTAAATAAGTAAAATAAGTGGCAGCTATCACAAAAAGGATTTGATAGGCACTCAAGATCGTCACAGAAGTAAAAATCCCCGCAGCGAGGAAAAATAAGGCAGCAGTCATTAGTTTATTCATTAAAAGAGTCTAAAATAATGAACGCAAGAGGGACAGTAGGAAATGACTTTGCTGCGCACAATTAGCTACTAAACTTTAAAAGCAGTCCAATACTTAGAAAGCAGTTCAAACTGAGAGCTCACATTCTTAAGTCCTACTGAATGAATGGCTTCCTCTGCATCCCAAAGAGTATAGTCCTTATAGAAAGGTTCATGATAATCTTTAGGAAAATTATCTACGACAAGATTGAGCTTGGGATCATCGTCCTTCTGAATTGAATCACAAATAGCAAGCATTCCACCTTTTTTAAGAACTCGTGCACTCTCGTCCAATATTTTTAATCTCACTGATCGTGGGATTTCATGAAAAAGATAAACAGAAAAGATAAGATCAAACTCTTCATTTTTAAAAGGCAAATCTTCTGCGGCAGTTTTTACAAATTCAAATTTCCCAGACAGTCTTTTTTTGGCCAATTCCAAGTAAGGTCCAGAAATATCAGAGACAGTGTAGGATTCAATATCAAAACTTTTAGCAAAATCAACTGTGGCGGTTCCCACTCCTGCTCCAAGCTCTAGAATCTTCAAGGGACGTCCTAAAGGAAGTCGATCTTTAATCATTTTGATGAGCATTCTTCTCATGGGAGCAGCTGTTCCTGAAAATAAAACTTCGACTTGGTGCTCGTAAAGTTTTGCAGACTCATCTGAAAAATAACCATCAGTTTGGAAATGATAATTTCTTTTTAAATAATCTGGTGCTTGATTGACCTCATCAATATCCTCAAGATCCTTTTTCTTATTTAATTTTCGACGACGAGATACTTTTAGTGAGTCAAAAAGAAGACGAGGAAGGTTCTTGAGATGATTCTTAGGCGCCTTAGGAATAATAACTTCGGCCGGATAAATGCCATCGGCTATGTAAGAAGCATCTTTCTTATGAATACTAATGACTTTGGATTTTAGGTACTCAATGAGCTCCTTATCATTTTCGCGGCGAGGAGGCCTTACTGCAAAAGAGAATGCTTTAGAAAGACCGTAAAGCATGCGATATTCAATAGAATAAACCAATGTTTTAGAGAGATTGAACGCTAAGACTGAAGATTCAATGATTCTTTTCATGAGTTCATTTATCGACGAGTTTTCTCTAAAAATAAAGACTGTAGAAATATTGTCTATGCCCCCTTCTCCTCTAAATCAAGTAAGTTCATTACATGGTTATTTTTATCCTATTATTTTCAAATTTTCTCTGGAGTGCTACAATGTCTAATGTTCTCGGGACAGAACTTAAAAAGTGCTGTGATAATCCCAAAACTGGATTCTATAGGAACGGACTATGCCAAACCGGTCCCTCTGATCACGGTACTCATGTGGCCTGTGCTACAGTCACCCAAGAATTTCTTGATTTCACTAAATCTCGGGGAAACGATCTCTCGACCCCAAGAGCTGAATATCAATTCCCGGGCCTTAAGCCTGGTGATAAATGGTGTTTGTGTGCCTTAAGATGGCTTGAAGCGAAGAAGGCCGGTGTAGCTCCTAAACTTGACCTCGAAGCCACACACGTAAAGATGCTTGAATTTGCCACTCTTGAGGAGCTTAAATGATCACACTAAAACTAGCTGCCATTTATAATATTATTTGGGGAGCACTCGTTATTCTTTTCCCTCTGCAGTTTTTTGATCTCTTCGGAATGGAAAGGCCTAATTACCCAGAGATATGGCAATGTGTGGGAATGATTGTTGGAGTCTACGGAGTTGGTTATTGGCTTGCAGCTCAAGATCCCATCAAGCACTACCCTATTGTGCTTGTTGGATTTTTAGGAAAGATTTTTGGCCCTATCGGTTTTGCTCAAGCACTTATAACGAACAGATTCCCTTTAGCTTTTGGGATTAATATTATTTTCAATGACCTTATTTGGTGGATCCCTTTTTTTCTTATTCTCAAACAGAAGTATCAACGTGATAAAACTTTTCTCTCTTAGTTTTATCCTTTTTGTGGCAGGACTAGTCCACTTGATAAGGCCTGAAGTCTTTCTTCCGGCCATTCCCCTTTTCATAAGCTTCCCTTATGAGGTCATTTATCTTACAGGTATTTTAGAAATCATTCTTGCCGTCGGTTTGATCAGAAAAAAGACTCAGGACATGTCAGCAAAGATAGTGGCTTTGTATTTTTTTATCCTCGTTCCTGTCCACATCTATGTCGCCTTGATGAATATAGAGATTTTTGGAATTCAAAGCCCAGCACTGTTATGGGGAAGAACTTTTTTTCAGTTTGTTTTTATTTTCTGGGCCCTCTCTCTTCAAACCAAGGGATGGATTATTGAACAAAAATGGAAAAATGTGTTTTTCATTCACTATAAAATTGATCCCCGTCTCATAGCTCATCTTGTCCCGTTTAAACTTGATCTTCATGAGGGGAAAGCAGTCATCTCTATTGTTCCTTTTCTCATGGAAGGGATTCGTTTTCCCTTTCTTCCCTCAGTACCCAAGGTTTCAAAGCTCTGGGAACTTAATATCAGAACTTATGTAGAGGTTAATGGAGTTAAAGGAGTCTATTTTTTCACCCTGGAAACTGATTCAAAACTTGGAGAAATAATTGCACGTCAATTTTTTCATCTCCCCTATAGATACTCAAAGATTAAAGCCCAGGTGACAAAAGAGTATTATGAGTTTGATCATCAAAGAGCCGATTATCATTTTAGTTTAAGGGCCATGATTCTTAAACGACGCAGATCCAATGAATTTGATCATTGGACCACAGAGAGATACTCTCTTTTTACTAAAAATGGAGATAAAACGTATCAAGGTATTGTCGAGCATGCTCCATGGCGACTCAGAGACGTGAACCTCACCCAGATTGGTAACAACTTTACGACATTGGTCACAGACCAATACCTTGAGTTTGCAGGGGCAAGTTTTAGTCGGTATCTCAAAGTGAGATTCAGACCTTTTAGGCCCGTAAAAAATATCGTTTAAAACGATTCTAAACATCAATATTATCTATTTTATCAATACTACTATCTAGACGATAATCTACTTGTGGGGAGTAGCTCGCCATAAAGGTTTTTTAGGTCGTCATCACGGTTTATGCTAAACCCGGCCAAGATATAAAGAGCAAGACCATTAATAACAAACGGAGTCACTATGTTACCTGTAACAACTGTGCTTATGATGTTTCTTATGGTTGCTTGTTCAACTACCAAACAAAATAAGCTCGATTATAAACCTGCGGCCTTGGGCCCAATGATGGATGAACAAGCTCTGAAAAGAGACTTTATCCACCGAACAAGATGATAATCTAATTTAACCGGAGAAAAAAAATGCAAAATTCTTATATTAAACAAATTAAAACATTAAATTCGAGAGTAAAAGTAGATGGAACTTTCATATCTCTATTTGTGCCTCTTAGATCAACTGAGATTCCAGTTGAAAAGATATTCTTATCCCTTGTGAAAGGGGCTAACGGATTGCTGATTAAAAATAATCGTCCTCCATGTACCATTGCAATCCCAAATTGGAATCACTTCACGAAGCAAGGAGCACTTAGTTTGGCCATCTATCACCATGACGGGGTCACAACCTTCATTCCTATGCCGATAAAAATGGAGCCACGATTTATTGTAGCTGATAGCTTTCACATAAAACCACTGATAGCTGCTTCTAATGAAAGCGTTCATTCCCTACTTCTTCATGTCAATGAGCAGGGAGTGAGCCTATTTAAAGTAGGATTAACTCATGACTATGTGATTGATAGTTATCTCCCTCCACTTGCCACAATCAACAAGGCTTGGATAGATGAATTAGAAAAAGAAGATTTAGATGATTTTATTGATTTCTTATTGCATGAAATTAAGATTGCGATTAACGATGAGACATTTAGCATCGGCTTCTCAGGTGTAGATAAAACTCCATTTGAGAATATGAAGCACTGGACAAAAATCGATCTTCCGAAAATCAAGCTTAATGAGTCTTTCGCCTCGCTCAGTCCAGAGAATGCTTTATCGAGTTTAAGAATGAGTCTTAAAGAAAAAGTTAATAATAGCTACTTATCAAAGATTAAAAAATTCAAAGAGCAAGAGGAAATTGAACTCAAGGACCTGGGAACACTTATTATGGGTGGTGAAATCAATCATTTATGTGTTTCACTCGATGACCTTCATTTTGGTGAGATTGATAACAAGACAGGTCTTGCGACTGTTAACAGGGCACAACAAAACATTAACGATGATGATGTTCTGGATGATCTGGTCGAAATGGCCTTAAAAAAGGGGATTAAAGTCAGCGTTGTCCCAAAAAAGTATCTCCCACAAGGCAGATCTTACTTAGTCTCATCCATCAATTAAAACACTGACATTTTAAATCCAACGACATAGGATTCTTCTATTAACAAATAGGAGAATCTTATGCTCTGGATTACGGTTATAGAATGGCTAGCTCGACTTATTTTTCTCATTCTCATCATTCTCTCTATCTGGTCAGTTTCAATTATTATTGAAAGACGTAGGTTTTATAAAACACTTGATATTCCTTTCAATGACTTCAAAAAAAGCATCAGGTCTAAAAACTTCAAAGAGCTCACCTCGCAATTTTTTATAGGAGAACTTTTTCAAGAGTTGACTCAGCAAAAAAGTTCTGAACAAGTTGAAAAAGTGTTTGATGCCTTTGTTACTCATAAAAAAAGTGAGTTAGAAAAAGGGTTGCCTGTTTTAGGAACTCTTGGTTCAACAACTCCTTTCATTGGTCTTTTAGGAACAATCATGGGAATCATTGTTAGCTTCGGAGAGCTTTCTCAGGGAACAGGTAATACCAATAGTGTGATGTTCTCTTTAGCTGAGGCCCTGATCCTAACCGCCGTTGGTCTTGTGGTCGCTATTCCTGCTGTTATTAGTTTTAACTATTACTCACGTAAAGTTCGTCTCATTCTCAATGAGACCGCTGCGCTGAAAGATCTTTTTATCGCTTACAAGGATTAGTCATGGCCGGAAAAAGTTTTGACCCTAATGAGATTGGGGATGGAATTAATGAGATCAATATTACTCCTTTTGTGGATGTAGTCTTAGTCTTGCTCGTTATCTTTATGGTCACTGCACCGGTGATGGTAAAAGAGAGTCTTAAGGTTAATCTTCCTAAGACATTAACTTCTGACGTAAGTGCTAAAACTATTTCTATTGGGGTGGCCATTACCAAAGAAGGCCAGATCCTATTCAATGGAGTGCTCTTAAGCAGTGAAGGACTTAGTGCTGAACTTCAAAAAATATCAAAAGAATCTCCTGACACTAATTTTTTGATAAGTGCTGACACTGATTCTAAGCATGGAGACGTCGTCCGGTTTATTGATCTTCTCAAAAGAAACAATTTAAATCGTTTTGCCCTTCAAGTAGAACGAGTAAAGGATGAGATCAAATGAATGATGGTTTAAGACCATGGCAATCCTCTTTGCTCATTCATGCACTCTTAGTAGCTTTCTTTTTACTTGTGACAAAGCTCAATCTTTCTCCTACTGAAATGATTGAGGTTCCGATCGAAATCACTATGCCAGAAGAAGTTCAAAATCTTGCAGAAATTAAAGAGAAGCCTCAAGTTGTTTTAAAATCGGTCAATACGCCACAAGAGGAATCTCAAAAAAATCAAGTAAGAGAAGTTTTTGGGGCCAGTCGTCAGTCCTATACTGATGAATCAGTAGGTGATGATCAAGCAGTGAATGCCAAACGAGGAAACACTTTGGCCAAGGAAGTAGATAACAAGGTATTGCTTGATTCAGATGTTGATTCTCTCCCTACGCCAACTGAAGATTATCTCGTCTCGGAAATGCCTGTCGTTCTTTCAGAAGTAAGACCCAACTATCCTAAAGAGGCCAGAGAGAAGCAAATCGAAGGGGCAGTCGTTTTAGATGTATTGGTCGATTCTTCCGGTAATGTCAGACAAGTGAGTGTTATTGAAGGTCTAGATATTTTTAAGCAAGGAGCTGTAGAAGCGATGAGAAAGTTTCGCTTCAAACCTGCACTTGTTGACGGCGCCCCTGTGGCCGTCAGGATTAGGTATACCTTACGTTTTGAGTTGGAGTACTAAATGTTACTATTTCTTTTAAGTCTTTTTTCTTTTTCACTTTTTGCTCAAGAGACTATCACACTTGAAGGTAATATTTATGAGAAAGGAACTCGCAAAAATCTCTCTGATGTGAATGTGTTTATTCTTCCCTCTAAAATGAAAGCTATAACTAATTCTAAGGGCGAATTCAAAATTGAAAATATTCCCAAGGGAGAATGTTCCGTCATCATTAACATCTCAGGTTATAATAAGTTTGAGAAAAATTTATCATGTTCTGCCAATAACAAACTTGATCTCTATATTGAAAAAAAATTCTACACAAGTTTTGAGACTACCGTTAAAGGCAAAGTCGATAAACGTGATGATCAGTCTCAAACACTAACCCAAGAAGAATTTTTAAAGGCCCCTGGATCATTTGGCGGTGATCCTGTCCGTGCCGCTCAGAATCTTCCAGGAGTGGCACAAAATGGCGCCAGTGCTCAAATCATTGTTCAGGGAGCGAGTCCTGATGATACAGGCTACCTGATTAACGGACATCGAGTTCCTTTGGTCTTCCACTTTGGTGGACTTTCAAGTGTGATTATTCCTGAGGCCGTAGACCGAGTTGAGCTCCTCCCAAGTGGTTATGGACCTGAATACTCTCGGGCCATAGGTGGTATTATCGGACTGACCACTAAAGACCCTAAAGAGGATCGCATCCACGGAATGGCCTTTATTGATCTTCTTAATTCAGGAGGTCTTGTCGAAGGTCCCATTAACGACCACTCAAGTTTTCTCGTGGCCGGACGCTATAGTTATATTGGCCAGGTTTTAAAACAAGTCGCCAAAGATAATGAGGATTTTGAACTGACTGCTGCTCCAACCTATTACGACTTCACTGGAATTTATAAAAATCAGCTCAATGAAAATAATGTTTTCAAAACAACCTTTATTGCAAGTAAAGACGAACTAGAACTCATTTTGAGCAAAGCCGCTAATAATGATCCGGCACTCAGAGGGGAATTTTATAATAGAACAGAATTTTTTAGAGTTATTCCTCAATTAACAACTCAGATATCTGGCAAATCTAAAATGGACCACTCTGTGGCCATAGGTCGAGATAATCTTCTTGTTAATATTAACGGTCGATTTCTTGATATAAATGCAAATGTCATTTCTCATCGCTCAGAAATAATTAACGAATGGACTCCCACTTACAAAACTTATATCGGTCTTGATAATCAGTACAATGATTCAAAGGTTGGTATTAATCTTCCTAACTCATTTAGTGTGGGCGGAGTAAATAATCCTTTCTCAGTTGGAGAGGAGCGAAAGTTTTTTGAAGACAGTTCTCAGTATCAACTTGGCGCTTATATTCGTCAGGAAATTAAAACTTCAGAAGATTCAAAATGGACTTATTTACCTAATGTGAGAGTTGATCATTTTTCTGAAGTCAAAGAAACGAAACTCCAACCTCGCTTTCAACTTCGTTATCAGTGGGATCCAACACTCCTTCTGCGTGGTGCCTGGGGACTTTATGCTCAAGCTCCGCAACCCCAAGAATCAAGTAAACTCTACGGTAATAGGAATGTTCGCTCTCCGTATGCTATTCACTACACGACGGGATTTACTAAAGACTTTAGACAACAATCAAACCAAGGCCTTGAGCTCACGAATAATTATTTTTTTAAAGAATTAAAAGATCTTGTTGTTCCTGATATTAATTCAAATTATAAAAATGGTGGTTCTGGTACGATTCTCGGGACTGAAGTCCAAGCGAAGTATCGCCATAACGAATGGTCATCTCAATTAGTCTATACCTATCTTAAAAGTGAGCGCTATACACCTGGGTTTGGAACAAGGCCTGCGGAATTTGACCAGACTCATAATCTTAACCTCATCACATCCTATACAAAAGAGCGATGGACTTTTTCAGGGCGAATGAGATTTGTGTCAGGTCTTCCCTACACACCTATCGTAGGCTCAACTTTTGACTCTGATAATGATGTTTATATTCCTACTCGTGGAACAATTTATTCAAGAAGATTCGATGCTTTCAATCAACTCGATATTAGAATCGATAGACGATATGTCTATGATAAATGGATTTTAACAGCTTATCTTGACGTTCAGAATATTCTCAACGCTAAAAATGCTCAAAACATTGAGTACTCTTACGATTATACTCAAAACAAAAAAGTCAGAGGTCTTCCAATCTTACCGACGGTCGGGATGAAGGGAGAATTTTAAGATGAAAAAACTTATATTATTTTTGTTTTCACTTCTTTTTCTCTCAAGCTGTGGGGACGACACCTTTAAAAAAATCGATCTTCTCACTGAGTTTAGAGTCCTCGCGATTGTAGCGGATGATTCAGAACTGGCTCCTGGAGCTTCCACTAATGTCTATCCCCTTATTGCTGATATCAGCGGAGGCAATAGAACAATTCAAGGTGAAGTGATTACTTGTATCGATCCCGGTGTGAGTCGTGGGGCTCCCGTCTCTTGTGACCATGATCCGTCGGCCACAGCTATTAACTATGATATTGATACCTCCACTCTTGCCCAAGGGGCCCAGAATACAGGTCTCGCCCAGGCACAAAATATCACTGTTCCCGCAGCGATTTTTACCGGACGAAGTGATAGAGAAAAGTTTAATGGAGTCAGCTATCTCGTCCTCTTCACTTTTGATGTGGATGGAAAAAAAGTGAAGGCCTTTCGCCGAATCAATGCGACCAACAGAGCTCAACGAAACGCGAATCCAGCTACACCTACAATTAATCTTGATGGTACTCCCATCCTCAATAGAGTTCCTGCTAAAGGGTCCACTCTCTCTGCCACAAGCTCTGCCCCTGAGAGCTATCAGTTCATCACCATTGATGGAGTCACTGAGAGCCGTACAGAAAACCTCGAGGTGGCATGGTATCTTTCTGAGGGAGAGATTAATAAACCCAAGTCTGAGGCGAATGAAGCCGTAGAGTATAAGGGTGATGCTCCAACTAAGCCTTTGTTATTAATGGCCATTGTGAGAGATGAAAGAGGTGGATTGAGCTTTAGGATCGAAGAGTTGCCTTAGTTAACATAATGAAACTCTAAAGATTTCTAGTATTTTTAGAAAGTGCTTGAAACGTAAAAAGATTATCTGCTAAGATTTAAAAGAGAAAAATTAGGTAGGGAGAAGCGCGTTTACTTCTCCCTTAAAACTACCAGACCATCCGAATCAAAACAGCAAGCTGTAAGATTAGAATGATTAAGGTAAGTACCCTAATCACCTCTTCCATGAAATTCCTTGTTAAGGGCGCCCTTCATTGGGCGTCTAATGGAATCCCACGAAAAAGACTTCGTATCCTAATTCTTAAGTTAAAACTGTGTCTTTAATTGAAAATGAAATGTGAATTGAAATTCATATTTGAAAACTCCAAAAGGTAGCTGGGTAGATTCTAGTTTTTAGCGCAACACTTCGGTATTTTAAT
>JBMLQL010000055.1:0-31774 GCA_049241565.1 Bacteriovoracaceae bacterium | reverse complement strand
TTCTTCTCCTGGGCCTCAGTGAGTTTTTGTTTTAACTTATTTATATAATAAATGCTTGTTTTCATGAGGGCAGTCTTAGCACCAACAGGTGAATCTAAGCTCCCCTTTAATTCTAAAACTGTTGCAAACAAGAAATTTGCTACAGCTATCATGATGTAGCGTACATACTGCTACAATTAAATTTATATTTTAGATAAGAGAGATTGCATTTGATTGGCCGGCATCAGATCACCTTTTGATGCCGCCACTTTAATACCACGGTCCCAAATATCTCGGGCCTGATCTTTTTGAGAGAGAGCGAGATAGGCCTTGCCAAGAGCAAGGTAGGCCACTGAATATTTCGGATCTTGGCCGATTACTTTTTCGAGGCACTGAACAGCGAGATCAAATTCTTCTCGGTCTAGATGAATTGTCCCTAAACCATAATTAGCCAGAGTATCCTCAGCATCAATTTCTAAAACTTGGCGGTACATGTCTTCACGTCTCGCTAGCTCAGCGACTTCATTTTGTTTTTTCTTCTCAAGCTCTTCTTTCATCTTGGCCTCGGCGCCAAATTTCTGAAAAGATTTCAATGTGGCCTGAGATTTTTGATTCTCGGCCTCATCAATTTTTCCAAGCTTCATCAGATAAAGAGACATATTGGTATGGGCCATGACTGAGGTCGGGTCAACTTTTGAAAGCTGCTCCATCATCTCAATGGCCTCAACAAAACGCTCCGATCGCCCTAGGATCACACCCAGACTCTCATAAGCATCCGCATAAGTGGGGTCAAGCTCAATGGCCAAAAGCAAAGCCTCTTCAGCTGATTGTAAATTATCTTTCTTAAAAAAATCACTAGCGTGGTGAAAAAGTTCAATGGCCTTAGCCGCTTTTCCAGAAGCAAGAAGTGGAAAATAACAAACCTTGCCTTTGATAGTTTGCGAAGGGGTCTCAGCAGTAATATCTAAATTCTCTACTCTAAAATCACGCAAAAGTGAGCAAGACAAATACCAAGCGTCTTCCCACTCATAGGCCCCGACAACTGTGCCGATTTTTTTACCTTGAAGAGTGAGTTCAAAAGGTAAACTTTCAACCACAGGTTTTTCTGAGAGTTTTAAAAGAACAGGAGCATAAGCTGCTCCACGATTGAAATGAATTTTTGAAACTGTTTCCTGGCCAGGGTAGCATCCTTTTTTAAGTGAGAGCGCGAGATCAAAAAGACGATTATTATTAATAATATCTTTAGGACAATCCTCGCCATCTAGAGACGGATAACCTGAGAGACCACGCCACTGCTGGACATCTTCCATAGGGATTATATTTGAAGAGAATGAAAGCTCCCCTTGAACAAGAATGGCCTCCTCTTCAAAGATTTCCCCCATAAAGGCCAGGTGTTTTCTATCCAAAAGGTAGCTGGCACCTTTTGGTCCGAGGAGGATGGTCCAAATTTCAAGTTGAGGCTCACTGATTTCAACGTCTTCAGCGATGAGAAATCTATTAAGTCGATTGAGAGTTTGCTCAAGAATTCTTTTAGGAACAAGAAGAAAATAATCATCAACGCGCTTGAGAACCCAAAAGTATGTCTCTACTCTTCCTTGAGGGTCAAGCATGCTCGCCAAGTGAAATTCTCCAGCGATCATATTTTGAATATCGTACGTTGTTTGTTTATGAAGAAACGAAGTTACGTCACTTCCTGTTAACTGAAGTGAATAGAAGTCATAAGAAAATTGGCCGCTATGATATCTGTATCTATTCAACATACAGAATTAAAGTGAGAACGATTCCCCACATCCACAGGTATTTTTTGCGTTCGGATTTTCAAAAACAAATCCTTTTCCGTTTAGACCGTCTTTAAAATCCAAAGTGATCCCTTTTAAATAGATCACTGACTTGGGATCGATAAGAACTTTCACATCACCATAGGTGAGAATGTTATCTTTATCTTTTTGCTCGGAAAATTCGATCTTATAAGAAAGCCCGGAACACCCCCCACCGATCACTGCCAGGCGAAGACCGCTTTTATCATTTGGCTTCTCATTTGAGAAAATTGCCTGAATTTGTTGTAAGGCCTTGTCTGTTATTTGAATGAGTTCTGATTGCATAAGTTTTCTCCAACTTATTGATTTTTTACATTATAAATGAATCCAAGACAACTGGCCTCTTATAAATTGGAATTTCAAGGAGTTGTCTCTATAATATCAAAGATATAGGTCAGGAGAATTAATGTACACATTGTATCATTACGAGCATTGCCCCTTTTGCGTCCGAGTTCGGATGACTTTTGGCCTATTGGGGATCCCTTATAAGTCTGAAATCCTGGCCTACGCCGATAAGCAGACCCCTGAAAAACTCACCGGAAAGAAAATGCTTCCCATCATGGGAGATGAGACTAAGTTCATGAATGAGAGCTTGGACATCATGCAAGTGCTAGATAAAAACAATACTCTTCGGATTCAAGAAACAATTAATGATCCTAGCTTTAAGGAATTTGAGGCTTATCTCAATTTCATTTCTAACTATGTCCATTCTCTGGCCATGCCTTACTGGATTTGGACACCTGAGTTTAGTGAACAAGACCGACAGTATTTTCAGGAACAAAAAGAAAAGAAAAGAGGCCCTTTCAAAGAGCTCGTTAAAAATAAAAAACAGTTTATTGAGGCCCTTGATCTTGAATGGCCAAAACTTAAAACCGATTTGAAACCGTTTTTTCAATCAGAAAATATCGGACTGAAAGATATTCTTCTGACTTCTCATCTGTGGGGACTTTATATCGTTCCTGAGTTTCAGTTTCCCATTGAGATTCATCGGTACCTACAAGCAGTAAAAAAACAATGTCAATTTGATTATCATCAAGACTTTTGGAGATAGAGTGAAAGCACAGTTAAAAATTGTATTAAACGGTAAAGAACAATTCGCAGAACTCACGATGAATAAACCTATTACCGTAGGTCGTACAAAAAAGGCTGACGTGGCCACTGATGATCCTCTGATGAGTGGAGTTCATTGTCGTTTTATTCTCAAGGCCGATCGCCTTGAAATTTATGATATGGAATCAAAAAATGGGATTTATCTCAACGGCATTAAAGTTCTTCGATCTGAAATTTTTGTCAATGATACAATTAAAGTTGGTAGCTCAGTAATCAATCTCGAACCGATGAGAATGGATCCTGATTCAACCAGTACTCTCACTTTTCCTGGGCCTTTTAAAGAGAGAGTAGAGCACGAACTTAAAATTGATTATACAGGTAATCATAGTGTTGGCGCAAAAGATGATTTCAATCTTAAAAATTCAAGTTCTCAGCAAGCAGTTAGAAAAAAACTTATTAAACCGGCTCCGCCGACTAAAGCTCAGGTAAAATCCCAAAACAAAGGTAAAGCCACTATTGCTCTCATTATTGATATTCTTCTTCTTGGTGCTTTTGCCGGACTTATTCCCCTTAAAACAATTGACTGGATGTCAAAGCAAGCACAAGTTGAACTGGGAAGCTTTGTCATGATTAAAACCGATATTGATCAAAATAGATTAGTGATCCTGGGATTTATGGTTGTCGTTATGGCGGCCATATTCTCACTGATGAACTTCAGAAAGAAAGGCTTCTCTATTGGAGAGAGACTTGCTGGGATTCCCTCTCTTATGACACCAAAAAATTAGGCTTCAGGCTTCCAGAGGATCTCTCCAGAATTTTCTTTCATGTTCACATAACGAGCAAGAATGAAAAAATAATCTGAAAGACGATTCAAAAAGATTCCACAATTTTCTGGAAGTGCTTCTTTTGATTCAAGATGGAATTTGATTGCTTTTCTTTCAACAGCGCGAGCTTCAGTGCGGCACACATGAAGTTCAGCTGCAGCAATGACTCCACCCGGAAGAATGAAATTCTTAAGAACAGGAAGTTCAGCATCCATACGATCAATTTCAGTTTCAATTTTTTCGATGAAGGCCGTTGTCACTTGGGGAAGCTTATACTTTGCTCGATTCTCCATTTCACAGGCCATATTTGAGCCTAAATTAAACAGCATTGATTGAATCTGGTGAAGAAAATCTACTTCATGAGAAAAGACGGTATTAGTACTTAAATAGGCCACTGCAATTCCCAATCGAGAATTGAGTTCATCTAAATCTCCGTAAAGATCGATGCGAAGATCGGCCTTAGAGGCACGAGTTCCACTCACCAAAGAGGTTTCTCCTTCATCGCCGGTCTTAGTATAGACTTTAGATTTTTTCATTACATGTTTCTCCTGTATCTTCCGCCTACTTCATACAAAACAGACGTGATCTCTCCTAGAGAACAGTAACGAACAGTCGTCAAAAGCTCTTCAAAGATATTTCCATTCATCAAGGCCACATCACGAAGTTTTTTAAGCTTCTCGGCTGACTTATCAGCATGACGTTTTTTAAAGGCGTTAAGACGGTTGATTTGATCATTTTTCTCATCAGATGAGGCACGCGACATTTCAATCGGCTTCCACTCTTCCATTTTTTCGGGCAAGAAAGTATTCACTCCGATAATAGGAAGCTGTCCATTATCTTTTTGAGTTTCATAATAAAGAGACTCTTCTTGGATTTTTCCACGCTGATACATTGACTCCATCGCTCCCAGCACGCCTCCTTTGTCAGAGATGCGTTCAAATTCGGCGAGAACAGCTTCTTCAACGATTTCGGCCAGCTCATCCACGATATATGAACCCTGAAGAGGATTGTCTGTTTTGTTCAATCCGTACTCACGATTAATAATCAATTGAATGGCCATCGCTCGACGAACTGATTCCTCTGTTGGTGTGGTGATGGCTTCATCATAGGCATTTGTATGAAGTGAATTACAATTATCAGACAGGGCCAAAAAGGCCTGAAGTGTTGTTCTGATATCATTAAAGTCGATTTCTTGAGCATGAAGTGAGCGGCCAGAAGTCTGAATATGATATTTCAGTTTCTGTGACTTATCAGAAGCGCCGTATTTCTCTTTCATCGCCACGGCCCAAATTTTACGGGCCACTCGTCCCATCACTGTGTATTCAGCATCCAGACCATTTGAGAAGAAAAACGATAAGTTCTCACAGAAATCATCGATTTTCATTCCACGTGAAAGATAATACTCCACATAAGTAAAACCATTTGAAAGTGTAAGCGCCAATTGTGTGATCGGATTCGCTCCGGCCTCAGCAATATGGTAACCCGAGATAGAAACCGTATAATAATTTTTAATTTTATGCTTACAGAAAAACTCCTGCACATCTCCCATCATCTTGAGAGCAAACTCAAGAGAGAAGATACATGTATTCTGTGCCTGATCTTCTTTTAAGATATCGGCTTGAACAGTTCCACGGACCTGTCTCATCACCTCAACCATCTTCTCTTCACGCTCTTGCTCATTCTCCGGAAGGGCGCGATTGATGGCCGTGTTCATAAACATCGCCAGAATAATCGGGGCCGGCCCATTGATGGTCATCGACACTGATGTTGAAGGACTTAAAAGATTAAATCCATTATAAAGATCCATCATATCTTCAAGGGTACAAATCGAAACTCCCGACTCTCCAACTTTTCCATAAATATCCGGACGCTCAGCTGGGTTCTCTCCATAAAGAGTCACTGAATCAAAGGCGGTAGATAAACGCTTGGCCTCATCATTTTTTGAAAGATACAGAAAGCGAGCATTCGTTCTCTTAGGTCCACCTTCTCCAGCGAACTGGCGCTTAGGATCTTCATCAGCACGTTTAAACGGAAAGACTCCTGCCGCGAACGGATAGAACCCTGGAAGGTTTTGGTGACGAATAAATTTTAGTTTTTCTGAGGCATAATAAAATTTAGGAAAGCCTACTTTGGAAATCTGAGAATTTGAAAGAGATGTATTCTTCGTCGGAACCGTCAACGTTTTCTCACGGACTTTATAGCTGAATTCTCCCTTCGTGTATTGATTCACAATCTCATCAAAGGCCGCAATTTCAGCAAGCTCAGCTGAGAGCTCTTTTTCAAGCTCCGCTTTCTTCGCTTTCACTTCAGCATTTTGGCCGAGAACTTTTTGGGCCTCAACAAGAGATTCATAACTGCGAAGTTTGGCCACCGAAGCAAGAGCACGCTCATTATAGTTTCGGCAAGTCTCAGCGATATCACGCAAATAATTTACACGGCCCGCAGGGATAATCGACATCTTCTTCTCAGGACATCTTTCAGAAGGAAGTTTTTCCATTTCCGTATTCACAGAAAAGTTCAGGGCCTTCATTAAATCTTTGAAAAGAGCATTCACACCCATATCATTGAACTTCGAGGCCATGGTTCCATAAATTGGCAGCTCAGCATCCGCTGGGCTTCCAGGATGACCGGCGAATAAATTATGATTGCGACGATACTGCTTACGCACATCGCGGAGAGCATCTTCTGATCTTGGTTTTTCAAATTTATTAACAGCGATAAAATTGGCCACTTCAAGCATCTCAATTTTCTCAAGCTGAGTTGAAGCTCCATACTCTGGCGTCATCACATAAAGAGTCTGAGACGAAACCTTTGTAATTTCATCTGAGGCCTGGCCAATTCCAGATGTCTCAACCAAAACTAAATCAAAATCTTGAGTCTTCAAAAACTCAATGACCTTTTTGATCTCAGGACTTAGCTCATTGGACGAATCACGTGTGGCCAGCGAGCGAATATAAAACTGCTCATAGATGGCCGACCCTAAACGAATGCGGTCTCCAAGAAGAGCTCCTTGAGTTTTCTTTTTCGTTGGATCCACAGACACTAAAGCAATTTTCTTATCAGAATAATAACGATGAAATCTTAAGAGTAGCTCATCAATCAACGACGATTTCCCAGCTCCTCCAGTTCCTGTAATACCAAGCACTGGAATATTTTTCGCTGTCACATTAAACGGAAACTCACGGCGATCTTCAATAAAAGAAACAACCTTGGCAAGTTCATAAGGAGTCAGCTTTTTGTTCTGAAGTTTAGAAAAATCCGTCGTCTCAATTGTTGAATAATCAGCTTTCTGAATCATATCATCGATCATCCCCAACAGACCCATCGAGGTTCCATCATTGGGATGATAAATTCTTGTGATCCCACGCTTATGAAGTTCAGCGATCTCAGGTGGAGTGATCACTCCTCCTCCGCCACCAAAAATACGCACATGCTTAGCTCCGGCTGCATCCAGAAGTTCTCTCACATAAGTGAAATACTCCATATGCCCACCCTGATAGGAGCTAATGGCCACCGCATGGGCATCTTCCATCAAAACAGCATCCACCACCTCTTTGGCCGAGCGGTTGTGTCCTAAATGTATAACTTCCACCCCTTTTGATTGGAGTAGACGTCGCATAATATTAATAGAAGCATCATGGCCGTCGAAGAGTGAAGCAGCTGTGACGAAGCGGAGTTTACGGGAAGTCATTGACACACCTCGGAACTAAATATGAGTTATTTAACAAAAGTTAAAAAAACTCTAGCATGTAAGGGATTTATCGTCGATGTTATGATAAGATTGGTTTAGATTATTTTTGAGGTCGATCATGAGTGATGTAAAAGTTGAAAACCCTTTTCACGAGGCCCGTCTAAAGCCGGTGCGTAAGGGTAAAAAACCACCTAAGCTTCTCGCTGTTGTTCACCAGTCAGGGTGTACAGGCTGTGAAGTGTGTATTGCCGGCTGTCCGGTAGATTCAATTGAATTAGTTCCAGGACCTGATCCTAAAAATCCTGGTTACCAACAAATGGTCGAGATTGATCTCGCTCGCTGTATCGGTTGTCAAAACTGTTCTCAAGATTGTCCTTGGGAAACTATCACCATGTATCAGCATGATGATGCATTCACGGCTTGGGGTAACGAAACTCTCGCCTCAAGGCTTTACATTGATGAAGATGAAGTAAAAAAAGAAGAAGCCGAACAAGCTGGATAATAATAAAAAAGCCCTCGAAAGAGGGCTTTTTTGTGTTTCTAATAAATGATCTAACTAACTAGCATCCATGTTTTATTTAACTAGAGAAATATTGCTAAAAATTAGATTCCCCTCTAAGGAGTCTGCTGCTTTAATTGCACATCCACCTCCATCAACTTGATCAACAGCAAAATAGACTTCGACAGCCTTGGCGTAAACACGTGTAGACGTATACTTCAATGGAGCAGGAGACTCTAACTCCATAGTATATGAAAAAGTTACCTCAAATTTATTGTCAGATAAAGATGTATAACTAAATTTAGAATTTTCAACTGATTTGATTAGAGAAAATCTATAAAAGTCACCTACTCTATCATTTGCTTTTTTAATTAAATGTTTTTCTGATTCTAGAAACTGCTGCTGGCATGAAGGCAATCCTTGAGCGAAGATAGATGTAGACATTAGCGAAAACAGTAAAACAAAAAAATTCTTCATAAAAAACTCCTTGTAGCGTTTTGCTACTTTGTTGATGATTTTGACTAATTAGCATGTCTAAAGAGGTTTTATTAAAGAAGAGTCTCAAGCGTGAATTTTATGTGTTTGAAAATTAAAACGGCCTATTGAACAAAAGAAGGGTCATGTATTTTGGCCACCATAAAACAATCCATAGTGCCGGAGTTTCCAATATACTGAGTTTCACATTCTTCGCTAAAATCAATCATTGATGAGTACTGATATGAATTCAATTCAAATCCAATAATGCCTAATACTTCGTGAAAGATAAGTGAATAGCGCTCACTTTCAGAAAGGGACTTCCACTGAGATCGATTAAGGATGATAAGACCTCTTTTATTCAATTTTCCCCACCTATAATTTTTTGCCACTAGCTCTGAATAGACATCACAATCATGACTTCTATTACCCAGGCATAGTTTTTCGTCAGTAGATACAACCTGAACCTGGTTCCATGTCAGTTTTTCCCACTTGTTAAGAAGGTTTGGCGGAAGTCCCTTTAAGTGACGGATTAAATCAAATAGGCGTTTAACATAAGACATTGCGTTTTCTGCATAAACATCTAAAATCAGGCATCTCCTGTTGTCCCTCCAAGAAGATTTCTTAATAATTTTTAAAAGGGCCGTCTCCGACTGTTCTTGATACTTTGAGCAATCTGAATCAGTTTTAATATAAGATTCTAAATTTGAATAAACACCTAGAGTGGCCTGAGACCAAGCAGATTGAATGTTCGTAAAGAAAATAACAAAAAAAATGATTCTAACGAGCACTTTCAATTTCTCTCATTAGTAGTTCAAGTCTAATTATTCTCTCTTCAGGACTTAATGTAACCCATGTTTTTTTATCTACAAGCAACGCTTTATGGTCAGAAAAATATTTTGCGGCAATACTACAACCTTCATTGATCTGGTCACAAAAACTATAATCACCAACAAGAACACGATAGGACTTTGAAAAACTTCTTATATCTTTGACTCCAAACTCTATCGCCATTCTATTAATGGCTTGAGAGATATTCAAAGCAAGACCACCTCCACCGTTCCCTGCACCACCTATATCTCTTAATAGAGCTAAGTCTCTATCAATATTACTTTGAGATTGAGACCAAGAATTAAAACTCACTAGGATAAGGAAACCAAGAAAGATCATTTTCATTTTAAATCCTTTAACAATGGAAAAAATTGAAGATTCAAATTATAAGTTGCATCAAGCTCATGAGAAGAACTCTCCATCAGTCTTGCAAACTCATGAACAAAATCTCGTATAAGCTCTTTTGCTTTCGTTATATCTTTTTTTCTAATATTGATGGCATAACTTTGATATTCTCTTAAAGAAACATCAACAATATCAATAGTGCTTGAGGCATAGGATGAAACCTCTTTGTGATAGTTTTTTATATGCTGACTCGGAATATCATTTGAAGACATTAAATGCGGAAGAAGGCGCTCAATAGTTCCATCTTTATCAATTGTTATGTGACCGGATTGTGATAAGTAATTAAGACTCTCACTAATCATTTCTTGAGAATAATTTTGATAAAAAAGACTAGGATTAACTTGAGATACAGTCTGTATATCTTTACGATTAATCAACTCAAAAATAATCATTGTAAGTGGCCTTGACATAATATGATTGAATGCCACATGTTTAATTTCAAGTGGCTTAAGTTGATGAAGATTCTTCTTTAAATCAAAAACTTGTGTAGAAGGAGCATCCTCAAATAAATGATGATTAATCTCAATCAAAGCTTTGAAATACTTCATTTCTTTGCGATTAAGTTTTAAAATATTAGAAGAGAACTCTGAGGCTATAGAGATAGGAAAACGTTTTTTCCCTTTGATAATTTGATAGAGCTGAGAATAACTTATTCCTTCTAATTTAAGCGCCAGTGCTCTAAAGCTATAGGCCTTATTAGCACTTTCTTTTGATTTTATAAAATCCTGTAGATACTCAGTCAGGTCAATATAATCAAATATAGAAACCTTTTTAGATGAACTCATTTTTAGTACCCTTGATTAATATTTTGATTATCGATGATTATTAGCTAACTCTAATCCGGGTCAGAAAAAACTACATTGTTGATGTCTATAAAAAGCACAGTTCCAGTACAAAAAATCTCGTAAAAAATGAATCCCTAACCAAAGAAGCATGGATTATATGTTTGGTATCAAAAACATAGTCACAGTTATAAATCCTGTATTTCCAGGATTTATAACACAAAAATGCAATAACTGTGATTAATCCTTTTTTTACAGGATTTATTGCAAAAAAAGCCGATTATCTATATAATGACTGCAAAAACAGGATTAATCTAGAGGCAAGTATGTCTAAGACACTAAAAATTATAAAGAGCCCTCAGCAATCTGGCCCCCTGACGGCCAAACTTTTAGGCCAATTTATTAAGGCCAAAAGAACTCAGAGCGGACTTAGACTCGAAGATGCCGCCCTCCTATGTAATGTTGCTAAGGATACTCTCTCAAAAATAGAAAATGCTCGAGACGGAGTTCGATTTGAAAGCATTCTTCAGGTCTGCAAGATGCTTGGAGTAGAATTACAGGTTAAGCCTTGGGATGAGAAAAAATCATGATGAAGCAAAGTAAATTATTGGTCTCGGTTGAGAATAAAAAAATCGGTGAACTGATTTTTGATCCTGGCGAAGACAAGTTTTATTTTAACTATGATGAACAATGGAAAAAAAATGGTTTTCCACTTTCTCCCCATCTTCCACTGAATGGAGAAATCAATTCAGCTCACATGCGTCGCTATTTAGAAAATCAATTTCCCGAAGGGAAAGGACTAGAGATACTGCTCGAAGAATATCGAATAGGAAAAAGTAATACTTTTAGAATTATTCAATTAATTGGAAATGAAACAACAGGCGCACTACGCTTTTCTGATCCAAACCAAGAACTTAAGCAAGAATCTGGATTCAGAGAAGTCAGTGAAGATGAACTCCTTGGACGCTTAAATAAAAGAAATGAATTAGGTTTGGTCATGTGGGATGGAAAACCTCGTCTGAGTGTAGCCGGAGTTCAAGATAAACTTCCCATGACGGTTCTCCCAAATGGCAAGATGGGTTTTGGAGAGGGGACTCTTGCCAGTACACATATTCTTAAATTTCAAAAAGAAAGTACTAAGATTCAATTTCTAGTTCTTAATGAGTATTTTTGTATGAAGCTGGCCAATGCCATTAAACTAGCAACAGCAGAAGTTCAGTATAAAAAAATTGGCCCCCATCCTATTTTGTTCGTGAGTCGTTTTGATAGAGAACTAATTAACGACCAGTTGGTAAAAAGAATTCATGTCATCGATGGATGTCAAGCCCTCAATCTCCCTTCTTCTTACAAATACGAAAGAAATTTTGGAAATGCTAAAGATGTGAGAGATATCCGTGACGGAGCGACTCTAAAACAAATTTTTGAATTTATTATTCAATGTCAGACACCTGCCGCGGCTATTCTTCAGACAATGAACTGGATGATTTTTAATCTCTGTATTTCTAATGTTGATTCTCATGCCAAGAATACGTCATACTTTATTGACCAGGATGGAATCAATCCTGCACCATTCTATGATTTAGTTAATATTTCTATTTATCCCGATCTGGACCAAGAATTGGCCATGTCTATTGGAGATGAATTTAATCCAGTGGATGTTAAGGCCTTTCAACTTAGATCTTTTTGTGAAGATTGTAATATTCAACCAAGAATTTTTGTTACGCAGTTAAAAAAATTAGGAAAACGCATCATTCAAGAATTAGACAGGATTGAAATCACTTCTCTAAGACTTAATGCTAAAGAATTGAAGTTCATTGATGATTTAAAACAAAATATTCGTGATAGGACAGAGCAATTACTAGACTGTGTTGATGAAATTTTAAAGATGCCAGCCACCTTTAGGTAGCAGGCATCTTTTGTGAGCGTACTACAGAGTAAACGGAAGAGAGAGCGAGATCATATAGGCGTTATAACCATAATCATCACTGAGTTCAACCGAACCTACTTTAACTTCGTCATAGGCAATTTTACGATATTCAAGGTTGATATTTATAAATGGTAAGCCAGTAAATCCGACACCTGCTTTCATTCCAGTTCCTTTCGAAAAATCCAAATTGCCTAGCTCCCCGCTACCACTAAAGACATATCCAGCATAGACTCTAAACAAAATAGGAAATTTGAAACCTACAAATCCGGCCCACTCTGTGGCCTTCAAATCATCATTTTCATCTTTTACATTTACGTTTGAATTCAAGTAATCAACACCTAACTGTAAACCTAAATTACTATAACCAAGACGTCCACCGTAGGAAGTTCCATTGATTGTTTCATCATCTTCACTAGGAGTTGTTGTTGTGTATCTTCCGAATGAATAACCTACGAGTGGTTCAATGAGAAGATCAGCGTGGGCATTGGTTCCAAAAGCTAGACCAAGAAGTAATAAGAGTTGATATATTTTTTTCACCAAAACGCTCCCATGTTAATAGTGACAGTCACTATTATTGTAGAGCGTTTTGAATTTTATGCATTATTTTTGAATTTTACCGACTAACTCGGTCGCTTTTATAAAGAGAACATCTTGCCCTTGATTACCTATTCTCACGGCGATATGTCCTTCTGGCACTTCCATCATATCAGTCGAAGCAATCATACGACCTGTTTTATCCTGTGAAATTTGGGCAACTGTTTCCCCTGACTTGGCCATCACCTGACCAATTTGCCCTCTTCCATAGACAACCCAGTCACCATCACGGACAGCAAAGCGGCAGTCATAACAATTATAACGGTTATCGATAAGAACTGTTTTTCCCTTAGTCAGATTCGACATCGCGATATCATCTTTAAGACGAGTCACTGAAAAAAGATTCATATCCATTCGAACAAGAACAGCGAGAACAAAACATGCCGTTAGTGTTTGAAGCAATTTTGATCGCTGAACAATTAGACTTTCATAATTAAGATCACGGACTTTATCACCGGAATCAATCATTTTATCTTTAATTTTTTTATCAAAGAGAACTTTCTTTAATACAAATGAATAGAGAAATGTACAAACGAGCAAAGAGAGAAGGGAGAACATCGAAAGTCTGAAAACATAAAGACCAAAATGATTGATCTGAACATACTGAGACTGAACTTTATAAGTCACAAGAATAAAAACCGCTGGAATAATGATCCATTGGAAAACATCCACAAACTTATGTTTAAAGAACCATTCTTTTCTTTTTTGATGATGGTCATACTGAACTAATTTGACTCGGTAGCCTTCAAAATCCACTGACCCAAAAAGATCTGGACGAGCAAAATAAAGACCTTCCCAAACATAATCAATACGCTCGAGAGATGAGTTAAAATAATGTTTTACACCACTTTTCATTTTTAAATAGAACATTGATCTCGCCACAGGAGCGATAACTTCGATATCTGAATAAAGAATTTTTTCACGGTGAGTGCCATGATGAATATCAATACCATCTTTATGAACTTGAACTGATCTTGTTAATTTATGACGAAGCCAAAAGAAATAACAACCTATCGAGAAAACAAAATAACTTCCCGTCATAAAAAGTTCAGGTTGATAGTCTTTGAGTAGAACATCAACACCAACAATATAAATGAGGTATGAGCAATAAGCGATAAGGAGAGATCCTACAAAAAACATTCCGGCCAAATACCATTTGTAGTGGGCCCTGTATTTAAGTAGACGAGGTTGAAGTGATTCAAACGTTCTTGCCGTTTCCAAGAGACGACTCCTTTTATTAATCCTCTATCCTATCGGACAGTTAGTCTCAAAACTTGACTGAAACCGATAAGTTTACTTTGGTTCTTGGAGTGGCCCTTGTAATTTCTTGAGATTAGCGAGAAAAGATCAATGATTCTGAAGCTTTTTGGCCTGACGGTATAAATGAATAAGGCCTAAAGTCCCAACCCCAAACATCCCTAACCCAACCCATTGTGAGGGAGTGAAAAGACCCCACTGGCCACGAATTTCATCGCCACGGAAGATCTCGATAAGGAAGCGGCCAATACCATAGGAAACAAAATAAATGAAAAGAGACTGAAGAACGTTTTTAGCTTTCTGATAATCAATCACTAGAATAATGGCAGTAATAATAAGAAGAATCATCTCATAAGCTTGGGTTGGGTGACGATCCTCACCATGCAGATGGATGGCCCAAAAAAGATCGGTTTTGCTTCCATAACAACAGCCTGCGAGTAAACACCCCAGTCGTCCAATAGCGTGTCCCCAGACAAGTGCCAGAAGCATGGGAAAAGAGTGTTTAAAAGAGAACTTCGTCAGCTTTTTCCAAATCAAAAAAGCGACCAGACCAAAGATGAGACCACCTAAAAAAACAAGTCCTCCGCCCATCCAAAAAGAGAACTCAGGGAGAAGCTCATTGCGGTAAGAACTTGGTAGAGTTAGCAGAAAAAAAAGTTTGGCCCCAATCCATGAGGAAGTAAACATGGTTAAGAGTAGAAGATAAATTTGAAGGGAAGAAAGTTTAAGCTCTTCTTGATAGGCCAGAATGATTTGGTACCCTACCCCCCAAGCTAATCCAAACATCAGTGGGTAGGAGTATAAAACAAAAGATCCTGTTTCAAGAAGTATGGGTAGCATCTGACTTTTGCTGCTCTTTTTTGAGCTTTAATTGCTGGAAGAAATCAATAATCAATAGACCTGCGGCTACAGTGATACAGCTATCAGCAATATTAAAAACATAGAAGTGATAATCAAAAGCGTAGAAGTGAAGAAAATCTACCACGTAACCAAGAGAGAATCGGTCAATCAGATTTCCGGTGGCCCCAGCAAGAATGAGAGCATAGGCCAGAGAAACATAAAAAGGACCTTTAAGAGTTTTGACAAGGATCACAAAGATCCATCCACAAAAGATCACTGGCAATAAAAGAAACATCAATTGACGGACAAGTTCTGGAGCTCCGGCCATGAAGCCAAAAGCAGAACCAGTATTCCTCACATAAGTGAAACTAAAAAAACCATCAATCACAGGAATAGACTGGCCCCAATACATACTTGTCTGAACAGCCCCTTTTGAGAGCTGATCAGCAATAATTAAAGTCACCATTAATAAAAGTAATTTCCAGAAGCGGGCCATAACAATAAGTCCTAGTAATAATCTTTCGGATTGATTTCATATTTCTCAATCTTACGTAGAAGCGTTTTTTTAGGAATATTCGCATTAAGTGCTGTTTGATTAATTCGACCTTTATTAATTTTAAGGGCCTGAACAATAAACTCTTTTTCAAACTGATCTTTAGCAATGGCAAAGTCTAGTTTTGAATCAGGGCCTAAGCGAGTAGCAAAATTAAATTGAACTTCTGTTCCACCTGCTGGTTGATTATCAAAAACTGAGTTTTGAATGTCATCCATATCAAAGACAGTGTCTTGGTCATCATGATCATCAGATTCCACAGCAGCTTTATTATTCTTAAAGACCTGCGCTGGAAGTGAGTTGGCATGGATAATATCAGCTGCTTCCATAATGAAACAATGCTCGATGATATTTCTTAGTTCACGAATGTTTCCTGGCCAAGCATAATTACTCATAATCTCAATCGCCTCAGCGTCCATTCCCTGAACTTTCAGATTATGAACATTATTGAAGTAATTGATATAATAATTAATAAGCACAGGGATATCTGATTTTCTCTCACGAAGAGGAGGAAGATAAACAGGAAGAACATTCAAGCGGTAGAATAAATCTTCGCGGAATGAGCCATCTTTAATCATTTCTTCAAAAGGCTTATGAGAAGCAGCGATGATACGAACATCTACTTTAATTTCACGGTTTGAACCCACTGGAGTAAAGGTTCTCTCTTGAAGAACACGAAGAAGCTTTACTTGCATCGCAGGACTAATATCACCAATTTCATCTAAAAAGAGTGTTCCCCCATCAGCAAACTGAAACTTGCCAATTTTTCTTTCAGAAGCCCCAGTAAAGGCTCCTTTCTCATGGCCAAAAAGTTCTGACTCAATAAGATTTTCAGGAACGGCACCACAGTTAAGAGTAACAAATTTTTCGTCTTTTCTTGGTGAGTTAAAATGAATCGCCTTGGCCACAAGCTCTTTACCTGTACCCGACTCTCCACGAATAAGAACTGGAGTCGTCACCTTCGCCAGTTTTGAGATAACATCAAAAACTTTTTTCATGGCGTTTGATTCGCCAATGAATTTATCTGAAGTCGCTCCTCCCCCTAACGAAAGTGAAGGAGAAGAAAATCCTACAGTCTCAACAAGTGTTCTGGCCTTAAGGGCACGCTTAATGAGGGCCACAAGGTTTTCAGAAGTGATAGGCTTTTCAAGATAATTATATGCGCCTTCTTTTACTACTTTCACAGCGTCTGTGACGTTTGAATAAGCAGTAAGAATCAAAACTATCACTGATGGATCATGTTTTTTAATTTCTGTCAGGGCCTGAATACCATCCATCTCTGGCATATTCACATCCATCACCACGAGATCATATTTATCGCGATAGATCTTATTAACGGCCTCTTTACCGTTATCGGCCACTTCAACAACGAAATGGTGAAACTCAAGGGCTTCACGAACGGACTGCTGAAGAACTTTGTCATCATCAACGACTAAAACTTTATGCATACTTCTCTCCTGACGGCCTTACTCATTTTTAAGCTTTATTATAAACGAAGTACCCTCGCCTAGTTTAGACTGGGCACTTATAGTTCCATTATGCAATTCAATAAAGTATTTCACCAAGTATAATCCGAGCCCCGACCCTTTAATAGCGTGAGTTGAGTCGTTTTTTACACGATAAAACTTATCAAAAATATGAAGAATGTCCTCTTCCGACACTCCTACTCCATTATCCTGGACCTCAATATAGACCCAGTCCGCGTCATCCCAGGTCTTCACTAAGACCTTTTTCCCTTTCCCGGCATATTTAATGGCGTTTTCCACAAGATTGGAAATAACTCGGTTCATAAGGATAACATCGATCTGAATAGGGTAAAGAGGTGAGAGTTCAGTCTCAAGTTCCATCTGTTTTTGATGAACCTCAAAACGAAGCTTCTCCACAATCCCTTCAATGAGTTTATTGATGTCTTTAGATTCTTTTTTTATCGTCAGGTTCTGAGATTCAATTTTTGTCAAATCTAGAATTGAGGTAATAAAGCTGTTTAACTCTTTCGTCGCATTCACAATATTATCCAGCATGCTTCTTTGCTCTGCTGAGTTATCAAATTTAATTTTTAGAATATCGGCAATACCCGCAATTTTGGCCACAGGCGTTTTTAAGTCATGAGACATTAGCGAGATAAAGTTTTGTTTTAGATTATCAACTTGCTTTAAAAGCTTTGTCTCTTCTTGGATGGCATATCGTCTTTGATATTCCTCAATGGCACGGAATGGAACCCAAATATAATAAACTACAAAAACACTTAGAATAAGATGAGCAAGCTTCATCCAAACTCCAAAAATGGAGAATGAAAGATAGGATAATAAAAGGATGGCGGTAATAATCGCCACCGTCATCACAAGCCCACGCAAAGGCTGCACTCTTGAGATCAAAAGTGAAAGGATAAGCGACACAATGAGGGCCGCGATCTTGGTATACATCTCGCGGATTTCAACTACGGTCTGCTTATTAATAAGTGAGCTAATAATATTGGCGTGAACAGTGAGTTTAGAAACTTTGATGTTTTCTTTATCAAATGGAGTGAGGACATAGTCCCCTCCGTTGGAGAGGTACTGAGGTCCAATCAGGACAATTTTATTAGTGAAATAATTCGGCGGAAAATGACCCACAACCACTCGGTGGAAAGGAATGGTTGGCACAGAAGTTTTTTTAATTGGGTTAAAAAGATATTTGAACAAGACAAAATTGGCATCGGCCTCAGGACTATAATAAGTCCCTTTATACTGCTCTTGATCGTTAGAGAGACCTAAATACTCTCGGTATTTTTTAGCTGTCCAAAGATGAAGAGAGTCCTCTCCCGAGATAGTAAGAATCGCTCTTCTGACGACATCATCTTTAGCAAAAGAGAGTGAATCACGATTGAGAGTGGCCAGAGAATAGCCAAGATTTTTTAAACGATCAGGGGGAAGAAGCTCTCCGAAAGTATCCATATCAGTTCCAAATCGGAAGTGATCATGGCGAGGAGAAATCTTTTTAATGATATCAGAGAACTCATCTTGGTATCTCATCTCAATCTCTGAATCAGGCTCTAAAAGATTGACGAAATAATTAATCAGTCCTGGTTTATCTTGAGCGATACGATTGAGAAGACGCACATGAGTGGCATAAGAGTAAGGATAAGTTTCACCAAGAAACATATCGGATTCATCATCTAGAGTAACAACGACGACCTTTTCATGAATATCATCGGTAGTAATATCCAATTTCACCCAGAGGTCATAAAAGAAGGCCTCAAGCGGATAAAAAGAGTACTGAATCAGCACCATAATAAAGGCAAGAGTCACCATCAAAGGGGCAATACGATTGAAATCTAGAGCGTACCAAGACTTATTTTCATTCATGCTTGGCCCAAACATTTTCCACTTCATGAGGGGAGAGCTCAAGAAGAAGAACCAGCTTCTTTCCAAGACTTCGCCCTTGATGGCCTAAACGATAAGTTGAGCGATGAGAGAAGGATCTTAATTCTTTGGTACTCATCAGTTTATACTGAAGAATTTTTAATTCAGCGGCTTCATTTGGATACTGAGAGATAAGTTTTCTGACGGTGTTAAAAAACTTTTTTCCAAGAAGGAATTTAAACATCATTTCAACCCACGGTAGCACCAGATAATCTTCCCACCATTGGAGCGCCTCACTGAAGTGATTATGCTTTTGTAATTTTGAAAGAAGGCTCACAGGCATATGAATAAGAGTTTGAGTCACTCCCATCATATAAAAAAGAAGAGTCCTTTTTGTACTAATGCCAGCCTTGGCCTCGATCATGAGGAAAAAGCTAAGAATCCCAATTTCTTTTGGAGTCAGGTTCTTGATGAGATTGGTATCAAAAACTAATGTGAGTTTTTTTGCCTTTGAGAAGACATAGGCCCGCTCAAAAAAACCATGATAAGTATAGATCTCTGGAACTGGGAGATCTAATTTATAGGCTTGATGGAGGATATTCTCAAAGATCTCAGTCTGATCGGCTGACTGCCACTGGCGGGCCCTGAGAAAACTAAGCACCACTCGATCCGAAAAAGCGGGCCCAATCAAGATCAAAAAGGCCCAAAAAAGAAGTCCTAGGCCTAAGAAAAGACCAGAAAAAGCCCAAAGGATAAATCCTAAGCTACAGAGGCTAAAAATGATAAAAAAGAGTCTTATTCTCATATTGGTGTGACCTATTTTCATAATGTTAACATTCACTCGAAAGTTATTGTATTACTTTATTACAGGCCTGGGCCCTTTACCGTGGACAGAAATTTAGTCTCAGGCTATAAACCTGCACGCCCTCTCCTTAAGAGAGCCTTAACGCCTCGCAGGATATGAGGATGACGGACAAAGATTTTCTCAGTCAAATAGACCGGGTTCAGGACCTTCTTGGTGATAAGCCTAAGGAGTTACTGGAAGATGATGTACTGATCTGTGAATGCTTTTGCGTATCAGTCGGTGATATCAGAGAAGTCTGCGATGAAACAAAGCTTGTTGATATAGAGAAATTACAACAGCAGTTTCATTTTTCCCAGGGATGTGGGACATGTATACGACGAAAAAATGAATGGTTTGATTTGATATTTTAATGCTCACGTATGAAGGAGTTTCAAATGGTTTTCGACAGACTCTTGTTTGGTACTGCTGGTGTTCCTAATAGTACTGCCAAAAAGAACAGTCCCGTTGAAGGTGTAAAGCGTATTCATGAGCTTTCCCTAGACTGTATGCAATTGGAATTCGCTCATGGTGTTCGTATGAAGGAAGAAGTTTCTTCGGCCCTTCGTAAAGTTTCTTATGAGCTAGGAGTTCCTCTAACTTCTCACGGTCCTTACTACATTAACTTGAATGCTCGTGAGCAAGATAAAATTGACTCATCTGTTGAGCGCATCATTCAGACGGCGAAGATCTCAGATCTTTGTGGTGCTGAATCGATGACTTTCCATGCGGCTTTCTACATGAAAGATTCTCCGTATGATGTGTTTGATCTCGTAGAAAAATCACTTAATGTCATCGAAGAAAGACTTTCTCGTCTTGATATTGAAATTGAACTTCGCCCTGAGCTTACAGGAAAGACGTCTCAGTTTGGTTCACTAGAAGAGCTTATCTCTCTTTCTAAATCAGTGAACTCTGTAAAACCTTGTATGGACTTCTCTCATCTTTATGCCCGTGGTGGTGAAGTGAATGATTATAAATCATTCTCTGAAACTCTTGAGACTCTTAAAGCTGAGTTAGGACCAAAAGCTCTTCAAGAAATGCATATCCACATCTCTGGTATCAGCTCTAACTCTAAGGGTGACTTAAAACATTTAAACCTTGAGAAATCGAAGTTTAACTGGAAAGACCTGATGAAAGCGTTGAAAGACCAAGATGCTCGCGGCTATGTGATCTGTAACTCGCCTAACCTTGAAGGCGATGCTCAAATGCTTAAAAATTATTATATGGCCTTATAAGAATAAAAAAGGTGCCAGCTACCTTTCGGGTTTCCGAAAGGTAGCTGGCACCTTTTTTATTTTTTATTTTGAATCTTTTATTAAGCGGCATCCTGGCCGTGTTTTTCACTTCTTAAATGATCCCAAAGTTCTTTCTGATGTTTTTTAATCATCACCAGATAACAATAACCTTCTTCAAGCGTGAGCCAAATATAAGAAAAACTATCTTCGTAGTAATGCTGAAGAATATCCAAAAAATGATCTTCATCTTCTTTTAGATTGAACATTTGATCAGATTCACTCTCAACAAGTTGCTTAAAGTGAGACCAGTTACTAGGAATATCGATCGGACCTAATTTAGTTTGAAAACGAATAAGGCCAGTCTGAGGAATGAACATTCCCTTGAGAAAATTTAACTCAAAATGCTTAAGCTTTTTTTCAAGTGACTGAAGATGTAAATGTTTTGTCGTCGACTGATGCCGAAGAGTTTCTTCTACCAGTTTCTGGTAAAAATTTTTGTCTTCCATGACTACCCCTTGAACCATCCTAGTTCAAAAAGAATGTAAATTTATTCTAGTGGCGCTATAGGTTCCATGGCCTCATGGTATGTCTTAAGATTTGAGACATCCGCAATTAACCATTTTCCCTCAATCCATTGTAGCTCAGCAATTTTCTTTACCTCAGAGGTAAAGATTTGCTTGTTTTCCTGCTTCGTTGAAAAACTGACAGTATAAGTCAGATAACATTTTTTGTCCTGACAAGACTTAGAAACAATCTTGAAGCTCTCTTTTTGAGCAAAGCGAAGGTCGGCGAATTTATTAAAATCGGCCTCAGTCATTCCCTCAAGCGAGAGTTTCATGGCCCCAGTGACACGGCTCGCGATATATTCGCGAGAGGCTATCTTGCCCATACGGGCCTCGATAAAGTCTTTGAGAGCCATCTCTGGAGTTGTAGGATCACCAACACAAGCAGTAACTAAGAATAATAAAACTAAAAAAAATCTCACCTTAACCTCGCGGGATTAAGCCCCAATTCATCTGTCATTTGCACAAAGTCTGACCAAAAAAACTGATCTACCTTTGGGGCGTTTTTCTTTAATTTTAACCCAACTCCAACAAAATCGGCACTCTGAGCAACAACTTCCCCATCCCCTTGAAAATGCAAATGATCATAGTGAATTAATAAGTGAACTACTCCACTGAGCTGAAGTGGTTTTTCCAGATAAAGGAAAACTCCGTGCTCATCCCAATTTGTGAGAGTAACCCGATGAGTTTCCTCATCTATTTTTAACTCTCCCTTAATCTTAGTCAGTACCGGAGAAAAAAGATCCTCTTCAAGGTAATTACTCTGATAGCAAGCCCAAGTGAGAGTGAATTTCAATTGCTGATAAAGAAGATGAGCAATAACGGCGAGGAAAAAAAGCGCTAAAACCAGAACCTTATTAAAATCGATGTACAAACCAGTCAGAGTGAAAAATGCAATCACACAAACAGTCCAGGAGAAAAATCTTTGAGCGATTAATCGTTGAGTCCATGTTGCCCAGAGAGTGAGCATCGCCAAAGGAAGAACAGGCCAGTAGAGCTTCACTGTTGCCCATAAAAGATACCAAGAAAAAGCTGAAAGCTTAGTCCGATAAGCATACTGAACATGTAGGAAAAAGAGACCAATAATCACAAAAAGGATCGTATTAATAATGATTGGTTCTCGTTTTTTAATCTTTAGCAACATTAAATAATATTTTGCCTTATAATAAGTTTAATGAACACTAGCTTTTTAGAAATTACCTCTATTTGTGTGACCTGTGATAACTGCCGTTTAGTCTGTCCAGAAAATGCCGTTATTGCGAATGGGCAAGATTACTTTATCGATCAATGGAGTTGTACGCTTTGCGGACTCTGCCAAGAAGTTTGTCCTGTTGATTGTATCAAGCTCACTCAACCGGCATAACCTCTACAATATCTTTCCAAATAATGTGTGATTCTAAGGGAAGAGCAGCAAGATCCACCTGAGGGTGAATGAGAATTGATTTCTCTAAAGGGACAAGTAAATAATCATTGGAGAGATTAATGACTTCCGATGATTCAGCGTAATAGCTTTTAAGTTTGGGATTAACTTTATCTAAATCCAGAGCTTCGTTTCGACACAAAAATTCTATAAAAGGATGAGCCGGATTTTTGAGAACAGTCTCCATGATAAGAAAGCTTGTCTTCCAAAAACGAGAGACCGTTCCAAAATCCCAATAATCAATATCCATAAGTAAAACGGCTTTCACTTTCTTTTTCATGAAAGGGCAAACACTCTCAAAAAACTTACTTGGGCCAAAAATCTTATCTAAAACCGAGAGATCAATAAGCGAAATGCCAGTGTAAGTTTCAGCACGATCCAGATGAAGAATGTCTGCATTCTTTTTTAATTCAATAATCTCTCTATCAGTATTACAAACGAGAGAGTTATAACCATCCTTTGGATCAATTAAATAATTAAATAGAATAAGAGGATCTTTTTCAAAAGGCGCCAGTCTTTTAAAAAACTCTTGGGGATTCATATAAAAAAATTGATCAGCGTTTAAAACAAGAAGACGCCCCTGATAATTGACTTCAGGAAGTCTGGCGAGATTATGAATTCCTCCACCGATATCAAGAATTTCAGGTTCTTCAATAAGTAGAGTGACATCCTTAAAGACCTTATTGGACTCAATATAATCCAGCATTTCATTTTTCATATAATGAATATTGATCGCTATATTTTTGATACCAAGTTCACGAGCATAAAGCACTTGAAGCTCTAGAAGACTCTTTTCATAGACAGGCCATAAGACTTTGGGGAGCTTCTGGCCAATGGGGCCCATTCTTGTGCCAAAGCCCGCCGCCAGAATAAGACAATGATTAATTTGCATAATAATACTTAAAAAGAATTTTCTTTAAGTCGTTATAACGTGGATCACTCATGAGAATCTTTCTAATTTTCTCCATAGCAAAACCAATATATTTTAAATAGCGGTCATCTTTACGCCAATTATAAATATAACAAAAACTTCCGACGGCCTTAAAGACACGTTGAAGAGTCATGTCATTATAAAGTCCTTCAAATTGTTCATAAGTCTTTTGCCCATGAATATCTTTAGAAAGATTTTCATAATAATATTTTTTTAGATACTGACGATTCCCTTCTTCGATATCGTAATAACAATCTTCAAGAAGTGAGACGAGATCATATTGAGGGATTCCCCATCGAGCATCTTGAAAATCGATAAAAATAAGTTCATCGCTTTTAACCATAATATTTCGAGAGTGAAAATCACGGTGAGTAATAACCATTTTCTCAGCAGCTAATCTTTCACAGATAGGATGGAAAAGTTTTTCCAGATCATCTGTTAGTGTTTGATCAGTGTTTTTGAGCCAGAAGTTTAAGAAATACTTAAAAGTAAACTTTGTCTCATCCATGAGTTTTGTATAATCAAACTTCATCTGGAAAAGATGAGGATTATTCACCTCTTGATGTGTAATACGATGAAGAACGAGAAGCTGGTCGATGACTTTTTTATAAACATCTAGTTCTTCTTTTTTATTATTAAAGGTACTGATGTGTTGAAGGAAAGTCACATCTCCTAAGTCTTCCTCTAAAATATAACCTCGGCCTAAACTTGAATCTAAAATTTTTGGAACACGGAGACCTTTCTCAAATAAAAACTGTTGAACAGAAACGAATGGATGTTTCTCTACTCCACCGTCAAAAGGATTATCTAAACAGACCACGTAAGAATCTTTATTAGTAAAGAGACGATAGTATCTTCTCGTTGAAGCATCCCCTGTCAGTTTATCAATTTCTTCGAGCTTTTCCTCTTTGAGTACCCCCTTGTCTTGGGTCTTGGCAAAAAGCTCTTCAATATAAAATCTTTCTGATTGTTCTGGTTTCATTTAGGTCTCTCTTAAATCATTTACTAATTGATAAAAACTTTTAGAAGAGTTCTTCTTAATCACAATATTATCTGAAGCCGCTTCTTTGATAAGAAAGGCCTTAAATAAAGCTTCTTCTCTCGTCATAGAAGTAATATCGCCTACCAGTAAAACAAAGTCAGCGGTATTTCTATTCTGTGTTTGAAGCCAAGATAAATAATACTCGCTGTCAAAGCCAGAACGACGAGTCAAATGGAAGGCCCATTTATGAAGTTCCATTTTTTCATCAATGCTTACTCGCAATAAAGATAGAAGCCGTTGAACAGAAATATGCCCTACAGGAATGATGATATTTTTATTGTAAATATTCTTGGCCAGCCGAACAAGTTCATAAGAAAGAATACCGGCGAGCATACTTTCATGTTTGATGTATTTTGTAATGAGACCTTTAGAGATGAAAATTCTCTCGTGCGGCAAAGAAAAATGAAGCGGGGTATCTGTATCAAGAATGATGAAATTTACTTTCTTCAGATTCCCAAAAAAAATCTCATTATTATTGATAATATCCATGGCAAGAGATTGGAGATACTTCTGATCTTTATCTTTTACTTTAATTGTTTTTGTATCAGGTGACTGAAGAAAAAAATCACCCAAAACAGAGAGGTGATCAATAAAATCCTGAGTCTCGTAAATGGCCACTGGTTTTGGAAGTGGGCGAGTTTCTTTTTTTAAGGATGGAATCCTTATTCCTGAGCAGCTAGCGGTGAGGAGAATTAAAAATAAAATTCTTAGCATAAAACAAGAACCCGTCCACAGAGGGACGGGTTCTCAGATATCATTTCAAAGAAAATAAAAGTTTATAGTTGCTCAGATGCCACCTGACGGCCATCAAGCGTATAAATTGTAAATCCAGCAAAAATCTTATTTGGATCTTTAATCAGTGGACGATTGTTATCCCAAATTGATTTCCACTTTTTTGGTGTTCCATAAGTTGTTGTTGAAATTCCACCTAGAGTATCTCCTGTTCTAATAAGATAAGGATTTCCTTCTGGGCTCCAAACAAAAGCTTCAGCAGGGGCCATATAACGAAGATTCATTCCTTCGCGAACAGCTTGAGAACCTTTAAGTTTGTCTTGGTTCATGTTTGAGAGCTCTCTCCACTTTCCGTAATCTCCGTAAAGTTTAAAAGCAATCATCATGAGAGTTTCATTTTTTTGAACAGTGTACGTACTCTCTACGTCACCCATGGCCACCTGCTCTGGAGCTACAGGAGAAGATGAGATCGTCTCATTTGAGATAACAGGAGCAGCACTATCATCAAGAGCTGGCTCTTCCATCGGAACATCAGTTGGAACAGATGAGTCTGCGACTTCTGGTGCTGCAGTATCCTCAAGTGATGGCTCTTCCATTGGGTTTTCAATGAACTCATCAGCATCAGATAATTCTATTTGAGGATTTTCCTGGGCCACAGTCTGAGCAGACTTTGAACCCGAACAAGACACTAACAACAAACTAAAAAGTACCATCCATGGTATATTTTTCATAATCACTCCCTGAACATGACCTTATTTAAGTCTATTATAGATCGTGAATTAAAGAGAGTGGGAAAAAAAATGCGTTAACTTATTAAAAAGTGAAAAACATATCTTTTTGGTCAATTGAATCATAGATTCGTTTCACTAACCGATCAAAATGCTCTTCATTATCTAGAAAGTCCAACTCATCAGTATCAACCACAAGGGACTTTCCAAGATTATAACTCCCATACCAGTCATCATAATATTGGTTTAGGCGAGTGAGATAATCGACAGGAATGGCCTGCTCATAGTCACGGCCACGTTGTTTAATACGCTCTAGAAGTTTTGGCACTGAACGACGAAGAAAAATCATCAGCGTAGGGGCATTCAGATATTGAATCATTGATTCATAAAGAGTGCGGTAATTTTCATAATCTCTTTTATCTAAATCTCCTTGCTCAAAAAGAGCACGAGCAAAAATGTTAGCATCTTCGTAGATCGAGCGATCTTGAACCGAGCTTGCCGGAGAACTTTCGATTAATTTATGTGTGTTAAATCTGTGCGTAAGAAAATACACTTGTAATGGAAAGGACCAACGGCTCATGTCACCGTAAAAATCTGAAAGATAAGGATTATCTGAAACAGATTCAAAATGCGGTTTCCAAGCTAGTCTTTCGGAAAGCTTTTTTGTCAGTGTGGTTTTTCCACTCCCAATATTCCCTGCAACCACAACAAACATGCGGTTAGACGGTTGAGAAAGGTGTTGGTAGGCCATATCAGTCATGAAAGCTCCTCAAAATGGGTCAGAACAAAGGTATTGAGATAATTTGACTTAATTTATCAAATTTAATCACTATTGGTAGATATTTACGTCTTGGTAAGGCTTTTTTAGAATAGTAGGAACATGAAACAAAAAACTTTTATATTTTTTGCATTTTTAGTGTCTTTTCTAAGCGTCAATTCTCTTCACGCTCAGAGTCTAGTGCAGGATGCCTCTACTCCTATGGAGCAAGGTCTAGGCGAAAATGTTTTTCCAGAGACAATAAAAATTATTTCCGAGTCAAAAAAAGTCTTTATCATCACTAATAATAACCAGCAACTGGGTCCTGGAGACTTTGTCTCCCTCGCTCTTGATGACAAATTAGCAGCACGAGCTGTTGTGGCCAAAGTTCATCAGGGACAAGTTGGGATCAAGATTCTAAAAATTTATTCTATTTCTCAGTGGGCAAGATTGCGCCGAAATCTTGATGTCATTATTGTGAAAGGTGACGATTCTCTTTTTGGAAAAAAACCCGAAGAAAAAGTCGCTGAGGTCGGAAAAATCAGAGATGAAGATGATCTCTACTCTGAAGATGTAGTGGCCGATGAAGAACTAGGGCTCATTGATGAAAATTCAAAACGTCATATCAAACCAGATAACGTCATTAGTTTAAGTGCGGCTTATTTCACGGCCGAAGATATTGATGGAGGAACGGCACGTTCTAATGAATTCGGTGGAGCTTGGGCCTATCAATTCACTGATAATTTTTTCATCGAAGGTTATTATGGAATTGCTCGTTTAAAAAACTATCCGGGAGATGGAATTTCAACAGCGACAACACACCTCATTGGTCGACTCAAATATAATTTTAAGGCCCCTCTTTATTCATACATTATGCCGTATATTGGTTTTCAGTATTATAACGTTTCAAGTCCCGAAGCTGGAGAAGGAAGTGACTCTCAAGTCACTCCCGCCCAAAAAGCAGCTGAGCTTAAAGCGATTGATGATCTTAAAAAATCAGGTCCTGTTTTTGGTGTGACTGTTCTCAGAAGACTTGTTCCCGGGTGGTTTTTTAAAGCCGATATTGGAACTGATGTAATGAATATAGGATTTGCCATTGAATTTTAAACTTATTTTTCTTTTTATTTTTTTATGTACCGCCTGTGGAGTGAAAGGAAATCCTGTACACCCAGATGGAACAGAAATGCCCTCAATCCCTTCTCAATACAAACAACTAAAAGTCACACAACCCCTTAACGAGGCAGAAACACCTTAGATGTCACTCATTATTGCCACGGGCTCTAATATAGGTGATAGTCTGGCCAATCTTTCAGAGGCCAAAACATTACTACAAAAAAAGTTCTCTCTTCTCGCTGAAAGTCGAGTCTACACCTCTGCAGCAGTTGATTATGAGGCCCAACCCGATTTCTATAATCAGCTCCTAGAGTTCTCACGACCTTCTGATAAAAGTGCAGAGGAAGTGATGAAAATACTTCTTCAAACTGAACTTGAAATGGGACGCCGTCGCGATATTCCCAAAGGGCCTCGCACCATCGACATCGATATGATTTTTTGGGGATTATCTGAGGTAAACACTCCACTCCTCACTGTGCCGCACCCCCGCTGGATAAAGCGGAGTTTCATTATTTATCCATTACAAGAGTTACCTTTCTTTAAAACAATCGAAAAATGTTTTACAATACCTAAATCTTTCGATGTTGAAGCATTGCCTATCTCCGATAGTGATTCATTCAATTAAAATAAAACTCCATTACAAGGAAGTTAGTCATGGAATTTGAACTTTCAACAGAACAAAAAGAAATTCAAGAGCTAGCTCTTAAATTTGCACGCAACGAAATGTTTCCCGTCTCTCAGCAATATGATGAAGAAGGGAAATTCCCTAAAGAGATTTTCAAAAAAGCATGGGAGCTTGGACTTATTAATACCTGTATCCCCACTGAATACGGTGGAACAGGATTTTCATCACTAGACGCAGTGGTTATTTCAGAAGCTCTTGCTTGGGGCTGTATGGGGATGAATACATCGTTCATGGCCAATGATCTTGCTCTTCTTCCTATCGTCATTGGTGGATCGGATGAGCAAAAGAAAAAATTCTTAACTCCGTTTACAGAAGAATTCCGTATCGCCTCTTTCTGTTTGACTGAGCCAGGAAATGGATCAGATGCAGGTGGGATTAAAACCACACTTAAAGATGGTGGAGATCACTGGATTTTAAATGGTGAGAAAATGTGGATCACTAATGCAGGGTATGCTGACTTGTTTGTGGTTTATGCCACGATCAATCCTGAACTCAAGCATAAAGGCATCACGGCAGTTGTTGTTGACCCTCAATCGGCCGGTATTGAAATGGGGAAAAAAGAAGACAAGATGGGACACCGCTCGTCTGACACTCGTGGAATTCGTTTTAATAATGTAAAAGTTCCAAAAGAAAATACACTCGGTAAGGCTGGTGATGGTTGGGCCATTGCCATGAGCACTCTTGATCACTCAAGACCTCTCGTGGCTTCTTCGGCCCTCGGTGGAGCACAACGTGCCATGGAGCTCTCAATTAGTTATTCAAAAGAGCGTATTCAATTTGGTGTTCCTATAGCAAAGCATCAGGCAGTTCAATTTATGATTGCTGAAATGGGAATGAAAATTGAAGCTGCACGCCTTCTCACTTATAAAGCTGCGTGGATGTGCGACAAAGGTGAAAAAAACTCTCAAATTGCCTCTTACGCTAAAGCTTTTGCTTCCGACTCTTGTATGCAAATTACGACAGATGCAGTACAAATTTATGGCGGTTACGGTTACAGCAAAGAGTATCCAGTTGAAAAACTTATGCGTGACGCTAAATTGATTCAAATTTATGAGGGAACATCACAGATTCAACGTCTAGTGATGGCCCGCGAGTTACTTAAATAGTCTTATAGACCTTAGAAGGAGAACCTAGACATGAATATTTTCGTTTGTGTAAAGCAAGTTCCCGACACCGAAACGAAGGTGACGCCGACTGCTGATGGAAGCTTTATTGAAACTGCTTCAATTAAATGGATTATGAACCCGTATGATGAATTTGCTGTTGAACAAGCCTTGCTTGTTAAAGCTGCAAATCCTGCTGCTAACGTAACGGTTGTTCGCGTTGGCTCAGAAAAAGACACAGAAGCTCTTCGTACAGCAATGGCGATGGGTGCGGATGATGCGATTCTTGTGGAGTCGGTTGATAATTTAGATTCTTATTCAATTGCAAAAGCTCTTAAGGGCGCGATTGATAAGTCTGGAAAGAAAGCGGATCTTATCCTTACAGGTAAGCAAGCCATCGATGATGACTGTCTTCAAGTTCCACAAATTCTTGCTGAAATGATGAATCTTCCTTCTGTTTCAGTTATTGTTGGATTCGAGCTTGCTGGAACAACAGTAAAAGTGAAACGCGAAGTTGAAGGTGGAGCTCTGGAAGTCTATGAGATCAACGGCCCTGCAGTTCTTGCGGCCAATAAAGGTCTTAACACTCCAAGATACGCTTCTCTTCCAGGGATCATGAAAGCGAAGAAAAAACCTCTTGCGAAATTTTCACTTGGTGATGTTGGTGTAACGGACGCTGACCGTCGTGTGAAATATTCTGGATTCAAACTTCCACCAGAGAAACCAGCTGGAAAGAAATTTGATGCTACTGACTCAGCTAAGCAAAAAGAAATTGTTGGCCAAGTGGTAGGACTACTTCGAACAGAAGCAAAAGTACTCTAATTATTTAAGGAATTTGTTATGGCAAATGTATTAGTTTTTACAGAACTCCATGACGGCCATGTTAAGCCGGTTACTCTTGAAATCCTCGGTAAGCTTGCTGGTCAATCAGCTGACGTTGCCGTGATTGGTGATATTGCTGCTGACCAAATTGCAACTCTTGCTAAATTTGGCGCACAAAATGTTCATAAACTTAAAGGGGCTAACTTAGATAAGTATTCTCCTGAAGGTTATGCAAACGCTCTTGCTGAATTCATTAAGTCAAAAAATTATGATTATGTTTTTGGTGGAGCTACTTCTTTAGGAAAAGATCTTCTTCCACGTTTAGCGACGAAATTCAACGCTGGTCTAGCTTCAGATGTTGTGAATTTCACAATGGATGGTGGAACTTTTGCTGGAACTCGCCCTCTTTTTGCGGGTAAATGTTTAGCGAAAGTAGAACTTACTGGGCCGAAGCCGCATTTTGTTTCTATTCGTCCAAATGCTCTTGGAATGACTGAAAATCCAACTGCTGGAGCAGGAGCTGCGGCTGATGTGGCGGCTAACGCTGGAGAAATCCGCGCCGCCATTAAAGAAATTATCAAAGCTGCTTCAACAAAAGTCGACCTCACAGAAGCTAATATTATTATTTCTGGTGGACGTGCAATGAAGAACGCTGAAAACTTCAAAATCCTAGATGATATGGCCAATGTTATTGGTGCCACTGTTGGTGCCTCTCGAGCCGCTGTAGACTCTGGATTTGCCCCTCATGCTATGCAAGTAGGACAAACTGGTAAAACAGTTGCTCCTTCTCTTTACATCGCTTGTGGTATTTCAGGGGCTATTCAGCATTTAGCAGGTATGCGTACTTCAAAAGTTATTGTTGCTATCAACACTGACCCAGATGCACCTATCTTTACAAAAGCTGATTATGGTATCGTGGGAGATCTTTTCCAAATCGT
>JBMLQL010000054.1:0-109951 GCA_049241565.1 Bacteriovoracaceae bacterium | reverse complement strand
TTAATGTAGCGGTCTAAATTCTTTGCCATCATAGTGAAAAACAACTTCTTTCTCATCAAAGCGCGTTCGTAAATTAACCGGACGTCTCCAAATCGCAAAAAGATTACGAAGAGTTTCTTGGGCATAATTCATGTCGAGATCCACTCCATAGTGTGTATGCGAGAGAAGAAGCTCTTTTCTATTCATATAATTTCCATCTTCAACTTCAATAATAGGAGAACCAAAATTTGTCAGCTGAGAGAGAAGCTTTTGCTTAATGGCCTGGAAGTCTTTTGAATCAATTTCATAACGTCCCGTACGCGTATTATATTTGTATGTAAAAATCTGCTGACGATGACAGAACTCAGGGGTTAAGAACTCATCGATAAATGAGATATCATTATGAGATTTACGAACCTCAAAAATTTTCTCTCGGCCTAGGCCAAGTTTTTTATCCCAGTTCATCTTTTGGTGCATATCTGTACAATCGTTATACTCTTTACCGAAGCGACCAGTATCCCAACGGTATTCAATATCACGGAATAATTCGAGTCCAATCTTGTAAGGATTAATCTGTTGGCGACTCATGGCCATCACACCGGCATGCTTATCAGCAAACTCAATGATCTCATTCCCACTCGCCACTTTCTCCGTCATCATTCGTGAGTGCCAATAACTTGCCCATCCCTCATTCATGATTTTAGTCATTCGCTGAGGGAGAAAATAGTAAGCCTCTTCACGAAGGATACCTATAACATCAGCTTGCCACTCTTCAATAGGAGCATGTTGAATAAGATAGCCTAAGATATCTCTAGTCTTTGTATGAGGGGCTTCAACAGCTGCTTGAAATTCTTCTTCTTCTTTTTTAGATTCTGGTTTTTTCTCGTTGCGATTTTTTGAGCGCATAAAAGACTTCAAGGCCGATGAACGATCATCAATAGCATAACCGTCATCTGAAAATTCGGTTTTAGCTTTTTCAGTCAACTCATCACGACGACGCTTAAGGGCCGAGGTTTCAAAGAGTTCATGCACATCAAGGAGGTTTTCAAGCGAGAGAACTCTATCGATAAAGCTCTCTACCGCATCTTGGCCATAGCGGTCCATATAACGACGGATTTTTGTCCCATGGTTGGCCATGACATCCATCATCTTACGATTCGTTCCTGAGAACCAAGCGTTGTTCTTAAAAAAGTCATTATGTCCGTAAACGTGACACATCACCAGTTTCTGATCGACCCAATTATTGGCCTGAAGCAGATAAGCGTAACAAGGATCGGTATTAATCACCATCTCATAAATTTTCTGGAGACCGTAGGCATAGCCTTTAGAGAGTTGGTCATACTCCATCCCAAAACGCCAATGAGGGTATCGGCTAGGAAAGCCCCCTTGGGCAGCAAGAATATTAATCGTATCGTAATCACAAACTTCAAAAATCTGCGGAAAATAATCTAACCCAAAAGCATCTGCATGAGCTTCCACTGTTTTTTGAAGCTCTAGAAGAGCACCAGTAATGGGTTTTGAGCGCATCATGGTCATTTTCCCTTCCCCAGAAATTCTTTGATTGAATCAAGAATAGATTCTTTGTTCTTAATCTTACTTAAAATCAATTGCTCATGATCGTTTCCGTAATGAGCAAGAAGATCCTTATAAAACTGTCCAGAGCCATAGCGACTTTCTACCTGGCCGTAACAAAAAGTATTACTCACAGGAAGAATAGACTTATCTAAGAGATCCAAACAAATTTTTGTATCATCCGCAGACCAGTTATCTCCATCAGAGAAATGGAAAGGATAGATATTCCATTGATTAGGGTCATAGTCTTTATCAATTATTTCTTTGCATAATGTAAAAGCAGAGGAAATTAATGTTCCGCCACTCTCTCGAGTACGGAAAAATGTTTGTTCATCCACTTCTTTGGCCGTGGCATCGTGAATAATGTAGCGGATTTCAATATCTTTATATTGAGATTTGAGCCAAAGATTAATCCAAAAAGATTCTGTTCGAACAATTTCTTTTTGCTCATCACCCATTGAACCTGACACATCCATCATGTAAATAACAACGGCTGCGTTTTGCATCTCTACTTTTTTATCTGAGGCACGGTAACGGAAGTCTCGACGAATTGGCACAACCACCGGATTTTCAGGATCATAAGATTCCATGGCAATCTGGCGTTTCAACGCCTGCTTGTAGGTACGACGAAGATGCCTGAGCGAATCGGGTCCGGTTGTTCCGATATTTGTATAACGGTCAATCGTACTTTGGAGAGATTTTTTTCCTTTAGGCTGAATATTCGGCAGCTCAAGCTCATCTCCTAGAATTTTGGCAAGCTCCTCTAAAGAGAGCTCTACCTCTAATTCCTTGTTCCCTTCGCCTTCCCCTGCTTCACCTTGCCCGGGTTGGCCATTTGGGTCTTGTTGTCCATCAACCGGATCTCCTGGTTGCCCCTGACCCTGGCCAGCGCCCCCCTGAGATTTATCACCAAACTTGAAACGAGGTGTTTCGATGGTTGGCATAGGAATCGTAAATTTATCACTCCCTTTTGGAATGATCTGCTGTCCTTGAGAGACATATTTACGAAGATTATCGCGAATACGCCCCTTCACGATTTTACGGAAACGGGCGTGGTCGCGTTTAATAGGATGATCCACTTACAATTCTCCCTGTGCGATTAGGACTTAATCGAGTCCCCTTTAGCAAAGATCGAGGCCACGAAATTGAGTGCATCTGTGGCACAAATTTCACAATAACCAAAATTCTTAATAAGTCGAGACTTCACCACTTCAATCTTCTCTTGTGTTTGTTTATCAACCACATTTGAAATAATTGTTGTGAGCTTGATCGTATCTTTTTGATCTTCAAAAAGTTTAAGCTCAAGAGCACGGTGAAGACGCTCATTCATTTTATAATCAAATTGTTTTCCTTCAATCGCAAGAGCACCGATATAATTCATAAGCTCGCGACGGAAATCATCTTTGCGCGACTCAGGAATATCAATTTTCTCTTCAATTGATCTCATGAATCTCTCATCCGCTTCTTCTAGTTTATTAGAATACTTATTACGGATTTTTTCTTTCTGAGTATGGGCCTTAACATTATCAACATAGTTAGCACAGAGAGTTTGGATAGCCGATTCATCAACTGAGATTGCTTTTTGCACATCATTTTTCACGATATCTTCATACTCTTGACGAGCAATCGCTAGTAGCTCACGGTAGTGATCAAGAAGATCTGGTGAATTGATAAGAGCATGGTGCTTAAGACCCGACTCAAGTTCATTGAAAACCATGAATGGGTTAAGGCATCCTACATGTCCATTTTTCACAAGGGCATTTGAAATCTTATCTTGGATGTAACGAGGAGAAATCCCTTCAAGACCTTCGCGAACAGCCTCTTTACGAAGCTCTTTGACGTTATCTTCATTATATCCTGGAAGAGTTTTTCCATTATAAAGCTTTAGCTTCTGCATTTTAGTCAGATCAGCTTTTTTCGGCTCTTCAAGACGAGTTAAGATCGCCCATGTTGAGGCCATCTCAAGTGTATGTGGAGCAATATGGATATTTGGGATCGTATCTTTATTAAAATCTTTTCTATAGATACGAGTTTCTTGATCCAGACGAGTGATATAAGGAACATCAATTTTTACTGTACGGTCACGAAGAGCTTCCATGAACTCGTTAGACTGAAGTTTTCTGTACTCAGGCTCGTTGGTGTGTCCTAGAATGACAAGGTCGATACTTGTTTGAGCGAATTTTTTTGGCTTGATTGACTGCTCTTGAGACGCTCCAAGAAGGTCGTAGAGGAAGGCCACATCTAGCTTTAACATCTCGATGAACTCAACAACACCTCGGTTAGCAACGTTGAACTCTCCATCAAAGTTAAAAGCGCGTGGATCTGAGTCTGATCCATAGATCGCAATTTTACGGTAGTTAATATCCCCAGTAAGCTCTGTAGAGTCTTGGTTCTTCTCATCTTTTGGTTGGAAAGTACCAATCCCACGGCGATCTTTTTCAGAAAGAATAAGACGCTTCACGCGAATATGTTTCATCACGCGATTCCAGTCTCCACCGTACTTAATAAGATATTCATTAAGGATAAAGCGACAAGCAGGGTTTACTTCACCCTTAATCTTCACTTTATAATTTGATTTATTATTCTTGTTTAATTCAAGAAGAAATTTCTCACGAACTTCAAGGGGAAGAAGCTTTAGCGGCTCTTCATGCATAGGAGATTGGAAGATTTTTTGTCCACCAAGAATCGGTGAAGCCTCATCATCAATCCATTCATATGTGTAAAGGGCCCCCTCATCAGTACGTGTGTAGTGCTCAAGACCTTTTTTGATCAAACGAGCAATTGAAGACTTCGCGGAACCTACTGGTCCATGAAGAAGAAGAACGCGCTTCTCTGTACCGTAGCTTAGAGCTGCAGACTGAAAAAAATTAACGAGTTTCATTAAGTGAACATCAGTTCCGAAAATCGCGTCCTTTCCGTTTTCAAATGGATCATCGAAGAAGTGGTAGCGAACTATATCTTTCTTATACTCAGTATAATTAGACGTTCCGAATGACATAATCATGTCATAAATTCTTTGGAAAGAATTACGAGCAGCTGTCGGATTTTTCATCACGAGGTCGGTATACTCTTGAAAAGTCCCAGACCAATGAAGATGTGAAAAATCTTTTGGATTGTAGTTTTCTGCAACAAATTTTTGAATATCAAAATTGGCCATGGATTCCCCCTAAAGCACTTTAAGCATGTATCTCTTTCATTTTACACCTGTAATTCCAACGACTCAAAGCAAATAGCTTCTTTAATCCGTATTTTTAGCATTACCCGAGTCTCTCACTCGCTTAATCGGCAAAAATCTCTGCTTTTAACATACTGAGTTTCCACATAAGATATCTAGAACGGAGTAAAATAAATCCATGGCCATCATTTCAGCAGGCGCCTCAGATATTGGGCGAAAAAGAAAAACAAACCAAGACTCGATCTGCTTAGATCATAAACACCAGTTCTTCGCTGTAGCCGATGGGATGGGTGGACATAATGGTGGCGATATCGCCTCTCAACTCTCCGTTAAAATCATCTCTGAATATGTCGCCCAAAATAGACAAAAGCAACCCCAAGATTTGATGCGAGATGTGATTATAGAGATTAACCGTCAAATTCTTGAAACTGCCGCCGCTCAGCCTGAACTGAATGGGATGGGGACTACGATTTCCGCCGTTATGTTTAATGGGGCCCAGCTTATTCTTGGTAACGTGGGTGATTCTCGTGTTTATATGATTCACAATAACGCTATTTTCCAAATGACTCGTGATCACTCTTTTGTGCAAGAGAAACTCAATATGGGGATTTACTCTCGAGAAGATGCGGCCAGTGACCCTCAAAAAAATATTCTTGTTCGCTCAGTGGGTATTGATGAGGATATTCAGGTCGACGTGTTTAATTACAGAATCTGTAAAAATGATATCTTTTTAATCTGCTCCGATGGTCTTCATGGAAAAGTGAGTGACCGCGACATCCTTTTCATTGTCCAAAAACATCTTGCTGACCCTGAAAATTGTGATGCTTCGCAAGTTCAAAATCTCGTGAATGAACTTATCAAGCAGGCCAATGAAAATGGCGGACAAGATAATATTTCAGTTATTATTGCAGTTGCTCAAGCTTAAGAGTTCACTTTTTATTCAGCTATCAGTAAACTATCAGGGTTTCAAGATTACTCAGAAAAAGGCTTGGCGTGGATAAGTACTACACCATTATGGTCATTCCAGAAAGACAGAAGGGCGTGAAGAGTTTTAAAATTCCTGCCCTGGTTTTTCGTTCGATCGCATTTATTTCAGTTTTAGTTCTCCTGCTCTTGGGTGTTCTCGCCTACGATTATTGGAAAATTCTTCAACAAGTTTATGAGAATAAACATCTCTCTATTGAAAACCGTCAGCTCAAAGAGCAAATTCAGCTTTTTCAAATGAAGATGAACTCTCTGGCTGACGACTTAAAGCGTATCCATACTTTTGAGCGCAAACTCAGAGTGATTACTGGTCTTGAGGACATCACTGAGAAAGGTCCATTGTTTAAGGATGAATCAGGGACTCAAAAAGAAAAGTATGAAATCGATGATCTTAACTCTTCATTGAACTTCAAACTAAAATTTGACAATATCGATGACCAGCCCGGTTTTCAAGAATTGAAAAGCCTTTACGATAAAAAGATCGCTAGCTCACTTGGTCTTGAGAAAAGTTATCTTCTCACAAAACAGTGGTCTGAACTGGCCCGCCGAAGTTTTGGTCTAAGCTCTGACTACGCTCGATTTGACTACCAATATGGAGAGGTCAAATCTGTTGTTTCAAACATTGAAAAAAATATTCATATTCTCGATCAGCATTTGCTCGATAAGGAGTCTTTTCTAAACTCAACTCCAACTATCCTCCCTTCTGAAGGCTGGATTACAAGTTATTTCGGACAACGAGTCTCCCCTCATTCCGGAACACTCAAAATGCATGAGGGCCTTGATGTCGGTGGACCGATTGGTACGCCTATTAAGTCTCCGGCAGATGGGATCGTCACTTTCTCAGGGGAAAAGTCAGGATTTGGGAAATTTGTTCAGGTAGATCACGGCTACGGTATAGAAACTCTTTATGCCCATAGCAGTGCTTTACATGTCAGATCTGGACAAACGGTAAAACGTGGTCATCTTCTTGCTAGTATTGGAAATACAGGACACTCAACCGGACCGCACCTGCATTACGAAGTTCGTGTCAATGGTATTGCTGTAGATCCCCTGTATTTCATTTTAGAATAAAAGGTTATTGTTATGAAAAGTTTACTGCGCTCATTTTTTGGAACTAAACAAGATCGAGATATTAAGGCCATTAAGCCCATGCTCGATAAGATTAACGCTCTTGAATCAAAATACTCTTCGATGAATGATCAAGAGCTTCAAAATCAAACTAATCTTTTCCGTGAAAGACTTGAAAAAGGCGAAACACTTGAGAGCATTCAAGCTGAAGCCTATGCTGTTTGTCGAGAGGCCAGTAAACGTGTCATGAATATGCGCCACTTTGATGTGCAGATGCTGGGCGGAATTGTTCTTAATCAAGGTAAGATCGCCGAGATGAAAACCGGTGAAGGTAAAACCCTTACTGCCACTCTCCCACTTTATCTAAATGGTCTCTCTGGTCGTGGGGCGCACCTTGTGACAGTGAATGATTATCTTGCTCTTAGAGATTCAGAAGAGATGGGAAAACTCTATAAATGGTTAGGTCTTACAGTTGGATGCATTACTTCTAATATGAATGATGAAGACCGCAAAGAGGCTTACCAAGCAGATATTACTTACGGTACAAATAATGAATTTGCTTTCGATTATCTTCGCGACAATATGAAATTTGATCTCTCTGACTACGTTCAAAGAGAACATAATTTTTGTATTGTGGATGAGGTGGATTCAATTCTTATTGATGAGGCCCGTACCCCACTTCTTATCTCTGGTCCTTCAGAAGGGGATACTTCTCTTTACCAAGTGACTAACAGAATTATTCCTCAGCTTAAAAAAGACACTCATTATACAGTGGATGAAAAGGCCAAGACTTCGGTTCTCACAGAAGAAGGTATTATCAAGGTGCAAGCACTTTTAAGTATTGGTAACCTTTACGACGTCAGAAATATTGAAACTCTTCACCACCTGACACAATCTCTGCGTGCTCATACACTTTTTCAAAATGATGTCGACTATGTTGTTCGTGACGGTAAAGTAATCATCGTTGATGAGTTCACAGGACGTATGAAAGAAGGATCACGCTGGTCTGATGGTCTTCACCAAGCTGTTGAGGCCAAAGAAGGTGTGGATATTAAGTCTGAAAACCAAACTCTCGCCTCAATCACGTTCCAGAATTATTTCCGTCTCTATAATAAACTCTCAGGGATGACAGGAACTGCCGATACAGAAGCTGAAGAATTTGGAAAAATTTATAACTTAGAAGTCGTCGTTATCCCAACAAATCTTCCGATGATTCGTCAGGACCTTCCTGATATAGTCTACGCCACTCGTGCCGCTAAATACGAAGCTGTTTGTAAACTGATCGAAGAATGTCACGCCAAGGGACAACCTGTTTTGATCGGGACAATCTCGATTGAATCTTCTGAACTTATTTCTCATTACCTCACAAAAAAAGGCATCAAGCACGAAGTCCTCAACGCTAAAAACCATGCTCGTGAAGCAGAGATTGTAGCAAACGCAGGTCAGCTTGGTGGAGTGACTATCGCTACCAATATGGCCGGTCGAGGAACTGATATTAAGCTGACTCCTGAGACAAAAGCCGCTGGCGGTCTTTGTATCATCGGGACAGAGAGACATGAGTCTCGTCGTATTGATAACCAGCTTCGTGGTCGTTCAGGACGTCAGGGTGATCCAGGTAAATCTAAATTTTTCCTCTCTCTTGAAGATGATCTCATGCGAATTTTTGGTTCAGATAGAATCAAAGGCATCATGATGAAGCTTGGGATGAAAGATGATGAGCCTATTGAACATTCGATGATCACTAATGCTATTGCTAAAGCTCAGAAGAAAGTAGAAACACATAACTTTGATATTCGTAAGCATTTACTTGATTTTGATAATGTGATGAACGAGCAACGTAAAGTTATCTATAAAATCCGCCGCGATATTCTCAATGATGAAAACAATCTTGAGCTTATCCATGATTTTACGGATGAAGTTGCTTTCACACTGGCCGAAGAATTTAAACCTGAAAAGAATGCTCCCCTCACCCAATACAACTGGGCCGAGATTAATAAAACTGTAAGGGCCATCTGGGGAACAGAAACGGATATTGCTCCAGGAGATGTGTCAAAAGCAACTCAAGGTGATCTTGGTGAGTACCTTCGCGCTCTAGGGATCAAGCAAGTGACTGATCGATTCTCAAAATTTGATCCTGAGCAAGTGAAGTTCACTTACCGTGAAGTTCTTCTCGCTACTTTTGATTCATTTTGGAAAGACCATCTCCTGGCCATGGATCATCTTAAAGAAGGGATCAATCTTCGCTCGTATGGCCAGAAAGATCCTTTGGTTGAGTATAAACGTGAAGCCTTTGGTATCTATGAGAATATGAAGTATGAGATTAAGCGCGCTGTAGTTGAGCGTATTAATCATGTTCAGTTGTATACTCAAGAAGAGATTGAGGCCCTTCATCGTCAACAACAACGTATTCTTGAAGAACAACTTAAGGCCCACCAAGAGGCAGAAGCGTCTAAGCTCAAAGATGAAGAAAAAAAGATTATTCGTGCTACAATTAAAGTAGGTCGGAATGACCCTTGTCCATGTGGATCTGGGAAGAAATTTAAACAATGTCATGGGGTTTAAGAGGCACACTTGAGTAACGACGACAAAAAAGACCTAACCCGTATTGAAGATTTAGGTGAGTTTCTCCACGAACTGAATAATGAGAATGAATCATTTGAAGTCGAAGGAGAATCTCAAGGTCTATCTGGTTTACCAGACGTTCCAAGTGAAGATTTTGAAGAAGCCACTCCTCCGGCCTTCGGAGAAGAAGAAGCCCCTGCTTTTGACTCAACTCCGGATATAGAACCAGAAACTGACGATGCTCCTTTTTCTCTCTCTGAGGAAGAAACTGATTTTAGTTCAGATTTTTCCACAGGAAATGAGGAACCTAGCTTCGTTGAAGAGGGACCTGCTTGGGGCGAAGAAGAACCCGTCACTCTAGAGGGTTCATCATCATTTGAAATAGAATCAGACTCTCTCTTTAGTGATTCGTCTGAAGAAGTCGAAGAAGTAAAAGAAGAGGAAGAACCCACCACAAGCTTTTTTTCAAGTAACGATACTCATCAAGAATTCAAAGAACATAAAACAGAAAACTTTGATGACGTAAAAAAATTCGCTGAGAACTCAACTTATAGTGCGACAACGGCCGAGGCCAATCCTTCATTTAGTGTTCTTATTCGTAATGTGCGTTTTATTGAAGATGCCCATGATATGGCCAGTATCTTAAATGATCTCAAAATTATTCAAAGCCAGGACGATGCCAAAAAATCTCTGGGCCGTGGTGCTCTCCTCATTCCTCGAGTCTCAGAGTTTACTGCCGTTTTTATCGCTCACAAGCTTCGCCGTTTTGATGCTGATATTCTCGTAGGGCTCTCGGATGATATTCATCCACCAAAACATAAAGAGGATGCTGAAACAGGGCTGGTGAGTAAACAGAATCTTTACCAAAATCAATCTCACTCTTTTGACTTTTCTAGGCCTAAAATTGATCTGGCGTCCATTATCATTTCAACGGCGCCACAGCTAGATCAATATCAAGTCCTGCGCTATCTCGGTGTGGCCAGTGAACATACTGTCCTTGATTCAACAATTGTCGAAGATGAAACATCTTCAAAAATCCAATTCCATTATGAAGAATTGGCCCATAAGCTCAAAGCTCATGCTGTAAAACAAAATGCCAATGCAGTTATTGGTATTAACTACCACCTCACTCCCTTGCCCCAGGAATTTGCGATGGGGCCAGCTCGCTATAAGCTTGCTTGCACAGGAAACCTTGTATGGGTGAATCGTCTCTAAAGACTTCTTTTGATGTCATTATTGTTGGTGGCGGAATCAATGGTTGTGGACTTATTCGTGATCTTGCCCTCAATGGTGTCCGCACTCTTCTGATTGAAAAAGGAGATTTCTCCTCTCAAACATCTGAAGGGTCCTCAAAGATGCTTCATGGTGGAATCCGTTATCTAGAAAATTTTGATTTTGCACTTGTTCAAGAGGCCCTAGAAGAAAAAAACCTATGGCTCAAACTTGCTCCTCATCTTTGTAGTGAGCGGCCATTCTTTTTTCCAGTTTATAAAGATTGGAAGTACCCACCTTTGGGACTTCGCTTGGGCCTGTGGCTCTATGATTTTCTTTCTCATTTTCAAAACCGCCCTCATGGCTGGTTTTCGAAAAATCAAGTTCTCGAAAAATTTCCAGAACTCCAAGATCAAGGTCTTCTGGCCTCTGGCCAATATTTTGATGGTATCGTAGATGATCATAAACTTGCCTTGGAATGCCTTTATGATGCTCTTCTTGAGCCTCATGCAGAGGCCTTAAACTACCATGAAGTCACTGCTGTTAAACGGGAGAATGGCCTTGAGTATATATCTCTTACAGATCGTCTCACAGGCAAACAGTTTACTGTCAGTGGGAAATATGTCGTTTACCTCACAGGACCTTTCACGGATCAACTTCTTCCTAAACTTGGTGTCGCTTGGACTCCTAAACTCGCTCCTTCAAAGGGCATTCATCTTTGGCTCAAATCCGGCACCATTCAAGCTCCTGCGAGTATGGTTCTAACAACTAAAGATAATCGTGTAGTCTTTGTGATACCACAACGCGATGCCATCTTAGTTGGAACCACAGAAACTCCGGTTGATGAAGAGATTTTTGATATTAAGGCCACTGATAAAGAGATAGAGTATCTGCTCGAGACTCTTAAACAGTACTTCCCTCGTGCCCCCATTACTCACGACTCTATCATTTCAACTTTTGCAGCTGTAAGACCTCTGGCCAGAGAGGAGGGAGTTCCTGGAGCGGCCCTCGGTAAAGTCAGTCGCTTTCATAAGATCTACCGCCCCAGTGCCACAAGCTATGTGATGATCGGTGGAAAATACACCACTTTCCGTCGCATGTGTCAGGAGCTTGCAAGTGAGATTATTCCTCGCTTGGGAAAAAGCTATAATCCGAATCTAACTTTGAATCATCTTCGTGTTCAATCTGTGGTTGCAACTTTTCAACATTCAGAGATAACTCCTGAGGCCGTTAACAGAATTATTCTCAATGAAAAAGTGCGGACTTTTGAGGATTTATTTAAGAGAAGACTATCACGCTTAGATGATTTTAATGAATCAACTCGTATTGCGGGTTTGACGGCCAGTGAACTTAAACTTCCACTCACTGGCCCAACAAAAAACTAAAATCGATACCCAAGAGATAAGAAAATTCGTGGGCCACTTACAGTTTTGTTAAAAGCTGGGATTGTACCATCTTCTTTATAGGTCTCATTACGGATGTAGTAGTCGGCCCAAAGACGTGCTCCAAATCCACGAGGAAGGTAATATTTAAATCCCCCGCCGATGGCAAACCCACTTCCTGTACCATTAGCATTAACCTCATCCCCTGTTGGATTTTCAAGTCCTGGCCTATAACGAGAATTAAGCATACTAAAATTAGCACTGGCGAGAATATAGGGAATCAGTGAATTCGTCATTGATGGAAGATTACCCGGATGCCAGTTGGCTCCTAGAGAAAATTCAGTAATATTGTTTTCAGTTTGAGTCCCTTGAAAAGAAGAAGAACTCTCTTTAATTAAGCTCGCAGAACCAACCAATGAAAATCTTGAATACCATTCTTTCTCTCTTTGAGCATACCACTCAAATCCGGCGGTCATATTATAGAAGGCCTGAGATCCATTGAATGATTGAGATCCTGTTTCATTTTCAGTTTTCGAACTTAATGATGAAATCATGAGGGCGAGGAAAACTTCTTTATTCTTTTCAGCAATAGAAGTGGGTTCTGCGGTTTCAAGCATGGCCTTAAGCTCTGCAGATTCTTGGGCCCCCTCCGCCCCTTCAGGATTAAGATCATTGGCCCCTTCGGCCAGTGGAATACCTAAGGCAGCTGGATCACCCATTCCGACTTGAGTAGGTTGATCTTCTTTGACTAGTGTTTTGCTCTCATCCATTGTCACTTTCACCGGCGGAGTTGAACGAAGAGTCATCACAGCATCATTTTGAATAAGATCTGCATTCACCAAACGATAAACTGCCCACACTGATCTAGTAGGAGAAATTCTCACACAGGTCGCACGCGCTACCACTCCGGCCGTCACATAGAACTTAGCGTGCTCACCTTCGGCAAGACCATCCTCTGTTCCTCGATTGATAAGAATTGTTTTACGAGTCTCAGATGTTTTAAGAACTCGGACTGTGAGTTTTTCATCAATCTCTAAGGCAAAAGCTTTGAGTGATAAAAGCATCATGAAAATAAAAATAAGCTTAGAATGCATAACCAATTCCTACTCCTAATTTGGCATCGATGAGTTCTGCTCGATCAGGTAAATTCGCGCCTAAAAATTTTGTCTCTATTACTTCTAATTGTTGTTTTTCAATATGCCCTTTGAGACGTAAAGCAAATCCATTCGCCAACTGATACTTAAGCCCGGCATGAATTCCCGGCATGGCCACCAAGGTATATTTTCCTTGCTCGGCTGTGGCCAGAGTAGTGAGATCACTACGTCCAAGGCGTCCATAAACACCAAGGTAAGGAACGATTTTATCAATAACCTGTGGTGGATACCACGGATACAGATTGACTCCGAATGCGGCTGAGTATTCTTTGCTTTCGATATTATAAGTTTGATAGCCGAAGGAATTTGTATTCAAACGGGCCGAGGTAAAAAAAGTCCAGTTCTGCCAGCCATCAACTTTAGCAAAAGGAAAAAACTCATAACCCAGTTCAAACTCCTGGGCCTGAACTTTTGAATTTGAAGGGTCATCTTGAGTTTCATTATCATAAACACCAACAGCGGTAGAAAAACTCAACTGGTGCCTAAAGGCCTGCTCTTGAACTTTGTAACGGCGCAGAGACTCCTCTACTTTGGCCACTCGTCCAAGCATGGTGCGAAGTTCTTCATCAGAAAAATCATCCGACCAAGCGTCTCCCCGAGCAAGCATGGCCCGGTAAACTTCAGCTTCTTTATTCTTCTCTTTAGATTTGGCCTCAAGAAAATTATCATATTCAGTCACAAATAATGACTTCTCTCTAAAGTTTGAACTCGCCACACTTTTTTTCTGTTCGGCGTAGAAAGCATCATAGCTAAACTCAGGATCATTCACGCGCTTGAGATATTGAGTCACTAGCTTTTCAAAAGTTTCTAAACGGACCACTCGACGGAACTCTTCACGTTCAGGGCCACGATAAAGAGGAGTACTATAGGCCTGCCCCTTCTCTTTTTGCCAAACAGAAGCATCTACGACATTAAAATCATCTTCAAAACGATCTTCTGGCCCATGAATCTGACGAGAAGGTTGATACTTATCCCCAAGCTTAGTCAGGCGCTCGCGGTCTCCCTCAAGAGTTTCAAAAGTATTTTTTGTGATGGTTTTTTTATTCCCCACCACTTCAGTGCGTGAAATAGAGTATTTTTTGCGACCAGACAGCATTTTTGATTCCGTCAGAAGCTCAAACTTATCCCCTACCACCAGAAGCTCTCCATCAAAAACGCGGTAAACCACCCAGATAGAGGATTCAGAATTCACTTTTATACTACGGGCCTTTCCCACGGGGACCATACGCAGATCGATTTCATCAGGACCACGGATCGGCTTAAGAATGGCCGCAAACTCTCCGGCCTTAACCCCATCTAGGTGCCCAATATTAAACATGATCGTCTGGCCAGAAGCCGATTGTGAGAGAAGACGCACTTCCATCTGACCGAAGGCCTGAAATGAAAAAAGAAGGATAAATAGTAAAAACCATCCCGGTTTACGCAAAGCCTCATTCCTTTGAGAGAGTTTCCCCAATATTAAAATTGTGACACTGAATAAACGTAATGAAAATAGGGGCTTTGCATTTTAACGAATCAAATCAATTTGAGCACTCGCTTCTTGCGCAAAAGGCTCCCATCGTCTATAACAAATTATCAAAATTCAAAGGATTTATTGTGAAAAGACGTCGCGAAAGAGTTGTTTTTAATTACGAGTGCTCACTTACTGGTGAAGCTTTCACTCTTACAGAAAAAGCTCCTAATCCAAAAGATCTTGTAACAGTTAAGGCCTACTATGAACTTAATCCTGAAATGGATGATCGTCCGGCCGTTATTAAGAAAAAACTTGGTATTGAAACTGCTGAGACTCCAAAACACTAATCTCATTTTCAGTTGAGGACTTTTAATCATGGAAGCACGTAAAGTCATTATTATCGGAACAGGTCCTGCAGGACTTACAGCCGCGATCTACAATGCTCGCGCTGACCTTCAACCTCTTGTTCTTGAAGGCCATGAGCCTGGTGGGCAACTTACCCTGACAACAGAAGTTGAAAACTTCCCTGGATTCGCTGATGGAGTCATGGGCCCAGAACTCATGGGAAGCATGAAGAAACAAGCGGCTAAATTTGGAGCAGAATTCCTTCCTGTGATGTGTACAGAGGCTGACCTCTCAAAAAGACCATTCATCGTCAAGGCCTCAAACGGCCAAACTTATAGCGCTGAAACAATTATTATCTCAACGGGTGCTTCGGCTAAATTCCTAGGTCTTCCTAAAGAAAAAGAGCTCACTGGCCGTGGAGTTTCAACTTGTGCCACCTGTGATGGTTTCTTCTATAGAGATAAAATCGTTCACGTTGTGGGTGGTGGTGATACCGCCATGGAAGATGCTACTTTCATTACTAAATTTGCTAAAAAAGTTTATATCGTTCACCGTAAAGACACTCTTCGTGCCTCAAAGCCAATGCAAGACCGCGCCTTTAAGAATCCTAAGATTGAATTTATCTGGGATTCGGCCGTGACGGAGATTAAAAGCTCTGAGTCGGGTGTCACAGGAATTGTGGTTGAAAACCTTAAAACGGGTGAGAAACAAGAGCGTGCTACAGATGGACTTTTTTATGCCATCGGACACTCTCCCAATACAAAATTTCTTAATGGTCAACTAAAGACTAATGAGGAAGGCTATATCATCACCCATAATGATGTTGAGACTAATATCCCGGGTGTTTTTGCTTGTGGAGATGTTCAAGATACTTATTACCGACAAGCTATCACGGCAGCGGGATCAGGCTGCCAGGCCTCTATCAAGGCCGAGAGATTTCTCGAAGGTCACTAAGACTTTTTGTGATTCAAAAAATAAATAGTTATAAAACTAGTTTCCTGCGCTTTTACCAAGACCACGAGGTCTTGGTCTCAGTGCTGGTTTTTGTTTTTGGTTTTATTTTTGACCTATTCACTTTAGGAAGGATTGATGATTTTCTCAATCTTATCCAGCAAGCCGTCTACCTCGCCTTATTGGGGGCCCTTCTTCTTTATGAGACAAAAGAAAAGCTAGGAACTCTTAGACTCTCCCCTCGTCTGACAAAAATCTGGCAGTACCAAAACCTTGTGGTTCATTTCCTTTTTGGAAGTCTTCTCTCTGCGTATACTATTTTTTATTACACCTCGGCTTCGGCCCTTACCTCATTCTTTTTTATTCTTCTACTGGCAGGCCTTATGATGGCCAATGAATTTCCACAGATTCAAAGACGAGGCCTTCTCATTCGTGTGATCCTTTTTGCTATTTGCCTTCTGTCTTATTTCGCCTTCTTCTACCCGATTCTTTTAGGCCATGTGGGAATGATTCCTTTTTGGCTGGGTTTTATTAGCTCTATCATTGCCTGGATCATTCTTTGGAAACTACAGTTTGCCGAGGATGAGCTCCATAAGAAGTTTCTTATAGGCAATATTCTCAAACCCGTTGTCGGAGTCCACCTCTTTTTTCTTATTGGTTATTATTTTGCCCTGATCCCCCCAGTGCCTGTGGCCGTCAAAAAGATCGGAGTTTATTATAATGTCACCAAAGAAAACGGTGACTATCTAGGTGACCACCTGAATGCTTCCTGGAAATTTTGGAATAAAGGTTCTCAGGATTTTTCCGCTAGGGCCGGAGATAAAGTCTTCGTTTTGATGAGTGTTTTCTCGCCCACTCGATTTGAAGATAAAGTCTTTCTGAAATGGTACTGGCACTCACCTAAAAACGGATGGCTTCAGCAAGACAGCATTCCTCTGACGATTCTTGGAGGAAGAGAAGAGGGCTTTCGTGGTTTTGGCGAAAAAAATCACTACTCACCTGGTGACTGGCGAGTAGAAGTGGAAACTTCCGATGGACGTGAAGTGGGAAGAATCAACTTCTCTATTACTGTTGACTCTACAAATGGGCCTCGAGTCTTTAATCAAGATAAGTTTTAAGCACATAACAGAGAGGAATATTTTACTCAGGATTCGATCTAACCTCCTGATTTTATACCCCATCTTTTTCTCAATTTTTACCCTTTGACGACCATACAAAAAATTTGAAACAATGTATCTGTGACTTCTTTCATGGATTGAAAAAAGCACAAACTAACGACTGAAATCTTTAATGAAGCAATGGCCAAGGAAGGTAATTGATGAATTCTCTTTTCAACTACACGACACTCTCAACAAGACTTGAGAAATCAACAAAAACTCTCTTCATTACTTTGAATCGTGCTGACTGGGGAAACGCCTTCAGGACTGAGATGTTGTTTGAGCTTGAGTCTATTCTTGCTTGGTGTACGACTCGTGTTGAAATCAATTCAATCTTTATTAATTCTTCCACTTCATTTTTCTCGAGTGGCCTTGAAGTGGAAAGACTAACAGATATGACTTCGGCACAACTGGATAAAATTAATACAAAACTCAGTAAAATTGTTTTTGCGATGATGCAACTTCCACAAACTGTGATTGTGGATCTTGGTGAAGGCTCTCAGCTTTTTGCCTCTGAGTTTGCTATTGGCGCTGATATCAGAATCTGCTCAGTAAACTCAACAGTTCGCTTTAATCACGCTCATTATGGACTCGTTCCTGCTGCCGGTGGGATGAGCTTTCTCTCTACTCTTATTGCTCCCTCAAAGGCCCGTCACTGGGTGATGAGTGGACTTGGAATCAAGTCTGAAGAATTATTGGCCAGTGGATTTGTAGCGACAACCTATGACTCCACGTCGAGAGCAGAAGTAGTAAACGATCTTCTCTCTTCAATTGCCAATCAAGCGCCGGTTCAACGTATTCAATCGAAGCTTGGTCTGTTTGAATCTATTCGTCCTGCTCTAGAGGCCGGAATGTCGATGGATAAAAAAATCGCGAAAGCTTCGATGGTTTCTCAAGACTGGAAAACACGTTCAAGCAAAGATGAAAACTTTGAATTTATGCCGGCAAAATCGATGTCGTATTCAGTGAAGCTCTCACTTATTAAAAGCGATGAAGCTCCACTGCAAGAACAATAATTTCAAATTTTATTTAACAAGACCGCATCTCATCATGGCGGTGAGAAAGCTTGAGTATGACCAAGTCAAGTCTCTCGCTCCTTGCATGATGCCGTTGTCACGGTTGAACTGCTCAGACAGATGACCTAGACGGTCAGAGTGATAAATGACCATTTGGAACTGAGCTTCGATTAAGTCCGCATAGCTCTTTTTACCAATGGTTTTCTGAAGATGACAGTAGTACTCACCAAGGCCGGCCGTGGCCAAAAACCATGGGTTACCTGTTCCGTTTGTTCCGTATCCGTCATAACGATCCTCTGGGTATCTTCCGATGGCCACAGCTGGAGTGGTATTCTTATGGTTGAGCGTATAGGCCACTTCAAATGAATTTTTCAGGGCATCGATATATTTTTTTACACGAGCATCATTAAATTTATAAATATCTTGGTAAGGATAGTTATGAAGAAGACCTAGAAGAACGGCCACATCAATATTTGATGATTTATAATAAAGACCGCCTCCTACTTTATCGACAGTGGCCTTGATTCCAATAACATCATCATGAAAAGTTCTTGTGATATAATTTTTAATCTTAAAAGCTTCTTCTTTATAAAACTGGGCCGCTCCTTCATCTAATAATTCAGAAGCGAGTGCTGCCCCTTCTTTCAGGGCGGTATACTGAGCGATAAGAGTATAGAAGTGCATCCCTTTCTCTTCTTCCCACAGATCAAAGCTTGCCTCGTCCCAATGATAGGCCGTGTACTCGAGATCTTTTTTAATCACTGAGTCCGCAGGTAAAATACCGCGATAAAGTTTTTTGATTACATAGTCAGTATCATTATTGGCGAGCTGAATGCGAGCAAACTTGATCATCGCCAGTGCACGAAGGGCCGGTCCATCATTCTGTGGACGTCCCCATGGACCATCAAATGAAGTTCCATCGATATTATATTTAGGCTCACCAAGACCAGTCAGTGACCACTTATTCTGACGATCTGACTCTGACTGAACCCAGTCTTTAATCATACTCAAAATTTTTGAATCTTTTTTAAGAGCGTAGTAATCCACAAGAGCAGAATAAGTCAGGGCCGTATCACGAACCCAGTCATAATAATAATTAGGATCGCTCTTTGACGGTGAGGCCACAACCATTCCTGGTTTCACATCTGGCATCGTAGCGTTAGCGATAATACTTTTTAATGAATATTTTAATTGTTCCTGCTTTGAGGGCATGGCGTAGCTTAAAAGTGGGACCAATAAGAGGATAAGAGCGAGTTTCATAGCTTTAATTCCTTCAATTCAAAATTAGTAATCAATGGGGCTAGCGTCTCAAAACTATTATTTTTTGAAAACCCTAAAATATGCCCGCCCCCACCTGCGCCGCATAATTTGAGGACAAAATCACCTTGGTCTAGGCCTTGTTTCCAAATTCCGTGAACTTCAGCCGGAATCATTTCTTTAAAATCATCCCACTGGAACCGTGAGATCAACCAGGTATGGTGAAAAAACTTTTCCATATTTCCTTCAAGAAGGGTGTCTACCGCCGACGTCACTGCAAAAACCAAATTTTCGGCCACGCCTTTTTTGAATGAGGGATCTAAGATTTTACGTTTATATATTTCAATCAGTGGTCCGGCCTTGCGTTCTTGTTTGGTATCCACCAAAAAGCTCACAGGCAATGAAGGTCTCTTCTCAAGAACTTCAATTTCATCAGGTGAATGAATAAGCAGTGGCTTCTGAAGAAAACTCACTAACGGATCCAGACCAGAACTTGAGCCATGGAAATAACTCTCCAACTGGCCTAAATCATTTTTTATTTCAATAAGACTTTTATTTTTAAAGTTTCCATATCGCTGATAGATCGCGGCCACTAAGGCCCCAGAACTTCCCAGTCCTTGTCCTTGAGGAATAGAAGAATCAAACCAAAGGCCATTTTGAATATCATCAAGAAGACGAGCTCCATCGATATTTGTCAAAGGGTGTTTGATCGCAAATTCCTTTAAAGATTGATAGCAAGATTCTGCCTCAGATTGAGTCCATTTTTGATGACTCCAATCCCCTGAGTATTCATACCATGGAATGGCCAGGGCCCTCGATCCATTAAGAACTGTATATTCACCAAAAAGAAGAATCTTAGAAGGATAACCTAACATACTTGGGGGCCATGGCCTTCTTCATCAAAAATAATAGCTTCCACAAGTGGTCTGGCCTCATTTTCAAGAAATGTTTGAACTTTGGCCTTCACCGACTCAGGATAAATCACATGAAGATTGGGGCCGGCGTCTATCGTAAAATAAACTGGAAGCCGACTCTCCTCTCTAAAGTGTTTTATGAGTTGAATAAGTTCGAGAGTTTTTGGTTTTAACAAAATATAGGGTTCTGGTGAGGTCATCATCATGGCATGAAGTGAGAGGGCCTCACTTTCGATAATAGGCCCCACAATAGTCCAGTCTCCAGTCTTTAGGCCTTTAAGAATCTGCTCAAAATGACTTTTTGCCTGAGAAAATCTTATCGAAGAAAAAAGATGATCTCCCATTCTCCCGTGCCCTTCACGGGAAGAGACTGGCTTCTCTTCGCTTGAAACGATAAGAATAGCATCTTGCAAATGAGAGAACTCTGGATGAATCGACATTTTTATTGGAGTGGCATGAGTATCACTATAAGACTGATCAACTGGGCTTTGCCCCCACTCCACTAGCCCTCCATAGAGAGAGCGACAAGCACTTCCAGATCCAAGACGAGACAGATGACTGGCCCGAATATAAAAAAGCTCATCTTTCGGAAGATTATTCATTTGATAAATAATATCTAAAAGACACAGACAAAAAGCCGCCATTCCTGAGGCGCTTGAAGCGATACCAGCGGAATGAGGGAAAGTATTTTTTGAAAAGATACTAAATTTTATTTTTTTTAAAAATGCCCATTCAGTAGAGAGACCTACAAGAAAGCTCTCCATTTTCTGCGCAAACTTAGGATGATTCTTCCCTTCAAATTCAAAGCTCACGTCCATTTTCTCAGAAGGAGTACAGATGAGTGTGGTTTCACTTAAACTACGCGAGAGAGTAAGACTCAAACTAGGATTGGCCGGAATTTGTGGCCCGAGCTTTCCCCAATACTTAATCAGAGCAATATTAGAAGGAGCTTGCCACTTGGCTTTTTTTTCATCTTGAAGAGCTGAATGAGCTAGCTGAGAAAGAATACTATTCATGGAAATTCCTAGTTTAATTTCCCACGATGAACAATTTCTTCAAAAGGAATAATTGTTTCTAATCCCTTACTCACAAAATAATCACGGGTCTCAGAAAACTCTCTTTCACTTGTCACAAGAACAAAGTCTCCACCCCAAGCTCCAAGGGACTTGACCTCTCCCCAATAATCAGAGAAACGTTGCTCTTTGATCGTTGGAACACCTAATACTTCAGACATGATTTTTTCATGCTCAACGATAAGACGGTTAAAGCTTGAAATCTCTCCCGTCGTTGTCATCTCTTTAGTAATAAGTGAGATCTGATCAATATAAGATTTTTTATTTTCAATCTTCTGCCCACGATAGCTCGCCACCGCCGCTTGAGAGTCTTGCTTCTTTCCAAGATAAATAAAGAAAAGATTATCTTTAAACTTAGGATCAAAACTGGCCATAGACCACTGAGGCTTCTGATCAATCAGTTGATAATGGATGGGTCCCATGGATTGAGCGCAGGCCACATCATAACCAGATCCCCCAAGGCTTCTTTTAAGTAGTTCAAAAGGACTCACATAGGCCCACTGAGCAATATTATAAAGAAGAGTTGAACTAGACCCTAGACCCCAATCAATGGGAAATTCTAGTTTAGTTTCGACAAAAACATCCACATCATCACGAAGAAAATGAGGGTTAAGTGTACGAACGGCCTTAAGAACTTTTTGAATGAATAATTGTTTTTCTTCGTCAGTTTTTCGAATGGGATTAAAATGCCAAAATTCAAAATCTGATTCAAACCATACTTTCCCTGAGTGATCTGTTGATTTCCAGTTCAATGTCGGTTGGTAAGATTGACGATACTTAATGGTCATCGACTGCCCAACTGTCGTAGGAAGTGCGAGGGACTGTGCCCCATCAAGAACCAAGTACTCACCACTTAAAAGTAATTTTCCATGCCCATAAAAATATTGATCGCGCATAAAACAGAGCTCCTACTGGGCCAGATTATTTGATTGTAGAAAATTTCTTACTTCGGTAAATGAGACCACTTTATCTGAGAAAAAGATTTTCGCTTCTTCCACTTGATTATCATCGGCCCCAAGTCTCGTTAAAATATTTAGCAAATGAAGCTTCATATGCCCTTTTTGAATTCCTGTCGTCACCAGTGATTTCACGGCCCCAAAATTTTGGGCCAGTCCCATACAGGCAGTGATTTTCATCAACTCTTCAGCACTTGGATTTTCAAGAATGGCCAGAGAGGTTTTCACCAAAGGATGAAGTGTCGTCAACCCTCCCACTGTCCCTAAGGCCAGAGGAAGCTTAAGTGAGAATCTAAAACTTCCATTTACAAGACTGACATCACTAAGAGATCGGTACTGTCCGTCCTTAGCAGCGTAAGCATGAGCACAGGCCTCAACCGCTCTAAAATCATTTCCTGTCGCAAGAATCACTGCATCGATTCCGTTCATGATTCCTTTATTATGAGTCACGGCCCGAGAAGGGTCCACCTTAGCGATATTAACTGCAGTGGCAAATCTTCGTGCAAAATCCGAGGCACTCATGCCATTGACCTCACCAAGATCTTCAATAGGACAATCTACCCAAGCTTCCACCACACAATCAGGAGTATAATTGGAGAGAATACACATCACCACTTCAAGCTCGCGCTCAAAGGGTTGAAAACTTGCTTCATGGCCGACTAATCTCTTCCAAACTCGACTCATTTCTTCAAGAATGGAGTTAATGAAATTAGCCCCCATGGCATCTTGAGTGCGGCACTTTAATTTTAACTGATAATAATTTTCAATCTTATCAGTCATCACCACGAGTTCGAGATCTTCAATCCCTCCCCCACGTTTTTCCATATTAAAAGTAAGATCTTTAACGGATTGAGTTAAGTCTTGTTTTTTTGTTTCAAAAAATCTTTGAAGCTTTTCTGTATCACCTTGCCACAAGAAGTGAACTTGCCCGACTTTTGTCATCGAATGAACTTTTGCCTTAAATCCACCACGAGAGAGCCAATACTTGGCACTCAAGCTCGCCGCGGCCACGACAGAACTCTCTTCAATCACCATGGGAATGGCGTAGAGTTTCTCATTAATCATGAAATTGGGGGCTATCCCAAAAGGTAAATAATAATTTGTAAGAGTATTCTCAGAAAACTCATCAAACTTTTTTTGAATAGATTGATCTTGATGCCAAAAATCAGTCATCGTTTTTACAAGCGATGCGGCTTCCCCTTCAAATTGCGAAGAGAGCCATTTAATTTTTTCATCTTTGGTCATTTTTGAAAAACCACTTATTGGTCTCACAACTACTCCCTTTTAAGCTTTAAAAAAGCTTCACACATCATGTACTGCTGACTGAAGTTTTTAAAATAAGTTTTTAGTGAATCATATCCTTCAAGGGCCGGTGTTAACCAAGCTGAGGCCAGTCCGATAACGGAATTGGCCTTCAATAATTCCTGAAGGTAATAAGCATCAGTGGCGGTTTGAATCCCGCCTGAAATAATAAATTCTTTTGATGTTTCAAGCTTGTTGATAAATTCCACCATCTCAAGAGCTGAGTGCCCAACATAGCTTAACGGGTCAAGGGCCACATCTTGTTTACGGTATTGCTCAAGGACAGAAAAATTTGTTCCCCCGAAGGCACCAAATTCGATGCCTTGGATATTGAGCTTTAAGAGGGCCTCGATGGTACCTGGCCCCATTCCATGTCCAACTTCCTTCACAATAACTTTTGTTTTTGAAATCTCAGTGTAGGCATGAATAGTTTCAAGACTGCTGCGAGAGAATCTATCTCCCTCAGGCTGAAACCACTCTTGCATAGGATTAAGATGAATGAAAAGACCACTCACCTGAAGAACTTCTAAAATATCTTCAAGCTTATTTAATTCTTTTGAAACAAGAAGCTCTTCTAATTGGGCCACACCAAGGTTAGCGTAAAATGGACGCTCCCCTATGGTTCTTCTAAAATCGAAATCTTTAAGGCGTATTTTAGAATCTAAAAGAGGCCTAATCGAACCTAACCCCATTCCTAAATTAAATTCAGCACAAAGTCTGGCGAGATTTGAGTTGATAGTGAAGGCTGCTTCCGTTCCCCCTGTCATACTCGAAACCCAAAAAGGAAAATCAAAAGAGTGACCTAAGAATGTCGTAGGTGATTTTTGATCGGTCTTGGGATGAACACCTAAAGCTGGCTCATAATAAAAACGCCCATCCAAATGCGAGGCACTTGTCCGTGACTGGAGAGCTAAATCCAGATGGTCTTTCTTACGAACTTCGGCGTTCGAAATATCCATGTTTTTATGAGTCATAATTGGCCCAGAAACTACCAAGTTTGAGGTTCAAAGTCATGGTTTTCTTCACTCTGAGTCATGATAACAACTCTACGCACAAAGAGGGAGAGCGTCTCAAAGATGTTCAGGGTCTTTTCTGAGGGGCAATAAGGAGGATAAACTCCCGTTTTTCCGAGGGTTTTAGGGAATTGATAATGGTTTGTACAGGCCCTCTCAGAAGAAGCTCCTCAGGAGAATTGAGGTCAGAGGCCAGAAAAATTTCACGGTGAGGAGAGAGCTGCTCTTGCAGCTCACTCAAAATCTTACTCAGGCGGTAAGGTGTATCCATCAGAATACTCATCTCAGGACTTTGGGCCAGTCGTTTTAAACTTTCTTCACGCTCTGGAGATTTTAGCGGAATAAAGCCAGCAAAATAAAAAGTATCATGGGGAAAGCCACTTAAACTCACCGCCAGGGCAATAGAATTTGGAAAAGGAGTAGATGTGACTTTGATACCTTGCTTGTGACAACTCTCAATCAGTTTCTGGCCAGGATCACAAAAGGCAGGAAGACCACCATCACTCATCAAATAAATATTAAAGCCGGCCTTTAATTTTTTAAGAAGCTCAGGAATTTCTTTAAGAGAAGTGTGTTCATTAAATAAAACAAAGTGCTCAATACTCTCTCTCGGAAGTCCCCATTTTAACCAGCGCTGGCGTCCTACTTTATGTTCTTCCACAGCAATAATTGTTTTTTCATCAAGGGCATTTTCAAGAAGCATCGATTGGGCCACAGGCTCCAGGGGGAGAGATTCATGAATCGGTGTCGGAACAAGAATAAGCTTTCCGCTCACAAAGTCCCCAAATGTAAAAATAAGTCCGGTCGATGAAAATCAGGAGCAGCTTCGAGGTTTGGTTCAAGAGCATAAAACTCTCTTGGCCCATTTCCTAAACAGGCAAAGAATCCACCGTAAAGATGAGTCCCCTTGATTTCCTCAGGAAGAGTCACCTTAAATTCGGCTTTCCAATTTTTTTCATCTAATTCAACAAATGTTTCCATCGCCAAGTTTTCAGGTGCATGAAAAACTTTGCGAGGTTCAGTGATAATCAGAGCGAAAGGCTGGTTTAACGGTGAGACTTGAATTTCAAGATAAGGAGCATTTAACTCAGTCTCAGAACTTCTCATTTGAAGAAAAGCCTCCACGACATCAAAATTCCAAAGGCCCCAATTTTCTTTATAATTATCGCCAAATTTTGAATCCCCATACCAAGTACGAGAATGGCGCTTTTGAACTTCAAAAGTAATTATGACTTCACGTAAAGAGACTTGCGTCCACGACGCTTTCACTCTATTCTCGCCTACACCAGTACCATGTTTTTTTAAAAATGCTTGCATCCCAAAAGCTTACCAATAGAATTGAATAATGAATACCTTTTACCTTATCGTTCCTCCATATTTTGAAGACTTAAGCCTGAGTGAGCTGGCGGAAAAATGGGCCATCCACTTTCCTGAAAAGACTTATCAGGTTCTTTCAAAAGAGTTGGGTGGTATTCTTATTCAAACCGAACTGGCCCTCGGCTGTTACTTAAATAAGATTCTTAAAATTCCAACACGCATTCTTCTACGCTGGCAGGAAATTAAATGCCGTGACTTTCCGACAGTTTATCAAAAAGCTCTCAAACTTAATTGGTATGAGATTACGGGACATCCCGACATAGAATTTAAAATCACAACTCATGAGTGTCGTCTGATGCATACCGGTCGCTTAGAAGAGACCATGCTGAAGGCCTACCAAGAATATCAAAAAAAGTTCCCTTTAAAAAAAACCTGGGAAAAAGAAGGATGGGAAAAACCATCAGTCTATATTCGTGGGCAAAATGATGTTTTTACTATCAGCCTCGATTTATCTGGAGAGGCCTTGTATAAAAGAGATCGCCCTCTCGTTAAACATCAAGCCACAATGAGAGAGAATTTTGCTGCGGGACTTTTTTATTTCTCACTGCCCTTTTTAGTAGAAAAAGAATCTCTCACCATCGCCGATCCGATGTGTGGGAGCGGCACTCTTCTTTGGGAAGCTTGCGAGTTTTATCGACTGACAAAAAGAACATACGCCTATGAGCACTCCCCTTTAAATAAAACAGTTCAGCAAACGGCAAGGCCGCGTGTAGAGACATCAAGAATAAAAAAACTGACGGGAAGAGATTTGAATCCTGATCTTATTAAAGATCTTCCAGAGGCGTGGAAAATTCTTGAAACACCACAAGTTTGGGAAGTCGAAGATGTGGCCAGTCCACAAGTTCACACAGATGTTGATCTTGTTCTTTGTAATCCTCCCTACGATGAGAGACTCACCATGGGAATGACTTATCAGGTTCTGATTAAAAATCTTCAAAACAAATATCCGAATGCTTTAATTGGAGTGCTTGTGAGTGCCCAGAAGAGAAATGCGGAGAAACTCAAAATCAATCCCAAAGCGAAACTTTCGTTTTCAAACAGTGGGATTGATGTTGAGTTTTACCTTATCTAAAAATTATTCTACGATTGAACAAAGCGCATAACTTGTTACAACTACCAATTCCACCTCAGAATCATCTTCACCAACTGTTGCAAGTGGTTTAGAAAACTTTGTCTCAACAGATTCTTTCTCTACCTCTGAGAGCTCATCTACTTTTAAAAGCTTAGAAGCTTCAAGAACTAAAACATTTTCATCTGTGTTCATTCTTAAAGCGGCGTAATTAGGTGAACTTTCTCCATTTTCATCTTCAACCATTGATGTCGCTACAAGCTCATCACCATCGACATTAGGAGCGAAGAAGAGCTCATCAGAAAGATCATCAGATGTAAAAAGCTTACCAGCTCTTCTAAATTTTACTTCCCCTTGATCTTCTTTTTTGAAATCACCCTTAACAGCTGACATCACTGTACATTCAAATGTGTTATTGAGAAGAAATCCTGCTTTGGGCTCCTCTCCATTATCAAATAGTTGACGAGTATAGCTTACAACAGGATCCTGATCGGGGTGACCTAGAGTTCCTGCAAAGCTTGAGAGAGAAAGAGTGGCGAGAGCAACCGTTAGGATAGTTTTCATTATGACCTCTTTAAAAGTATGATAGAGTACAAAGACTTTTAGCAGAACTCCCCGTACAGTTCGATCATTTTTTGTGATTTGTGTAAGAAGTATAGGATTATTTGACTAAATAGGCCTGACCTCGAACCCAAAGGCCGTTCATCGTATTCATAAGGATAAGTTGATTTTCGCTGGCAACTTCGATCTCTTTGAGATCCGTACTTTTCATCCAAACTACTGGAACGAGGTACTCTTTCCCTTCAGGGTGGATGAATTTTAAGGTATCTCCAATCTTAAGTTTTACTTTACCCTTAAGTTGAATAACCGCGTACTCTCCCTTGGCCACATCTAAAATTTCTCCCACATACCCTTCATCTTTACGGACAAGGCGAGAGTTTTTGAGTTTAGGGAAAAGCACATCCGTTTTATTAACGAGATAAAAGCCTTTCATCAAATCTTGAGGATATTTATTTTTAAACTCTTCTGGAGTTTTAATCATCGGAAGATAGTCGGCAAGGCTTGTCGATCTAAGATCCACTCTAAAATAGGCCAAACCTAAATGAGAGAGTTCAGTGAAATAGTCCAACAGACAAAACTCTTTAATATGAAACATAAAAGTTCCATGTCGATTCTCGATCAATGGAAAACCTTTATGTGGAGATTCCTCACTCTCTCCGAGGGCCTCAAAAGTTTCACTTTGAAGCATAGATTTTGTGATGGGATCATCTGAGTTTTTCACTAAAGGTGAAAGAAGGCTTCTTGGAGTATAAAAAAGAAGAATACGTCCAAGGCCCAAAATCTCCACAGGAGTTTTGAGTTCTTTAATATAGTCAGTCAGTGAAGTCTTAGGAATTTCAATTGAGAGCACTAAACGAGTAAGTCTCTCCCCAATATAGCTCTCCCAATTTTGGAGTCCAAAAAGATTATGGTTTCCGTTCTCAGTGACCCACTGAATTTTTTTATCAGTTTGAGTCAGAACGAATTCTAAGGCCCCTGGATCTTGAAGACGGATTTCATCGAAAAAAGATAAATACTGGGAAAGCTTCAATGACAATGGAGCAAAGTCCTTCTCTGTCATTAAAATATCCCATTCAAAAATTCTTTTTAAATTTAATTCTAAGGCCCTGGCAGAAAGCTCGCTTAGTTCTTGATCACTAAGTTTTCCCAATCGAGAAAATTCCTTGTGCCCAAGGATAACCTCATCTAAACCGTTTTCTTTAATAATACCTAGATCATGCAATGTCTGAGCGTAAGTAGTCAGTTTCATCTACTTTCCTCCTTGAGCACGGACAAGATTAAATCTCTCGGCCCCAAGTACGTAAGGAAGTTTGACCAAAGTTGATGGCTTTGTTCTAGTTATTGGGTTCATGGTCATTGACATGATCTCATTGGCCGTAACTTTTAAAATATCTCCCTTAAAAGGAATGATTTCAAGAGTGTCGCCTTGATTAAAAGCATTTCTAACTTCAATAATGATTCCAGACTTAGGACTGGCCTCAACCACATGACCGATAGACTTCCATTCGTTGTCGTTTGAGTTTTCACGCTCATTATAAATAGAATCTGCGCCTGCTTTCTCTACTAAAGAGGCCTTGGTATAATCTCGGTGAGAAACTTTACCTAATTCTTCTTCCCAGAACTGGAGCTTATCCGAGAGGAAATTCCCGTGTTCACGGTAATACTCCAAAGCCTCTTTATAAACCTTAGACATGGTACCAGCGTAAAGATTGGACTTCATCCGTCCTTCAATTTTAATTGAATCGATTTCTTCACTAATAAATTCTGGAAGGACACGGAGACCTTCCAAATCTTTTGAACTCATGAAAAAGGCTTTTTTCTTCTCTTCTGTCTCAAGACCAAAATCAATGGAGTATTCAAAACGACACGAGTGGGCGCATCCCCCCCGATTTGAATCACGCCCTTGAGTAAAATTTGAAATAACACAATTTCCGGAGTAGGCCATGCACATTGAACCATGGATAAACATCTCGACTTCAAGACCGGCTTCACGTTTGATCATGCCTGATTCTTTGACCGAGAGCTCACGCCCTACGATGACACGAGTCGCCCCCATCTTTTTCCAAAGCTTCGCTGACTCTATATTGAGCACTGAGGCCTGAGTTGAAATATGGATAGGAATTTTTGTATGTGTTGAAACCGTTTTCACGACACCAAGATCAGAAACAATCACAGCATCGATTTTTATACTTTCCAGATAACGAACAAACTCAGGTAATTCATCCAAATCTTTGTCGTGAAGGAAGCTATTTAAAACCACATATACTTTAGCATTTCTTTCATGTGCAAACTCCACACCTTCTTTAAGCTCTTCAAGTGTAAAGTTCTCAGCAGCGGTACGCAGACCGAATTTTTGGCCACCCACATAGACAGCATCGGCCCCATAAAGGATAGCGACTTTTAATTTATCTAAACTTCCGGCCGGTGCCAGAACTTCTGGTACAAAATGAGACATAGGACTGGTTACTCCTTGCCCACCCGTTTACCAAAATTCCTGCGGAGAATAAACTATTAAAAAGACTGGGACTTTAAAATGCTGAAAACGTTGAAAAAAATACTAACTGCCACACTGGCGCTGGTTTTAGTGCTGCTTATTGGGGCCTCTGGTTACCTTTTTCTTCGCTACAATAAAAACAAAGAGCAGATCGTCCCTTATCCCTATGTCTTTGAAAATGCAGAGGCTTGGACTATCTCTGCGCCAATTATCATGATTGGCGACCGCATGGGTGAGCAGATGGCCCGTTTTCAAATTGAGCTGGCGGCCAAGATCTCTGAGAATCTTTCTAAACCCATCGAGATTCAATCTCTGGCCAAGGAAGGGCTTCCCCTTCACCGCACTCTTCACCAACTCAAAGGTATCTCTAAATGGCCACAAATTGTACTCTATCAAGGGGCCTCTGAAGAGTGGAACGAAGAACTTTTTGTTCCTAGTGAAGTCCAATGGATTAAAAAGAATTTTGAACTCTTCCAAGATGATCGTCTTCAAACCCTGCTGATTCTTTATCCAGAACTTTCACGTCTTCTTTACCACCCTATTCAGTACAAAAAACTTGGCCTGACTGTGCCTGAGAAAAAAGAATGGAAACAAGAGGAATACCTGGCGCGACTCGAACTCAAACTCAAAATCTTTGAGCTTGAGCTCCTTGATATGATCAACCTAAGTCGAGACAGAAACTCTCTTCTGATACTCACGACGACTCCAGTGAATCTTGATATTGCTCCTAAGGAAGTTTGTGAGATCAGCACTAATCTTGATATTGAAGCCGAGATGGAAGGGGTCCGCGATCTGATCCGTAAAAAAGATTATAAAACAGCTCTTTCTCGCTCTACTGATCTCGTCAATAAATTTCCAGGCAATGCCGCTCTTTACTATCTTCACGGCCAGGTTTCAAAAAGAATGGGCCTTCGTGATCAGGCCATCAATGCTCTTAAACAAGCTGCGGCCTATGACTGCCTTCCTTGGAGGGCCACAGAAGTTTATAATGGGATCATCAGAAAAGTGGCCAGAGAGCAGCAAGTTCTTCTCTTTGATTTTGCCAGCTTCATGGAAAAAGATTGGACCTCAAACGTGACCTATTTTAATGATCTCTACCCACAAAATCTTTATTATCAACGGGCCACTGAACAACTTGGTATTCTTATCAAGAGGATTTTAAAACTATAGTATGGAAAGTTATTTAGTCGAACTCAAAGAAAATCAAGTTCTCTGTCGTGAAGGTGATCCTTCCTCGGAGCTCTATCTCCTCCATGCTGGTAAGCTTCTCATCTGCGTGGTGAATGGAACTCAAGTGAAGGCCCTCGCGGTGATTCACCCAGGAGAATTCATCGGTGAGCTTTCTTTTTTTGACGGGAAGCCACGCGGGGCACATATTATTGCTACCGAGAAGACCACTCTTATTCAGCTGCCTCAGCATGAGATTATGAGCAAATTTCCCACTTGGTTTCAGCAGGTCGGTCGCTCCCTCACTCGCAAAGTTCGTCTCCATGATAAAATTGTCCATGATGCTCGAATCCGTCGAACAAATGATGAAGAGTTGAAGCTCACCATCGAAGAACAGCGATTTTATTACGATATTCTCTTCCCAAAGACTCCCTAGCCTCATTCTGACTCCATGTATTAACCCAAAATGGCCTCAACTAAGGGACAGATTGACCTTCTACTCAAGTATTTTCCTCACTCTGAGCGTTCTGAGTTGGCATGAGACTTGTAACACCTAAGTTAGGGTGGTTCACACGGAGGTTAACCATGAAAACGACAGTAATCTTAGTACTTTTCGGATTATTACTTACGAGTTGTGCTTCTCAGGGACAGAGAAAGTCATTCGTCGAGAGCACACCAGCAACGACAAATGGTAACCAGTATGCCGAGAATGGAATGGCCAATAAATAACTAGCGGGAGCAAGAAACTTGCTCCCCCCTAGAAAAAGGTTCTTAAGTCAGAAATTTTTTCATATATTAACTGAAAAAATGCCTGGTCTATGATAAACCTGTCCGATCGTAAAATCGGATTTTTTTAAGGGGGAGCAAGGGTTGAAAACAACACAGCCTCAAAGCACACGCTTTCACAATTTAGATGCCATCAAAGAATGGACCATTCAAGACGCTGATGAGATTTATCAAATCAGCCGCTGGGGTGAAGGTTATTTTGGAGTAACGGAAAAGGGAGACCTTTGTGTTCGTCCTACTCAAAAAGAAAATGGCCCCGCCATCAACATCATGGAAGTTGTTGAGGAGATGAAAGCTAAAAACATCCCTTTCCCTGCTGTTATTCGCTTCCACGATATTCTTCGCTCGCAGGTCATTAATCTCAATAAAACTTTTCAATCAACAATTGAAGAAGCCAAATTCAATGGAAAGTATTTCGGTGTGTACCCTATCAAGGTCAACCAAATGCGCGAAGTAGTTGATGAAGTTGTTGATGCAGGTTCCTCTTATAATTATGGCCTAGAGGCCGGTTCAAAACCTGAACTCATGGCCGCACTCGCGATGAATACGAATCAAAACTCACTTACCATTATTAACGGCTATAAAGACCGTGATTTTTTACGTCTCGCCCTCTTGGGAATTCAGCTGGGACGTAAAGTGATCGTTGTGGTTGAAAAATACACTGAGCTTGAAGAGCTTCTTAATCTTTCGGCAGAGACGGGTATTGAACCGATGATTGGTCTTCGTGCTAAAATTGCCACAAAATCATCTGGAAAATGGGCCTCATCAGGTGGAGACTACGCCAAGTTTGGTCTCACTATTACTGAGATTCTTCAGGCCGTTCGCCATTTGAAAAAAATTGGCAAAGAGTCATGCTTAAAACTTCTCCACTTTCATATCGGATCTCAGATTCCAGATATCAGAACGATCAAAGATTCAATTACTGAAGGTGCGCGTATTTATGCCAAGCTTTACAAAGAAGGCGCTCGTATTGAGTACTTTGATGTTGGTGGTGGTGTTGGTGTGAACTATGATGGAACAAGATCAAACTCTCCATCATCAATCAATTACACGATGAAAGACTATGTGGCCGATGTCGTTTATATGCTTAAGCAGATCTGTGATATTGAAGATGTACCCCATCCAAATATCACGTCTGAGTCAGGACGTGTAATCACGGCCCACCATTCATGTGTAGTGACGAATGTTTTTGGCTCGATTGAAATTGGGGCCGACAGCTTTAATACAGAAAAGAGCATTAATGAAAATATTCTGGTCACCAATATGCGTGATCTTTCTCAAGAATTGACTGAGAAGAACTACCAAGATGTTTATAACGATGCTTCAAAACTTAAAGAAGAAAGTATTTCTGCTTTCAAACTTGGTATTTTGAGTCTTGATGAGAGAGCAAAACTTGAAACACTTTACTGGAGAATTTGTCGCCAGATCGTGAATCATGCCTCTAAAGATGATTATGCTCCAGATGAGATTCTTCAATTGAAGAATCAAATGGCGCCTCAATACCTTTGTAATTTTTCTGTGTTTCAATCAGCTCCAGATACATGGGCCATTGGCCAGATTCTTCCCGTTCTTCCGATTCATAAACTGAATCAGAAACCCACTGAGCTTTGTACATTGGTAGACATTACTTGTGACTCTGATGGAAAGCTTGATAGCTTCCTTAGTGCAGACGGCCCGACGAATACAGTTCCTATGCATAAACTTAATGAAGGTGAAGACTCTTATGTAGGGCTTTTTATGACTGGGGCCTACCAAGATATTATGGGTGATAACCATAATTGTTTTGGTCGACTGAATGAAGTTCACGTTTTCTGTGATGATGATGATCCAACTGATTTTTATATTGAAGAAGTCATCTACGGTAACCGTGCATCGCACGTTCTCTCAACTCTTCAGTATAATCCTGAGACCATGGCACAAACCGTGAAATCGGTGATTGATCAGCAGGTAAAGCGTGGAAAAATTCGTCCTCGTGATGGTGTGGATATCACAGACTTCTATGAGAATTGTCTTCGCAGCTATACTTATCTTAAGAAGTAATTAACTCTTTCGAATTTTTAAATAATTGGCCAACTCAGCACTGAAAAAAACAATCAGTGCTGAGTAATAGGTCCAAATCAAAAATACTAAAAGTGCTCCTGCTGCTCCATACACCGATGTTGAAACAATATTCTTAAAATAAATCCCAAAGAGTATTTTCCCGATGAGAAAGCCCACAGAAGCGTAAATTGAGGAACGGATAAGAACGGACCAAGAAACTTTCTTGGACGGAACAAAATAATATAAACAGAAAAAGAGTCCAAAAAAGACAATAAAGTTAAAACTTGTAAGCATTAAGCTTGCCCCAAGACCAGTGATGCCTCGGGTTCTCATATGATAGAAGAAATAAGACGTAAGAAATAAACTCGCCACAAATCCAATATTAAACACAACCACAAATAACATCGAAATCAAGCGGTCTTTGATAATCTCCATTAAACGCCGCTGCCTTTCAGGATCGTAAAAGCCATAGATCAAATTAAAGGAGTAGCGCAGATGAAGGAAGGCCACAGATGAAGTAAAGAGAATCAAAACAGTACCAACAATTCCCATCAGAGAGCTTGTATCAATGGCCTTATCGGCATTATCAACAATCAGATTCACCACATCCGCCACTTGCGGAGATATAGTATAACTAATCTGTCTAATCAAACGTCTTTGATGATCAAGTCCAATGAGAGGGGCCAGTTGAAAAAGAACTAATAGAAATGGGGCCAGGGCCAGAGTGGCGTAGTAGGCCAGTGATGAAGAAAGTATAAAAATATTATGTCGATCCAAAATAAACAGAAAACGAGAGAGCTCTTTAAAGAACGGATTCTCAAGAACCCGATTCATGCCTCACCCATCCCAAGATACTGCTCTTTATAATTAAGATAAGCTTTGTAGTGATTTGAAACACGATGGATCTCTTCATTTGTGAGAGGACGCTCCACTACTGCTGGGCGACCCTTAATCATTGATCCTGCAGGAAACTTTTTTCCTGGTGTGACCAGAGATCCTGCGGCCACAAGACAATGATCACCAATCTCCGCCCCATCAAGAATAACTGCATTCATTCCTATGAGACATCCATTCCCAATTTGACAACCATGCAAAGTCACACTATGCCCCAAGGAGGTGTTCTCACCGATGACCAGTGCATCTTTTTCTGTCACATGAAGCATACAAAGATCTTGAATATTTGTGTTCTTTCCAATTTTAATAAAATTAACATCCGCTCGAACCACACAATTGAACCAAATATTCACGTGGTCAGCGAGTTCTGCACGCCCAATAATCCAGGCCCCTTCGGCCACATAAACCCTTTCTCCAAGTTGAGGTTTATAATCAAAATAATTTTTAAGCGGCATCTCGTCCCTTCACTTTTTTTAGGATGGCCATACAAACTGAGTCCTTCGGAAAAAAATGATTCGAGAGAAATTGAATTTTCCCACCTCGCCTGATAACTTCCTCTGCCAATTCATTGAGAATATCAGTTCCATCCCCTGACTTCATATTTTGGGCCAATGAGTATTTACCAGTTTTAAAATTGATACGGCCCCAAAGGTTTTTCCCTGTAGGAATCATGAGGCGATTAATTTCATTTTGACCTGCTGATTTAATGACCTGCTGAAGATCAGTGATTAATTGACCAGTACCGATAAGCTTCATCAACCGATTTCTAAAATTGACTGAATAAAAATCAAGAATCGTTTGCCGATGTGCTTTCATCTTTTCCATGATCGACATACATGACAATTCTGAAAAATCCTCTCTTAGATCAATCGTTCCATAGGAGTGGCTATAATATCTAGTAAAGATCCCTTTAAAAGTTTCATTACCCGCAATAAGGACTGGCATTGAGCCTATCTGCATCGTTTCCATCACTCTCATGGCCACATCTCGAAGCTGACCAAGAGTACGGTGAGGAATCATCTGAGAAAAATCTCCTGAGTAAATCCTAGACTGCTCCCAAGGAAGACTTGTGATATCAGTGGCCGTAAACTCATAGCTACGTATAAATTCAATCTGCTTTAAATCAGCTTGATAAACTCGTACCTCAAACTGAGAAATATTGATGAGTACATAATCAGGATTGATAAAAATTTCTTCAAGGATGGGGCGAATATGAAATGAACTTGAAATAGTACAATAAGTCTCAACTTCAGTTTCAAGAAGCATATGGCCTGTGAGCTGCTCAGAAATAAAAAATCCATGACCGCGGTGGGGGTCCAGGGAAACGATAGTAAGAATATCTTTTAAAAGATGCTCAAATTTTTGGGCCAGGTGTTTTTTCCCCTGAAGCCCTAATTGAACTTGAATATCTTCAAGGAAACTTTGGTGATCCGCCAAATTTCCTTTCTTTAAATCGGAAAGAAAAAAACTTAGGCATTGGGATTTAGGATGAAAAAGAAGCTGATTGATTTTAAGTAATTTCATGATGGCCCTTACCACTATTATGGCCTAGAACCCTCTTTAATGATAGCGTATCTTAAACAACTCATTCGCAAGTTTTTGACTATTTACCTCGGAATTACCAATGAATTTAACAGGTTTACATCCTCTTATCTTGGCCTCAACTTCGAAATACCGCGCCTCTCTTTTGCGCCAACTAGGCTATCAGTTCACGACTGCTGCTCCGACCTTAAATGAAGATCAGTATAAAAATCTCGGACATTCTCCCCTTGAACTTTCTCAAATCTTAAGCCGTATGAAGGCCAGAGAAATTTTTACTCTCCACGCTGATTCTTGTGTTATTGGTTCGGATCAAGTTTGCCATCATCAGGGACAAATCCTCTCAAAACCTCAAACAGTGGAGCGTGCTGTTCAGCAATTAATGAGTATGCAGGGTGAAACTCATGAGCTCATCACTTCGGTGACAGTTATCTCTCCGACGAGTGAGGAAACATTCTCTAACATCACAAAGCTTACGATGAGAAGACTAACCAAAGAAGAGATTATTCGTTATGTGGCCGAGGACAGTCCTCTGGACTGTGCAGGTTCTTATAAATTGGAGTCTGCAGGAATAAAATTATTCTCAAAAATTGAGATGGATGATCACACGAGTATTATTGGGTTGCCGCTCATTCAGCTCACGACAACCCTACAAAATTTTGGCTTTCCTCTCTACTAGTTCACCATTTGCATCAGAAGACCGCAAATATAGGCCCCATAGTTTCCGACGACATAACCAAGAACGGCCAAGAGAACTCCCACAGGAGCAAGATGAGGTGCAAAAGCTGAAGCAACAATAGGCGCTGATGCCGCAGCTCCGATATTGGCCTGACTTCCTACTGCCATAAAAAACAATGGGGCCTTGAGAAGTTTAGTCACACTCATAATGATAATTCCATGAATGATAATCCAGACAAATCCGATAAAAATAAAGATCGGATTCTGGAACATCTCCGTGAGATGAATCTTCATTCCAATTGAGGCCACAAGAAGATAAAGAAGGGCCGTGCCTAATTTTGAAGCTCCTTTATATTCTAGCTCTCGAAGCTTAGTCATTGATGAAATAATTCCTACCACCGTGGCCAAAATCACAACCCAAAAAAAGACTGATGTCAGATTGTATTTTTCTAAAAACGGAAGATAGACCTTAATAAAATCAACAATAGGCACGGCAAGCAAATAACAAAGTCCCATCCCACCAAAGCCCAAGGCCAGCATCCACGTCATATCCTTAAAACTAGCCGCTTCGGCATGATGATGAGTTCCAGAGATATCCAGCTGATTGACAAGATTATGATCGGCCTTAAGCCATTTATTAATCACCTTATTTTTGTTGGCCAGGAATAATAAAAAGGCCATCCACGCATTCCCTACAAGAATGTCTACCGCAACAACCATAGCAAACACTGTATCATCTACCTGAAGAACTTGCTTCATGGCCGCTTGATTCACTCCGCCCCCAATCCATGAGCCAGCAAGAGTTGTCAGTACTTTCCAAGAATCATCTGGAACTGAAGCCGAAAAAAATAACTTGGCCAATCCAAGTGCGATAGGCCCACCCAGAATAACTCCGATGGTTCCTGCGAAAAATATCATTAAACATTTGGGCCCGAGCTTGACGAGTTTTTTTAAATCAAGACTGAGAGTCATCAAAATCAAACAGGCAGGAAGAAGATAATCGGTATTAAAGCTATAAACTTTTGACTCGCGACTATCAATAATACCTACTGAATTTAAAAAAGCAGGTAGCAGGTAAACCATAAGAACTGAAGGAACTATACTAAAGAATTTTTGCCAGAAATGATTCTTTGAGTGAGATAGTCCAGTAACCACAGCGACGCAAATCGCCAAAATACCAAAAACAACAGCATCATTTTGAATCACGATTCACCTTCTGTATGATAGATTTACGTTTTATTTTAGATGAGAGGTGTGAATGAAGGCCAGTTTATTTGTTTTGTTATTACTCAGTATGATCAGCTGCGCCCATAATCGTCTTAAGCAGACTGATAAACTCTCTATTATTCAAGGTCAAACCACTCCGGAAAGTGTCGAACTTAATATCTTGAGCTTTAAAAATCACGGCCAATTTGATTTTACTCTAATCGTCAATGGAACCGAGTCTCTCTCTCCTGCCGAAGTCAAAGAAATTTCTTCTCAAACAGGTCCTGAGAAAATTTATAAGGTCTATTTTGATCACCTAAAACTTGATCATCGCAAACTCCACCTCGTCATCAAAAAAGATGATAAAGTTGTCGATGAAAGAGATCTCACTCCTGCCAGTGAAGGAAAGAATTTTAGAATTGTCGTCGTTTCATGCATGGATGATAGTTTTGAAGAACTTAAACCCATCTGGCGCCAAATCTCAAAAACAAACCCTGAAATGATTCTTATGATCGGTGACAATGTTTACGGTGATAAGCTCGGTCTTAATCCAACGCCGGCCAATCCAAAACAATTATGGGAGCGCTATGTGGAAACTCGCTCGGCTCTTCCGATCTTTTTTGAACAACAGCTCATTCCTATTCTTGCCATCTGGGATGACCATGATGCAGGAAAAAATAATGTCGATAAAACCTTCGAGCATCTCGAAAAAAACCGCGAAGTCTTTAATAGTTTTTTTGCTCAAAGCACAGAAAATGACTTTCTGGATAAAGGCCCTGGGCTCAGCTATCTTTTTGACAAAGGCCCTTATCGCCTCTTCTTTTTAGATGGAAGAAGCTTTCGTTCTCCGCTTGGAGAAAAAGATCATCTTGGAACCGATCAGTTAGATTGGTTTTTTGATCGCTTAAGTTTTGATGAAAGACCAAGTTTTGTGATTAAGGGTGATCAATTTTTTGGAGGCTATCATCAGTATGATTCCTATGAAGGAAGCCATCCCGCAGAGTTTGCTGAATTTCTAGAGAGAGTGAGAAAAGACGACTCTCCCTTTGTTCTCCTCAGCGGAGACAGGCATATGAGTGAGATCATGCAATTTCCCCGCTATATCATGAATCGTGTTTCATTTGAAATCACTTCAAGTCCGGCCCACGGGGCTACCTATCCAGGGGCCTTTGAGAAATCCAAAGGGCCATGGCAAATTATTGGCCACGATAAAGACTCAAACTTCACTTTAATTAACTCTGATTTTATTGATCAATTCTGGGTTCTTGATATTTCCAATTTCAATGCCGAAGGACAGCTCAACTACAAACGAGAGCTAAGTCTTTTTGTTGAAGATCTAAAAAACAATCTTAATCAGCCTGATCGCAGAAATCGTTGGCGTGGGAAAAGAAAAATGCGTCGAGGAAGAAGATAAAAAAAAGGTGCCTTCAAGGCACCTTTATTTTATTTATTTTGTAGACTCTAACGTCTTTTTCTTTTTGGTAAGAACCTTTTCGAGATTTCTTACATAGGCCTTAGAAACAACTTTAAAGAGAGAGTCATTTTCATTAGGATTATACTGACTCTTAGTTCTTTCGTAATTGGCCATTAAGCGGTCTTTCTCTTCATCACTCATTCCAGTAGGATCTTGATAGGCACCTGTCCCAGAGACATCAGCACTTGCCATTCCAGAAGATGACCCACTTGTGATACCACTCATTCCATTACCAAAACCACCAGCAATTCCTGGTCCAGATCCAGAAGCCTTAGTTTCTGCAGTTGCAATGCCATCTGCTTTAGCTGAGCCGTCTTTTTTATCAGCTTCACCTTTAAGATCATCACCTAGCTTAGCGGCTCCAGCACCACTCATTCCACCTAGAGCAGAAGAGCCGTTACCTATACCACTACCTAAAGAAGCAGTAGAAGAAGCTCCGGCCGAACCGGCTACTGACTTGATAGAATCCATAACATCTTTAGACTTTTGATTAAAATCAGCAGATGACATATTTTTCTTATTGGCATCAGTCATCTTTTTTAAATTAGCCGCAAAATTTGCACTTGCTGTTGAATTAATTGATCCAGAACCAATGTTTGCTCCAGAGCTAGCAATATTATCTTTCAGTGCGCCACTATTTTGTAGTTGATTAGTGGCCCCAGAAAACCCGCTGAAGCTATGGTTAACAGAAAGATTATTTTTAACTTGCCCTGTTGATTGAGGACCTGGATTAAAAGTCTCTTGGAGGTACTGATTTGGGTCCCAGTAGTTATTAGCAAGACCTGGGTTGTATCCTCCTCCCTCAATAAGTCCTCCTACTAAACCGAGTCTTTGATTTATACATTCATTTTGCTTTTCACGATATGTTTTTAAAACACCATAATACGTTCTAAGATTTGCATAGTTTACACTATAGTAATTAAAAAGACGTCTTCTCCATGAGTTCACATTATTAAAATAGTTACTATAGTTTTTACTCTTCTTGGCCGAGAATGCCCAAAACTGCGCGAGAGCAATATCAGAGACATCTTGAACATACTTATTCATATTTGAACACTCTGGTTTTGTTAAAGACTCAGGAGTTCGTACACAATCATTCTCTTCTTGTTTTGTGACTTCACCATCAGTAATTTGAACAAGTTCAGGCTCATAGATGTAGTTTAATTTGTTTTCAGGGTTCATTCCTACAAGATAACTACTATAACTTGAAGGAAGATTGCTTCTTATACTAGACAACGAGCCTGTTCCGCTACCATTTAGCCATCGGCTATGTCCAGTGCTTCCGGATCCGTAATTATTGTACTTCTTTGGAATTGGAATAAGAGGGTCCATTAGATAATAATTTGATTTTTTAAGTTCATTGATGACAGCTGACTTATTGCCACCGTTCATTGAAGCGAGGGAATTTACAAATAACTCATTAGTAGAGAGAGAGTTATTAGCAACTGCAGTTGCAGAAACAGTGTACTGTCTTGCCCAACGTTTATATACCTTTTTTCTTTTTCTTCCACGAAATCTATCCCACCATGATCTTCTACATGAAACTCGGTAAAAACTATGATTCTGCTGGTCAGCAGTTGTATAGTTCCATCCATAGCTGTTACCGTTAAAATTGGCCATTGAATTTTCAAGAGCTCTGACCTCATTAAAAGTATCAGTAACGGCTTGTTCCATTTTTTTCTCATAATCTAGGAAAAGGATATTTCTTCGCTTCATCATGATCAACATATCAAAACCTGAAGATGATCTACTCTTTAAAAGTTCATTCGTTAGATTTTGCCCATGTTCAGGATCACTTAATTGAACAACTTGCGCCATTGCTGCAGCATCAGCTTCTTGAGCGGCTTTGATTGTTAGGAAGTCTTTTTTAATCAAATCCCAAGTTTCATTGAATTGTTGAGTAATGACTTTCCTTTTCTCAAACAGGACTTTTGCAATTTTTTCTTTCATGACTGGGTTCATTATTTGTAAACAGTCCTCATGATCACCATCAGATTTTAAAAATAACCACTCCATTGCCCTGAGGGCCTTCATCGCTGTTTGTCCCGCAAGCTTAGCTTCATCAGGAATATTCATCTTACACTCATTAGAAGGGTCTGTTTCAATTTGAACATCACCAAGTAGACCGAGATAAACTCCGTCCGTTTTATTCTTACAAGTGTTTGAGGCATCTTTGTATAGCTCTTCCTCACATTGAACCGAACCAATTGCTTGCTCATCTTCTCGAGCGAGTCGACAAATTCTTTTCTCTTCACAAGTTTTTATATACTTTTCGCCTTGCTTTTTAGAAAGACAATTGTAACTAGCACATTCAGCATGATACACACAGGACTGCCCATTTGGTTTTGGTTCTGCGTCTTCTTCTTCACCAATTACGCTCGATATTTTATTCTCAACTGCTTCAATGGCTTGATCTTGAGATTCAGCCTCCGATTGTGAACTTACTGGACCGCTAAAATGATCATCCGAATTTTGAACAAAGCAGCCTTTTCCATCCGAACAGCTAGCATCATTAGTACAGGCCTGAAGTGAAGTGTCCACAGGTGAATCATCTTTCTTAAAACAGACTTCATCATTGCCAATCTTTTCAACTTCAAGACCAGCACAACATTGAGTTTTGATCTCTACATCACCAAGATTAATAATAGAGAGAACTCCACCACTAGTGACACATTCTGGATTTGTTTGTGCTTGCACTTGAAAGGCAGACAATAAAATAAAGAAAGGGACGGCGTATAGTTTTCTCATAAAAGGCTCCAGGAATTAACCCATTGAATTTCTTATAGTCTAACAGACATCGGCCATATTTCAGAGGGACGAAGATATTACCCTCTCCAAAACCTCTATTGTTTCTAGTAGTTTAGTCAATTATCCTGTACTGTAACACAGCTGAACTATCGACAACCAAAAGTGGCACTATGACCAATCCAAGCACTCTATGGGGACAAAAGACTCTGTACTTCAACGAGCTCTCACCAGACTCAATTCTTAACGTGGCCGAGAATCACGGATTTAAAGTGTCGGGAAAAGTATTGTCGCTGAACAGTTTAGAAAACCGAGTAATTGAAATTGAGCTGGCCCAAAAAAGAGAAACTGAAACATCAGCTGAAGCCGAACATCAGCTAGTGATGAAATTCTATCGTCCTGGCCGCTGGTCCCGAGATCAAATTCTTGAAGAGCATCGCTTCCTCCTGGATTTGGCCCAATATGAAATTCCTATCATCGCTCCTGTCGTGATTAACGGTGAATCTCTTTTTTATGATGAGAAGCTGGCCCTTCATTATGCCTTTTTCCCAAAAATTATGGGCCGACTCAAAGATGAATACACTAAGGAAGAGGCTGAGCAGGCTGGTCGACTGATTGGGAGAATTCATAATATTGGGAAGCTCTCTAGCTTTTCTCACCGTCTGACTTTTTCTCCTCAGACTTTGATTCGAGATAATATTGCCTATCTTCGCTCCGAGCCAGCTGCTCCTTACGACAGCTTTAAATATTATCTGGATGTTTACGAGCAATTTCTTCCACAATTCCTTGCCCGATTTGAAAATCTCAAGATGCAAAGAATCCATGGAGACTTTCATCGAGGGAATATTATTTGGACTTCAGCAGGCCCTTATATCTTAGACTTTGACGACTCTGTCATGGGACCCATTGAACAAGATATGTGGCTTCTTATTCCTGGTATTGATCACGAGTCAGTGGAACTTCGAGAAAGCTTTCTTGATGAATATAGAACGATGACAGGAACAGAGATCATTCAGAAGTCTCTTTTTGAATGGCTTCGGGCCATGAGGACATTTCATTTCAATGCCTGGATTAGCCGCAGAATTGAAGATCAGTCTTTTGCGCGCATGTTCCCCTATTTCCAACAACAATCCTATTGGGACCAACAGTATATGGACTCAAGACAGGCCCTCCCTGCACTGATGGAAACTTGGCACGGGATTTGATTACATAACCCTTATAAAGCATTAAAAGCAGTTTATTTCAGAAGTTTTTTGACTAAATTTTTGACAGCTGCCTAATAAGTTTTGGGGGACCTATGAAAAATCTTATCCTTTTTGCCGTTCTTCTTTTTTCGGTATCTGCCATGGCACAAACCAAAAAAGAAAAACAAATCAAAGAGAATATGCTCACTCGCCTAGATAAAATCACGAGGCATCTTGAAGTGGCCAAGGATTCATTTTCAGATGAAATCACTGATAAGGGATGTGCAGAGGTTAAAAAAGCCTTTGCCCTCATGCCAGATCATCTAAAAGATATCGGAACCCATATGGATCTGTTTCAATCAAAAACAATTCGATCAAAAAACGAAGCTCTTAATCAATTGATCTATCTTCATCGTCAAACTGTGGTTTGCGATCAAGGTCGTGATCAAGAAAATGTCGATTCAAATATGGTAAGAAAAGAGCTGAAAAAGATTCTTAAATCTCTTAAGAAACAACGTAATGCCATTAAAAAAAGTGATACGAGCTACGAGAATTCTTTCTACTATTACTACGAATTTTAAGACATAAAACGAAAGGTGCCCTGCAAAGGCACCTTTCGTCTTTTACTCCTGGCCTTCTTCGAATTTAACACCAACTTTAAACTCAATTTTACTCTCATCAAGTGATCTTACTGACATCACTTTTCCGATAAGAGGATCATCTAAAACCTTGGCATCAATCCCGAAAACATAAATCATGGCCCCTTTAGTAAATTGATTCTCATCAAGAACCACAAAGGCCATTCCCCCTTGAGAAAGATCAAATAAGGGAAATCTTCCGCTCTCGCCAGTATCAGTTTGAAGAGTGACATATTTTTGCTGTTTAGGCCTCGCCCTTGGACTTTCTCTTTGATCAGCAAAAAGCTCATCTTCCTCATCAACAGAGACAAAAAGTTCATCGTTAAGAATCTGCTGATCGCTTCCTGAGCGTTGATTAAGGGATTTGACTTTCATGACATCAGAAATTTGATTTTCATCAATTTTAAGGCGCTTCACTTTCCAGACATCTTGAAGGTCAACTCCAATCACACCACGAATATGAGTGACTTCGGGATCCTCTAGGAGCTTAAGCTCAGTGGGCATATCTAAACAAATGGCTTGGGCTACCTCAGTCAGATTAGATTTAAAAATGATTTGGCTTTCTTCAGAATAGAAAAAGATATGTCCGGGAGAAAAAAGCGATATTTCCCCTTCTAAGGGTGAGAAATAAAGTTTTTTAGATTCAAAATGAAAAGCATTGAGTGAAGAATAGCATCTCACCTTCTGTCCCGTCGCATCCACGTTCTGCCAAATGACAACTGGAGACTGTGAGCTAAGAAGCTGCTGAAATAACTTTCGATAAACTAAAAAACCAGTATCAGAAGTAATGATTCGCATGTTGAGGCTTTGCTAAGTATGTTGAAAATTCTAGCATAGTAATATGAACTATCAAACCAAAGGTCGACAATGAAACCCATTGGCCTCTTAACTTCCCAGGAATTAAGTCAACTAATCCCTGACGAAAACTATCTGATAACGGCGTTGGCCCAGGAGAATTTAACGGCCAAACCTGTCATTTGGAACCAAAAGAATAATTGGAGTGATTACCAGGCCATTATTATTCGAAATCCATGGGACTATTTTGAGCATCAAGAACATTTTTTCACTACTCTTCAAGAGATTAGCACCCAAACAAAACTTTTTAATTCCTATCCACTGGTAAAATGGAATTTGAGTAAGACCTATTTATTTGATCTGCATAAACTTGGTGCTCACCTCGCCCCTACAATCAGAATTTCAGGCAAAGAAAATCTTCGGCCCTTTATCCAGAACTCTCCCTATGAAGACTTAGTCATTAAGCCTCTTATTAGTGCTGGAGCTTACCTGACTTACCGATTTAAAAAATCTCATATTCCGCCGGAAGTTTTAAACCTCCCGGTAGATCATTATGAATTTATGCTTCAACCTTTCCTCCCAGATATTCAAACTGAGGGCGAGTACTCTTTTATTTATCTAGGCGGACATTTTTCTCACGCTATCGTCAAAAGACCTAAATCAGGGGATTTTAGAGTTCAGTCAGAATATGGTGGATCGGTAGACCCTTATGCTCCTTCTGAATCTGAATTAAAAATGACCGATTTTATTCATTCTATTCTTCCAGAAAAACCTCACTACGCTCGTATTGATCTCGCTCGTTTTGAAGGGAAACTAGTCATCATGGAAGTGGAACTTCTTGAGCCTGAACTTTTTTTTAGAACAAGTCCTGACTCAGCTAAACTTCTTGCTCAATCTATAAAGGCTTCGTTATGAGAATTATTTTTCTTTTTTTGATCACCATTTTAGCGACTCAACTTTGGGCCCATGAAGTTACTCTATCGGGTTCTTATCTTGAGATGCAAAGACGGAATGAAACGGGAAGACAAGCAGGTGTTGAGGGATTTATTGATCTCAATTCAACTCAAAGAATCCATCTTGGTGGACAATACTTAGAACGTTTTGATCTTTATGAAAGAATCATACTCGTTGGTTTTGAACAAAAGTTTGAAACATTCTATCTCAAGGCAGATATGGAGCTAGGGCATAATGGAAGAATCCTGCCTCACTACCGCTACTCTCTAGGTTCTGGTCAATCTATTTTTCAAGGCATAAGTTTTTACGAGGAATTTAAAACAGCGAAATATACAAAGACTGAGCTTAATGAGTTCTTGTTTAATGTCGAAATTGAAAAGATTAATTCTTTAGTCATTATTCCCATGACTCGTTTTGGAAATGCCAATTTCATTGGGCCAGCGGGGACTCAAAAACTTTTCAGTTACGGTCTCAAAATGATGTATTACAAAGAAGATCTTGGTCAGATTTGGATCAGTGGAACTAAAGGTCAAGAGCCGGCCCAAGCTGTATTCGGATCATTTAATGAAGTCATCAGATCAAAAAGTATCGCCACAGGAGTCAAATATCTTTGGAATAGTTCTATCTCAACATCGTTGAGTATCGACTATACAGATTATGATCTGATTAATAATAATTTTCTGACAACAAACTTTAACACGACTTGGAGCTGGTAATGAGAGAGTGGATTAGCATTCTAATTGAGTACGCAGGAATCTATTTCCTCTGGGCCAATATTATTTATGGGGTAATGTTTCTTCTGGCTTTTTTGGCGATCAAACGTCGTCATAAAAAGAAAATTAATACTGAAGAGCTTCCCCCATTAAGTTTTCTCATTCCAAGTTTTAATGAAGAAACTCTTATTGTTGAGACCATTCAAACCTATCTTGCCCATCCAGAAATTAAAAAAGAAATTATTTTGATTGATGATGGCTCTAAAGATGCCACTCTGAATGTTCTCAAAAACTTTTATCATCTCCAACTAACCGAAGAAAAAGAAAACCTCAAAATCTATCAGTCTATCACTCATCCCGACCTTAAAGTTATCGGAAGCATTCACCAAGGAAAAGCACAGGCCCTCAATATTGGTCTTCGTTTCGCCAAATACGATATCGTTTGTACCATGGATGCTGACACTGTCCCTAATCATGAAGGAATTGTAAAATGTCTTCATGAAATAAGTCGCTCGGCCAAAACGGTGGCCGTTGGTGGGATCATCACTCCTCTCAACGGTGAAACTATTTTTGATAATCAAATTAAATCTTACTCACGTCGCTCATGGCTTGTGACTCAACAACGTCTTGAGTTCTTACGTGCTTTTGTTTGTGAGAGACTTGGTCAAGGTCTTATTCAGGGCACTGTTCTCATTTCTGGGGCCATGGCCATGTTCAAAAAAGAGAGCCTGATTCAAGTGGGAGGGTTTCCGATTAATAATTTAACTGAAGACTTTGCTGTGATCATGAATCTGCGCCATCACTACAAACATAAAGGCCAGATTAAAATTATCCCTGTTCACACTGGTTGGACTCAAGTTCCAAAAAATTGCAAAGAACTCACCGCTCAAAGAAGTCGCTGGCAGATGGGGCTGGTGCAAACCCTAACCAAACATCTCTCTATGACATTTAATCCTTCTCATGGAGCTGCTGGACTGTTTATTGTTCCTTATCTCTGGGCCATTGAAGTTCTCTCACCCATTATTGAACTTTCAACTTATATCCTTTTGCCTCTGGCCTGGAAAAATGATCTGCTCCACTCACCGACAGTTCTTCTTTATTTTGAGATCGGAATTGGAATTAATCTTTTTATCACCATGGCAGGACTTTATCTTGAACAGAAGTATATTCTTCGCCTCAAGCGCCCAACTTATTTTTTCACTTATTTCTGGACGGCGCTCACGGCCTTTTTTGGTTATAAGCAATTTTTGAGTGTAGTGAGGTTCACAGGAATGATTAAACTTCTTTTTAAAAGATCTTACTGGCAGGCCTCAGTCAGAGATGAGATTGTTCACTCTCCGAGATAAAATAGACTTCTCTTCTCCCACTTCTTCGATTTTTTTCGATCAGTGGGAGCAGAATAAGACTTACGACGATAACCTTGAAGACTTGGATCTGAGGCAATTTGAATTTGTCTCTCCACCATCTTCCCAAACACTGACGTAAGATGATCAATGGGTGTCTCAGTATTCTCTACACCCAATCGCTTAAATTCGACTAAAACCTGATGAATGGATTCAATCGTTGAAAGACACAACTCATCGGGCTGCTGTTTGATAAGAAATTCCGATTTTCTCGTATTAGTGAAACTGACTCTCGGGAGGGTATGAAGGGATTTTGTTTCCTTCATCATCTTCTTAGCACATGGCCAGGTCCCATCAATAACAATTAGCTTTAAGGGCCTTTTCCCGCCTCCTGGCAAAAGAGATTTATCACTGATCTCAGAGAGATTAATGGCCTCAGGACCAGGATAAAGGACCACAGGCAGGTAACCTGGATCCGAGAGCTCTGCTTCCCAGCGCTTATTCCCGTCAAAATTAACGCCATCGATGAGAGATGAATTTTCGAGGGATAAATGGCTGATTCTCCCTGTGCCGGTCCGCTCTTTTTTGAACTCCATCGGATGAATCAAGAGGACAAAACGATTAGAGGTATGAAAGGTTTTCACATGCTCACATAAGCAAGTGCGAATCCGCCTAAAACAGCGTAAACAAAGGTTCAATTTAAGCTCTTCATTATTAACAACCATAACTTTAACTAACATGACTACTATGCCAAACAAAAGAACAAAAAAACCCGGTCTCCATAAAATCGCTCTTACTGGTGGACCTGGGGGTGGAAAATCTACGGCAGCAGAGCTGTTTCGTCGTGAATTTAAAGATCATATTTCTTTAGTTCCTGAAGTCGCCACTCTCCTCTTTAAGGGAGGATTTCCAAGAGTAGACAATCCCAATGTTGTTTCTTCGATCCAGAAATCAATTTTTTGTGTTCAAGGAAATATTGAAGATACTTACGCGGGTCTTTTTCCTCACCATGCCCTCCTTTGTGACCGTGGGACAGTGGATGGTGCCGCTTATTGGCCAAAAGGTGCTGATGATTTTTTTAAGACCATGGGAACAACCCTTGATAAAGAATTAAAGCGCTATGATGCTGTGATTTTTTTTGAGACAGCCGCTGCTGGCGGGCTTTCAATTGATCTAGGAAACCCAGTTCGTAATGAAGATCAGATTAAGGCCATCGAACTTGACCTAAGGCTTCGTGAACTTTGGTCGAAACATCCGAATTTTGTCTATATCAAAAATGAGCCATCATTTTTACAAAAAATTATGGCAGGAATTAAGGCCATGGATGAAATTATCATTTCATCAAAGCACTAACCACCGGCCAGTTTAACTTTAAACCCTAGCTTCTCTAGGTAAGCCTTCACCTTTTCACGGTGATCGCCTTGAATCTCGATCATATTGTCTTTAAAGGCCCCTCCAGTTCCACACTGGGCCTTAAGCTTCTTCGCCACATCGGTAAAATATGATTCATTTTTCGGTAGCTCAAAAACGACCGTGACCATTTTCCCTCCACGTCCGTTTTTTTCGAGACGAATTTTCAACGTATGCTCCGCTGGCCTCATCTCTGAGGCCTTAGGACAAGCACAAGGAAATTTTTGGCATTTAGGACAGCGTTTTTTAAAGTTAGGGTCATCGCTGTAAACCAATTCATAATCACTCATAGAAACAATCTTAATCAAAAAATGAGGGTTGTAAATTTTTGGGTCAGCTTAAAGACAAAAAGGGCCCATCCGTGGGTCCTTGAACTTCAGCTTCACTAATATCCATCCCTAGTGAAAGACACCACCTGCAATCAAAGTAGTCGATAACGTAAAAAGTCCAATCCCAGCAAGAAGAATGAGTTTTTCCAACATCGAAAGGCTCCTCTTAAAGGCCTTAATGGCCAGTGCTCTCCTTATTCATATCGCACTCTTTTCTTGATTTCTATTAAGTTTGTATTAAGTTAGAAATTGTAAGTCTTTGGGTGTATTATTTTCCTATGCCTCGTTATGTTTTGTTTCATAAGCCTTTTAATATACTATGCCAGTTCACTCCGGAGGACGGCGCAAGAACACTTTCTGAATTTAACTTACCGAAGGATATCTATCCTGCAGGCCGCTTAGATAAGGACTCAGAAGGCTTACTTCTTCTGACAGATGATGGCCCACTTATCCAACGTCTTCTTGAACCTCGCTATAATAAAGAAAAAACTTATTGGGCCTTAGTCGAGAGAACCCCTACAGAAGAAGAGCTTGAGAAATTTCGGAATGGTTTGAAGATTGAAGATTATTTTACAAAAAATGCCAAGATCAAAATCCTTGATCCACAACCTGAAGTGCCTCCCCGTGATCCACCAGTGAGAGTGAGAAAAACGGTGGTGGATGTGTGGTGTGAGATTATTATTACGGAAGGCAAAAATCGTCAGGTGAGAAAAATGACTGCGGCCATTGGTCATCCGACTCTAAGACTCATAAGAAAAAATATTTTAAATTTGGAACTCGGTAATCTCGCTCCAGGTGAATGGAGAGAGATTGGCCGGGATGATATTGATATTTAAGTTTGGCGCCCAGAGTGGTTAATTCTAACCTTGGGCGCCACAACGGATGTGTGCAGATTAAGTTTTCTTAGATAGCTATCGGAAAGCTCACACTAAGAATCCAAGATTGATTCTCTAAGTTGACATTGCTGTAACTTGAGCCTGGAGTAAAAACTCCGACTTCTTGAATTTCTGTTTTATCATATTTTATATCTTGATACTCAAGGTTTAGACTTGTGATCCCCAGCTTAATACCGGCGCCAACTCGATAACCTTTTGCTTCTTTAAATTTGGCATCAACATTTTGATCTTTTTCTGGATCAAGCTCCCCGCCAAGGATATAGCCACCCCAAACACGAAGCCCAATTGTCGTTGGCATTTGAAAACCAACCACTGGCCCGTAATTGAATGACTTTGCCTTTACATCTTGGTTAAGGCTAGAATCTTTAAAATTCGGCATTGAGTAGCGTCCATCCGCACCAATAAATAGAGATTCATAAATATGAACCCCCACTCTGGCCCCAACACCAAATCCATCAATGTCATTACTTGAGCTATTGATTGGAGATGGGTAATCTATCTCACCCTCACCTTTCTCATAGGTCAACATGGGTTCAACAAATAGACCACCAGCACTAGGCTTATCTTGGGCTTCAACTGCTCCTGAACAAACAAGAACAAGAGATGAAACCATTAAAATTCTTTTCATAAAAGACTCCTTAATATTTAGCATGTTTAATCTATTGCATCTTCAACTTTATCCGCTCCATTTTGAATTTTGTGTTTTACTTTTTTAGCAGCACACTCCATTTTTCCATTCACGAGTTCACAAGTTTCATCTTTTGCTGCACGAGCAGCTTTTTTAGCTCCACGTTTTGCATCGTTCATTGTTTCTTTCGCTTTCTCTTTTACAGTTTCATCGGCATGAGCAAATTGCGCTCCTTGAAGACCAAAAAGTGAAAGCGCTAAAAGACCCATCATTTTTCTACGTATACTTAATTTCATGATTTTCTCCTTACCAAAGTTGTACATACTGTCCTTATCGCAGGAAGTGTGCCAACTTAAAATAAACATCTTTTTAATGGTTTAACCCATCTTCGATTTGTTTGATGGGACATTATTTCTCAAAAAATTGAGGCATAAAGCCCTGAACCTCATCTAACTCCCTAGAATAACTCTGGCCCTTTTTTGGCACTAAACTTGGAACAAGGAACAAGAAGAATACGTTCGCGATAATCGTGAGCACATCATCCAAGGAGAATTTTATGGAATCGTTTACTCATCTTAATGGAAATCAAGAGGCGACAAAAATCAAAAAACTGGCCACATCTGCACTAGAAGATGGAATGGATGAAGTTAGTCCTTACTTGAAAAAAGCAAAAGAACTTGCTGGAGAAGCTGCTCAAAAAACAACTGATCTTGTTAAAGCTTATCCAGGTTATACAGTTCTCGGGGCCGCAGCCGTAGGTTTTGTTGCTGCTGCTTATATTTTCCGTCGTCGTTCACACTAATTTATTTTATCCATCAAGGGCCTCACCTGGGGCCCTTTGTTCATCGAGGCTTATATGAAATGGCTTATGTATTTTTTGACTATACTCAGTAGTCACCTTTTTCCTGAAAATGGTCCCTCTCCTCTTAACCCAGTCAATGAGATCAAAGATTTTCTTCGTGAGAATGCCATCAAGGTTTTTCTATTCTTTGTTATTGCAACAACGATGAGTGGTATTTTTGTGTCTGGTGTAGTGATGACAATCACTAATTTAGCTGAACAATACGACAGAAATATGAACTTTGCTTTAACCGCTACTGCAATAAGCGGCTTGATCATTTCTGGATTTAGCTTAATCATTATTTTTGGTATTTATAAATCATTTACTAAAAAACAAGTGAAAGACGAAAAGGCCAAAGAGCGTCTCTCTTATGCTGATAAGCCTAATCCCTTCCAAGAATCTCTTCTGATTTTAGTCAATGATTTCGTGAAAGAGAGAGAATTTAACCGGGCCCAACAACACAAAGATGAAGCTCCAAGTGTCACACCGAAAGAAGAAGATAGTAATGAAAGTTTAGAAAAACACTAAAAACTAAATATATGTTTTAACTGCTCTCACTAGTCTTGAGAGGTCCACCGGTTTTACCAAAATCTCTTGGTAAAACTGAATAGGGATACTCTTCTCTACTTCATGAGGGGCAGCTGAAATCATAAGAACAGGACATTTCTGAACTGCACGCGAATCATTTAGGGCCTTATGATTAAGAAACTCATTACCGTTCATCTTACACATATGAAAATCGAGAATAATAAGCTGTGGTGGATGATCAGTCCTAGCAAGCTCGTCTAGGGCCAGTTGAGGATTAGCATATGAATTTACTTGATAGCCCTCTTTTTCTAAGGCCCAAGCAATAACTTCTCTTAAATCTTCATCATCATCAACAATGAATACTGTCTGTTTTGAACTCTCTGAAGATTGTTGCGACTGATCAATGCTAGTCAGAATTTTTTCATGATGAGGAAGAGTAAACTCAAAACAAGCTCCTCCCTCAGGGTTGTTACGAGCAGATATAACTCCACCATGGGCCTCAACAATAGACTGACAGATGTAAAGTCCGAGCCCATGCCCGGTCCCACCGGTCCAGTATTTTTCAAAAATAAGTGGGATTTCTTCAATCTTCAATCCTGGGCCATTGTCTTGAATACTGAAGACATATTCTCCTGCTTCATTCTCTTGAAATCGAAGCGTTATAACTCCCTCTTTAGGAGTGAATTTAAGGGCATTCCCAATAAGATTTGAAACGACTTGAATCACGCGATCTTTATCGAATTTGATCTCGGTTTTAAACGGTTCGATTTTTTTTATAATATTAATTTTTTTCTCTTCTATCAAAGGACGAAAAGAATCAATGACTTCTGTTAAGACAGTTTCTGGATCATGGAATGTCTTTTTAATATAAAACGAATGATTTACCTCAAATTCTTCGCGGGGGTTATTTTTCTCTAACAAGTCAGCGACTAATCCTTTTAACCGATCGACTGTTCTAAGAATTCTTTTTGCCTGGGCCCTTAACTCATCCATAACATCTTCACAAGGCTCCCTATCAGAGAGGAGCTCAAGCATCTGAGCGTCGAGCTGAATAGCGGAAAGAGGATTTTTAATATCATGATAAACGATCGCTAGCATTTGTTCTTTGGCCTCAAAAGCACGCTTGGCCAGAGCACTCGATCTCAATTCTTTCTCACGGATCTCAAGCTCTCTTAATGCTCGTTTAACAACAGGGGCCAGACGTTCTAGGCGAGACTTAATGACAAAATCTTCAACTCCGGCCTTCATCATATCCGCCACACTTTCTTCTCCGACAAGACCAGACACGACAATAAAAGGGATATCGGCAAGACCCTCTCTTATAATTGAAAGGGCCATCATAGGATCAAAACCTGGAATATTATAATCTGAAATAACTAGTCGCCACTCTGTTTCTTCAAGAGCGGTCCTAAGTTCATCTTCAGTTTGTACTCTTTTGGAATAAATATTTGTAAGACCACCTTTCCTCAGATTCCTCAGAATCAGCTCGTGGTCAGTATCTGAATCTTCAATATTAAGAATATTTATCATTTAAAGTGGCGCCTTCTCATTGAGGATTAACCAGTAGGTACCAAGACTTCTCACAACATCTGCAAACTCACAAAAATCCACAGGCTTCCTCACATAACTATTCGCTCCAAGCTCATAGCCTGAAAGCAAATCACTATCTTCTTTAGAGGTAGTTAAAATAACCACAGGGATAATTTTTGTCCGGTGATGACTTCTGATCTGTCTTAAAACTTCTAGACCGTCGATCTTCGGAAGTTTCAGATCAAGAAGAATTAATTGAGGCAAATCAGATTGATAGACAGCTGATTCATTGTTAAGCAATAAATCAAGCGCCTCAGCGCCATCTCTAGCCACTGCAATTTCATTAAGCACATTATTTTTTTTCAAAGCCTTAATCGTCAAGATTTCATCTTGCTCATTATCTTCAATCAATAAAATAAAAGGCATTGGTTTCATTAGTAATCCTTCACACTCGTTTTTAGGCATTTAACGTAAAATAAAAAGTTGTTCCTTCTCCTATCTCTGATTCCGCCCAAATAATTCCTTGATGTCGGGCAATAATTCTTGAAACAGTAGCGAGTCCAATTCCAGTCCCATCAAACTTATCTTTAGGGTGTAATCGTTGAAAAGGCTGAAAGAGCTTATCATAAAATCTCATATCAAATCCCACTCCATTATCTCTGACAAAATAAACTTTTCTTCCGTCCTTTTCAATTTTTCCTAATTCAATTTTTGTCAACACATTCTTGCTGGTATACTTCCATGCATTCGAAAGAAGATTTTGTAATGCAGCTCTTAGTAATCCAGCATCCCCAATGACAATTTCAGTTTCAAAATTTTGAAACTCATACTTTCGATTTCCACTATCACATTTTAGATCTCCCATTATATCTGCAGCGACCTGTGATAAATCAACTTCTTCTTTCCGAAACTCTGATCTGGTTAATCGTGAAAGGTTAATAAGGTCATCGATTAAGATCCCCATTTTTTGGACGCCCTGACGGATAAAGTTCAAATACCTTAATGCTTCTCCATCTAATTTAGATGAGTAGTCTTCAATTAAAATTTGGCTGAAACCATCGATACCACGAAGTGGTGCACGAAGATCATGAGAAACAGAATAGCTAAAGGCCTCCAACTCTTTATTTGCCAGCATAAGCTCATTGGTTCGTTGCGCCACTGTTTCCTCAAGAGACTCCGAAGCCTTCGTTAGCTCTGAAATGGCCCCAGAATAATTATTCGTTAGGCGCTTAAGCTGTCTCCAAAAGAAAAAAGCAATAGCAAGTCCCAAAATGAAGGCAGTGAAAAGAATAATAAAAAGTGTTCGCTTGGCAGACGTATCAGATTCTAGCCACTGCTTCCTTCTAATCGATTGTTCACTTTTATAAAAAGCATCAAACCTATCACGAATCTGGTCCATAAGTTCTTTTTGAAGATCGTAGGCCTCAATCTTTTTTGATTGCTGGAACTCACGTCTCATTGTGATATTTCGCTCGGCTTGCTTGACCCATTCGTTATAGAGAAAAAAGATTTCTGTAAGCTCCTTTTTTTTATTAGGCCTATCCTTAACCAGGATTAAGAGTTTGCTAAAAGTCACGTCAAAACTCGTTGTAGAAACAATCCATGGTTCTAGATAGATTTCATTTCCAGAAATAATAAACCCTCGAAGACCTGTCTCGGTATCGACAATCATACGAAAGGCCTGAGCTGAATGATTAAGAATGAGATCTGAGCGACGAACCTGTTCGTTCTCTTCCAGAACTTTATAGATTTGCTGAACAAAAAAAACGGCAATAATCAGAGAGAGTGCAATGGGAAGAACCGTGGCCTGTAAAAGAATCGCCCTAAAATAGCGGGGAGCAATACGCTCTCCTTCAATCATCTCGACTCTCTTCAACATGGGGCTCCCTCATCCTATGAGTAATTTTAATTCTTTTTCTATTTCAGCTTGAAGGCGACGAACTCCATTCAAAACTTTGTCTTTATTTTGAAGTTTACCACCAGACTCTAGAGTCCAGCCGATTTCACTTATTATAGGGTAACCAAAAGTCCTACCGTTCCCTTTCAGACGGTGGCCTATTTCAATGGCCAAATTAAAATTATTAGCTTCTATGGACTCATAGATCTGCTTAATCTCAGTTTCACGGCGACTGAGATATTTTAATTTTTGCTCATTTAAAATTTCCACTCTCAACCTATTTTAACCCTTACTGAGTTTTTTACACAAGAACCCACCAGTATATAAGATGGGTTCTTGTGGGAAAGATATAAGTTTTAGCTAAGTTTCTTTTTCACCGTCTCTGCAGCATCCGCTACAGTTGACTGAACTTTATCTGTAACCTTCTCAAACGTATTTTTAGTGGCTTCAACAGTATCTTCAAAGCCTGAAAAAAGTTTGTTCATTTTATCATGTACTGATTCTTTAGTTTCTCCATAACGCTGCTGAATGAGACCAGCAATTGAGGTAAGATCTCCCTTTGTTTGCTCTAGCTCATCATCAGTTATTTTTCCCCAAAGCTTTCTTACTTCGCCTTTAACGTCTTTCCACTTACCTTTCACAATATCCTCGTTAATAACGAAATCTTTTTTGGCCGACTTGTCTTGCTCTAACATAATTTCCTCCTTGGAATAATTAACTGCTTATTAGTTAAGCAGGATCAGTGCCAAAAGATTCATACATTATTTCAATGAGTTAAAAGCTCGACAAATCGTACTCGGGGTACAACGCCCCATAGGCAATGGGAATAAATCCCCACCTTTAGGGTTGTATCTCTTTAAGCTTACGATAAAGAGTCTTGCGATCAATACCTAGTTCCTTGGCCGTTTGCTCTTTAGCAAAATTATTACGACGATAAATAAACTCGATATAATTCATACTTAAATCTTCTAAGCTCATCAGTTCATTAATAGAAAAAAGTGAATCATGATGTGCAGGATTTGACTCCCCCTCAGCATTAGGGAGAGCTGATGGCTGAGGTAAATCTTCTAATTGAATAAACTCACTACGAGAAAGAACAACGGCCCGTTCAATGGCATTTTCAAGCTCTCGGACATTTCCTTTCCACGGCAATTCCTCGAGTCTTGCCAAAGCCTCTTTGGTAAATCCTTTGATGCTCATATTATTCATCAAACAAAACTTTTTTAAGAAGAACTCACTCAGTGGAAGAATATCTTCTTTTCTCTCACGAAGTGGTGGCATAAAAATAGGAATAACATTTAATCGAAAATAGAGATCTTCTCTGAAGCGCCCTTCAGCTACTTCTTTTTTAAGATCCTTGTGAGTGGCACAGATGATTCTTGCATTGATATCTCGAGTTTGATTTTCACCGAGTCTTTTAATTTTTCTTTCTTGCAGGACTCGAAGAAGTTTCGCCTGGAGAGGAAGGGCCAGATCACCAATTTCATCTAGAAATATTGTTCCATTTCCTGCTTCTTCAAAAAGACCTATCTTCATTCCCATAGCACCTGTAAAGGCACCTTTGGTGTAACCGAAAAGTTCAGACTCTAATAGGTTCTCAGGAATGGCAGAACAGTTAATAGCGATAAACGGATCATTTTTTCTCTCCCCTAAATCATGAACTGCGCGGGCAACAACTTCTTTCCCTGATCCACTCTCTCCGCTCAAAATAACATTGGCCTGAGAGCCAGAAACTCGTTGGGCCAGGTCCATAGCCGCTTTAAAACCAGCACTTCTGCCAATGACACCTTTAAGACCTAGAAATTCCTGCTTCTGAAAAATATTTTTAAGATTGGTATTCTCAGTCTGCATTTGATTTAAAAATAAAGCACGCTGTACAGAAATTAAAAGTTGTGGCACTTGAAGAGGCTTTAAAACAAAATCGTAAGCTCCAGCATCAATGGCCTCCACAGCAATCTCTACACTTCCCTCTGCGGTCATCAGGATAATAGGAAGAGCCATGTTGAACTTTCGAATTCGCTTAATGAACTCCACTCCATCCATTACGGGAAGTCTTAAGTCGGAGATCACCACATCCGGAACAATCTCTTTATTCTCGATGGCATTCAAGGCCATTCGTGCATCTTCAAAAGTCGAAACATTGTAACCTTTCTGTCTAAAAAAAGCCGAAAGAAGATCAAGGAGATCAGGGTCATCATCAATGATCATAAGTGTAGCGAGATTTTTCGTTCTCATGAGGCATTTATTCCTTTTTGGGGTTTTTGGTCTCTTTCAGTTTTCAGACCGTGTCATATTTCCCCGTCTACGGTCAATGTTAATTTTTAACTCATCAGAATTGCGTCGTAGGTACTTCGGCATGGATCATGCTTTATAAACAGCAAGAATACGGAACCAAGGAGTCACTATGTTACGTACAGCAATCATATTTTTTATTTTAGGTTTAGTGGCCATGGTTTTTGGTGCTTATGGCATCGCCGGCCTTTCAATAGAAGTTGGGAAAATGCTTCTGATGGTTTTTGTCATCCTCGCTATTATTAGTTTTGTTGCGGGGCTAGTGACAGGAAAGCCAAAAAAGCTTCCTTAAAAGGAGGAAAAAATGAAAACAGGTAGAAGGTTATCAAATGCGACATTCATTTTACTGTTTATCACAATTATTTTTGGGATCTATAGCACACAAATTGTAATGGCCGAACAGCTTCCAATTGACTCAACAATACCTCGTAACACACCTGGTTTAATTCGAGAGATGAGATTGCCTGAAACAATAGGAGAGGAAATCCCTGCTCCTAAGAATACTGCCCCATTAAATCGTGGGACGAGTAGTATTCCAGAGGGAAAACAACCGGATTGTGCCACCGTGAATGACGACCTGAGATGTGCTCCTCGAGTTTTTGAAGAGCCAAGATAATTTAGAATAAACTAGTTTCTTTCTTTCGATCTTTATAGCTTTTAGTGTTGGAAAGCTGCCCTGAACTCAGACCGTAGCTTTCCATCACACCTATCTCTCTTACGACTTCTTCCGATGAGAGTTCACCCAGAAGAAGTTTTTGATAAGTTTTGATCTTATGAATAAGAACTTTTTCTGATTCATCCATGGCCTCGAGTCTAAATTCCTTCACCCCACTTTTTTTCAATTCATCCACTAAAAAGGAAGCGGACTGAGGTGTGGCCCGATAGAAAGTGTTTCTACACTCTTGATCAGGCTTAAGATGGTGCCAATTTCCGTAGGTGTCTTTTAGCTTCACTTCATGCTTTTCACAAGGCTTTCCACAATCTTTAAAACTAGAACCATTACTCATAAAAGCGGCAAACACACAGTGTTCCATGTGAAACTCAGGCATATATTGATGAAGTGTCACCTCAAGCTGAGAAGCATTCATTGAGGCGGCAAGGGCCATCAATTGATTTTGATTAAGATCATAAGAAGCATTGAGCGATTCAATCCCCTTGGAGAGAAGATATTCTGCTGACCAAGAATTAGTGATATTTAAACTAAAGTCTGCTTTTACTGGAAGTTTTGTCTCCGTCGTAAAATACTGAATGGCCCCAAGATTTCGGGCCAGGACAAAATCTGGAGCGGCGACTTGAATAATTTTAAAATTATAATACTCTTTAGGTTTTAAAATACGAGTTGTAGCAATCCCAACTCTTACCCCAACTTCTTTAAGGAGCTTCACAGAAGGGGCAAAATCCTTTCCAAACTCAAAATCTAATACTACAGAACCGAGGGCCTCACGCTGAAGTTCTTCAGTTGCTAAGGCACGAGCGAGAGCTTCCACATGCCCTTTATTTCTTAAAATTAAGTTCAATTGACCTTGAGAAAATTGGTAATGGCGACTGTCTTTTTTAATTTCAATCGAGTTGATAATAACACTGTCACGCTGAAGCCTCAGAGCACTCATCTGCTCCACCATTTTTCGTCTCAGTTCTTTGAGCTCTTTTTGATGGAGAAATACATTATTTAAAATCTCGGCCGAAAACTCATTTAAAATAAAAGGAGACGTCCCTAAGGCCCCAAGCTCTTCTCTAAAAGCTTCCTTCGTCATAGGACGGGCCTTGGCCTCTTGCAGAATGCTATCTGATTCTAAAACGAGTTCGCGTCCTTCATCATCAATCACTTTGATTGTCAGAGTCTTCCCGGCTTCCGCTTTCATCATAAGATGAAGTGGAATACGTTTTAATTTTTCACGATCGTTAAAAGATTTTTGGATTTCACGGTCAAGTCTTTCATCTGAATTGATAAAAACTCTCAGTCCCGGTTTAAGCTTCTGAATATTTTCTGAATGGAGGAGCTTTACCTCATAAAGATTGGCCCCTAGTTTTTTGGCCTCAAAAACTTTATCTCCAATTTCTGGCCAGGTGGCAAAAACAAGTCCCTGACCGGCCTGAATTTCTTGAGTTGATTCAATAATAATATTTTTGCCAGAACGAAATTCCTTAATCACTCCTGCTTCGATCCCACGATGAGCAGAATAGCTCCCTTCAACTAATTTTTGATGATCCACTCCATGCAGCCATCCACTAAAGAACCCACGCGAATAAGTCATGGCCAGCTCTTTTGAGCGGGTTTTATAATTCACCGCTTGCCCATCTAAAACTTCGCGGTAGTTTTTAGCTGTCGTGGCCACATACTCAGGAGTTTTTAATCTTCCTTCAATTTTAAAAGAATTCACGCCAATTTTTTTAAGCTCAGGAACTTCTTCAATTCCACAAAGATCCTTTGGTGAGACGAGATATTTTTTATCTCCGAGATCTTTTTTGACATCATCAATATACATTTCATAATCAAGACGACAGCTTTGGGCACACTGTCCACGATTGGCCGAGCGCCCACCAATAGATTCGGACGTAAAACATTGCCCTGAATAGGCCACGCAAAGGGCCCCATGGACAAAGACTTCTAATTCTTTTTCTGTATTCTCTCGGATAAGTTTAATCTCAGGAATTGAATTCTCACGTCCAAGAACAAAACGATCAATTTTTAAATCATCAAGAAGCTTTATGGCCTCGTGATTAGTCACTGTCATTTGAGTTGATCCGTGAATCCTTTGATTCGGACTCATCTGGCGAATGAGCTTAGCGAGCCCAAGATCTTGCACAATAAAAGCATCAGGATGAAGGGGAAGAATTTCTTTTAAAAGATCATGGGCCATCTCTAATTCATTCTCAAAGATAACTACGTTAAAGGCAAGATTCACTTTCACACCATAGAGATGGCATAAATCGATCATTTCCTTGAGTTCTTCTATCGAGAAATCCGTTGTTCTACCCCGAGCATTGAAGTGAGGCACTCCCACATAAATGGCATCTGCCCCATTATGGATGGCAGCAAGGCACATTTTCATATTTCCGACAGGGAGCAAAAGTTCTGATTTCATTAGGTTCTTCTACCTTGTGGAGAGATTTTCCGTCTAGCTGTCAAACCAAGAAATTGTAAAAATTACGTTAGAACTCTGGACTGCAGAATCCTCACAAGTTCTTGTTTTGCCACTATTCACCATGAACCTAAGAATAAAAATATGATCCATGGATTGGTTATCATCATTTTAGCTTTCTTCCCCTCTCTGACTTTTGCCAAGAGGGTACAGATTCTTCATACCAATGATCTCCATTCCTTTTTCAGTGGTACCCGCACCGGGAAAGGGGGTTACGCTAGACTGAAAACCAAGCTGGTCGAACTCAGGCAAAAGGCCCAGGTCAAAGGACTTAAAACGTTGCATCTTGATGGTGGAGATTTTGGTGAAGGATCCTCTTATTTTCTCTCTGATGAAGGGGTAGCATCTCTGAAGGCCTTAGATATGCTTGGGATTGATGTCTCTGTTATCGGTAACCACGACTTCATGTTAGGGGGACCGGCCCTGGCCGAACAAGTGAAGCGGGCCCAACTTAAAACGAAACTTCTTTCGGCCAATATGAAGTTCAAGCATAAACTTAAACTTGAAAATATTGTTCATGACACCACTGATATTAATCTTGATGGAGTGAAAATAAGAGTTATCGGACTCACTACTCATGAGATTCACTTTCAATACCCTCTTCGCCCTAAAGGCTATATTAGCTCTGCTCATAATGAGGGTGTAAGACAGGCCAAACGGGCCAAAAAAGATAAAGTGGATTTTGTTATTGCGCTCACTCATATTGGAGTCGAAAAAGATATAAAGCTTGCTAAAAAAACCAAGAGTATTAATTTGGTGATTGGTGGTCACTCTCACACCACGCTTAAAGAAGTCCATCTTGAGAAAAATCGTGCAGGCCAGATGGTTCCTATTCTTCAGGCCGGGGCCCATGGGCTTAATGTCGGTGAGCTAACCATAGACCTTCTTCCTAATGGCCAGAGTAAAATCATCTCTTACAAACTTCACCCTATCACTGTCGATATCCCGGAGGAGGCCTCAGTCAAGGAGCTCGTCGATCATGCTTATCTTCGCCGAGAAGATTATTTTAACCGCCGCTGGGATGAGCCTGTGGGCGTGAGTGAAATTCAGCTTAGTGGTTATATTGATGGGATCTCCAATGAAAAAGCCTCATGTTGGGGTGAGCATATGGCCCGAATGGTAAAAGAAAATGCTAATGTTGATATTGGCCTTCATATCGCTAATTTTGAGGGTGAGGCCGTGAGTCCAGGAGTTATTACTTTTGGAGATATTATTGATAATTTCCCTCACTTCAGACTCTATGGTGATCAAGGTTGGCAAGTGGCCACCTCAAAGATGCAAGGTTGGATTCTTAAAAAAATCCTCAAATATCTTGTGAAAAAACCTGGAATGATGGGAATGAATTTTTTTGGGATTGAAATGCCTAAGGCCAAAAATCTTATTGGCCCCTTCACCCTCGAAGAATTCATGGTGAAAGAGGCCAAGATTAAAGGACAAAAAATTAAAGATCTTAAAAAATATACTCTCGCTTATCCTTCGGAAGTCCCTCATGCCATTGAGAAGATTATTCCTTTCATGACACCAATTCTCTTTCCGAAATCAAATCTCACCACTACCTATTACTGGCCGATGATTGAGAGTTATGTGAAAGACAATTCCCCTATTCGCTGCTTGAGTGATTCTAAAATTGCCCAGTTCTAAGCATAACGAGTGTGCAGGCCTCAAGACACTTAATCTTTTTCTCTTCAAGAATTTTTTGAAGATGATGATTTTCAGAACCTGGATTAAAAATAACTCGTTTAGGGTTTAGCTCAATAATATCCTGATCAAGCTTGGCCGAGATATCGGGATTCACATAAATAGTCAGGGTATCAATAACCGGGTGATCCTTGATGAGATCCCTTAGATTATGATAACAATAATGCCCCATGACCATTGTCTCCCTTGGATTCACCGGGATAACCGTATGCCCCATTTCGGCCAGTATCGTCATACACATAAAAGCATATCTGTCTGGGCGATTGGACGCCCCTAAAACAACCACTTCTGACATAGACCCTCCTTGGAAAAGAAGTTATAATATCCTCATTAAACACTGAGGATATTTATGCCATTCCATTATAAGACATTTCACACCAAAGAAGATTTAATTACGCATTTAAAAACTCATAAATCGAGCTTCTATTACTCTTCTAAAACTTCCACGGTCATTCCTTATGATAAGCTGACAGAAATGCTACCGATTCCTGAAGGGATAAGTGATTTTTACCTCTGTGATCTCACCAAAATTGCTGGCCAAATGACTCTCAAAGAGAATGGAAATCTGGTTCTGAGCGGTGCTGTTTCTTGGCAAGAAGCTCAGCAGTTTTTAACCAGCAAGGGCCGCAATCTTAAAACTTCACCTACTGAGCATCTGGCCCTTATTACCGCCGGTGTGGCCACTTCTTGTACAGGAGAGAGATGTTTCTCTTTCGGTAACCTTCGTCGCCAAATTGTCTCTTTAAAATATTTGGATTTTAATGGTCTTGAAAAAACTCTTACTCGTGATGAAGACTTTAAATCAAATTCAACAAATTTAAAAAAATACCAAACAGATTTCTTGGCCTACAAAAACTTCAAAAATGCTCCCTACCCTCGATTTGAGAAGGCAATTGACCTCATGATCGGAACCGAAGGACAATTGGGACTTGTGACAGAAGTTGAGATCGAGACAGTTGAAGATTTTGCTGTAAACCATGTTTTTATGCTTCTTCCACGCTGGGAAGAAAATTATGAATCTCATATGGAAATCTTTAAAGCGGTACAATCTCACCGTGAGAGTATTATTTCTTGCGAGCTTTTAGACAGTAACTGCATGAACTATCTTAAAGCCGATGAAAAACTTGGCGACAACCAAGACGTAATCTTTCTAGAAATTAAATCGGATGATTTTGAAAAAATTTACGAAGAAGTGCTTCTTAATTTTCAGACTATTACTTCCGAGCAGGTTTTTGAAATTGGAAAAAATAAATTCCATCATGTCCGCGCCGGTGTTCCACGCGCTATCTTTGAGGTGAACTCGCAGATGGGTGTCGTAAAAATGGGAACAGATGTTCAAGTTTCTGAAGATCACTTCATAGATCTTTTAAACTTCTACCGTGAAGCCTCAAAAGTGGGAGTGCGCTATTGCCTCTTTGGACATTTTGGAGACGCCCATCTTCACTATAATTATATGCCAACAAAAGATCAGTCTGCTCCTTGCCAAGAAGCCTTCTTAAAACTATATGAGAATGTTTATCAGTGGCATGGCTCACCCTTCGCTGAGCATGGGATTGGACTTTTAAAGCAGAAGTTTATTAAAAAGTTTCACTCTCAAAATCAGCTTGAGCTTTTTAAAGACCTTAAAAAAGAACATGACCCTTATAATCAGTTCTTCCCTCAAGGGTTCATGAATTCATAATAAATTTAATTATCTTCGCGCAAGCAACATCACTTCTTGCTTGTGCGAAGGCAGATACCTAAAATAGGTATCTTTAAAGCCAAGTTTTTGAAATTGAATTCTAAAATTATCCAGTCTTCCCACAAAATCATTCTTCGTCATCTTAAGCGTAAGAATAAATCCCTCTGTCGGGGGATGTTTCTCAAAGACTTGCCTGATTTCACGCACAACGACTGAAGGCGGAAGATTGATGTCACTTAAAACCCAATCAATATTTTCAGGAAACTGATCACGGGTACATTTTTCAATGGGAAGCGAGAGGTGTTTGTAGTTTTTGTGTTTAAGGATCTCGGCATCCATGGCCCCGGGATCAACACCTAAAACTTTCGCTCCGTCTCCAAGAAGATAATGAACAGCTCCCCCGGGAGCAGATCCAAACTCAATTACTGTTTTATCTTTAAAGCTGAGTCCATGAACGGCGCTGGCCTCAGCAATTTTGAGATAGGCACGAGAAGGTGCACTCTCTGGAAGCTCTATCCTTGCCCCGAAAAGATCTCCCCCTTCCGACTCAAGAGAGTGAAACTGCCCGAGCCAGAACTGATCAGGATCAGTCATCATCACTAGAGAATAGGTTTTGTTTCGAAGAATTTTTTGATCCTCAAACGCAGTCGGCCATGGTGGAGTGAACGACTCATCTCGACGCCAAAAGAGATACTGACCAGACTTAAAATCCTTGAGCTCATCAATAGTGAGCTTTCGAATAACCTTGCCCGTTCTAAAACTCATCCAAAGGTGAGGAATAGACTCCCCCTCCCCCCCTTTAAAAGTTAGAAATCCCGGTCTAGAATAAGCGAACTTCCATTTCGGGAAGTAAGTTTCAACTTCAGTTTTAATAAGTTTTTCTAGGCCTTGATTAACAATGGTGAAAAGGAATGTGTTCATAGTCTTATGAATATCCAACAACTCGTACAAGATCTCCAGTTATTTTATAACGAAATGGGGACGGCATTTAGTGACTATCAACAAAGCACTGGACTCACATGCGCCAGTGGCTGTGGTAAATGTTGTGATAACCCAGAAATCACGGCCACGGTGGCAGAGATGCTCCCCCTGGCCTGGGATTTCTACGAACGTGGCATTGCTGAAGAATGGTTGGAAAAACTTATCAAAGAAGAATTTCCCATTTGTCCTTTGGCCAAATTTCAATCCACTGATCGCATGAAGGGTCAGTGTACAGAGTATAAGTTTAGACCTTCAATATGCCGTGAATTCGGAGCTTCAGGGCATACCAAAAAAGATGGAAAGAAGGTCCTCTCAGTTTGCAAATACATTAAAAAAGAGAAGGCCTCGCTACTTATTGAAGAAGCTGAAAGAAATCCTGACAAAATACCTCTAATGTCTGATTGGACCAGGAGACTTTCAACTCTTCATCCTGATTTAACAAATAGTTACAAACCGATGAGTGAAGCGATTAAATTAGCTCTCGAAAAAGTACTTCTCTACAAACATTATTCTCAGTAACATTTTTTAATGAATAATCTTATTTTTGTTATCACTGGGACTCTTCTTTTCTCTTGTTCATCTTTTGCTAAATTTGACTTAAGTGTTGGAACTCAAGGACGAACACTTCCCGCTTTAGGCGCTGAGCTTTATGCTGATGCTGGCTATGGGCAAGTTTTATGGGGAGAGCGCGAGGCAGGAGATAAAAATGTTCTTTTCGGTCTTATCCGCCCCTCTCTGGGTGTTAGTACTTCAGCTGTCATCAATAGTGTAAAAGCTGAAATTGAAGTTTTTCCGATCTCATTTCTAGGTCTCGCTATTGGCCGACAGTTTATTCATTCCAATTTTGATTTTCCTTTTTTTGACTGTGATCAAGTCACTTGCCAGGGCGAATTCACACGTAATTACGTTGAAACGAAAATCGCCTTAGGGGCCAGGGGGTGGGTCACTCTTCTTTCTTATAAGTTTGATACGTTAAGGGCATCAAAGAAGAGTCGCCCTATCGCTGACTGGAGACACGTCATTGTAGGTGAGCCTGGTGAAGAAGTTCAGATCGAGCGTAAGGCCTTAATTGCCAAAATGATGGGTCATCATATGGTTGGACTTTTACTTGAGAATGTCCGCTTTGAAGGAAGTGGAGAAATGAAAGAGAGTTACGCTGCTGTGTATCAGTATAAACCAGCTGAAGTGGCCTACATGATTGGTGCAGGAAGTTTTCGTACTTCTCGAGAGCCAACAGGCCTTATTTTTTACTTCAGAGTAAATGCTAATTTGATTCCTTCACTCAAACTTTTTTAACGCAACAAGCATTAATTTCTTTTTATGTGACATTTAAGTTTAGCTAATTTATATTTTTCGCGTCTTCACTTAAGCTAAAGGAAAAAGTATGAAATTTTCTCTCGGCCTTTTTAGTATTCTGTTCGTTTTTTCAGCTCTTGCACAAACAGATACTACTCTTTCAAATGGACACCTTGCTTACTACGGCGAAAATTTCTATAAAAACATTCTTCCTGCCCAAACGATCGAGCCAGATGAACTTTTTGAGATTCTTGAAGCTGGCCATAAATCTGTGAAATCGTCATACGACAAAATTCAAAAAAACTGCGGTGGAGATTGTTATTCTCATAGCTCAGTTGGCTACTCTCGTGCTCGACTAATTATGTTTGGCGAAACATTTAAACAGTCTGACCGTAACGGAATGTTTGTGACTGATGTATATTGTGGAAAAAAATTCTACTTTAAAAATGTTGGTGATGTTTCAAGAATGCACACTGAAATCAATATTGAACATACCTGGCCACAATCAAAGTTCACTGGAAAATTTGATAAAGAACAACAAAAATCAGATATGCACCATCTTTATCCTACAGACTCAGATGCTAATAACCGTCGCGCTAATCACGAGTTTGCTGATACAGCAGGACGTGTAGACGAGCTCAACGTTCAAGATTGTGAGATATCTCAACTTGCTCACATGAATGGAGATATGAAGTTTACTCCTCCTAAATCTCACCAGGGGAACGTGGCCCGTTCACTTTTTTATTTCTCTGTTCGCTACCAAATTCCAATGGGAAAAGACCAAGAAGCAACAATGAGGAAATGGCATAAAGAAGATCCGATCGACGCCGATGAGCGCGCTCGTCACGAGATTGTCGCCAAATACCAGAAGGTAAGAAATCCTTTTATCGACTATCCGGAATTAGCCGATAAAATCCAGGACTTCTAATGGCAGTTTACAACAATCCGCATGCCCCTAGTTGTCCTTGGTACGAAATCACGGAAAAAACAGGGGCTCCGAACATCAAATGGTGTGAGGAGACCTTATGTCAGTGGATTAGTGAGCCGGCTAACACTTGGTCTAATCTTGGTTACTTGATCGTTGCGGCGATTATTTTTTATCTATCGCTTAAAAATAAACATAATAAAGAACTCACTCAATTCGGCCCCATTATCTTTTTTATGGGTGCCATGTCTTACTTTTATCACCAATCAAATTTCTACGGCTCACAGGTTTTAGACTTTGTGGGTATGTTCTTTTTTGTTGGATGGGTTATTGCCACCAATCTTATTCGTCTTCGATTTCTCGCTCGTAAAAATCACCACTGGTTTAATTTAGTCCTTGGGGTATTTTTCACAATTCTTATGCACATCATGTATATCTACGGAATTAAATTTCAAGGAATTGTTCTGATCTGTGGATTTGTCATCTTGGGGACAGAGATCGCTGCCCGCAAGCTGGCCAGACTTCACTATAAGTATTTTATCTCTGCTATTATCACTCTTGTCATTGCCTTTGGTTTTTCTATTTCAGATGGACAAAGAATTTGGTGTGATCCAACTGATCACGGCTGGTTCTCTCAAGGACATGCGATGTGGCACTGGATAGCGTCTCCGGCAATGCTCTTCATCTATCTTCATTACTCACAAGATGCCCTAGAACCAAAAAAGAACGGCTGAGATAATCAGTCCTGACCAAACGAGATAAACAATACAATGGCCCATAATATCTTTGAGCTTTAGTCCTGCCATTCCTAAAAGTGGCAAGGCCCAAAAAGGCTGGATAAGATTGGTCCAAGCATCACCCCAAGCAAGGGCCATGGAAATCTTCGCTGGATCAACGGCCAGATCTCGAGCAGCCTTAAGCATGATCGGGCCCTGAACGACCCACTGTCCCCCACCAGAGGGAACAAAAAAATTCACAATCCCGCCTGATAAAAATGTCCAAAGAGGAAGTGTTCTTTCCGTGGAGATATTCACAAAAACTTGTGAAATAAGATCGGCCAGTCCTGAGTACTGCATAAGCCCCATCAGGCCCGCATAAAATGGAAATTGAATAACAATAGAGCTGGCAAAACCGAAAGAGTGATTAAGTGAGCCAATAAATTTTTTGGGAGTCCCGTGCAATAAAAAAGCCAGAAAAAGAAAAACCATATTCACACGATTGATATCAAGAGAATCTCCTCTAAGAAAACCTTGAACAAAAATAACAGCAAAAAAGAGAAAGAAAATAATATTAAAGGATTTGGCCGATTCTATTTTCTGGGCAAAGGTAGTGACTATCTCTTCATTAACCTCATCTGTTTTCTCCTCTGGAATCTGCATTTTCTCTCCTCCATTCATTAAAACGGCCAGGAGAGGAAGAGTAAGAAGCAAAAGAGCGATAATCAATAAATTCCAAGATGAGAAGATCGTTTCCGAGATTGGTATTTGAAGATCAGGAAAAACCTTTTTAAGAATCTCATCTCCTCCAGCAATCTTAAGTGGAATAGATCCAGAAAGACCACCGTGCCAGACAAGAAATCCTGAATAGGCGGTAGCAATGAATAATCCAAAAGAAACTCGCGTGAGTTTTTGAGCGAGTTTAATGGCAAGAATACCTGAAACGATTAGCCCAAATCCCCAATTCAGCCAGCAAAAGACTAAGGAAAAAAAGCTTAAGACCAAAAGTCCCTGAGTTTCTGATTTTACCGGCTTCACGATTAATTTTAAAAATGAATGAACAAGTGGAGTGCTGGCCAGCATGTGTCCTGAAATTAAAACAAAAACCATTTGCATGGCGAAAGCGTTTAGAGACCAAAAATCCTTACCCCAAAAATCTACCAGCTGAAGCGGTGAATGAGGAGTCAAAAGAGCTGCAGCACTAAAGACGACAAGTGTCAAAACAAGACAAAACATAAAAGCGTCAGGTAAATAGGCCTCACAAAGACGGGTAAAAAACCTAGTTAGTCGAATCACTCATTCACCTCTTGAAATGTATTTGTTAATCTTATCAAAGTTAAAAATGAATACTAGGGTAAATAAAGGAGCTCGTATGGCAGGTTTTGATAAAGTTGTTAAAACCTATGATGAAGCACTCGCAGGACTAACAGATAATATGCTTCTCATGGTTGGTGGATTTGGCCTTTGTGGAATTCCTGAAAATCTGATCAAAAATATTTATGATAAAAACGTTAAAGGACTAACTTGTATTTCCAATAACGCAGGAGTGGATGGATTTGGTCTTGGACTTTTGTTAGAGAAAAAGCAGATCAAAAAAATGATCTCCTCATATGTGGGAGAAAATGCTTTGTTTGAGAAACAAGTTCTTTCTAAAGAGCTTGAACTTGAACTCACCCCTCAAGGCACTTTAGCCGAAAAGATTCGTGCCACAGGTGCTGGTATCCCCGCTTTTTACACGGCCACTGGTTACGGAACTCAGATCGGTGATGGCAAAGATGTTAAGGTCATTAATGACCGTCCCTATATTCTTGAGCACGCTTTTCCTAAGGCGGACTTTTCTTTAGTCAAAGCATGGAAAGCCGATCGTTACGGCAATCTTATTTTCAGAAAAACTGCCATGAATTTTAATCCGATGATCGCCATGGCCGGAAAAATCACGGTGGTTGAAGTCGAAGAGATTGTAGAACCTGGTGAGCTTGATCCGAATTTTATTCATGTTCCAGGGATCTATGTGGATCGACTTATTAAAGGAACATTTGAAAAACGTATTGAACAAAAAACGATTAAAAAATAAGCGAGTTTAAATATGGCATTATCACGTGAACAAATTGCTCAAAGAATTGCAGTAGAACTCAAAGACGGCTACTACGTGAATCTAGGAATTGGTATCCCTACTCTCGTGGCCAACTACGTTCCCAAAGGAATGGAAGTCATGCTTCAAAGTGAAAATGGAATCTTAGGAATGGGTGAATTCCCTACAGAACAAACAATAGACGCAGACCTTATCAATGCAGGTAAACAAACTGTGACCGTCAATCCTGGGGCTGCGTTTTTCTCATCGGCTGACTCCTTTGCCATGATCCGTGGTGGACATGTGGATTTAACTGTTCTTGGGGCCTTTGAAGTCGATTCAACAGGGGCCCTTGCCTCATGGATGATTCCAGGAAAATTAGTAAAAGGTATGGGTGGGGCCATGGATCTTGTGGCCGGTGCTCAAAATATTATTGTGGCCATGTCGCATGCTTCTAAAGATGGGGCCTCAAAAATTTTAAAGAAATGCTCTCTTCCTCTAACGGGAGTGAGCTGTGTAAAAAAAGTCGTGACTGACTTGGCCGTGCTGGAGCTTAAAGATGGGAAATTTCATTTGCTTGAACGTGCTCCTGGAGTTTCAGTGGAAGAGATTCAAAAACTGACTGAAGCCGAACTCGTGATTCCGACCAATGTCCCTGAGATGAAATTTAATTAGGTTTTAAAAAGCGAAGGCCCGATTTCTCGGGCCTTTTTTTTTATTTTTTAAGACAAAGAACTGAGACGGCGGTGATCACTTCTTTCAATCGACGAGACTTCTTATACAACTGAATCTCGACATTAGCCTCAAAAACAGCTTCCTTACCAATCTCGATGGTTTTTTCATCTAACACATCATCCGAAGCGTAATCATTTTCATTTTGCAATTTCTTTGAAAGGTGCAACAGCTTGAGGCGAGCATTTTTTTCATTCATCTTCTGCACTCGCAAAGTAAGACCAAACTTCACCTCATCAGTAAAAATACCACACTCTGTTAAAGAAACTCTTCCATCTTCATGAATAACACTACCGACTGTAGGTGACTGACATGGATTAAAATCTGCCACACTTACTGTGCGGGGACTCCTTCCAAATAGATTCGTCTTAATCGTTTCGACTTTCGTATTAAAAGAACATTTATACTCCACATCTTGCGCCAAAGCACTTAGCGATAAAGCAGTAAGAAGTATGGCCATTGTTTTTTTCATAAAGTCGCCTTTTGTTTCAAATTTAAAAGGAGGGAGAGCTATAACCGCTCTCCCTTTCTACATTATTATCTGTAGCTCTTCCAATTCACATTAAGTTTCGGAGAAATCTTAGCAAGCTCTTTTAAGTAAACCTTTCTGTTCTTTCTATCATTTAAGATTCCACGCGCTTTAAGAGTCGCTGAGTGTTTAGCAAGTGTTGAGGCAAGATCATCGTAATTTCTTTGAGCTTCTGCGTTCATTGTCCCTTGACGTTTTGACTCTGCATATACTTTCTGAAGCTCTGCAACTGCTGTTCTTGCCACTTCATTTGGCTTCGTCCACTTCATTCTTCCTCTAATTGACTCAACAACTGAATCTTCAATCATTGAACCAAGTTTAGCAAGACGATCTTGACGAGACTCATTTCCAGAGTTCGAGATCTCACCAGTCGCTAGACCATCGAAGTATCTTACGATTGCCATGCTCGGAGCATCTGCCACTCTGATTTCAAAAGCCTTACGATGAATCGTGCGACCGGCCATCTTAACATTCACAACACCAGTAATTTTCCCTTTCGCAATAACATCTAAAGGATCTAGCTTGTTTGTTGTTAACGAAACAGAGCGAAGTGACTGAGCAGCGATTGGCTCAATATCTTTATCTAAAGCTTTACCAGCACCATCGATGAAAAGTTCAACTTGTGCTGTAGACGGAGCGGTTACAGAGGCTGGGTTCTCAAGATCAACGACTAGGTTAAGATCTCCAGTTAAGTAATTTAAGTTTCCGTTGATGCGCTTAACTTCAGCATAATCATTAAGAAGAATTCTTTCATTCTTACGAACAATAAGTGGTCTTGCAACTTCTGCAAGATTTCCTGGGTTCACAAGATTCATTCCAAGTGAAATTTCTTGTTGAGCAAATTTATCGCTAGAGATCGCCCCAAGTATGTTGGAAACATAGTTCTTTCTATCTAGAGCAGGTGCAGAAAAGACGAAGCCTTGAGAGTTTGCAATGACATCTGCAGTGTTATCGAAAATAAGCGTTGTTGGACGAGAGACCTCACCTAAGTTTGAAACAGAGAATTGTACTCTTAGCTCTTCACCGGCGCGGAAGATATTATCATCTGTTGATCCGATAAGCTCAGCTGAATTAAGTTCAACCACGGGGTTTGTTTCGAAAATATTCATAAGGCGGTTAAAGCTATCTTCGTACATCTTTTTTACTACTTCTGCATATTTCTTAGCAGACTGAATTTGATATTGCTTATTGTAAGCCTCACGACGAGCTGTTTGGTTAGCAACATCTTCACCCATTAGGCGACCAATAATTTTAGCTGTCGCGTATCTCTCTAGACCTTCAGAGTTATAGGCCTTAGAAGCATACTGTTTTGCATAAAAGCGATCATAAGCAACTTTAAATCCATTAACATAGATATTTTCAAGTTCTTTAACTTCAGCATCTGAAAGCTTCACACGACGAGTTTCATTTCTATATCCTGTGATGATTTCTTCAGTCTCAAATACTGGACGTCCATCAGCTCCAACCACAGGGATTCCGTTCGCATCAAGCTTCTTAATAGGATTGCCTGAGGCATCAAGCTTAAAACGAGTTTCTTTTATAGGGATAGTCACTGTTTCAGTTTTTTCAAGACCACGAAGACGTGTAAACGTCTGGTACTGCTCAAGAGTTCTCTCATCTCTATCAAATACCTGCCAAGCAAGATCAGGTGATTTCCATCCATAATTCTGGAAGTTATACTCACGGCGTGCCTTGAAAAAATCCCAGATCGTTACTGCCGGCATATTGTTGCGACCAAATATTGTCTGATTAACATCACAAAGTGACTTAGCATATTCTTGTTGAAGAAGAAGACCGCGACGAGCAGCAATTCTGTCATCAAACCTATCAGTTGGTTTAACCCATCCAGCTGTATAAACAGGATTAAAGTCATAACCTGCATTCAGGCGAGCAACATCATTTTCATAACCGTCTTCAAACCCATTGAATGTAATTCTTGGATAAGAATAGTCTTTGTTTGGAAGGACGGGATTTCCTCTTGAGTCTCTAAGACCAAGCACTGCACGGTAACGTTTAATGATCTGATCTGCTGACTCAGTTTGTCCCTCCGCTTGTGCACGTTGAGTTGCGCGCGAAGTGGCTGTATCGAAATTTGCACCTTTAACGAATGCTTCTGCTTGCTTAATCATTTCTTGCGTTGGGTTTACGCCTGCATAGAACCCATCATAAATACCTTGGTAATAACCATCTAAGCAGCCCAGATATTTCCCAGCATTTTGAGCATATTTTTCTGCCATCCAACGAGAAGCTCCGACACCATCAGAACAAGCTTTATAAGCGTGCTCATTTCCAGTATTTGTATACTGATCACAAATAGTTCCGTTAATGTTCATTGGTGGTTCAAAAATTGTGTTTAGATCACTGACTGTTCCACCATAGCTTTGTGCCAGGACGGCAGGTGATGCGCTAAGGATGGCAAGACCGACGATTAAGTTTTTCATGTAACTCTCCATTGAGTTGTGGGGGATAAAAAAAGTTATTCCCGACATTATGCCTACTTCCTGTAGTCGCCACCAGTAACACTGTCAATTTTACATAGTGAGTTTGACTTCTAAGTGTAGCAATTTTAGGCGCTACACTCGATTTAGCCTTGATTTTGGAATAAGTAGGCACAAAAAAAGGGCATATTTTAGGGATAAAAATGGCAGTAAAAATACTTGCCTGGGAATTTTGGCATAAAAAAAACCCTCTCTTTCTAAATTCTATGACGACAAAGGTTTTTTTGGCCTAGAATATAGTCATTAAACCCCAATTCATATAATTGACTAGGCCGATATGACCAAAAATTTAAAAAGAATCGTTGTTAAAATTGGCTCTCTCGGAGTGACTGAGGAGACTGGCGGAGTTTCGGAGAAAAAAATTCATCGCCTTCTTCATGATCTTTATAAACTCAAAGAAGCAGGCCATGAAATTATTCTTGTTTCTTCCGGCGCCATTAATACAGGTCGCTCATTTGTGAAAAAACCAGAAGAGAAAAAAATGATGATCTCTTATCAACAGGCCTGTGCTGCCATTGGCCAGCCGCTATTGATGAATGCGTATCAAAAAATTCTCTCTCTCTGGTCATGGCCATCGGCCCAGCTCTTAGTGACTCATGAAGATTTTAAAGACCGCACTCGCTTTCTTAATATCCGTAACACGATTATGCGTTTACTAGAAAATGGCATTCTTCCTATCATTAATGAAAATGATACCGTCTCCTTTGCTGAGATCACCGTTGGAGACAATGATCAACTCGCCGTCATGGTCACTGAAGCAGTTGATGCTGATGGGCTCATTTTATTAACAGAGGCCGACGGACTTTATGATAAAAATCCCAAAGAGGCCGATGCCAAAAGATTTGATGTTGTCGATTTTTCAGATGATTTTTCTGGAGTAAAAATTGCGGCCAAAACTAGTGTTGGCCGCGGAGGAATGGATACTAAACTTCGAGCGGTCAGAAAACTAACTCCACTAGGGGTGAATGTTATCATCGGGACTTTTCTTCATGACTCCCCTCTTTCTCGCTTAATTTCTCGTGAAGGTGGCTCTTTATTCTTAGGTAATCCAGAGAATCAAATGAACCGTCGCCAATCATGGCTATCAACAGTTGTTAAAAATGAGGCCATTGTGAATATTGATGAAGGTGCCGCCACAGCTCTTCTTCAGAAAAAGACATCACTTCTTCCTGTCGGAATCAGAAAGGTAGCTGGCACCTTTCGGCGGGGGGATGTGATTAACGTGAAGCTAAAAAATAAAATTATTGCTGTAGGGATTAGTGAGTTCAGCTCAAAAGAGCTCGACCTGATTAAAGGCAAAAAAAGTGCTGATATTAATTTCGTGATCGAAGACGCTCCTTCCAATGTAGCGATTCACAAAGATAACCTCTTACTTGTTTAGGATTTTTATGAGTATTATTGATTTAGCTAAAAAGACCAAAGAGGCTTCTCTCCACCTTCAGGCCTTGACTGAGCCAGAACGAGTTCAGGCCTTAAAAAAAATTTCAGAGGCCATCCTCGAAAATAAAATTATTATTCTTGATCAAAACCAAATTGATCTTGAAGCTGCTCATGAAAATAAACTAAGCTCTGCTCTCATCGATCGACTTACCCTCACAGAAAAATCTATTCAGTCCTTAGCGCAAATGTGTTTAGATGTGGCCAATCAACCTCAAGTCACAGGAATCATTGATCGTGAGTATACAAGACCTAATGGACTCCAAATCAAAATCCAGCGTATTCCTATTGGTGTGGTGGCGATGATTTTTGAATCTCGCCCCAATGTTGTCGTGGACGGTATCGCCCTGGCCATCAAATCAGGAAACGCTATTATTCTTAAAGGTGGTAAAGAAGCCGCTCATTCTAATCGCTGCCTTTATGAAATCTGTCGTCAGGCCACAGAAAAAATTCTTCCCTCAGAGAGCTTCTCTTTGGTTGAAACTAGAGAAGACGTAAACGATCTTCTTAAACTAGATCAGTATATTGACCTCGTAGTTCCTCGTGGCGGCTCGGCCCTGGTAAAACATGTGAAGGATCATGCTCGTATGCCGGTGGTGGCCCATGATAAAGGCCTATGCCATATGTATGTTCATAAAGATGCTGATATTGAAAGCACAGTAAAAATTATTCTTAACGCAAAAACTCAAAGGATTGGGGTTTGTAATGCTCTAGAATCCCTTCTTTTGCATGAAAGTTTTAAAGGTATTAAAGAAGTGATTGAGGGTCTCATCAAAGCAGGAGTTGAAATCAGAGGAGACAAATCTTCTCATGAGTTAAACCCTGCCGTAAAACTTGCAACAGCTGATGATTATCACACCGAATATTTGGACATGATTCTCTCCCTGAAAATTGTCAAAAATGAGCAAGAGGCCATTAAACATATTCAAGATCACACTTCTCATCACACTGAGTCCATTCTTGCCCACGACCCTAAAGTTATTGAATTATTCCTTAATTCTCTCGACTCATCATGTCTGGCTGTCAACGCTTCAACGCGTTTTAATGACGGTGGGGAGCTAGGTTTAGGGGCAGAGCTAGGAATTTCCACTAGTAAACTCCACGCTTATGGCCCAATGGGTGCAAGAGAGATGACGACCACTCGCTTTTTGGTGTATGGTAATGGGCATATTCGCTAATTAACGGAGACATTCATGCCATCATTTGACCTCGTCTGTAAGCTCGATGAAATGGAGCTTCAAAATGCCATTAATCTCACTGAGAAAATTGTTTCTGGAAGATTTGACTTCAAAGGTTCTGAGGCCAAAGCTGAATGGAAACAAAAAGAAAATACGATTGAAATTCGCGCTGAGGATGAAACAAAAGTAAAAGCTGTTCTTGAAATCCTTCGCACCAATATGCTTAAGCGCGGTATTGGCCTTAAAGGAATGGAAGAAAGTGAGATCTCGGCCACAGGGATGAAGATGAAAAAGATGACAATCAAGCTCTCTTCTTCCATTGATAAGGATAATCAAAAGGCCATCTCAAAAGTGATTAAGGATTCGGGTTTTAAAGGCAAGGCCCAGTATATGGATGAGAAGTATCGTCTTGAATCAAAAAGTATTGATGAGCTTCAAACCGTTTTTCGCCTCCTCAAAGAATCTAAAGAAGTTAAGATTGATCTCCAAATGGAAAACATGAAACGATAAGGAAAAACCTCTATGACATTACAAGAACGGGTGAACAAAGATATTATTGAGGCCATGAAAGCAAAACAACAAGAGCGTCTTGATGCTCTTCGTATGCTTAAAGCACAGTATATTCAAAATAATACGGCCCCAAAACCAACAGATGATCTTACGGTCACTATTGCTCATGCTAAAAAGCTTCTTGATGCTCTTCCGCTTTATACGGCAGGAACTGAGGCCCACGATAAAATTCTTCGTGAGTATGACCATATTAAAGTTTATCTTCCGGAGCAACTTGATGAAGCGGCAGTGGTCGCTATGATCAATGACATTAAGGCCAAAGGTGCCAAAGATATGGGAGCGATCATGAAAGATTTGCAGCCTCAAATCAAAGGTAAATTTGACGGGAAGCGAGCTTCTGATCTCGTGAAAGCGGCGCTGGCGTAATAATGGATATTCAAGCCTTCGGTCCTCATTTTGATTTAGATAAGTTTATTTTTGCCAGAGACTCGGCCAGAGCTCTTTGCCATGATCTTTCATCCCGAGTTCAAGTGGGCATGACAGAAGATGATCTACATACTCTTTATAAATCACTGGGACCGAAATACGGCGTGGAGAAAAACTGGCACCCACCAAAACTTCGTGTGGGCGTAAATACAACAAAATCTTTTAAAGATCCTTCTGGGCCCGTAGTGGTTCAAGAAGAGGATCTTTTCTTTTTGGATCTAGGACCAGTCATTGAAGGCCATGAAGCCGATTATGGTGAGCCTTTTTTTATTGGAGAAAATTTCGAGCATATGAGAATTGTTGAAAAGTCTCAGGAGCTGTGGAATATCGTCGCAAGCTATTGGAGAACTCATAAAGTCTCTGGTCATGCTCTTTATGATTTTGCCGTGATTGAAGCAGAAAAGATGGGCTATAAACTTAATCTCAATGAGAAAGGCCACCGTGTCAGTGATTTCCCTCATGCTTTGATTCATAAGGGAAAACTTATGGAATGTGAGGAAGTTCCTGTACCCTACGCGTGGATCTTAGAGATTCATCTCATTCACCCCGACCTTAAGATCGGGGCATTTTATGAGGATATTTTAGTTTAAAAATCATTCATGAGTACTGATCAGCGCCTGATAACTCAGGAGGGTATCCATGAAAGCAAGGCGTGCTTCATGGAATAAAGCTTCGGCCCTCGCTTGTGCCTCTTCACGAAGATTAACCAGGAATAAGTTCCCACCACCAGTTTTAAATTTGTAATTTTCAGAGTCCACAAGTTCCTTGGCCTTGGAGAACTCAATCTCGGCCTGGGTCACCTGTTCTAGTCGGAGTCCTAATGATTGTCTCAGGGCCATCACCTCATACTTATATGATTGTTGTCCAAGACTCATTTCTCTTTCGGCCACCATTTTTCGTGCACGAGCCGCTGCAATATTACCGCTCCCAAGATTCCTCTCAATCGGCACACTCACTTTCGCCATCACCATTAAATAATCGCGAGGCATATTAGGGTGATAAACAGTCCTCTCAAAGTACTCTGTGGTGACATCAACCTGTGGTCTTAAATCTTGTTTGGCAAGTTCCAGGTCAATCTCTTTTTTACTAACTTCAAGAGCAAGATTTTTCATATCAGGACGATTTTTAATGAGATCATCCATATTTGAATTTAAATCTAGATTTTCTAAAAGAGACTCTAAACGAGAGGGATAATCTTCAAAACTCTCATCGGCTGTAGGAATGATTGGGAGAGCATTTTCATCGCGATAAAAAAGTGAAAGAGCAAACTCTGCACGAAGTAAGCGCTCTTTTGTCATTTGAAGGGCACCTTTGCGTGCGGCCACATACTGCTCATTTTCTGTGACTACAATCTGAGCGATATCACCTTTCTTCGTTCGGGCGACAAGAAACTCATTTCTTGTATCACCATTTTTAAGAAGTTCCTCATAGGCCTTATTAACCTTTTTTGCAGTTACCCATTCCCAATACGCAAGTTGGGCCAAACGAGTAATATCTAGAACTGTTAGTACCTTCTGTGCTCCAGCTACTTTAGCCTCAAATTTTGCTCTTTGAAGTGCAGCTCGTGCGGGATCAATTGTCAGATGCTTCCAAAGAGATAATTGAACACCTACCAGATTATAATTACCTGTTTGACCAGTGGGATTTCCTGTATGATAAATTGGTGACAAAAAGCCATTTGGATTACTGATTTGTTCCGATCCTAAATAAACTTTAGAATTTGCGATTCGAAGTGGCTTTTCAATTTGAGTTCTTGAAAGCGTTGTATTCCAGTCATGTTTTGTCTGCCTCTTATAATCTGAAACGATCTTAGTATCAAAGACACCACGGGCCCCATCAATACTCTCTTCACCCGCCTTCATTTTCTCAATCGCTGCTAGCACTGTCGGATGGTACTTAAGTGCACTCTCCTTCACAACTGATGGCGAGAGAGCCGCCTGCGCTGCCCCCGTTGATATGACTGTTAAAAATAAAAATATTTTCTTCATTTTCTTTACTCCGGAATTTCTGTCGTCGAGGAACTAAGTGTGTCAGGAGCTTCTTCAATTGATGGAGGAAATCCATTGAATTGTCTCCATAGCTCATAACCCAAAGCCACATTATTGAGAAGAATCCATGCATTCACACGTGTTCCCTGTCTAATGAATCTAGATTCAGGCCATTTTTGACCTTTCATCGGTACAACGATCACTCGAAAATAACCGTCAGGAGTGGCAGTCTGATCTACCACTGAAACGACTCCTCCGAATGTTCCTACCGCAATTGATGGCCATCCCGAGAATTGAATCGCAGGCCATCCTTCAAATTGAAGACGAACCTTACGTCCCTCGTAAACTAAAGGGAGGTCATTTCCTTTGATAAAAATTTGTGCTGAAAGCTGATCACTTTTTGGAGCAAAGATCGCTACGATTTGTCCTTGATTCACAATCACATTACTTGATCCTACTTGTAGACGAACAATCGTTCCATCACTTGGTGCATGAACTAATTGAGATTGCTGACGTGATAGGTTTGACTGGGCCTGAGTATATTCAGAGAGAGCTTGGGCCTCTGAAGCTTGGGCAGAACGATAGGCAATTGTCGCCTGCTCCATATCTTTTCGTGAGCTGATGCCTTTGCTGTAAAGATCAATTTGTCGGTCATAATCAAATTTGGCAGTTTTAGCGACTGCAATCGCCGCTTCATACTGACTTTTAACAGCGGCACTCTGCACTTTTAAGCGTTCAAGATAATTCGGATCAATATCCATGATCTCAATGATTGGGTCACCTTTTTTGACATAAGATCCTTCTCTCACAAACCATTTATTAATACGCCCACCCACAGTCGCATGGATATTTTGGACTCGATCTTGAGGGTTATAGGCCATCACCTTTCCAGAACCATCCGCCGTCTGTTGCCATGGAATAGCGATCAGAAAGATGAACATAAAAAGGGAAAAAATGATCACAAAACGAGTCAGGAGTTTTGATACTTCAGGGAGATCGTGGATCTCTAACATTTCTTCCGGTGTATCAGCATAAATGGGTTCAAACACATCAGGGATGAGTGCATAAGAAGGGATTGAATCTTTATCTTTTTTATTTGCATTAGACATTGTTTTCAATCTCCTTTAAAAACTCTTGCTGATCACTAAGTTTTCTCATCTCAATTCTTGAAAACGAAAAAAAGTTATCGAAGCTTCCAACATAATATCTCTGTGTGAAAAACAATAAAGTCCATCCGTGTTCAGGCTTAAGAAGTTCTGTAAAAATCAACTTACGCTTGTAAGATGAAATTTGCTCAAAGTCTGGCGTGACAAGTAAAATTTTTGGTTTCATGATAATTGCTCTAGCGACTTGTAAAGCGATAAGCTGAGAACTTGTCAGGGGATAACTATTAGGTTGAATTAAGGTTTCTAATTTATCAGGTAATTCCATAATATTCTCGTAGAGCCCTACACGTTTAAGAACATCTTGCAGCTCAGTTTGAGCGAAGTCCTCTCTTTCCGAGAACCCCACGATGTTTTCCATGATAGTTCCAGCAAAGAACTGATCTCTGGCAATGATTTGGATATGATTTCTTATCGTTCCAAGATCTAAGTCATCAATTAATTGTCCATGATAACGTATTTCACCTTTAACATGATCACTCGCCCCCATTAAAGCATCATAAAAAAGATCAATTGCAGAGAAACTTTTTACTAAGATAAGATTTCTTTTTCCCTCTTCGAATGAAAAATTAAAATTATAATTAGGCATAAAGGTTAGATCTTTAAATTCAAAATCATACCTTTCTGGAACCTTTGCCCCCAATTTAGGCTCTTCAAGTGGATAGTCATAAAAGCGAGCTATCATATCTAGTGCCGTTGAGTAATTATAAATACTAAAAAAGAAGGCCTGAAGGCTTGGTAAACTTGAAATAATCCCATTTACCACAAGGGCAGCAGCCACAAGCTGACCAGCACTTAACTCTCCTTTCAGCACAAGGAATCCACCTAATCCTAAAAGGATAATATTCATCACAATACTAAAAATTTGCAATCCGATATGCTGTCTGAACTGAAAATTAAAAAGATTGTTTCTTACTTCAAGCCAGCGATTAAGAAGATGATTGAGTTTTTTATTAGAAAAATCTCGCCCACGATCAGACGTAAAAAGGTTTCTGACGCGGCTGAGTTCCTCAACCCAACTGACAACATTATATTTCCCATCGGCTTCAGGAGAGCCTGCCTTCACTCCATCTGGCCCAAAAAGAATCCAGTTCAAAATAAGAAATTGCGCCATAAACCCTGCAATCCCTAAGAAATATGGGTGGTAGAAAGCAAGAAGAGCAAATCCAATAACGAACTGAATGATAAAACCTGATCCGCTAACAAAGAAATTCACCATCTCTCCTTGCATGATCATGATATCAAAATAACGATTAATCAGGGCCGGAGAATTGGCACTTTTAAAATGCTTCTCTTTATAAAAATTCAGACGTTCACTAATAACAAGACCATAACGAACAAAGAGGCGACGTTGAAGAACTTCAACTGTATATGTCTGGATCGCCTGCAAGGCACCACTACAAGAGAGGATGAAGAAAAGAACAAGACAGAGAATCACCAATGGCTGTGCCATGGTTCTTACTCCAATATTGTTAATAATGACCTGTACGGCAAGAGGAACAGCAAGACTGAGTAATGTGACGGCCAATGTATTTATCACAATGACTTTCACAAACCCCATTTCTGGTTTGGACATTAGTCTGAGTTGATCACGAAATCTCTGGCCTGATTTAATACGAACATCAGATTTTGAGTGGAATAAGTATTTTCTCATATATTATTTTTCCTTAGAAGTTTTGAATAAATTATTCACCAACGAATACATCCACATAAAGATGATTGCTGTCACGATGCCCCATAAAATTGTTAATTGAGGATTAAAACCAAATCGAAAATGATTCAGTCCCATCCCTAAAAAACTTGTACAAATGCTCAGTACAATCAATGATGGAGAAAAATCAATTTTGATGAAACGAGACAATAACAGTCTAGAAATGAAGAATGACAACAAGGGAGACATTGATAGATAAGCAAAATATGTTCCGTATTTCACAAATCCTGGTAAGGCAGAAAATGTAAATGAAACAATAATGATCGAAATTGTAATAATAAAATTATCCATACTAATATAAATGCTAAATAACTTCGATTTCGTACTCCCCATGAAATCATTCCAGAAGCAAGCACTTAGGGCATTGATAGATGAATCAAGTGTGGACATACAAGCGGCAAGAATACTTGCGACCATCAGCCCTTTCACAGGTGAAGGAAAATGTTCTTCAATAAGTGATGAAAAAAGTTTAGTTGCTGATGGTATAGATTGTCCTAAATTGTGATAATAAGACCATAAAATCACACCAAGGCTTAAAAAGATGGTATTGACAATAATCGATCCCATGGCAGACCAAGCAAGTGCTTTTTTAGCTGTTTGGATATCTTTTGATCCAATCAACTTTTGAACTAAATCTTGATCTACACCGTGAGTGGCAGCATCATAAGCAATTCCCGCAATTATCCCATAAACAAAAGCGGCTCCACCACCTTCTGAAAAGAAACTGAATTTGCCATTACTCAGTCCAAGTGAAAACAATTCTCCCCAACTCAAAGGACTAACTTTGCTCACCACATAGTGTGCCATAACCCCACCGAAGATAAAAATCGCGGCTTGAATCATATCAGTTCGCACTACCGCCTTGAGGCCACCTATCATAATATAGAGGTAAGTGATGAGAGAGATCATAACAATTGAACTAAAGAGGGGAATATCAAAAAACTCTGCGATGAGCATCGCTCCCCCGAGAAGCTTGATGCTTACCCCGACTGTTTTTGTAATAAGATAAAAAAAGGCAAAAGTCCTTTTTCCTCTAATCCCTTCTGGAGTCAGTCTTTTGTAACTATGAATTCCGCGGGCAAGAATTTCAAAAATGGTAAGACCTTTTCCATAGATGCTATCTAGGAAATAGCGAGAGATAAGTGCACGACTAATGCAAGCACCAATCACGAAACGAATATAATTAAAATTATCAAAGTAAGCGTATGTAGGAATTGTAAGGAATGCGATTGCTGAAAATTCAGTCGCAATAATAGACATAACCGCTTCCCAAAACGTGATGCTTCCACCTGCTAAATAGTGATTCTCAATAGGACGTAAACCATAGTTCTTGTAGAGAGCAAAATGTCTTCTCATGTCAATATTAGCGTTTATCGCAATACCAAACACCAAAATAATATAACCTACCACAACAGCAAAATCTAATGCTGATAGATGCATAGAGGATACCCCTTTAAATTATTTACAATTCAGTAAATTTTAGAAGGATAAATCCTAAATCAAAAGGTGAAATTCTCTTAAAGCGACCAAAGAGTATTTTGAGAGATAGAAGAAAGGTTGTTGAAGAAAAAAAGGTACTTTTTTAAAGATAGGAATTTTTAAACTATCCTGATTGACAAAAAGTATCTCAAGACCGGCTTTACTGCCTGAAACTCTTAACGGCCCGAGATCGACAGATGGCAGAGAAGTAATAACTGAATGGTTATCTTTTGAATAACTAAAGTCGCGGTTACACCCGAGAGAGAAACTCCCAACTAAGACGATCACAAAAATTAGAAATGTTATCAAATAACGAGTCATCACAACTCTATCATAAGACAATCTTAAAAAAGCTTCAATGAATGATTTGATTAACTTTCTTTTACCTGACACATACCCTCGGTTTTATCCTTTTTTAATATAACTCCCCTGATGTTTAACGAAGTTTTTATCTGATTTCTTTTATCATTAATGAAAATTAACCAAGGGAATTTAATTTTATGAAAAAGACCTGTTTGTCACTGGCGTTCACTACCCCTGTGCTTTGTTTTGGAGAATCTGGATTGATGAGGGATATGAAGTTTGGCGCTTTTATCGACACCTATTACGCCTATGATTTTAATAATCCTAAAAATCATGAAAGAGAATATACAACTCAGCCAGCAAGATCCAATGAGTTCAATATCAACCTTGCCTATATCGAAGCTGTTGCTAAGGGTGAAAAAACAAGAGGCCGACTTGCACTCCAATTTGGAAACTCTGTGACAAAAAACTATTCTTCTGAACCAACTCAAGGCAAGACATCAGGAGATAAAGATTCAAAATTCATCCAAGAAGCTTATGTTGGCCGTAAAATAGGAGAAAAGACCTGGATTGATATGGGGATTTTTCTAGGAAATATTGGGATGGAATCTTGGATTTCCAAGGATAACGCCACCTACACAAGATCACTTTTTCTTGATTATGTTCCTTACTACTCTGCAGGTGTACGACTTGAGCATGAGTTAGATGAGAAACAAACGGTACAATTGCAGCTTCTCAACGGCTGGCAAAATATTTCTGAAAACAATACCGGTAAAGCAGTGGCCTTCCAGTATAAAAATATGGTGAATGAAAAGACGACATTTGTTTACAATAATTTTTTCGGAGATGAAGAAGTCGTAAGTACTGCTCCTCGTTTTAGGAGCTATCATAATTTTGTTTTTGATTATTCAATCTCTGAAAAATGGCGATTCCTCAGTGGATTTGATTTCGGACATCAATCTCAACAAGAAAATGATGGGGTCGATAGCTGGTATGCCACTTCTCTTAATCTGAAGCAAACGCTGGATAGCATGAACTCACTCACCTACCGTGTGGAGTATTTTAATGATCCTCACCAGGCCAATGTAGTAACGAATACTGCCAATGGGTTTGAAGTGTTTTCCAGTTCTGTGAATTATGATTATAAATTTGATGAGTATACGATGTGGAGAACTGAGCTGAGAGGATTTTATTCTAAGGATAAAATTTATCCGACAGGTTCAAAATATTTTAACCGTTTAGATGGTTTTTTAGTCACTTCATTATCCCTTAGTCTTTAGATATTTTCAGTTGTGCTCTTGTTCGGTGCTTGATTTTTTTGGCGCCGAACATAGGCGCGATTATAGATGTATTTCTGTAGAGAAAGAGTCATAAGCATCATCGCAAGACCGGCCCCTAAAAAAATTGCTAATTCCATAAACACCCTCCTTCGGGTAAAAAAAGATTCTTCCTTGAGTTTTTAAATTTGGTTCATCCGTGAACCTGGTGTGTCTCGATTCCTTGAAACGCCACCGCTCTATTCCTTGAGGCCAACAAAAACATGAGTCTCGCTTCATTCCTAAAACTTTCAGTCCCACCATCCTAGCAGTGACTTATCAGACTCGGGAATCAATAAAGCAAGGTATGTGCCAAGAGCTTTAAATTGGGGTTTCAATGAGTTAGAGAGCTATTTAATCTTAAGGGAGAGACAAGATGGCACTGAAGGGAGGTGCATTTACTTCTTAAGGCGATATCCGACACCAGGCTCAGTCAAAATAAGCTCTGGGCGATTAGGATCATTTTCAATCTTGGCCCGAAGGTATCGAACATAGACTCTTGGATATTGCGCCTGCTCTACCGATCCAGGTCCCCAGACCTCTTTGAGAATCTGTCTGTTGGTCAGGACTTTATTAGTGTTCTTGATAAAGTATTTTAAAAGATCATACTCCGTCGAAGTCAGTTTAATTTCCTCATTATTTTTAAAAACAAGTCTTGAGGCCAAATCAACCTTTAGATGCTTAATTTCAAAGACCGTTTGCTCATGGTCTTTTTTAAGACTTCTTCTCAAACAAACCTTCACCCTCGCCATCAATTCATTGGCATCAAAGGGCTTGGTCATATAATCATCGGCCCCCGCAGTCAAGGCCTCTACAATTGTTTCAGAATCATCTTGGACAGAGAGAATAATCACGGGAATCTCAGACCATTCGCGAATAAGACGAAGGGCCTCTTGCCCTTTGATATCTGGGAGACCGAGATCAAGAATAATAAGTTCTGGACGATGAGTGGCGGCAAAGCTTACGGCTTCTTGGCCGTTTCTGGCCTCAACCACTTTGTACCCATTGGCCTCAAGCGTGAGAGTCAAAAGCTTTCTAAGTTGTGCCTCATCATCGACAATGAGAATTTTTGGCGCATGATTATCGTTCATGGAATAAGATCTCCCGATCTAGCTCTTTAGGAAGCCTTATCTTAAATCTGGCCCCTTTCCCTTTAGCATTTTCAGCACTCATTATACCATGATGTTGTTCAATAATGGATTTACAAATCGACAGCCCAAGCCCTACTCCACCAGTTTTTTGGGGATTCTCTCTAAAAAACTTTCTAAAGACCATCATCGGGTCTGAAGATTGAATACCTGGCCCATTATCGGTGATCTGGATATTTAAGTATTTCTGATCGACTGTGATATCAATCTCAATCACAGATTCTGGCGGTGTATAAAGATAAGCATTCCTCAGGATATTCTCAACCGTCTGCTCGATAAGAAAATAATCAAGATAAAAAAACGGAAGCTCAGACGGTGCATTGATCAGTATTTTTCTTTCGCCTAAATATTTTCTCACTTTGCTGATAGCACTATTAATAAGCTCAACAATATCAAGATAATCAAGATGAAGCTTGAGGTTACCAGATTCAAGACGGCTCATATCAAGCAGGTTCTGAACGACATAATCCAATCGCTCGACTCCATGAGTGATCTCATCAGCAATTTCAGAAACTTTATCTGGATCTTTTGCAATATCCTGACCTCTTAAGGCCGAAGAAAAACCTTTAATGGTCGCAAGCGGAGTTCTCATCTCATGAGATACAGAGTTAAGAAGTGTTTTATAAATTCTCTCTGACTCTTGGAGCACCATTCTTTTCCTAAGCTCCTCTTGGAGCTGCTCGCGCTCTACACCTAAAGCAAGCTGTCTTGAAACAGCATCAAGTATCAATCTTAAATCATGGGAAAGAACTGTGAGCTCACTGGCATCAATACTCATCACCCCAATACAGTCTTTTCGCCCTAAAAGAGGAATATAGTGTCCTGTAGAAGAAGGAAGAGTGTCCGTAAATTTCCCTGCAGGGAGCTTGTTTTTGGCGACCCAATCAAGAACATACTCTTCCTTGGGTGGAACATTAAAATCACCTTTTTGATCTTTAAGACTAGGATCGAATTCCATCACCCCAAGAGGTCGAATAAAAAAAGAGACTTTCCCGTTTAGTATCTTTGATGTTTCTTCTAAGGCCACTTGAATTAATTGATCGAGATCTTTAGTTTTAGATAGAGACTTCGTAATATTATACAGCTGAGTGGCCCGCTCCCCTTCCGTTCTTAAGATCTTCTCTTTCATTTTAAGTTTATTAGTAAAGATACCAATAACTGAGCCAGCTACCGCATAAAGAAGCAGAAGCATCCAGTCTTCATGATGGGTAATAACAAAAGTAAAGGTTGGTGGCAGGAAAAAGATATTCCAACAAAGACCACCTAGGAGAGTGGCATATATGACATTATAATTTTTAATTAAAAGAGAACCAATAAAGATCCCCATCAAATAAATCATCCCAATCGATCGATATTGAATAACCGGGAGAAGAACAGCGTTTATAATCGTTAGGTTGGCCACAAATCCTGTGGTTGAAAGAATCGTTCGCCAATCTATTTCAAAATCATGTTTTTCCTTAACACTATGTCCACGATCGATAGACACTCTCTGAAGTGGCGAAATAACATTGATATCTATTCCAACAGATTTTTTTATTAATTGATGTGGGAGTGTATTTTTAAAGAAAAAAGAAAATAGGCTCTTTCTTTCTGATTTTCCTACAACAATCTGAGTAATTCCGTTCATCACAGCTAAACTCAACAGTCCATCGGCAACAGAATCACTTTGAGTGGAGACCACCTCTCCACCGAGCTGCTTTACAAGCTCGATATTCTTATTGAGAAGCTCTTTTTCTTTATCTCCAAAAACGCGATCTGTATTAATATGGGCCGCCACCCACTCGCAGTTGAGTCCATAGGCCAATTTTCGCGTATATCTGATAAGGGATTCTGAATAAGGTGACCCAAAAATCGCCACCATGACTTTATGATTCGTCTTCCAGCTAACACCCATTCCTTGAGTTAAAGTCATGTCTTTCAACTCATGATCTAGCCGTTCGGCCATGAGTCGAAGTGAGATTTCTCTTAATGCAGTTAAGTGCGACACTTTAAAAAAATTAGATGTCGCAGCATCAATCTTTTCAACTGGATAAATTTTTCCTTCTTTAAGTCGCTCAAGTAATTCATCAGGGACAAGATCAATCACCACAATATCATCGGCGCGATCAATGATTGAATCTGGAACAAGTTCATGAATTCTAATATTAGTGAGTGCGGCGACTGTGTCAGCACGAGACTCCACATGTTGGACATTTAAAGTGGTGTAAACATCGATCCCTTGACCTAGAATCTCTAAAACATCTTGCCAGCGTTTTTGATGGCGAGACCCAGGAGCATTAGAGTGAGCAAGCTCATCAATCAAAACAATTTTAGGTTTTCTTACGAGAAGTTCGTCAATATCGAACTCCTCAAGGATAACATCTTTATAAAGAATTTTTTTACGAGGCAGAATCTCAAGTCCTGCCACAAGTTCTTCTGTTTCTTTTCTACCGTGAGTTTCTATATATCCAACAACAATATCAAGACCATTTTGCTTTAAGGCGTGGGCCGCCTTAAGCATGGAAAAAGTCTTCCCGACTCCAGCAACCATTCCAATAAAGATTTTTAGTTTCCCTTGTCCTTGGCGAGACTCTTCTTTTTGCAGTGATTTTAAAATTTCTTCGGCTTGTCCCAATTAATTTCTCTCTTGTTGAGACTCATCAAGTAGTTTGTTTAATTCTAAAACATTCACTCTTACTTGTCCCATAAAACCTAAAAGGCGAGAGTCCGTTGTTTTATCAATCATTTGATCTAATTGCTCGTTTGATACTCCGCGAGATTTCATGACTCGCTCTTTCTGAAAATAAGCTGCCTCTAACGAAATATGAGGATCTACACCCGAAGCAGAAGCATAAAGAAGATCTGCCGGGGCTTTCTCTCCTAACTTTTCTCTTCTTGAGAGGACCTCTTCTTTAAGAGTCTTATGTGTGGCCGACCGATTGCTTGCTCCCGCGCCTACCGCTTGGTAATTAGTGACAGATGGGCGAGGCCAGAAATACTTCTCTTGTGAAAAACTTTGTCCAATCAGCTCTGATCCGCGAACCTGACCATCAATCACAACAAGACTTCCCGAGCTTCTTCGTGAAAATAAGCTCCCTCCAGCAAGAGAAGAGAAAAGTGGATAAATAAATCCAAGAAGAATGGTCATCAAAAATAAATATCTCACACTTATGATAATCGTTTTCATTTTAAACTCCTAAACAAGACCGGCAAAACTAATAAATAAATCGATGATTTTAATTCCTGCAAAAGGGACAACTAATCCACCTAGGCCATAGATAAATAAATTCCGCTGCAAAATATCCTTCGCACTCATTGGCCTATAGCTTATACCTTTGAGGGCCAGTGGAATAAGAAAGACGATAATAAGTGCATTAAAAATAACTGCGCTCAAGATGGCACTCTGAGGTGAGTGAAGATTCATAATATCAAGTGATTTGAGAGGAGACTCTCCATTCACAAGATATAGCGTCGTAAACAAGGCCGGCAAAATGGCAAAATACTTGGCCACATCATTGGCGATAGAGAAAGTTGTCAGCGCCCCTCTTGTCATTAATAGCTGTTTCCCGGTTTCGACAACTTCAATCAGTTTAGTGGGATTGGAGTCGAGATCAACCATATTCCCGGCCTCTCTAGCCGCTTGAGTTCCGGTATTCATCGCTACTCCCACATCAGCTTGGGCCAGGGCGGGAGCATCGTTAGTCCCGTCTCCTACCATCGCCACCATTCGTCCCAGTTTCTGCTCTTCTTTAATCTTTGAAAGCTTACTTTCTGGCGTGGCCTCAGCAAGAAAGTCGTCTACTCCAGCTTCAGCAGCGATCGCTGCAGCTGTCATGGGATTATCTCCAGTGATCATCACTGTTTTTATTCCCATTTGTCTGAGCTGATTAAATCTTTCTTTAATCCCTGACTTCACAATATCTTTGAGATGAATCACACCCACAAGTTTGCTATTTTCGGCCACTAAAAGTGGAGTTCCTCCAGATTTAGCGATCACATCAATTTTGTTTTTAATGGCAGGATGAATTTCCCCGCCTTGGGCCATCACCCACTTGATAATAGAGTCTGGAGCTCCTTTGCGAAGTTGTCTCACACCTTGAGCTTCTTCAATATCTACTCCACTCATTCTTGTTTCAGCTGAGAAGGGAATAAAACTCATTTTCTGATCCTTGAGATGAACATCAGTGAGTTTATAAAGCGTATCGGCCAATTTAATAACTGATCTTCCTTCTGGGGTTTCATCCTGCATCGATGACAGGAAGGCCACTCTGGCCACATCCTCTTCATTTGAAAAGGCCGCTGGAATAAATTCACTGGCCATACGATTTCCAATGGTGATTGTCCCTGTTTTATCAAGCAGAAGAACATCAATATCACCGGCAGCCTCAACCGCTTTTCCAGACTTAGCGATAACATTCTTTTTTAAAAGTCGCTCCATCCCCGAAATACCAATGGCCGATAATAAGCCACCAATGGTCGTTGGAATCAAACAAACAAGAAGAGAGATAAGAACCGGTATAGTGGCAAGGCTAGTTGTATTTTGAGACTGGGCCTCAGAGTAATTCATGAAACCTTTAAGTGAACCCACCCCAAGAATAAAAACGGCAGTCAGAGCCACAAGTAGAATAGAGAGAGCAATTTCATTTGGTGTTGGCTGTCTCGAAGCTCCTTCCACCATTGAAATAAGCTTATCGATATAAGATTCTCCCTGGGCCGCCGTAATCTTAATAATAATTCTATCTGACAGAACTTTAGTTCCCGCCGTCACGGCAGAACGGTCTCCACCTGATTCACGAATCACTGGAGCTGATTCTCCTGTAATCGCCGACTCATCCACACTGGCAATTCCTTCAACCACTTCCCCATCAGCTGGGATAATATCTCCCGCAATACAAGCTACAATATCTCCTCGTTTGAGATAACTGGCAGGGACTTGAGTTTTATTTTTCCCGTCCCATAAAAAGGCCAGGGCCTCTTTTTTAGTATTTTTTAAACTAGCGGCTTGGGCCTTCCCTTTTCCTTCAGCAATCGCCTCTGCAAAATTTGCAAATAAAACTGTGCCCCAAAGCCAAAAAGCAATCTGAAAATTAAAGCTCGAATATTGTTTCGTTAGTATTCCACCAAGAACAATAAAACTTGTCACGACTGCCCCGAGATAAACAATAAACATCACCGGATTTCTTAATTGATCCGCAGGATTCAATTTTTTAAATGAATCAATAATCCCGACGGTAATATCTTTAGCGCTAAATAAATTTTTCTTTTTCATAATTCCTCTTTAGAAAGTCATTCCTTTAAGCATGGCAAAATGTTCAGCAATAGGCCCGAGAGTGAGAGCAGGGAAAAAGGTCAAAGCTCCAACAATTAAGATGACTCCGACTAGAAGGATAGAAAACAAATAGGAGTCAGTGGGGAATGTTCCTGCTGTCATTGGAGTCGATTTCTTTGCTGATAAAGAACTCGCGATCATAATCACGGGGTAAATCACTGCAAATCTTCCGATAAACATACAAAGACCTAAAACGATATTCAGCACAGGAGTGTTTGCATTAAATCCTGCAAACGCAGAACCGTTATTCCCACTGGCCGAGGTGAAGGCATATAAAATTTCTGAAAGACCATGGGGGCCTTGATGAGTTACACTCGACAGCGCCCACTCAGAAACGGCCCCGAGTCCAGCCCCAATCAAAATACAAGCAGAAGGGAGAAGAATACCGATAATCGCAAGTTTAACTTCTTTGGCCTCAATCTTTTTCCCTAGATATTCTGGAGACCTCCCCACCATTAATCCCGCAATAAAAACGGTCAAAAGAATATAAAGGAAAATGCCGTAAAATCCTGCTCCAACTCCGCCAAAAACAACTTCTCCTGTCATCATGCTAAACAAGGCCACCATTCCCGAGAGAGGAGAAAGCGAAGAATGCATAGCATTCACTGAACCGTTGGAAGCTGCCGTCGTCACCACCGACCAAAGAACAGATTCATTGGTTCCGATTCGAAGCTCTTTTCCTTCCATCGGAATGGCATGATGAGCAAAATCAGGAAGAAAATTATACTCTGAATAAAGTGAAACAATAAGAAGTGAGAACAATAGAAGTGACATTGAGACAAGAACCGCCACTGCTTGTTTTTCTTTTTTTATCATTCTACCAAAAGCAAAAACCTGACCAACAGGAATAATAAGAATGGCCAGACACTGAAGGAAATTTGTCAAAGGAGTTGGATTCTCAAAAGGATGGGCCGAGTTCACTCCAAAAAATCCTCCTCCATTTGTTCCTAATTGTTTGATCGCAATCTGAGAGGCAGCTGGTCCCATGGGAAGAAGTTGCTTATTCCCCTCCAGAGTAAAAGCCTCAATATAGTGAGAAAAATTTTGGACCACACCCTGACTAATAAGAATGAGAGTCAAGATAAGAGAGAGAGGAAGAAGGATGTAAAGAGTCATCCTTGTCATATCAACCCAAAAGTTTCCAAGATTTGTTTCAAGTTTCTGGCCCACACCTCTTACAATCACTGCGATCAAAGTAAGGCCGGTAGCAGCTGAAAGAAAATTCTGAACCGTCAGCCCTGCCATTTGAGAGAAATAACTTAAACTCACCTCTCCCGAATAGGCCTGCCAATTCGTATTAGTCATAAAACTAATTGCGGTATTAAAGGCCAGTGGAAATTCCATTCCAGCGATATTCTGAGGGTTCAGCGGCAAGAGATGTTGAAGCATTAAAATCGAAAGAACGGCGACAAACCCAAGTAAATTAAAAATGAACAAGCTTAAAAAGTAATTCCATCCACTTTGTTTTTCTGATGGGTCAATGCCCCCAATCTTATAGATGATCCCTTCAAAAGGCTTAAGAAACCCTACCCTCTTAGGGATATCTCCCTCAAAGACACGTCCCATGAGCATTCCCAAAGGGTAAGCCAGAGAAAAAAGGACAATAAAAAAGAAAATCAGATAAAAAATTTCTTGTAACTGCATAATGAGCTCCTTAACTAAGCTCATTATCGGTCTGGAGAGATTGGATGGTTGTTAAAAGAAAGGAAGGGACATTAAAAACTTATTAAAATGGGGCACAAATGCATAGTGCCCCACTGCCTAATCGATCATTAAAATAGGGCCCTATAGGGCTTCATCTCTAGTTTATAAGTCTGAATAATCTCACCATCGTAGATAATATTCAGTCTGAAAGGCACCGTTTTTTTACGGACATTTTTATGAAATTTATAGCTAAAAGCGAACTCTTTTAAAGCTCCTGGAGAAATTCCTTTAGTCTCAATCAACTTATTGGGAATATTAACCAAGCTCGCGAGCTCCCCTTCGACCTTAAGCTCAATCTGGTACCCCTGATCAAGATGCTCAAATTTAGGAGCGATTTTTACTTTCAGCTGATGAATTTTATGGCCAAAAATATTTTTGATCTTGGGATTTGAATCATAAACAGTTTGGATATTAAAAGCAGGATTGGCCGCCAAAGATTTTTCAAGGATAAAACTCTCTACACGTTGAGCTTGATACTTATCACCTGGAAGAAAAAGAGAGCCTTTTATCAAAATTTTCTCTCCCGAGCGCGCACTTGGAGAAACAGTGAATTTAAGATCTTTAAAAGAAGTCACTGACTGCCCTTTCAGTCCACTTACAGTCACCACTTTGCTTGAAACATCAACGAGCTTTGTTTCAGAAACCTGGATCGTAATATTTTTCTCTAGCTGAACAGGTGAGATATTTTTAAGACTGAAAACGATGGCCCCAGTATCTCCTCCACGAAGACGATTAAGATCTGATTTCACAGTTTGAGCAGTTATCATTGGGTGAGTCGAAACCCACTCAGAAACTTCTGCTCTGGCATCTGCTCTCGCTGCCTCTGTGGCCGGTCCAATTTCTTGATCATAAGTGCTGGCCCTTGTTTGCTCAAATGATTGATTAAAGGCCACCACTTTCCCCTGGGCAATCCCCTCATCTTTGGCCGTTTTTTGGAAATTTCCAAATGAAGCGTCAAAAGATTGTGATCGTTTCGCAGCTAAGAGTGGTCCATAGTGACGCTGAAAAAGTGACGGGTACTCAAGAGAGTAAGTATTAAGTCTCACCTCTTTATATTCATAGGCAAAATCAGATGTGTATGAAGCTTCACAAACCTTTTTAAAAGCCGCCACTCCTTTATAAACTTGAGCACAGCTCACATTGCCATAAGGAATTGTGCTCGCTATTTGATAGCTCGGGGCTGCTTGAGAAAGACTGGCCACCTTTTTCTTCATCTCGGCCACCTGTGAGGCAAGAGAGAGGGCCTCTGAATCAAGAACTGTTTTAATTTGAGTGGCCTCTTGAAACTCCGCTGCAGTTAAAGCAGGAAGATCAGCAAAAAATTCGGCCAACTCAATAGCTCTCATCATTTTGAGAGGAGCTTCTTGAAAAGACTCTTCTAAAGGCGCGGAAAATTCAGAAACAAGAATTTCTTCAAAAAATTTAGGCTTAAGTTCTGTTTGTGCAAAACGGATGGCCTGCTTTTTTCCTTCAATGGCCCCTTGTTTTGCTCCTTCTTTAATATCTGCTGATGAAGCAAGACCTATTGGATAACCAGCATTAAATCCTGCAATCTCGGCGCGAATAATCGCGACATGCTTTCCATCAACTAGACCTAACTCTTCACTTAATTGTTTGGCGAGCTCTAGAGATCTTTTTTGAGCGAAGGTTGAGCCATCTCTTTTTCCTGCCTCATCGGCCCCTTTCACCTGAGATGATCCAAGAGAGCTGGCCTCAGATTCATAACGGCGATAGAGACTCAGTCTGCTCTCAAACTGACCTTGGGCACTATTTCTTTTGCTCACAAGATCGTTATAGACGCGATCAAGACTGCTGATTTCACGAATCGCTTGTTGCTCACTATTTCTGAGTGACTGAACCTGAGCGGTTAGATTTGAAATTTGTGAGCTATTTGAACGGATAGATTGCTGAAGTCTCGGAATTTCAGCCTCAAGATCAGCGATCTGACGACGGAGTCCCTGGGCCTGAGTCGCAGCACTTTCTAGTTGATTCACTAGACGTTGAGTTTGACGTCTTGAGTTTTCAAGATCATTTTCGAGACTGGCCACCTGGATGCGTAGGCGATCCACTTCAATTTGAAGACCTCTATTCTGGCTTTCTTGTCTTTGAAGCTCAGCTTCCCGACTCTGACGAATATTTTGAGCACTCATAAGTTCACGCTGCTGGGCCTGCACTCTGTTTGAGAGCTGAGAGCGTTCATTGACTAGCCTTTGCTCCTCTCTTTCAGACTGAGAAATTCTTGATGGAAGTGAGGTTTGGTCTCGACGAAGAGAAGCGAGCTCACTCTCCTCACGAGAGAGAGATGATCTCGTTGAAGAAATTCTCTGTTCAATTGCACGGACCTCCCGTTCTTGTTCACTTAATTTATTTTGAGCCGCTGCAAGTTTTCTCTCGGCGGCTTGGATCTCTGCAGCGGGAGCTCCTTGAGCTCGCAGACGACTTACCTCAGATTCATACTCGGACACCCTAGAACGAAGGGCACTAATTTTTGACTGAGTCGTTGAAAGTTCTGATTGAAGCGAGCTTAATTCTGATTTAAGTGATGAGATTTTTGATTCTGTTTGAGAAATACGAGCATTCAAACTCGCCAGCTGCCCTTTTAAAGACTGCTGCTCGGCACGTTCGCGACTGATACTTGATTCAACTTGGGCCATTTTGTTTTGAAGACTTGAAAGCTCTCTCGAGGCATCCTGCTCTTGGGCCGCAGCACGCCTTACCTCTTGCTCAAGGGATCTGATGGTCTGAAGAGCGCGACTTAATCTTTCCTCAGCTGGCCGCAAAGATCGAATACGGTCCTGAAGAGTTGAGAGAATAAGCTGCTCTCTTGAGCGCTCGTTACTGATGGCACGATTAAGATTATTAATTTCACTTTCTTCAGATGAAAGGCTTGATCTGAGTCGAGGAATAAGATTTTGGTTTTCAGCGATCTGACGAGAGAGAGCGTTGTTTTCATTTTCAAGAGAGGAGATCTGCCCCAAGGAATTGGAGATGGCCGAACGAATCGCGGCCAAATCATCCTTGGCCCCATCTAACCCAGCTAGAGCTGAATCAGTCTCTTGGACAAGGTTTTCATATTTTTGTTGATAAAGAGGGTAATTGATTTCATCAGGGAGGGTTTGAGCGAAAAGAGATTTTGAATAAATCAAAAACAAAGTAAGTAGTACAAAACCGGCCAGTTCTTTTTTCATCTCTAGGGTCCTCGTTCCAATAAAGTTGATTCCTGAGATTAGTTTTAAATCAACTCTTTACTGTTTGAGAACGTCCTGTAAGAAGAAATGAACTTATCTACCTCCTATCTGGTGACAAAATGACCTTTTAATTACCTTTTGACACCAACTGAGGCTTTTTGAAGCATCATTGGGAGAACCAAACTTACCACCATCATTGAACCTAAAACTGCAAACATGATTACCATTTCCATTTGAAACCTCCGCTCCTTTTTTTAAAGATTGGTTCATCCTTGAACCGGATGGGACTATCCCTAGTTCTCCATCGCTCTTGTTGTCCTTGAGACTTTTATTAAAACTGGTCTTTGTTACATCCTGTAACTTGATTGATCTAATCATCCTGATCGGATCTACCGTGACTCGAGAATCTACATTACAAGTCCTATGCCAACTCTGCCCCTATCAGTTTACAAACAGTTAGCTTAAGTGGTGCCTAAGTGGCGGGGCCAGAGTGTCCATCACTGGTCCCACAGTGAATTCCCGAGTGAAACCACCGTATTTTTGGTGTCAGGTGATATGAGAAATTTTTTCATACTAATACTTGTGAGGCCGTATTTTTCGTGAAACCATTATCTCAAGACATCACGAGAACTATGAATGGTTCTCACTTTCACCAGGAGGGTGACTCACATGAATCCACACTACTACATCATGAAAAATCGTAAAATTCTTCGTCTTGAAAGTGAGATGACTTTTGATTCTCTTCCTAGTCAGATTCAATTTGAAAGATTAGAAGAAGCTTTTGATGTTGTCCTTGATCAAAACCAGGCCAATTGGCGAGTGGTGATCTTTAGAGATGAGATTATGGAACTTGATGAGTATACAGAGTACTTACACTCTGAGCAATACCAAGAAGACCAAGAACAATTTGATATGATTGCCAATTTCTAATGGCATTGTGAACGGATTAGGACCTCCTCCGGACTAATCCGTTTTTCCTAACTTCCCAAAATGACATGAACTCGACGTATCTTCAGTGTTTAAGGGCATAATAAAGCCTCTTTCACACCATCAGAGGTTATACGTATGAGTCCAAAAATGAATCCTCATGAGACTTCTCGGCAAGATGTGATAAAAAATTTCATGCCCACCATTAGATACTGGGCCAAATTTTATCATTATCAATACCATCAAGTCCTTGAATACGATGATCTTATTATGGTGGGAATCATTGGCCTTATCGATGCCATGAATAAGTATGATAGTAAGAAAAAGAATCAATTTAAGACCTACGCAGAATTCCGTATTCGCGGAGAGATTATTGATGAGCTCAGAAAACAAGACTGGATGTCTAGATCAGAACGAAATAAGCAAAAGAAATTTAAAAAAGCAAAACGAGATCTCACTGAGGAGTTAGGACGAAATCCATCTGAAGATGAACTAGTCAATGTCCTTCCCTTTAAGCGCCGTGATGTTGTTCGTATGGAGCAATATGAAAATGGAGAAATGATTAAGCCTTATATTGAAGGTGAAACCGTTCTTCTTGGTGGGCTTAAAAATACGGAATTTGAAAACTACGAGCTGAAAAAAACTCTCTCCACCATGATTGATGATCTTCCCAAAGTGATGCGAATCATTGTGGTTCTTAAGTATTTTGAAGACCTCAATTTCTCTGAGATCTCAAAAGTAGTCAATCTCTCTGAAGGACGTGTGTGTCAGCTCCATGCTGAGGCCTTGGATCTTATGAAAGGTGAAATGGTAAACATTGATATCTTGAGAGTGGCGTAGTACAAATGAAGCATGTTCATTCTCATCCTCTCTCTCCTTTTAGGACCACTAGTTCAGGCACAATCTACCGCCTTTCCTGACTCCTTTCTTTTCGGAGTGGCCAATGCCCCCGGGCATGTCGAAGATAATCTCGATGACACTTGGATGCGGTTTGCTCAGAAAGATAAAATCCGAGCTTTTCATCAACAAGTCTCCCCTGAAAAAAGACTAGAGTTTTGGAGTAAACCCGAGATTGAACTTGATCTCGCTCAAGAATTGGGAGTTCAAGTTTTTCGCCTGGGAGTAGATTGGGGGCGCCTTCACACCGCTCCAGGACTATTTGATGAGGCCGCGCTCTCTCGCTACCGCAATATTTTAAAAATGATTAAAGATCGCAAAATGAAAGTGATGCTCACTCTCTTTCACTTTACCGTGCCTCGCTGGATAGAAGATCAAGGTGGTTGGAAAAATGATGAAACCATCAAACACTTTCTCTCCTTCTCTCAAAAAGTCATGAAAGAATACGAATCTGATGTTGATTTCTGGATTACGTTTAATGAGCCTCAAATTTTTACTACCATGGCCTACACCGCCGGAGTCTTCCCTCCTGGTGAGAAAAATTCTTTTTTAAGCATGCTTGATCTTGGATTCTATAAAGGCGAAACCATTCAGTCCCTACAACGGATGGCACAGGCCCACCGAGAGCTTTATGACTGGGCCCACCAAAGACTAAATCGCCCTCAGATTGGAATCTCACAACATATGGGATTTCACGATGGAAAGAATATCTTTAATAAATTTCTCTCAAAGTTTACCGGACATTTTATGAACTGGTACTTCCCTGATTTGCTCCAAGGAAAAATGGATTTTTTCGGTTTTAATTATTATGGCGCAGAATGGATTAAAGGGGCCGGAGTTGATATTGACTCGGAAGAAGAATACTCCGAGGCCGGACGAGCGATTTACCCCCAAGGTCTTTTAAACTTAATGCAACAAATCCGTCAGCGTTATCCCACTCTCCCCCAGTTTATCACGGAGAATGGTATTTCAGATGAGACAGACTGGCTTCGCCCAAGTTACCTCATCGAGCATCTACTCGCCATTGCAGAAGCGCAAAAGCAAGGGATCCCTGTCTTGGGTTATATTCATTGGACTCTCACGGATAATATGGAATGGGCCGATGGTTATTGCCCTAAGTTTGGTCTGGTCAAAGTCTTTCGCTCACAAAATTTGAAGCGGGAAAAGCGCCCTAGCTTTTCTCTCTATCAAGAAATCATCAAAAACCGCTCTCTCACCACTTCTATGAGAGATCAGGCATGGAAGACAGTTCAATCTCATCAAGGCCAGGAGAGACCATTTTGTCGCGCTGAGGATGGAATCACGGGACGAGATGAACCAGTGAAAAGAAAAATTGTTTTAAAAGATTGGCGTTTTAGTCTTTAATCTCGCCATAAAAATCAAATCGACTCATCCAGACTCTGTCCACGAAGACTTTAAAAAAATCCAACATATGCTTCTGGATAGACTCGCTCTCCAGGGCCCCTAAGGCATAAGCAATGGCCTCCAGCGTACAAACCTGGTTGGCCGATTGGCTTTGGCGAAGACGATACTCTCCTTCAATTCCTTCAGGTAATTTCACCGTAGGAATAGAATGAAAAGCAGGCTCTCTTTTATAAACCTTCGAGGCCTGACTCCAAGAACCATCTGGAACAATGAGATTATAAGGCCCAGGATATTTTTTCTTAAACTCTTCATCTAAGACTTGGGCATTCTCATCAGGATAAAGAAAAAGATTTTGTCGTTCAGGATCAATGGCATCTTGAGGATCAAATTTAAAATCCATGGCCCCACGAATAAGTAAATGGGTTTGCTGGGGGTAAAGAAGTTCAGCAAAATAGGCCGTGTTAGAAGTGAGCTTCAGTTCACGAACATGGATCACCACAGAGACCTTAGTCTCCATGGTGCTTGGTTTTATATGACTGCAAAAACAAAGACGCTGATTAATTTTGCATCTTGGGCAGCGACGAACGTGAGTTGCTCTTCTTTGGGCCATATAATATTAATGAAAGGCCATGCTCAAAGCGCGGCTTATTTTTTCCAAAGTCAAATCTTGCTTCTCACCCATAGGCTCAAACCCACGAGTTTTAAAGCGCTCCACCACGACTTCTGAAACATCGGCTTTTACTTCGGGATAAGCTTTAAAACTTGTCGGAACACCAACCGATTCAAAAAAGGCATTGGTTTTCTCAATGGCCTCTTCAAAAATCTCTTCATCCGACCCAGAAAGATTTAAAACACGTTTTCCATATTGAACCATTTTTTCCATCTTATGGTTCTTGCGCACTCTCATATTTGAGGCCCACACGATGGCCAGAGTTCGCGCATGATCAATCCCATAAAGGGCGGTGAGTTCATGCCCAATACCGTGAGTACTCCAGTCTTGAGGAACCCCACCTCCAAAAACGGAACTTAGGGCCATCGTCGCACACCAAACATGATTGGCACGAGCACTATAGTCTGTAGGATTCGCGTATGATTTTGGTCCCTCTTCTAAAAGAGTCATGAGAACTGATTCAGCAAAACGATCTTGAAGAGGAGCTCCCGCAGGAAAAGTAAGATACTGCTCAAGCACGTGAACATAGGCATCCACAATTCCATTTCCAACTTGTCTTTGATCCAAACTAAATGTCATGGTCGGATCAAGCAGAGAGAATTGAGGAAAAACCGTTGGATGACCAAAAGCCATTTTCTGATCTCCTCTTGAAATCACTGAGAACATATTCATCTCACTTCCAGTGGCCGGAAGAGTAAGGACTACACCAAAAGGAAGGGCCTTTTTAATCTCTTTGGCCCCACCTAAACAAATCTGCCAAGGATCTTTGTGAGTATAATAGACTGCAGCTGCAATAAATTTTGCACTATCAATCACTGATCCTCCACCCACGGCAAGAATGAAATCCACTTTTTCACGACGGATAATTTCTACCGCTTCCATGGCCTTTTCATAAGTAGGATTCGGTTGAACACCACTAAGCTCCACTATTTCACAATGGGCCAGTGATTTAATAATCTGCTCATAAACTCCGTTCTTCTTAATACTTCCGCCACCGTAAAGCAGCATGACTTTCTGAGATGGGAGAAGTCTACTCAACTTCTGGACAACACCTTGACCAAAAACAATTTTCGTTGGGTTGTAGAATTCAAAGCTTTCCATATGTTTTCTTCCTGTTTTAAAATTTAACCACTACTTTCAAAGGATTTTTTATGAGTCAAACTCTCCATGATTTTAAAGCAAAGACGATAGATGGGAAAGAAATCTCGCTCGCCGATTATAAAGGAAAAATGATGCTTGTCGTGAACACGGCCAGCCAATGTGGCTTTACCCCACAATATAAAGGACTTGAGTCTCTCTATAAAGAATATCAAGAAAAATTAGTTGTTCTTGGCTTCCCTTGCAACCAATTCGGCAAACAAGAACCAGGTGATGAAAAGGCCATCAGTAGCTTTTGCGAACTCAATTTCGGCGTGACTTTCCCTCTTTTCTCAAAAGTCGATGTCAACGGCGACAATGCTGACCCAATCTATAAATTCCTCAAGTCTTCGGCTCCAGGGCTTCTCGGAACAGAGGCCATTAAGTGGAATTTCACCAAATTTCTCGTGGATCAAAATGGCAAAGTGATTAAAAGATATGCGCCGACAGATTCTCCGGAGAAGATTGCTAAAGATTTGGCGTCACTTCTATAAAGATTTTTTGGTCAGCAATTAGAGGATCTAACATCATTAGCCTTAGATCCTCCTGCAAAAATCTCCCTGAGCTGGCATCATAATATCTGGCACGGTAGTAGTATAACCCGCTTTCTGAATCATATTCTCGATTTGTATAAGCAAAGTTGGTTTTTATTAGTGGATTGGCGGTATTATCCACTGATCCATTCATAACCTTTAAAATCTTTCCAAAACTTGAGTAAACATAGTGCTGAACAATGTTCTCTACATCGTCAGATTGTGATTTCTCTGAAATGAATGAATTCACGAAGTTTACGATATATAAGGCCGCAGAAAATTTTGTGCATTCAGGAGATAGAAGAAAATTTTGAGGCACTTTTATGGCAATCAAATTTTTCCTTTTAGGTTTTTCGACCAGCCGCTCTTGAAAATAATAATGGTTATAAAACTTATCGGCTTACTGGCTGGTTTCCTTTTGAGATTTTTAATTGAGAAATCTTATGTTAAAGAATGTCCAGATTAATGTCCTAATCGCTCTATAGGCCCTCTTCCACAGTTTAAATACTACCTGCAATTAATTATCCACTACTAGTAACACCCCGTTTTTACTAAAAACAAGAAATTTTGTTGCGCAAAAACGAGCATCATGTTAAAATACCTCCATGTCTGAGCCGATAAAGAAAGAGACTGTTTTGCAAGATCTGATAACTGCCACTGAGACAGGTCAACTTATACCTTCAAAACACGCTATTGAGCAGATGAAGGCCAGAGACATCGACTTGAGTGATATTGAAGAAGCAGTATATAGGGCCCAAAGAGAGGATCATAAAGATCAACTCACTGATGATAAGCAAGATTGGAAATATGCCATCAGAGGCCTAAATGATCAGGGTGATAAGGATATTCGGATTGTTGTCCTTTATCTAGAGTCACCAAAAATGCTGATCATCACAGCAATTGATAAAAACAAGTAACGGAGATTATAAAATGAGCAACATCAAAAAAACTTATACCTTTTCAGGCTTTGGTTTTAACGTTCTCCTTCACAATGTCGAAGTTAAAGAAGCTCATGGAGAGGAATATCCCAACATCAACATAAATGAGATTAAGCTGCTTACGGCCAAAGAACTACTTAAAAGCAGAGAGCGTCTAACTGGTAAAAAATTAAAGTTTTTGAGAACATTCTTGAAAATTTCTTATCAATCACTTTCTGAAATTGTTGATGTCCCGGCATCTACACTCCGTCTATGGGAAGAAAAGGGAGCTGAAGCTACTGGAATGAGTGCTGCACAAGAAAGACAAATGCGTATTTTTACAATTGAATCAATCCTAAACCTTGAAAAAAGACATATTGAAAAACAAATCATCATGTCTGAATCATTTGAGGCTCCATCGTTTGATACAATCGATCTTGGGCAATCTCACGATTATTCATACTTAAAAGAGGCATAATTCTCACGAATAAGAATTCCATCTGATTATTTACAAATTATAAACTGCACCTTTTTCGCTATCTAATTAAGATAGTCATTCGAGTGAACATAATCAACTAATCTCAAGACCTCAGCCTCTCCTTTAAAAAAATCTATATCTTGTTATCTGAATTTATAGAGAAGCAAGCGAATTGAAGCTGATTATTTGATTTCAACTTAATTTCTAATTTTCTAGAAAAAGGAAACAATTTATGGATCAGAATCAGATTTCATCACTCTTTTTTATCAGTATCAAATGCGTCTTTGAAACATGGAAATGGATCTTAGTAGTTACAAATTGAGTAAGCTGGAAACGAGTAAACTTAAGGTAGGTGATTTTGAGTTAAGTTTTGTACCAAAAGATGAAAAAGAAAGATGCCTTGAGATCAAAGAATTTATCGAATGCCATGAATAGCTTGGGACCATGCCGAACCGCCCTACGCCACTCATTTGCTTACAACTATCTCAAGAAGGGAGGAGAGATGTATCAATTGCAAGCAAAAGTGGCCGCAAAAAGCAGAATCAATACTGCAACCAACGCTGACAAAACTAGTCGTATAAAATGTTTTTTCCATGGCCTAAATGCAAAGATGACTACTTTATTATTCATTTTGGGAAGCCTAATCTTTATTAGTATCTTTTCCTTTTAGTAATCCAAAAAATTCAGCATCAAAAGTTATCATTTAAATTCTAACTGACATTTCTTTTCCACACACTTAGAACTCGTAGGTAATTTCTCTCCGACATAATCGATGCATACCTTTTCACTCAGAGTTAAGTTTTCAAAAAATTTTAAAATACTTTTTTCATAAACAGAGTTGAAACCAATTGCGACATTACAAGCGCCTATCAAGTAGCTACAATCACTATCTACGCTGCATTGAAACCATTTTTTTTCAGAATGAGCCTCTAACTTCTGAAATATTCTATTTTTATTTATCCCCTGTGCATTTAAATTAAATCCGAAAATGGTGATAAAAAATAAAATCCATATCTTCATTCTTGTGCTCCTAGTGGCAAGAGAGAGATTCCTGAAAAAACTAACATCAAACCACCTATCCTGTTACCAATATTTATAAAACCTGTAAGGTCCTGAGAAACATCAAGAGGCAATCCCTCGTTACTTATAGATGAATTTACAGCGTCTTTGTAGCTACTAAACTCAGAAAGCCATAAACTTACACGTAAAAGTCTAACCGCCGCTTACGAAGGAAGGAAGATGTTCCTGTACCCCCAAGAACTTTTTTTCTGAATTTACATGCCGTTAGACTTACTGATTCTTATATATTGCGGTTGTTGCCTGCTCCAATCGCTCTTTTATAATTACATAGTTTGCAGGTTTGACATTCATTACAAACTCACCGGTCAAATATTTTATTTTTAATGCTTGTTGAGAATCAAAAAACTCAATTTGACCATCGACTTCATTAAAGTTTAGCCATTGATTTTTTATACGAAAACAAAGCTGATTATCAATAAATTTTAAGCATGGTTCCTTGGTATCAATTTTACGAAGGTAAAAATTGACACAAAATAAAACAGCAAGTGAAACCACTGCAAGAAAAAAAAATCGAATGATATCTAGCACGAAAAATAAATTCATCGCTAATAAAAATACAATAGGTATAGATACTCCCAAATGTACTCTCATGGGAGTGTAATGATAACACTCCCAAGAAATTAACTTATTCATAAATGAATCCTTTTTAATTATGAAAAACCCCTGGAAAAACATTATCAATCATATCAACTGTCCCATCAACAGGGGTCTGAATCGATGACCCTGCCACTCCCGTAGAAGCACCTATGGCAAACTCTCTCTGGGCAGCATGCATCATCCCTCCAATAGCAATATTTGCTGAGTAAGCAAGTAGCCCACCTGCCGCACCAAAAGCAGCACCAAAAACCATCTTAAGTACATTTTTACCACTAAAAGGATCTTCTTTGGTTAAAGTAGCCGTATTCAAAAATGAGGTTAATGACCCTGTGATTGCCCCCCCTAGAAGAGCCCCGCCCATCCCTCCTGTCAAAATCCCTAACCCACCTCCAACAAAAGCTCCAATGGCTCCTGTTGCAAAAGCAGTGGCAAAGGATCCTATAGTGACTCCTTTAGTTGTAGCAGCAAATACAGTAGCATTAATTGCTCCTGCAATTGCAGCCCCAATCAACAAGATAGTGAATGGTTCGATTTTTCCAGTAGGATCAAATTTATTAACAGGATCATTACTTACATACACGTATTTAGAATTTAGACTGGCCGGGAAAGCAGATGTTCCCGGATGCGGATCCTCCTGCAAAAATCTCCCCGCACTCGCATCATAATGACTGTCTCGATATTTTTCCCAGAATCCTAACTGATGAATTTCAAAACATTGAATCATAATCTATCCAAAAATAATTTTCTCAATTGTCCTTATTTCATCATCGTTGCCGCAATTCTTGTCAAACTGGCAAAACGCCTAAGTGCACTTCAAATCAGTTTCAATATCAGACTCTGAATCATATCGGATGTCAGTCTCCTTAAACTAAATAAAATGTGGCGTTGGAAAGCTTTTTAATTTCACAATTTTTCTTAAATTCCGTAGAGGCTTCTTCGTCCATACACAATAGGAGACAATATGAATCGGACGTTAACAATCAATGAAGTGGCCCAACAGTATCGAATTTCCAAGAGTACTATTTATCGACTAATCAGAAATGATCCTCAATTTCCCTGGCTCAATATTGGTCAAAAGAAGAAGTTCATCCTTTTTGAAGATCAGCTTAAACGCTGGCTTCATCAGCGCTCTATTAAGCAAGAAATTATCAAGCTCCCATCTCAAACCATAGTCATTAGGAGATTTATCAATGGGGAAAAATAAAATTCAAATCATAAAGCTCAGAAACGGAAAGTTTCAAGTTGCGCTTGTTAATCCACTAACTAAGAAACGAATCAGGAAAAGATTTAACTCACATGAGGAAGCAAAAAGTTTCGAAAAAGAAGTTCAGGTTCTTTTTACTAAAACGAAGATGGAGCATCTTCAATTCTTAACAATCAGTGAATTAATGGAAATGCATTTTGAGCTAGTACCTAATACTAAAGTCGATACCAGAAGAATCGCCTTTGACTCATTTATCGATAACTTTGGCAAAGTCCAAATCGGAAATCTTAGCCCGCATGCCCTTAGCTCTTGGCTTAATGATTTAAAACTCAAGCATGACTATGCTGAAATTACACTTGCACATATAAAGGGGTCACTCAACCATTTTTTTAATTTTCTCAAAGGAGAAGGGATCATTTCAAAATCTCCTTTATCACATATCAAAATCAATAGAAGTGCCCCACCGAAGAATCCAAGAGTTTTCCTCACTCAAAACGAGATTAAAGATATTTTGAGTAAAGCTAAGGACTATAGCTCCAACTTTCTTTATCCCTATTTTATGGCCCTTGTGCATACGGGAGCTAGACGAGCTGAAATTATTGCTCTTCAGTGGAAAGATGTAGATCTTGTCAATAACGTCTTAAGAATTGTAGATGCAAAAGGAGGAACACAAAGACCTGTTAAAATGTCCCCTTCACTTCGTAAACTTGTAGAGTCGCAACCAAAGACTTCAAAATATGTATTTTGCAATCCTCTGGGTGAAAAGATTGGTCGCAGTCAGCTCCATAGACATGTGGTTTCATTTCAGTATGCATATCCTCATCACAAAAAATGGGGACTCCATACTTTTAGACATTCATTCGCTTACAACTTTTTGAAGAATGGTGGTCAGATGTATGAACTCATGGCCGTACTGGGCCATAAATCTATTGCACTCACAATTGATCTTTATGGGAAACTCAGATCAGAAGATGTCGAGAATCCAAGCCCATATGAATTTGAATAATGGCAAATATTTGCGAGACTGATCTCTAAGCGAAATTGACCAAGAATCTTGATTAAAACCATAAAAAGAAGAGTTTCTTGGCAATTTGTGGCAAGCTTTGCCCAAATGCCAAGAAATTAAATGTAAGAATTAAACTACCTTTTTAAGATTGAATATTGATATGAAGTACAAATCAGCCTAAAATCATCTGGAGGAAAATAACAAACAAATACTTTTTCTTTAATTCCATCTCTCAAGTAGTGAATCGCCATTTTGTTTATGCTATCCTCAATTTTTTCTATTTCTCTAACAAGTATCTTTTCCTTTATTATCTCTTTTCTAAAAATAAAAATGCACTCATCATTAAAAGCAAATTCGTCATTGCGATGGTAAAGATATACTCCCCAAAAGAGGAAGCTAGACAACAAAAAAAAACCAGCCAATGTACCTACTAATACAAATATAATCGGGAAATTTATTTTTAATGAAATTTTAAATATTGAAGGTGATAGAAATCTTGCAATATCAATAAGAACAAAAAACCCAAACACAACAATAAAATCCTTGCTTAATATCGAGGAACAAAAGTTTTTTGAGTATACTAGAAGGATACTCAAAAAACTTTTTGAATTATAGCATTTATATTTTTCCATATTAATGTAAACCAGGAATTTTTATTGTAGGTCCAAGATCTACTTGATTAACAAATTCACCGGAAGCTCCTTTATTTATTGCATCTAAGTTTTCTGCTCCAGAACCGACACCAAACTGTTTAGCACCTTGTCCTATTGCTCCACCAACTCCGAAGAAAAAACCAGTTATCATTGCATTACCAAAATTTACTTTGCCTTTTGTTAATACTTGCTCACCTACAGAAAAAGTAAATCCAGCGGCAAAAGACCCTAAAAAAGCACCTAAGGTTTTAGATCCACCGAGAGCGAGGTTCCCAGCTCCCCAATTAGCTCCTAATGTTCCTAAATAATAAGCACCAGCTCCAATCGCAGCTCCTATTGCCATGGAGCCGACCAAACTTCCTAAACTAGATAGGTTCAACGAGAGGCCATGATTATTATAATGTTTTATTCCACCAATTACAGCACCAATGACCATTGCAACAACAATAGGTGCAATTTTACCCTGTGGATCACTTGAGTTGGTAGGGTTGTTTAATACATAAGCATATGCAGAATTTATAGTTCCAGGGACAGAAATAAATCCCGGATGCGGATCCTCTGTAAGAAACCGACCTAGATCAGGGGCATAATATCTGGCACGGTAATAGTATAACCCAATCTCACTGTCGTACTCACGATTTGTATAAGCAAAGTTAGTCTTAATTAGTGGACTGGCAGTATTATCCACTAATCCATTCATAATCTTTAAAATCTTTCCAAAGCTAGAGTAAACATAGTGCTGGATGATGTTTCCACTAGAGTTAG
>JBMLQL010000053.1:0-28829 GCA_049241565.1 Bacteriovoracaceae bacterium | reverse complement strand
TTTATCTAAGAAATTAAGCTGAACTCTTTCCACAAAACTAAAAGATTTTTTCTCATCAGTACTGAGGATATAGTATTGATTCACTCCAAGTGAAACGCCAGGAATGGCCTCAGTGAGAAGACTGAGGGTATATGTCCGAAGGCCTCCCAAAGTTTGCACTCTGAGAAGGTATTGTGGAGCTGCTAGAAGCCTTTCAAGAACAGCGCGCTGATCGACATTCTCAGAATCAAGAACAAGACTGCTTTTAACATTTTCCCAACGCTCGAGATACTTCTGAATTTTAATGGGTTGAATTTCAACTCCTGCCTGATCTTTCCATTTCTCCTCACTCTTTTGCCATCTGAAGACAGTGCTTGTTTCTTTGAAGAGTTCAAAGCTTTGGATAGAATCAATATTAAGAGCAAGAACTTGAGATTCGGCCATTTGGGCCAAATCATAAGACTCAAGAGAAAGAGAGAGAGGATCGATTTGATAAATCTGGGTGGCCCCTGTAAAGGTCATATAAGAGGAGTTATCAATAGGATTTAAAAGACCAAATTTAAGCTCAAGAGTTCGGCCAGTATTTGAGCGAAGACCTATAGTTGACGTTGGTGAATCTAGTGAAAAGCTATTGAGATTAATCGCATCCAAAGAGAAGAGTTGGCGAATTTGCATTTGTTTTAAAGCACTCACCATCTTCTCTACCACGGCCGATTTTACTTTGAGCATTTGAGGGGAAGTGAGCTGCCATGGCCCATCTAGAAGCCCAGTAGGGTTCATATTTTCTAAGGTGAATTCACCATTTTTATTTGTCACTTTAATTTCTCTCAGATTGGTGAATTGGCGCCACTGAATAGGTGTGGCGTAGAGAGCGGCGAGATCCATATCAGAATTACGTGATTGAAAAACCTCTGCAAAAAGCGCAAGGAAAAGGCAAAGGATGAAAAAAAAGCTCACTAAAAAAGTGGAGAAATTCTTTTGGAAAAAGTGTTTCATCCCTAGATTATAAACTTAAGCTACAGGCCAAAGCTATCTTCTTCTGACTCTTTTTTCTTCTTCTTCTTTTCAGCTTGAGGGATTTGTGGCTCGACTGATTTTAAAAAACTGCGAAGTCGCTCTCTTTCATTGGCCAGCTGATAAGTGAACCGGCATTGAGCTCGATACTCAGGGCGATGCTCTGAAATGATTCGACTACGCATTCCAAAATAATGGCAGTACATAATTTCCGCTGACATCATAAAAGGCTGAGGAATAAGAAAGTCCACCACGATGGATTGGCCAATGAGAAAATTCTTTTTTGTGAAAGTGAGAATACTATCCATATTCACATCTGAGAGAAGGGTAAACCCGTAAGATATTTTGTCAAGATCCGGGGCTTGCCTCACAAAAGGACGATCGAGAATGGGATTTTTAATATTGGCCACTCCCAGTTCTTTCTGCTCAGTGAGGATTTGCTCTGCTTGAACAAAAGTTGAATCATCAGGACTTGCAGGGGATGCCTCAATTGAGGCCAATTCAGTGGGCACAGTTTCTGCCGGAGTTCCTTCTGTAGTCTTTTCCTCTTCTTGCTGCTCTTTGAGTGCGGCCATAAATTCGGCCATGCCTTCATCTTCTGCGGGAGCTGCTTTAGTTGAAGTAGCTGAGTGAAGTTGTAGTACATTAGATTGTTCAGTCAGAGGTTCTGAAGGATTAAGATTATAGAATTTCTTAATATCATCAACGTAAAGAGGAATACCTGCGGCTTCACACTCTTTAATTCTTCTTACAAGAGCAGCCTCTATTTCATCTCTGAGTGACCAAAGACGGATTGAAATTTTTTTGATTTCAACAGGATGAGAACTGCGGTTATAGATTGATGACATTGATACCTCACTTATCTTTTCTATTGTCTCTGAAAGTAGGATTGATTCCAAGTAGGAAATTAAAGGTCTTAAGTAAAAAAGGCGGGATAAGAGGGGTGCGTTAGCCTTTTTTGCCCTCACTCGTTCTTAACCCGTTCTGGACTTACGATTAGTAAAAAGATCTTCGGTTTTTTTGATTTGTATCCTAGGAGGGGTAATGAACAAAATGTTGTTTGCCGGCGCTGCCGGACTAATGGTTGTCTCAACACTTTCATTTGCTAAAACTTACCAAACAAAAGCACCTGCTGCTGTTGCAGGTGAATTTATTGTAAAAATGAAATCATCAGCTTTGAATAAATCTACACTTTCTCGTTTAGGAAATTATAAAGAAGTGATTCAGGCCGAGGCCGGAACATTTGTTGTGGTGAATTCCTCTGCAAAATCTCTTTCGGCTCTTCGTTCAATGGATGAAGTTGAATACGTAGAGCCTAACTATATTTATCAGGTAATTAAGTCCGCTCCATCACTTGAGGCGACTCTTGCACCTGTAGTGACTGAGTACTCCTCGGCCAATACTCCGAATGATCCTCAGTACGGAAAACTTTGGGGTCTAGAAAATACTGGTGCTAACGAGCCTGACAAAAATGGCAATATCTCTTCAAATACTGGTGTGAAAGGAGCAGATGTTAATGCTCTTAAAGCATGGGATATTTCAAAGGGATCTAAGAAAGTTGTTGTAGCAGTTATTGATACAGGGATTGATTGGAATCACCCAGACCTTAAAAATCAAATGTGGGTAAACAAAGGTGAAATTCCAGGAGATGGCATCGATAATGATGGTAATGGTTATATCGATGATGTTTACGGATGGAATGCTTCTGCCAATAATGGAAGCCCTATGGATGGGAACGCTCACGGAACTCACTGTGCAGGAACAATTGGTGCTGAACATAATAATGGTATCGGTGTGGCCGGAGTGATGGCCGATGTTGAACTTATGGCCGTGAAGTTTCTTACAGACTCAGGTTCTGGATCCCTTGCGGATGCTATCAAGGCCATTGATTACGCCACAAAAATGAATGTCGATATCATGAGTAACTCTTGGGGTGGTGGTGGCTTCTCACAAGCTCTAGAAGACTCTATTAAGCGTGCTAACGATAAAGGTATCATCTTCACAGCAGCAGCTGGAAACGATGGGACAAACAACGATTCTGCTCCTCACTACCCATCAAACTATCAAGTTGATAACGTTATCTCTGTGGCTTCTCATACAGCTCAAAACAATCTTTCTAGCTTCTCTTGTTATGGAAGAAACACTGTTCACGTAGCTGCCCCTGGAAGCAATATCCTTTCATCAACTCCTAATAATCAGTACAAAGTGTTCTCAGGAACATCGATGGCCACTCCACATGTAACAGGTGTTGTTGGTCTTCTTATTGCTGCTGAAGGAAGAATCGCTCCTAAAGAGCTTCGTGAGCGTCTAGTAATGACCTCAGTTCCTTCTGCTGGTTACCGTCGTAAAGTGGTCGCTAATGGGCGTGTTGATGCTTATAACGTATTAACAAATACACGTATCCCTAGCTCTGAGCCAGATTTCTCAGGAGCACGTACTGAAGTTCTTGCAGAAACTTTTGAAACAGTTCACCCTTACGCAAGCAGTACAAAATTTTCTAAGTCATATAGCTTTGCTGGAGCGAAGTTCATTAAAGTGGTTGTTGAAGAGTATGATCTTGAAAACAATTATGATTTTGTGATCTTTAAGAATGCAGCTGGAACTGTGGTTGAAAAAATTACGGGGAAAGGGAAAAATTATACGACAGACTATGTTGAAGGTGATTCGTTCACTCTCGAGTTTACGTCTGACTCATCTGACAATCGTTGGGGAGCAAGAATTAAAGAAGTTCAAGTTCTTTACTAAGAATTGCTGAAAATAAAAAAAGCCCTCGAAAGAGGGCTTTTTTTATATCTAAAAACGAAATTAAAAAATTACTTGTAGTATTTTCTTAAGAATTTAGAAAGTGATCCTACTTTATCAAGAGTCTTGATAGTAGAAGCAGCTAGCTTAAGCTTGATTGTTGTTCCAGATTCTGGATCATAAATCTTCTTAGTTTTAAGGTTCACTTGTTTAAAAACGCGTGTCTTAATGTTTGAGTGAGACACTTTATGGTTAGCTTGACGAGCTTTACCTGTTAGATCACATTCGCGTGCCATGATAAATCCTTTGTAAATCAATAATTCAAAAAAAGTCATTCAACACTACACGTCTTAAAATGAACTTACAAGTCTTAAATGAGCAATTTCTTGTGAGATTATTGGTTTTCGGGTTTAATATGGGCAAATCTTTTAAACCTCACTTTTCAAGGATAACTATGAGCACGCTTAAGCCTCTTAACCTTCCTGTAAAACTTCATAAGGCCCCAAAATCTCAGGCCCATTATGGTATCTCTCTTAAAGACGCAAAGCAGAAATATATTGAGTTCGCTGATCCACGTGCAACACGTTCGATGCTGGCGTTAATGGATCTAGCTGCTGTGAATGGAGGAGCTGCTTGTCACTGGGGTGGACCTTCGGCCATGACAGAGACTTGGACTGCACTTCACGCCATCATGTTTAAGCATGACGATTGGTTTAATCACTATAATTTTGTAAACGATATTGGACACGCCGAAAATGGGATTTACGCCTTAAGATGTAATCTTGGCTATGGTGATTTGACTCTAAATAAGCTTAAAACATTTCGTGCCATGAATTCTGAACTCACAGGACATGGAGAGTCTCATCTTTATCCAGAGGGTGTGCTTCTCAGCAACGGTCCTCTTGGTTCTGCTTTTCCTCAAGCTCAAGGGCTTGCTGTGGCCGATAAAATTATCGGTAATAAAAGAGTCACAGTGGTTTCACTCTCTGATGGAGCTTCCATGGAAGGAGAGGCCAAAGAAGCCTTTGCTGCGATTCCTGGTCTTGCTTCAAAGGGAAAACTTAATCCATTTGTTATGCTTCTCTCTGACAATAATACAAAGCTTGGTGGACGTATTGATAAAGATTCATTCTCAATGAAAGGTCAATTTGAGGCCCTTCATTCTCTTGGATGGAAAATTGTGATGGTGGAGAATGCTCATGATCTACTCGCGGTTCATGAAGAATTAGAGAAGGCCATTCAGATGGCCAAGTCTGATGACTCGGCTCCCGTTTGTGTTTGGCTGAAAACTGTCAAAGGTTACGGTATTAAATCAACGGCCGAGAGTTCAAGTGGCGGTCACGGATTTCCTCTCAAGGCCTATGATGAAGGTATTCACCAATTCTTAAAAGAAATTTGGGGCGCTGATGAAGTTCCGGCCGAGTTCACTTTCTGGGCAAAAGAGCTTACAGTGAAGCCGGAGAAAAAATCATCGAGTGCTTCAGCACCTAAAGATAAAATCCAAATTGGTGTGGCAAAAGCTCTGACGAAAGCGGCTAAAGAAGGATTGCCAGTTTTCTCGATTACTTCTGATCTTGCGGGATCCACTGGAGTGAAGGGATTTCAGTCTGAATTTCCTGATCGCGTTCTTGATGTTGGTGTGGCCGAATCAAATATGATCTCTACCGCTATTGGAATGAGTAAGCTTGGTTTTATTCCTGTCGTGGATACCTTTGCGGCTTTTGGTGTGACCAAAGGAAATCTTCCACTCATTATGGGATCGCTCTCTCAATCTCCGGTGATGGCGATTTTCTCTCATACAGGATTTCAAGATGCTGCCGATGGTGCGAGTCACCAGTCTTTGACTTATCTTTCGGCCCTGGCCTCAATTCCTCATTTGAATCTAGTCAATCTTGCTTCGGCCAAAGAAGCTGAAGAATATGTTTATAAAGCTGCTAAAAAAATCGCTGCTGATCGTGAAGCCGGGAAAGATGGAGAGTCTTATATCTTCTTCTTAGGGCGTGAGAATTTTTCTCTTGAGGCCAAAGAAGGGTTAGATTATGACCTTCACCGCTCTCAACTTCTTTGTGAAGGTGAGGATGCTTGTATCGTTGTCAGTGGATCCCTGGTAGAGAAGGCCCTTGTGGCCCGTGAGAAATTAGCAGAGAAAGGTTTTGAAGTTGCTGTCATCAATCACTCATTTGTGAATAATAGTGATTTTGATTTCATTGGAGAGACGATTGAGCGATCTGGTGGACGTTTAGTGACTCTTGAAGATCATCAGCTTGTTGGAGGGATGGGGGCGCAGCTCATTCATCAACTCAAGCTTAAAGGATTCAATTTTATTGCTGAATCTCTGGCCGTTAAAGGTGAGTTTGGTCAGTCGGCCTATATGGCCGATGAGCTTTATGCGAAACACGGACTTGATGCCACTAGTGTAGAAAAAACAGTTGAAGATCTTCTTGATCGCGAATGGGAAAAACCATTTTCTCCTGAGGCCATCGTGGAACTTCTCACAGATAAAATTCCTCTGACAAAAGAAGAGGCAGAGAAAAAAGTTTTTGAACTTTTAGGAACTATGACTAAACAAACAGCCGATGTAAAAGAGAAATTAGAAGAGACAGGTAAAGTCGTTTTTGAGACAGGACTCAATCTTCTTAATGATCTTAAAAGTAAAATCAAAAAATAAGTTACTATCCAATAAGGCCAAGATTCTCTTGGCCTCATTCACTTCCGAAATATTTCATAAAAATCTTACTAAGCAGTTGACTCGAATAGTCCGGCAATTAAGTGAGATGAGGGATCAGTGTTAAATATGTCCTTTGTATTTGCCGATAAGAATTAAAGAAGAGGTATTCTATGGATTTTGCTGAAAAACTATCAGTGATTTATTCAGATATTTTAAAACAAACAAGTGATGATAAAGCGCGATCAATGTTAAGCGGGCTTGTTGACGATATTATCTGGAGTATTCAAAAAGAAGGTAAAACAGTTTCTTCTGTTGAGCTTCATTCACACATAGATGAAATCTATCAAGTTTCAAAATTAAATCAGGACAGAGATGTTGCTTAAAGTTGTAATCCTTCTAACTTTAATTTTTACTTTTTCTTCAATGGCTCAAGACCTAGAAGATATCACAGATCTTCTTTCTGTTAATGCTCCTCTCTCAATTGAGGCAGACACTTGTGTATTAAAAAATGATATCAGAGATTTGTGCCAAAGAAATCATGCTGAGTATCTTCTAAATAAAGAAAATATTCTCCCATTTACTAATAGTAATTTGGTTATTTATGAACAGGGTGTGGATGCTAGAGATCTTAAAAAAGATAAATCGAAAGTTTCAGCCGGAATATTTGGAATAGGTTATTGTTGGTGGCATTCGCGTTTTACGCTTAATTCCTCACTCGTCTCATCTTTTAATGACCCTCAAGGCATAGAGGTTAAGACTGATGAGGATGCTAAAAAGGTTGTTAAAAGTATTAGAAGAGGCAAAATCGTTCGAGTAAAAAACTATAAAAATTTGAGTGAATTTGGGGCTAAGTATGAGCAACTGATTAAAAGGGAACTTAATAAGTGGCAATTGAGTGACACTCTTAAAGGTTATTGGATCAATGGTCTTAAGGGGAAGCCAGTTATGAAATCTGAAAAATTGGATAAACACATTTCAGAAATTTATGAAGTCTTTCAAAAAGATAAAAAACCAATCTATCAGATTTTACAGGTTAAAGGATTAATGGCGCATTCTTGGGTTGTTATCAATATCGAAAGAAAAGATGACGTTTATACTTTCACCGCCATTGACAGTCTTTATCCTTTCCCGGTAAGAGCGACCTTTAAGGCCAATTCTGGTCAGAATTATCTGCGTTATGATTGGGAGCAGTTTTGGAATTCTAAAGATCCTGATTTCGAAACGAAGCAGAGTTATTTAGGAGTTAATCTCTTCTTTGTGCCTCAACAGATTAAGGCTTCACTTCGTGAGAGAAAAAGACTTAATGAAGAGCTTGAACAAATGTGCTCCTCTAACTAAACCACCCCACTAAAATAACTCGTCTGCCTTTTGTCACCCGATGAATCCGATGCTCATAACCATATAGCCCTGAAAGAAAGACAATCATCTCCCCAAATCTTGGAGTTGAGATGAGCTCCATCGTCTCACTACCAATCTTGCGAAAACCTAATTTCCCACCCTCAATATTCTCAGGGAATTCATTGAGAGAAAGAGAGATGGCAAATTGTCTTGAACCATCATCATGCCAAATGCCGTCTTCTTCCCAATCGTTCTGAGAATCTCGTACTGCAAGCATGGTTTCAACTTGAGAAAAGGGGAGATATTTTTGAAGATAAACGAAAAGGTCTCCTGAGGGAGAGAGAAGTTGTTTGAAGTGGTCATCAACCTTTTGCCATTCATCCATTCGCACCCATTCTTTTACAATAGGATCAAGTGTAAATGAATCCAGACAATAACCATTTTCTTTAAGCATCGTCTTCCATACAAAGATAAAGTTGATTCTCCGTGAATCCAAATTCAAGAGCAAGACTTTTGACTTTACCGAGCATCCAGTGACGGAGAGTGTGGTTGTAGCGGACTTTGTTATCAAAACTATTGATCATGGGTTGAGTGTGAATCATCGAGTCTGGGTAATTTCTTTCCACCTCTCGATGAACATCTTTTGTGAATCGCACCACTCCAAGGGAGACGTAGCGCAGACACTCAATAAGATCTCGCTTTTTTAGCTCTTCAAAAAGATGAGTGTAATCTTCGGCAAGAGTGTCAGTATAGATGATCGGATCAAGATGAATCGCCAGTTTATGGCCTAAGTCTTTAAGCTCTTTCATGGAATCAAGCCGGGCCTTAAGACTTGGGGTCTTGAGATCAATACGCTTAGAGATCATTTCAGGCGAGAGTGAAAAGCTAGTAATGACATTTTCAAGAGGAGATAGCTTTTTCAGCTCTCTGATATTAGATGATTTTGTTCTTAGTTCTAAATAGGCGTTAGGACGAATCTTAAAAAAATCAAAATACAAAGGCAGCTCACCTGTCATATGGGAGAGGGCCAAAGAGTCAGAGAATTCTCCGGCATGAAACCAGACTTTCTCTTGGTGGAGTTTCACGGTTTCAGTCATTTCATGAATAATATCTTCGTGATTGAGAAAGAGAACGAGATCAGGGGTATTAAAATGCCCCTGAAGATAGCAGTATTGGCATTCATAAATACAATTATAGGCATGAATAAAATAATAATGAGGTTCACCGGCGAGCCCATAAGCATCAGGGGCGCGTTTGACGAGTTGACCTCTTTTTTCAGCGATATAAAGGTTAAGCTCATCTCGCTTGTGAAGATAAGGTTTTTTAAATCGTCCCCAGTACTCATCGTAGCGATTAATGGTAGTGATAGGAGTTTTAGGAAAAAGGGAGAGAAGGTGCTGGGCCCTCGGATGAGCTTCTAATTTTTTCTCAATAAAGATATTACTCCACATCTAGATTTCCTCTCCAGAGTGAATAGTATTTCTCAAAATCAAAATTTTTGAGCATTTGAGTCTTTTCGATTAATTCTTCTTTTGTTTGAAAACTGAACTGAACTTTTAGCTCCTTTGTCTCCATCTGATTCATTGGAGTAAGGATAATCTTTTCCTGAGTCAGAGCAGAGAATACTTCTTCAACTTTTTCATGTAAAGAATAAGTGAATGGATCAAGTTCTTTGGATAAAAAACTGAGAAATCTTTTTGTCCGTTCTTTGGGGAGAAGCTTCTCAGTTTGAAGACTCTTGAGAATGGGAGATTCTAGCCAGACATTTTTGTCTTTATCAAATTTTGAACTTAGTTTTTGCAGAAGACTCTCAAGCTGCTTTTCTTGGGTGAAGGTGAAATAAAGACCTTCAAGCTGAATTTGTGCTAATGAGGTTTGTGGAGTGATCTTTAAATAAATCTCTAGCAGCTTTAATGACGCCACATCGGCCAGCTCCTTCACCATTTCACAGGCGCCAATCTCTCCGGCCTTATCCGAAATATATTTAAATGAGCGCAGAGGAAGTCTCGCTTCCTTGGCCGCAAAGGCCACACCCCAAAGCTCACGGTCCACAAGTTTTCCCATAGTTTTTAAAGGGGCCAGCGCTTCTTGAGTGAGGACTCGCTCTCCACTGGTCACAAGATCAGTATCTCCATGAAGTGTAAAACTTTTAAAAAGGGGGTTGGAGTCAAATCCGTAAACCGTTCTGACTTCTTTGATATCATGAAGAGGAAGTGAATCACTTAAAGTACCGGCCACACCAAAATTGTAAATCTCATTGATCTGAGGATAAAGGCCTAGACTCAGAACTGTTTTTGAAAGGGCCTCGTGAATGCCTTCACCCGTAATAATGATCATTCCTCCATTAAACTCATAGGCCCAGTCATACTTCGGGTGACGAGTGGGGGAGAAATGGTCAAAAAAAGCACGGGCCTCAGGCCAGTGAGCGAATGTTATGAGGTGCATAAAGTGAATGTGCTTGAGCTATTGATATTTGTCAATTAAGACTAGAGTCATGAAGCCATTTCTAGTCAAAACTATTCAAAAAACGATCTTTCCTATTGGGTTTGGGGGCGCCTCTCTGAGTGGAGAGGGCGGAGGATATGGTTTTGGTGAAATGAGCGAGGATCAAGCACAGACCCTTATCCGAGGCTCTCTTGAGCGTGGAATAAATCTTTTTGATACGGCCCCTATTTATGGATTTGGTCTTTCTGAACTTCGATTAGGAAAATACCTTAAACAATCTGATGAAGCTTTTATTGTTTCTAAAGGCGGAGTGGATTGGCATGACACTCGTCGTGTGAATATGAGCAATGATCCTAAAATTATTTCTAAAATGCTTCATGAGTCCCTCAATCGACTTCAACGTGACTGTATTGATCTTTATATGATCCACTGGCCTGATCCAAAGATAGACATCAGAAAACCTATGGAAGTTTTATATCGTGCCCAAGAGGCCGGGAAAATTCGGTATATTGGTTTAGCTAACACTAATGATGAAGATTTAACGAAGGCCCAAGAAATAACTGAAGTGATCGGCTTTCAAGCGGAGCATAATTTATGGACGACTAAAAATTATGAGTTAGTTGAGCCACTACTTGATGAACAACTTTTTATGGGATGGGGGACGTTTGATAAGGGCATTCTTTCAGGCCGAGTGACAGAGGAGCGCAAGTTTGACTCTAGTGATGCAAGGTCATGGGCCCCATGGTGGAGCCGAAAAGAAGTGGCACTAAAATTGGCCAAAATTGATAAGCTAAAGTCGTTATTAAATTTCCATAGATTAGAGCTTGCCTCTTTTTCTTTGGGATATGCCCTAAGTACTAGAAAGCCTGTTTGTAGTCTTATTGGATTTAAATCGATTGAAGATCTCGATAAAATTCTAACTTCTCTGAATAACAACATTTCTCACGATTTCATTCATAAGATTTATGACGATTGGATAAATTTATCTAGTTAAAATCTATCTCCGTTTATAATAAAGGGATGGAAGAAGAATACAAGGCCATCGGTCGCCTGATGAAGGCGGCCAGACGGTACAAAAAAGAAAATCAAGAATCTGTCTCCAAGGCCATAGGCTGCTCCCAGAGTGCCCTCTCCAAACTGGAGCATGGAACTTTGGTGCCCTCGGCGCCACAGTGGTTTGATTTTTGTCGTTATCTTGAAATTCCTGTGGTCTCCCTTGAGAGTAGTGTGATTGATAGGCATTTTCCCTTAAGCTCACTTGATGTTCCAAGTATTGTGAAATGGCCAAAACGCTACCGAATGTTTCGCGGGCTCAAGAGTCGTGAACTTTATCCTTTTGTCTCTTATTTAAGACAATCTCAGGGAGATGAAGCCGTCGAGAAAATGTTTGATTCACTTGGGATAGACATTGACCTTGCTGTCGATTTTGATCATCAGATTAATCATTTTTTAGTTTTTGATATTATTTATTATTTTATCAAAAATAATATCTGCAATATCCAGAATATTAAAGTTTTAGGATCAAGATACGCCTCTCCCATATTTCATGGTGAGCTTATGAAAGAGTATCAAAAAACTAAAAGTCTATCCTCTTTGATGGAGGCTTTTATTCGTGAGCAAAAATTTTATCAAATGGATTTTAAATTTGAACTTGTGAGTTCTTCGGAGCGGGCCTGCGTTCTTAGCCTCAAACCAGAAAAACATTTTGATTATTTTCTCAAAGAGGTCAGTGCAGATGTGATGGATTTTTACCGCTATTATATGAAGTCAAAAATCGAGCATTTTTTGAGCGCTATTCTTAAGAGAAATATTGTGATTAATCAAGGGCAAGTTTTAGCGCCCCAGGGACTCCCAGAGCGCTATGAAATAATTTTAACAGATTAAGATTCGTGAGGAAGAGAGCGTCTCTTAGGTCTAAAATAAGACCTAGGAGAGTAATCGATAAAATCAGACACTTTGCTCATATAAATACAGGCATACTTTTCGATCTGTCCTGCGAGTCTTGAGGGCTCATTCCCAGCTCTCATCGTTTCACCCCAGAATGGATTAAAAAACTTTGAATGCGAGCGGATGAGCTTCCCTAGTTGTTTATCGCATTTTTCAATCTCTTTAAAATGCTTTTGAATTTTATCTTTCTCTGGTTTTTTACCCTTATCAATTTCTTTGTCATAGATGGCATCGATCTTTTTCTCGAGATCAATTTTTTCATCCATCAATTGATTAATCTGTTTCATGAGACCTGAAGAGGCGGCGATGGCCTCTTCTTCTTGGATTAATTCATCAATCACAAGAGCGGTACGCCAGTTACATGTTTTCTTGATTGAGAGAACGTCTCCGTAAATATGGTCTCCAAGATAAAGAATCTGCTCCCCTGATAGACCTGAACCCTTTTGAAGAACACTGGCCGACCCACCTTGAAAAATTCCTTTTTCAATTGGACCGTGGTGATTTTTCATCAGACCTGTCTCTGGATCGACTTCCAAGAATGGCATTTTATCAGTGAAAAATCTTGGTTTAGCCGCACTCGTCACTACAATATCAAAAAGCTCTGACCATGATTTATGATTTTTAAGAAATGGGTTGATAGCGTAATCAAGAAGAAGCTTTGTGTATGAGTAATCTGAGTTTGTCACAACCCAGATTTTTTTTCCATGCATCTTAAAGCGCTCAAGACTACTCACTGTATCAGCATCAGTCACAATGTATTTTTTGATGTTTTTTCTGACCTCACCTTTAAGTGTTCCATCTCTATGAGAAATATCTAAGGCCTCAAGAAGATCACTTTCAAGCTGTTTATAATCAGGGAGCTTCAGATCTGGCGACTTGTCTTTCAGATCGACAATCTGCATATAGAGAACACAATAAGCGATTGAGAAAGTGGTATCCACAATAGAAAATCTATCTGAATCATTAAGATCAATCGTCAGGCCCTGATAAATTTTTTGTTGATCCTTGTAGTCCATCTCCTTCGTTCCATGAAAGCTATGTTTTACTTTTGAGTAAGTCGATAGTTTCAAAATATTTCCATGGGGCTTATCGATGACAAGCCCACGGATGGCGCGATTAAATTCAAATTTTAGTTTTTTGACTTCCGCTGGATATTTATAGTCCGCTACAAGCTTTTTTTTAATCTCTTCGTAGGTCATTTGCTCAAAGGCCACAGAGTCGTAGCGAACAAGGGTGTAGTCCATATCTAGGCCAATGGCCGCTATCTGCTTCATATTAAGTGTACGGTTAACGAAAATTCCCATAGTTACCTCTGTTAAAAAAGACTCCCTCTAGTGTCCTAAATACCGTTAATCCCGTCAAATAAGATCAAATTTACATGGTGCATTAAAAAGATCAATTCTCCCTTCCAAGCTGGCCTATCATAGGGTCATGAAAAGTCTTAATCCTCTGGCCATCGCCGTTTTTGTTTTCCTGTCCACTCAGGTAAGTGCTGGGCCATTAGTTATTTATGGTGAAGATGACCGTATTGAGGTTTCTCAGGGGGATGCTTTCTGGAAAAATAAAGCACGTTCGGTGGCGGTTCAAGTGAAGGCCAGTGATCTGGGCCTTTCAAAGATTTTAGGATCTCGTCAGCTGCCTTCAAGGACTCTTAGACAAAAAAATACTCTTAAAGATTCTTCTTCTGGCGTTGAAATGGGCCTTTGCGAAGGAACTCGTTTTGCTGACCAGGCCAATCCTGGAGACTGTAGTGGATTTCTAGTAGCCCCAGATATTCTACTTACCGCTGGTCATTGCGTTCACACTGAGTCGGATTGCCAAGATAAAAAATGGGTTTTTGATTTTGTGGCGGATATTGAAGGAAAGGTTAATTTAGATATTTCTGAGGATCGTATTTACTCTTGTAAAAGAATTATTCGCTCGATGGCCGCAAATGAATATGGCCTAGATTTTTCTATGATTCAATTAGATCGCGTGGCCCATGGACGTGAGAGCTTAGAAGTTAATATCGCTGATAAAATTGGTAAAAAGGATCGTCTGGCCATGATTGGCGCTCCCCTTGGTTTACCTCTAAAGATAGCCACTGATGGAGCTGTGAGGGATGATGATTCAGTGACTCAGTTTTATACCACTCTTGATTCATTTTTAGGGAACTCAGGTTCTCCTGTTTTTAATCAGCGAACTGGGAAAGTTGAAGGAATTCTTGTTTCAGGAGAAGAGGATTTTAAAATAAATAATCAACAGATGTGTATTGAAGTGAATGTTTGTCAGGAAGATGATTGTTTAGGTGAAGGTGTTTCAAGAATTTCATCCATCCCTGAAATTGCTCTCCGTGAGACGATGCAAACTATCGCTCGAGAAGGGAAACTTGAAGAACTTAAGCAGATAAAAAAAATGAATATTGATTTTTTTGTTGATACTTATGGGGCAGACGGTGTTTCTCCGCTGATGACGGCCATTGAGAATAAACAAATTGAGACAGCGGCAGAACTTCTTAAAATGGGGGCCAGTGCTAATCACCAAAGCTTAAGTGGCGTTCGTCCAGTCGAACTTTTGATCGCGAGTTATCATAACAAAGCGCAGTTTGAAGAGATGATCAATATTTTAATCAGATCTGGAGCTGACATTGGTTATAAAAGTAGAAACAGCGAATCTCTTCTTTTTGCAGCGGTGAAGGCGAATAATCAAGCCGCTTTAGAAGTTCTTTTGAGTAAGGGATTAGAGGCGAAGGCGAAAAATGCCCAAGGTAAAACGGCCAAAGATATTGCGAAACAACTTAAGCATAAAACACTTCGAAAAATTCTGTTTCGGGCCATGCACGGAAAAGGCCTTAGGGGTTTGGTTAGCAGTATTTTTAATAAAAAGAACTAAATAAATTTAGCCTTCAATAGTGATTCTAAATTTTTAAGTGATACTTCAAGATTAGGATAGTCACCTTTTTTTCCATTGAGTTCCATTAAAATTTGATGGATCACTTCAATATGGCCATCAATCCAGCCTAACCCATGAAATGAGTTTTGTTTTCCACCAAGAGAGCTCTCAGTTCGTTTCCGAGTCAATTGATGAGCTCCCTCACCAATAATGATTTCATCAGGATTTAAAAAATTCCAAGAACAAGATTTCTTCGCTCCAAGAATATTTATCTCAAAACTATTCCCAGTGCCGTGAACCGCTTTAGAAATTGAGCCTGTGGCATAGAGACCATTATTAAATTGAAGGTTGAGATTAAGATGGGTGTCACGCCCAGGAGAGAGGGCATTGATGGTGGAGAGTCGTGCCTCGGTTGATGAAGGAAAGTCTGCTGCCAGATAGGTGATCATGTCTATCCAGTGAGAACCTAAGTCCAGAAGCACATCATATTTTCCATTAAGACTGATATCACTTTTCCATGGGGCCCTCTCAGGGGCCTTGGAGAGTGCTTTTTGTGCCACTGAGGACTGCCAGAATCTGCTCTCAATAGAGATGAGTTCACCAAACTCACCACCATTGAGCATTTTTTCAATGGTCTGTGGTCCCCACATCATGCGGTAGCCGTGAAGAACGGCCACACGGGCCTTCACCTTTTTAAGCAGCTCAATTTGATCGAGGTCTGTGGCGATGGGCTTCTCGCAAACAATAGTTTTAAAACCCACAGTCTCAGCTTTAAGGATCGTGCTGGCATGAAGGGCCGAAGGATTGGCAATGAATAGAACGGCATTCTCTGCGTTGGCAACGAGGCCTTCTAAGCTCTGATCGCGTTTAAGAGGTACGGTGGGTGCGAGATGAAGTTCAGGACTTATTAGTTTAATGACTTCAAGACTTTTCAGGATGGCCTGCCCGGCCATGCCGCTACCGATTAAAAAAGGGGTGATTTTCATGCTAAAAGTCTAACTCAAAAAAATACCCTTGCCGACTAATACCTCCTATATTAGGGTATATCTACCTTATTTAAGGGCTCATAGCTCAGCTGGGAGAGCGCAACGCTGGCAGTGTTGAGGTCTGCGGTTCGATCCCGCATGGGTCCACCAAATTTCTAATAGAAAAGCCGACCTTGAGTCGGCTTTTTTTATGCCAATCAGTCAACATCATGAAATTAATAATCAATCACTTATCAATGAGTGCATGAGTTCCTTCCTCAAAACCGAAATCAAAAGTCTCTGGAAATCTCTCCGGTTGGCTTTTTGTGGCTGTCTGTTTGGCTGCCGATGTCGTGTCTGTTTCAAATGTCGTGCCGGACAAAAAATGTCGTGTCGATTTTAGCGTTAACCATATTGAATCATTCAAAGAGCGTCCGCTGGCACTTAACAAAAAAAAGGAGTCTGCCATGACTACGCTCTCCAACATGGAACGAATGAATTTATCAAATGCTAAGGCGTTCAGAAGGGCCCGGGAACAGCTCAAAATCACCAAAGTTGAGTTAGCAAGAAGGCTTAAGGTATCAGTTAAGACTATTGACCGTCTTGAAAGCGCTGAGGCCCCCTTAGATCAGGCCAAAATAAATGCAGTCCTTTCAGCTCTTGGAATAAGTATTGAAGAGTTTCTGAAGGCCAAGAAAGGGCGGTCATTCAAGAGCAAAAAGCGCTTAAAGGTCGTAACAGAAAATTCTCAAAGACGAAGTTACAAAAAAGTAATGACCAAGGAAGTGCAGGTTCTGAAGACTCTGAGAAAAATGAAAGGCATCAGTCAGGATCAGGCCTCTTCACTGTGTGGTTATTCCAGGCCCAGCATCGGGCACATTGAAAATGGCAGGATTGAGCTGGATCAGGATCGCATCCGGCATATTGTTTCCAGCTATGGGATGGAGATGAGTGAGTTTAATCGCCTCATGGGTGAAGAGGTTTTGCGTGACGAGGTTTTGGAGAGTTGTCTTTTGAAGATGAGGAACCTACCGGAGGACAAACTAAAGCTTATTCAGACCTTAATTCAAACATTTTGATGACTTAAGTCCCTGTATTGGGATTGGACACTTTGAAAAGTCCCCTATGAAGAATATTCATGGGGACTATTTAAAAATTTTGGGTCTTGTACACTATGACGAAAGAATTATTAACAACATGATGGTTTTAACCATTAGTTAAATGAACGAGGAATTTATGAAGAAGCTGGCGCTTTTAATATCTCTAGTCTCTACAATTGCATGGGCCAGTGGGCTTAATGACTTGGTTGATAAAATAATTGATTCAGCCCGAATTTATAACCAAACTGAACTTTCCACAAGTGAAGCTACCGAAGCCCAAATAAGAATAAGAAGTGGAATCTCAGGCTTTCTAGCTTCGCAGGAGCTGTTTGGTAAAGATAAGAAGCTTGAGGCTGAACTCATTAGTGGTCTTTCAGTTGAATTATCGGTTCAACACTTTGCAGGATTAGTCAAAATTAGTAAAAGTGGCATTTCGTCTAATAATAAGCCGGTGGACGGAATACTGAAAAAAGTTTGTCTTTCTTTTGAGAAAGAAAAACAAAATCAACTACAAAAAGAAGAATCCATTCAGTGTAAGAAGCTCTAGTCATTGATGTGACTGGTAGATTGATGAATAAAGAAAAAGTGACCAATGAATCGAAAAGTGAGTTTTTGAGATCCTTGGTCACTAAAAACGAATGAAATATTAACAACGGATGACTTTTAGTCATTATGAGCGCAAGCGCGGGAGATTATTATGAAAAAAATATTGGTCGGATTATTGGTACTAGGATCGATTTCAGTTTATGCTCAAGTCGATGAAGCAATAAAAAATCAATGTTCGCAATTTATTGGTGAAGCCATAAATCAATCTCTCGTATGTAACCTTCAAAGACATCGAATTGAAGCCTATGGACAATCTAGTAATGCTGGACCAAATAGTCTAAGAAATTGTACTCACGAAGCTGTCCAGAAGTGTGTAAATTCTCAAATCCAAAGTGATGTACCTGCTGCTATAAAATTCGTTCATGATCGTTTTTCTGATTCGTACGTGTGCAATTTGCAGAAAAATATTCTCATCAATGTTGAAAGAGGTGATGTTCAAGGGATAAAGCTTGCTTTAAATGATTTGAATAATTGTTCAAGTAAAGCTCATGATTTCTATGAACGTTATATGAATACAATCCACTAGTCACCGACCCAGAGCTAGCTCGTTAATGTAAAAGAAAACAACTCAGGAAGGCCGGCCATCAAAGCTCGCCTTCCTGAGTTCTCTCGGCTTCCTCAGCTTTTAAAAGTAAATGATCTTGATGCTCCTGCTCGATAGCTTCTTGCTCAGCCTCGAGTTCTTCCTCATCCTCAAAATCATCAACATCAGTATAGGCATCGTAACGGAAGAGATAGTTTTTAGAGGACTCCCAAGACCATTTCTTGATCTCAAATAGCTCTTTATTTGAAAGAGGCTTTTCTCTTTTGACGGGGATGGGGATTTCAACTTTTTCACCTGAAGGCAGAACCTGATAAAGTGGCGCCACTGGTGGTGCTTGTTTGGGCTCGGACTTTGACCGCCGCTTCTTTGGGGTAAACTCAGGATAGTGTTTGATGATCTTTTTGATCGCCCATTCTAAGCGCTCTTGATAGGAGTCGACACTGATTCCAAGAGTCTTGGCGTTCTCGATTTGGGTGGGCTTTTCTTCCGTTTCATAGAACCACTCAAGACTCAAGGCTTCTGCCTGCTCGCTCGTGAGCCGCTTCCAGATCCCATCAAATTTCTTTGCCCATGAAGGCATGCGTTTATGAACAAGGCCCCAGATTTTTGCGGTGATGTCCCTTAACCGTTTCTCAGTATATCGAGGCCAAATCTTTTTGATGGCAAGCGGTATATCGATCCCATAATAAAGACAGGTCGCAGCTTGTTGGATGTCTTCAGATTGCCGATCAAAATCTCCTCGCGCATACATGGATTGGAAAAAAGAGTCTTGCAGATTTTGCGGGGCCGGAGCCCATAAGCCAGCCATGCTGGAATGAGCAATTCCTAGAGCTTCAGGATACATATCCCGCAAGTTCTTATCGCTATGAGAGGCTTTCTTAAGCTTTCTGTCGTTGTCACGCTTATCAGTGAGAAGATCTGGAATGAAGTTAAAGAAACTCTCAAGGTTAGTGGGAGTCCCGTCATCCTCAAAAATTTCAGAGTTAAGATTTTGAGCAGATTCTAATCCTTCAAATAAAACTTCAAGGCCGCCGTCTTCACGGGTTTCATAGCGGATCAGGTTTTCTTGAATCAAACTCTCTTCAAGGGGAAGGCAGCCTTGAAAGGCAGAGGTTTGTGAGCGCAGATAATGGATGGTCCCGGGAGATGTTGGTTTTAAATATCCATTTTGTTTTTTGCAGGGGGCGAGGCACTCGCAGTGAGGGAGTCCTCGAAGGGAATCTCCTTTCTTTTCGCATGGTTTTGCGACTTGTGCCCGCACCTTCAATGGATAAACTCCTCGAAGAATTTAATTCTTAGAATAAGTTTATCAGTTGTAAGAATTTTTCAAAAAATATTTTGTCTTAATTTTATCAGGAGCTTAGAGAAAAACTAACCCCGTAAAGGTTCCTATAAATGGAGGCCATGTTTTAAATTGGGTGGTGAGTTTGCTTTGGATTCTTTTCGACGAGAATTCTTTAAACTATAGCAGAAAATACTTTTTTATCAAGCCTTTTCTCTAAAACCACATCACGTTTTCATTCTGGATCATCAGTATTAGTAAAGGAGAATTAAAAAACTTCCGAATGAAAATGCCCACCTCATATCACTCCATCCAAAAAAACACATGGCCCCTTAACTGACTTTGGGCAATCACGCTCAAAGTTTTAAAAGGAGTAAAATGAATAAAGAAAGACAAGGAAATGAATCTGGGCCGGACGCTATTGCTGTCTGTGGAATTATGATTGCCATGGGGCTCGTCGGTTGGTGGACTCAAAATCAAAGAAAGATTATCGGTTGGTATGTAAATCTCTATGAAGAAATTTATCTCACCCTTTGGGGGATATTTTTACTTTTGGTTGGGCTAGTCATTCATCGCCTAATGAAGAAAACTCAAGACATTAAGGAGCGAGGACAACTTCTTTCACCCCATTGGGATCAAACGAAGAAGAATATTCTCGTAGGAAAGACTCATGACAAGGTGGATCTACATCTCAGCGATGAGCTTCGATGCACTCATGTGCAGATCATCGGGACCACGGGACGAGGAAAAACTCAAAGTGTCGTGATTCCATGGACGCTGCGGGATCTTTATCGGCATAAATCTGTGATCTTAATCGATGGTAAAGGCAGCCGTGATGTCCCGATTAAGCTTAAAGATGAGATTGAAAAGCATAAGCTAAATGTCTGGGTGCATGAGTTTGATCTCTATAAACCCAATGAATCTGTGCGGATCAATCCAATCAGGCTGGGTACACCTCAACAGATAGTGGACCGCATCTTTAGTGCCTTTGAGTTTGATGATCCTTTTTATCGCGCAGTTCAATACGATATCTGTGGATATCTAGTGCGCCTTATTTTCGAGTTGAAAGAGACGGTGAGCTTTAAGCTTCTCTATGAGCTTCTGACAGATGAGAAGATTTTAGCTGATAAGCTTAAAGTTCTGCCTGACGGTCACGCGCTTAAAAAGCATCTTGTGGAGTATCTTAAAACTCCGGCAAACGATCGAAAGCAAAAGCTCGCAGGCCTTACCAGTCAGCTCTCTCCCTTTGCCGTGGGCGAAATCGCAAGTTTTGTAAATGGTGGCGAAAATGAGGTGAGTCTCTCAGAGGTGATGGATTCAGATAAAGGTACTCAGCTTCTTTTGATGTCGATTCCCACTCTTAAATACCAAAAGATTGGTCATCAGTTAGGAAAGCTTGTTCTGCAAGATTTGGCGTACTGTGTGGGGGATCGTGAGAAAAATTCCTACAATGACTTCTGCTCGGTGTTTTTGGATGAGTTCTCAGAGTTTGCCTATGAAGGCTTTGTGAGTATTTTAAACAAGGCTCGCTCAGCTAAAGTCGCCCTGCACTTATCCCATCAGTCCATGAGTGATTTATCAAAAGTGTCCCCAGACTTTGCAAAATCTGTCATCACCAACACCAATATCAAATGCATCCTGGGGTTAAATGATCCAGAGACAGCGGATTATTTTGCTCGGCACATGGGAACTTTTACTGAAGATAAATTCACTGAACAAGTGGAGGAAGAAGGATTTTTTAAGCGTCACAAAACAACAGGACGAGGCTCCATGAGAGAAGTTGAATCCTACAAGGTTCACCCAAATGACCTTAAGCGCTTGAATCGTGGGCGTGGAGTCCTGCATGTTCCAACACCTAGAGGCAATTTAACAGAAGCCATCCAGTTTCAATCAATAGGAGGCAAGGATTGATTAAATCAAACTTACGGTTAACCGTTCGTGACATAGAGCTTTTGAAAGATATTAATGACAGTCAGTTTTTAAGTTTTTACCAAGTCCATGAAAAACACTTTCCTGAAAACAAAAGGCCCACGGTCTACAACAGATTATCTAAACTTATGGCAGCGGAGATTATTAAGGCAGTGAGTATTAATCTCATCGCCTACCATCGAAGGGGCGAGATCCTAGGAGTTGTTTATGTGTTGACCAAGGAAGGATTGAGAAGGCTCCAGGATTATAAAATGACGGAGGACATAAATCAAAATCCAGCGAGCTTAAATTTATCTTGTCTCTACCATGATTTATTACTGACCGATGTGCTGAGGATATTTAAAGCGTCTTGGAAAATATTAAAACCAACCAAGATTGATCAAAAAAGAATCCCAGATGCTATTTTAATCGATCCAAGGACAAATAAAAAAATGGCACTGGAACTTGAACTTACCGCCAAGTCGGAGAGGCGTTATCGGGAGATCATTTTGGATTACAGAACCAGCTCTGAATATGATTCAGTCCTTTATGTCGTTAAAGATGAGTCTATCCAGAAAAAGGTTGGGGGTCTTATTACAAGATTTAATGGACGCTATGAAATTGGTGATGACACCGACAAGTTTAAGTTTATGACACTGGCCTAGATTTTTAATTCCAAGAAGGAGGAAAATGTTGAACTTTAAGCACAAATATAAGTTTCGCACGTATTTATTAAATGGTCTTGGACTGTTCTTTACGTTTACTTTAGCTCTCTATGTTTATATCAAGATCAAATACCAAATGCTTGATGGATATGCCGACTGGCTACCAAGGCACTTTGAAAAAAGAGAAATCCTGCCACTGTATTGGTGGTTCCTTTTAACCATCCCAGTGGATATAGGAATCAGATTTTTGTTGCTGGATAACTCAAAGCCAGAGTCAAACTAGGACTTTGGGTAGATGTTTGAGTTTTAAGTTTCTAAGTCTTTAGAATAATTTCTCCCCCGCCAATTTCCCCGTCGCTATTTTTTGCTGACCACTCCCACCCTACGAGCGGAAGTGGTCAGCAAAGCTATGGGGTATTGGCGGGGATCTTATTTGGAAGAGGAAAATAAAAAAAGGAAAAAACACATGCATACAATGACTGAAGAAATGAGAAAGAGAACAAGGGAAGAAGGTATGGAGTCTAAGCACAGAAAATCTTATCAAGAAAGTTCGGAGGGATATGCCAGAAAACTTTATCAGAGGTAATTACAAACAAACTGAGAAAGTATATAGTGAGAGCGAGCAAATAAATGCTCAAGTGCTCTTTGAAAATTTAATATGGTTAACAACAGAGGAAGCAGCAGTCTATCTTAGAAAGTCGACTCATGCGATCAGGCAGATGGTTTACAAAGGTAAAATCATGGCCAGAAAGTTTAATGGGCGTCTTTATTTTAAGAAAGCTGAACTCCATGCACTCATTGATACATCTTTTTATGGAGGTATCAATGGCAATTAGAGAGTACACACAAGACGGGAAAAAGTTTTACGAGGTTTATGTTAATGCTCGGGGTAAAAATCTTAAACGGGTTCGAGTCCAGCGAAGTGTTTCAGGCATCGATACTTTATCCACTGCTCAAAGAGAAGAGAAAAGATTAGTTAAAGAAGTAACGGAGGCCATTGCTAAACTTGAAGGGCGAGGTCTTACTTGGTTTGAGATTCTTTACCGCTGGGAGATTTCTCAAAGAAATTCTCCTGACTTCACTAAGCACAAGTATTGCACAACGCGGGATCACCTGGCGCGTATTGAGCGCTATACCAAACCTTGGAAAGACAGACCTGCTTCAGAACTGATTCGCGCCGACGGTAGGCAAATAATCAGTCTGGCACAATCCAACGGGGTGAGTGTGGCCTTGATGAAAAGAATTAAAAATTCTATCAATACCGTGTACACATGGGGACTAGAAGAAGGTCTGATTCAGCACAATTTCTTATCAGGGAAAAGTCCAGTTCATGGACTTGAGGTTGGTAAAAAGGAAGAGCGTGTTCCACCAATACTGACACTTGAAGAAGTGAGAAAACTTCTTCTTGAGGCCAAACTCAGGAACCATCCATGGTATCCCATCTGGGCCTTTGCCATTTGTACAGGGATGAGAAGTGGTGAGCTTCAGGCCCTTGAATGGGCTGACATTGATGAGAAGAATGGCATCATCCGTGTTTCAAAATCTTACAATCGAAAAATTGAAGGGTTGAAATGTCCCAAGAATGGCCAGTGGCGAAATGTTGATATCAATCCACAGCTTTGGGACATCATAAAGTCCCTAAAAGCTGAGCGAGGAAGTCAACGCTTCATACTGCCGGAGTTTGCTGAATGGAAGTATGGTTATGCGGGAAAAGTTCTCAGAGAATTTTTAGAGCAAATCGGAATTCACAAAGACGTAACTTTTCATACCCTCAGGGCCTGCTTTGCGACTCATTTACTGGCAACAGGAGTGGAGGCGATGAAGGTTATGCGAATGGGTGGCTGGAATGATCTAAAGACCTTTCAGATTTATGTCAGAATGTCGGGTGTTGATGTTAAGGGTATTGCTCAAGGGCTGGATGTGATTCCGGCCCGAGATGTGACAAAAAATGTGATTCCATTGTTTTCTTAGTTTTTGATTGTTTTAGGGTCTGCTTTAGGGCAGGCCCTCATTTTTTTGTGTCTAAATGTCTGAAAATACTACATCATGCCCCAATTTTACAGGCACTATTGCGCTTGCGTACGCACTTGCGTACAATACTGCTTAAGCGAGGTAATTATGAATACGAACTCCAGAACTTTTAGAACAAAACTCAGTGAGTTTTTTGATATGGCAGTGAAAAAACCGGTGGCCATCGCCCGTGGAACTGATCGCTTTGTTCTAATGAACGAAGAGGAATATCTTAATTTGAAAGATGAAGTTTTATCCCTTCAAAGAAATCTTTTGGCAGCTCTTGAAGTGCGAGAAGGGAAATTTGTCACAAGTGAAAATCCTGCGTCTTTTGAGAAGCTGTTTGATGATACTTCTGCTAAAGTAAAGAAGAAATATCAGGTCAAACAAGCAGTAGGTGAATGATTCAGCAGCAAAACACTTATCAATTTTTAAATGATTTAGAATCTGCTCTCTCGTGGCTCTACTTGAGGGCCATAGAAGACGGAAAAAATCCTGAAAAATATGAGCAGGAGTTCAAAGCTGAATTCCTTGGGCTCGTTAGTCGAATCATGGAAAATCCATTGCTGTATCCGGCCTATAGTGAAGTTAATCCAGTTAGGCGGGCAGTTCTTTATCACGGCAATTACATCCTGGAATATCATCTCCTTCCAGTGAACGTGAAAACTAAAAACGAAGTAAAAGAAGTTACTTTCTCGGCGTTACTTCCAGCTAGATCAGGAAAGTATTTTGGGGCCCATGAAGAATTGGTGCTCCATGAACTCGATCTGGACGAAGAAAACTAATCAAAATCTCTGCACATCTCTGCTGTTGACTGTATGAGGCTTTTTATTCGAAAAGGTCTTTGAACCAACTTTAAAATGGTTTCATCCACCAAATTTCTAATAGAAAAGCCGCACCAGTTGCGGCTTTTTTTTACGCCTTATAGCTAACTACTTCAAATTTAAAAACTAATAGTATCAATTAGTTCATTCAACTCCTCATCTGTATGTGCGTTCATAGATCTCCGGAGGTCTCTCTGGTTGGCTATATCTGGCTATATTTTTGGCTATGACCGTACCCCCTAAAAAACCGTACCCCTTTTTATTCTTAAAAAGTGGCGATATCGGGGCTTAACCATAGGAAATTTTTTGGAGAGCGGACGCTGGCAGACAAACATCCTTAAGGAGGAAACATGACCACGTCATTGCAAAAAGAAAAGATCAATCTCTCTCATGCGAAAGCACTCAAGCGCGCACGAGAGATGATGAAGGTGACTCGTATTGAAATGGGCAGGAGACTTAATTTAAGCATCGAGGCGATCAAGAAATACGAGAAGGGTGGTGCTGTCATTGATGAGAGGAAAATCCAAAATTACCTCAATGCCCTTGATTTAACCAATGAGGATTATCAAAAAATAAAGAAAGGAAAGGGGATTTCTAGGACTAGAAAAAAGAAGACCGTCTTTACCAATCAGGAAAGACGCAGCTACTGTCGGATTATCACCAAAGAGGTGAGGGTTCTAAGAATTCTAAGGCAGATGAAAAATCTGTCGCAAGATCAGGCTTCATCAGTCTGTGGCTATTCTCGTCCGTCCATCGGTCATATTGAGAATGGACGGATTACCCTTGATCAAAATCGAATTGAGCACATAGTTGAATCTTATGGGCATCCCATTACTGAATTTGATCGCTTGATGCGAGAGGAAATCATTAGGGATGAGATTTTAGATGAGGCCTTCGATAAAATCCGGTGTCTTTCAGAAGATAAGCTTAAGATCGTAAGCTCACTTCTGAAGACGCTGTAGGGCAAGATTGTTAAAATTTATAGATATTTAGTTCTCTTTTTAGTTTATTTTCAGATCTTTTAAGCAGGTTTATGTTAAGAACCTAAGCCGATAATTCTATTATCGGCTTAGTACAGTTATTTGCATTTTTACAAAACTCTTCAGTTATGATTTTTACATATTTGTATTTTGTGAAGTATTTGAAACACGAATATATTAATTCTGAAATTTTTTGAGTCAGAGGTAAGTACAACGACAGAAGATAATTTACAGTTATATCTAAGAATCTTTTTTGGAGAGGCAGTGGATTCAAATAACAAAGAGCTTTGAGGACGTGATTTTTGCTGTTCTGGAGGGTCTATCTTTATGAGACTTTACGCTTACTTATGCAAAGCCATATAAATACATTTCTTAACAAAAAAATCAGAAGTATTATTTAAGTTTTAATCAGTCGACAACCTGAAAAAGAAATAATTTTGTGCTTAATAATAAAAGTGCTATAACGCGTGAACTATATCTAATTTAGTAGGAATTTTTATGGATACAAAACGACAGATATTTAATGCATACGAAGAAATCGGAGAAGTTCCTTTCATGAAGGAGATACTTTATCCACTATTTGATCAACTTGGATTTAAGCGTGTCGACTTTAATCATGGCCCAGGCGAACTTGGAAAAGACTTCATTCTAGAAAAATCAAATGAATTTGGATTGCCTGAGTATTATGCAGTCGTTGTAAAAAAAGGCGGGATTCAAAATACATCCGGTGCAGACAAGAATAACTTAAGCGAGGTTGAAAGGCAGATAGGACAATCATTCAAGATTAAAATTAAAACGATAAATGGAGTTGATGATTTACCATCAAAGGTTATTGTCGCTTGTAGTGGTAGAATATCAAAAGCAGCAAAAACGCAGATACAAGATAGTATTCCTGCTAATTACTCAAATGCCAATGTAATGTTTTTATCACAAGATGAACTTTTGCCACTTGTTGATAAGCACCTTCCAGAAATATTTCATTTTAAATTGCCTACTTTGGGGCGCTACTTGACCTGGTTGAAAAACAGGTTAAAAGACGAAAGTTGTATAGATACAAAATATTCAAAAATCTTAGGTAAGGTAGGGGTTACCTGCTATAAGGCGTCACCAGAAAGAGTTGAGGGAAAATTTAAAAGTGCACAAGATAAGAAATCTGTTGAAATTATTCAAAATCAGTCAACCGTGTGGTTACAGGGAGGTTCAGGTTATGGAAAGACCTATACTGTCTTTCAGTTGCTTGAACAGGCAATTGAAGAGTTAAAGAAATCTGAGCTTAGCTCTTTAAAAGAATCAAGGATTGTTTACTATTTCAAAGCGCAAGAACTAGTTGAATTTCTTAAAGATGAAAGCTTTGTAAAAGGCCTTCACAAGCAATTAAGCTCACATTTTGATGGTATTTCAGAGGATGATTTAATTGGTTGGCTAAAATCTCAACCTAGTCTTTTTGTTATTGATCAGTTTGAAAAGAACTACGATCCAAAGCTCATAGATCAGTTTATTGCTAGGGCCAGAGATATTATTGGCGAACCTACAGTTCTTATTCTAAGTAGAGTGTTGGGAGATTTTAATGTTGAGTTTTCTAGAAAGCCAACAGTCTTTTACGTGAAAGATATAAAGCTATCTGAGGCAGTTGATTTATTAAGAGAAAGTGTTCCTGCAAATTCTAAAAAATCACTAGACTGTTTTCATGATTTAATAAGAAATGGTGTTTTGGAAAGAATTCCGAGATCTGCATTAGCAATTAATATTCTAAGTCATTTGTTTTCAGAGGAAATTGAGAACTCGCCTAATAATGCGTTCGAGTTTTTTGATATGTTTTTTCAAGTTGCTTTAGGGCGGTGGAGAGAAGGTCGTGATGCAAACAAGGCTTTCGACTATAATCAAGTAAGAGCTTTACTCGAAAATGCGGCATTTGAAATGGTAAAAGGCAATAGTTCTTCTATCCTTGTTGATGAACTTCTTCCAACCGCCAAAAGAATTTTGGATAGTGTCGGCGAGACATCGGTAGAACCTGCAGATTACATACGTGTTATCTGTGAGGGTAGTGAAGTTTGCAGGTTGATTGGTAATCATTTTGAGTTTTCGCATAGAGCATTTATGGAGTTTTTGGCTGGTTGTGAATTTTTTAATCACCATTGGAATGAAGATTTCTTTGTTGAAAATATAACTAGCCAGCAGTGGGAGGATGCTTTGATATTTGCTGCAGGAGCAAAGAAGCGATCTGAATCTTTGCTTTTAAAACTTCCAGCAATTCAAGCATATGATCTTCAAGATAACTTTTTTAAGATGAAAAATATCTCATTAGTTACTCAGGCACTTTATCATTCAGAAATGTTGGCCAAGAATGGAGCAGTGGCAGGTGGAATAGATGCTGCGATCAAAATAAGAGATGATAAGGGGTTTCATGAAATTATAAAAAAGAGATATCCTAAATTTACTGAAATGACTTGTACGCTAGTGGCTATGGGGATGTTTTCTAGTTTTTATGGTAGGAAATCGCTCGTTCCAGTTCTGATGAACAGTTTGACTGATTTAAAGTCGGGACGTTCTAGGGGGTACCTAATCTCGGCATTAGTGGCTGTAGACTTGAAAGATGAAATTGCATATAAACTCAATCTCTATCTTAAAACATTTAGTCCACAAATGAGTGAGCCAGAATCTGTTGCTCTTGAGCCTTTTTTAAAATCTGCTCAAGACCTGAAATCATTCAATAGCGCTAGTGTTGCAATGGTTTTGGGAGCAAAAAAAATTAGAAGTCTTGGTGGTAAGGCTCAGGCTTTTATTCGTACTGGTTATGATGAGTTGTTAAACAGGAAGAGAAGTAGAAAAAGATAATTTTACCAGGAAGAGATATTTTAGATAGGGTAAAAATTGGATACTGGGTAATTGCAGTAGTAACTAAAAGCGTTTACATGGCGTCCTCAGTCAAAACAAAAATCTA
>JBMLQL010000052.1:0-2322 GCA_049241565.1 Bacteriovoracaceae bacterium | reverse complement strand
CTTCTAGCACTTCGAAACGAGATGATACGATTAGATGGCGAAGGACTACTTTCACGCAAAGATCGGCCTGAAACATTTGTTGAAACAACAGACAAACTTGTTAAGCAAACATTGGCAAACCAATCATTAAATGACTTCTTCAACTCTTTCCAAAAATTAAGTGCGACTTACACCAATCTACATTCTCGGGCCATTTTCTCAAATAAAGTGAATCAGCAAATTGATTTACCTTGGTACAAAAGACAATCTATATGGCTTTTCGCTGAAGTTGATCAGAATGACGTGAAGATGAGAATTGACCATATAGAAGATCCTTCTCTTGCAAATATAAGCGAGGGAGATGAGATCGTTGCAATCAATGGTCGAAGCATTCAAAGTTGGCTCTCAGAAAATTTTCTATTCTGTAAATATGCTTTAAAGATCCAATGTCATCGGCAATTTGAATCGAACTTACTGAGCCTTAATCTTTCATGGAAAGGTGACACTGATCTCATCTATACTGTCAAACACCAGGATCAAAGAATAGATGTGAAACTCACCTTATCTGAAGACACAACGACTAGAGACCCATTACGAAAAAAATGTGATTGGAATGAGAGCAAACGCTACAAAGGATTCAAGCGTATTCATCTAGGATTTTTTGCATGCTTGTATGAAAAAGAAGATAATCCTGAAGTGGCTCTCCTCAGAATTGCATCGTTTCAGTATAACAGAAATCAAGACCCCATGAATCCATTCAAGAGCATTTATGAGGAAGTAGAAGCTCTTAAAAAAATTTGGATTCCTAAATCAGCAAACTATAAACACCTCATTATAGATGTTTTGAGTAATCATGGTGGAAATCTACCAGTGCCATATTATCAGATCTTATTTAAGGGTAAATTCCAAGAACAATATGTACAGTTCAAGAAAACTCCAGAATTTGAAGATAAAAGACTAAGAGATGCCATTCTTTGGGGAGATAGTTCTCACGAACTCCAATTCCAAAAATATTTGAATAACGGATTTTGGCAATCACTTGAATATGGAGATTTCACTTTGCCGGAACCGATGTTCTGTGCCGAATCGAACAAACCATGTAGTGAGACGTCCTTCGAAGCTAAAGAGCATGACTTCTCTGGCCAAGTTTACATAATGGTCAATGAAGAATGTGTGTCCTCATGCGATGGGTTTACCTGGGCCATGAAGACGAAATTAAATGCCAAGCTATATGGATTTTATCAGGCCGCTGATGCTGCTTATTCTCGGCTTCGTATTGATGCTGTTTTAGATAGCAATCACGAAAACGGATTTAAGATTATTATAAATCCTGAAAGGGCCTCATTAGATTCTAATTTTATCGTAGGACAAATAATTGCCGTATCAAGGGCCACTGATGCGAATGGAAATGTATTTAATGGTCATCCTCTTGAACTTGAAGAGCTTGTACCATATCGATTTGGAGAATTTTATCCAAGCGTAGTATTAGAGAAAGTCCTCAACCGTATTGCTTCAGAAAAGTTAATTCACTTTTGAGATCCCAAATTGGGATCTCAAAGCTTTTTATTTACTTAAGGCCAACCTTTTTCCTGTTCCCTGGCAATTTCGGAGTAACCATCTCCTCATAGCTATCCAGTCGTTCAAAAACAACTTTAAACATCTGATTTGTTCCGTGTTCTAATCTAGTCACTCGCTCAGAAAGATCTTTTTCGAGCAAAAGAAAGCTTCGCAGTCTGGTAAAAATCCTCATAATGGAAACGTTAATCTGAATTGCCTTCTCACTACTTAAGACACTGGAAAGCATGGCAACACCATTTTCGGTGAAAACATAAGGCAAGTATCGACGGCCACCACGGCCCACTTTTGAGGTCACAATTTGTGACCTCAAAGAATCACACTCTTCAGAGGTTAACTGAAACATAAAATCCAATGGGAATCGTGAAATATTTCTTTTAACTGCTTGATTTAATACCTTCGTATCGACCTCATACAGCTCAGCTAAATCGCTATCAAGCATGACCTTGTGATCTCTGATCACATAAATCATCTTTTCAATAATTAATTCATTCTGTTTAGACATCTGTACCTCCTGGGTAATCAGGAGACATACTAAACCGTGATCAATGCAGCAGTTAAAATTGATTAGGCTTTGCTTTTATTTCATTTTTGAATGAATCTAGGATTCTCTTTATCATCAGCGGATGCCATTTAATCTTCCCGTTCTTCGATGGGATTCTTAACTGCACCAATGACCTGTTGCTCACCCAGATGAGGCACAACTCTCCCTGCTGCAGAATAAAGGCCTAATTCACCGGCCCAAATAAAGGCCGTACTTCACCAGAT
>JBMLQL010000051.1:0-6793 GCA_049241565.1 Bacteriovoracaceae bacterium | reverse complement strand
CACAAGGGGGACAGGGAGAAAAATATTCTAATGTCACTTGCTTTCTTAAAGGAGCACTTCATAGACTTTATCGATGTCGTGGTTATACGAAGGCAAGAAGGTCATTGATTACGATGATTGATAAGATGGCCTCATCGAAAATTAAAGAAGTCCTCACCTTGAGAAGAACGCTTCAGAAATGGTTTAATGAAATTCTACGCTATTTTAGTACAAGGCTGACAAATGCACGCACCGAGGCTTTTAATAATCATGCAAAGCTAATACAAAGAAAGGCTTACGGATTTAAGTCGTTTAAAAATTATAGACTGCGATTGCTAAATGCGTGTTCTTAAAAGGTTTGCTGTGGAGTGTTCCACCACGAAGGGATGAGAGTCAGAGTCGGTTCGACTACTATAAAAAATGGCGGGAGAGACGGGACTCGAACCCGCGGCCTTCTGCGTGACAGGCAGACGTTATAACCAACTTAACTACTCCCCCAGGAATTTGAAAAGTAGGTTGACTATATAGAAGGCCTAAAATTCAGTCAAGCGTAATTTCAATATATTTCAAAATATTTCGGTGCGCAATATGGCCACTAATCTAATCCCCATGGTAAAATCTTCGGAGATTATTTCTCTCTAAGGAACGATAATGAGCTCAGTTTTTATCACAGGTGGTACGACAGGAATTGGCATGGAAATGGCCAAATACTATCTGGGCCAGGGCTGGAAAGTAGGCGTTTGTGGACGTGATCGTCTCAAGTTTCAGAGCAGCTTTCAGGGGCTTGAAGATCGCGTTTCTTTTTATGAAGCAGATGTGACGGAGAGAGAAAAACTAAAAGCCGCCATGGCCGAATTTTCACGGCCTACAGGACTTGATCTGGTGATTGCGAATGCAGGAATCGGATTCAAGCAGAAAACAAAAATTCCTGATTGGGATTATTCATACAGAATGATTGATATTAATTTAGTGGGTGTCATGCATACTTTTGAAGCAGCTATGGAGATTATGATTCCTCAGGGACGTGGTCATTTAGCGGCGATTTCATCTCTGGCCGCTTTTAATGGTCTGCCTGGAGTGGCGGCTTATTCAGCGACAAAAGCCGCAGTGATTAAATTTTGTGAGTCACTTAGTTTAGATTTAAAAAAATTTAATATCCAAGTGACGACAATTTGTCCGGGATTTATTGCGACTCCGCTGACAGCTCATCATACTCATCCTATGCCTTTTTTGATGTCTGCTCCTAAGGCCGCAGCGAAAATCGCGTACGCTATTGAAAGAAAGAAACTGCTTTATGCCTTTCCATTCTTTTTTGCCACAATTGTTCGTTTCATGGGGATTTTACCTCGAAGACTTTACCGTTCACTGATGACGTTTAAAAAATTTAATTATAGCAAGGAGTAGTCAATGAAGAGTGCTGTTATCCTTTTAAGTTTGATCGTGATGAATGTTTGGGCCGGCCCAGCCACTAAAAAAATTGCTAAACCTGTGGAGAAAACTCCATCGCTAAAAACGGTAGTTGAAGGCATGCCAGGAGAGAAGAAGGTTGAAGAGGATTGCGATGAGAAGGCCAAGAAAAAGGTTGAAATTAAGCCTGAAGGTCTCTCGCTTCTAAATAATTCAGCAGGTTGCTCACTCGATCAGGCCCAGTAAACTTTTCACATCTATTTGCATCTAAAAAACTCCTAAGGTATAAGTCCACCATATTTATCCTTAGGAGCTTATATGAAATCATTTCTTTTGATTATTGCTTTCCTTGTGACATCAACGGCTTTTGCTGGTTCTGTTGAAAATAAAATTAAAGATATCGAAGCTGAATACAATGCTCGTTGTGAGTACAAGAAAAAATCTTTTGGTCTTTGTTTAGGCGCTGATTATTACTCAAGCGTTTGTTACTACTCTGTGAAGTATAACTGTGCTTCAAATGAAGGTCAGTTTGTGGCCAAAATTAAGATGAAAAGTTTTTATCATTTTGAGAAAGCTGTTCGTGTAGAAAAAATTAGAAAAGTTAAAATCAAAAAATAATGTTAACTTCTAGAAGGCCAGCACTCCGGCTGGTCTTCTAAGTCAACCAGTTTTCAAATTGCTCCCAAACCACATTTCCAGAAATATAAACCAAAACAATGATAACAATGGCAACCATCTGTCCGCAGATAGAGAGGATAATATCTTCCTCTAATATCCCGAGACAGAGAAAAAAGATAGCGATGGCCGGAACAAAATTAGAAAAGGGAATTGGTAGTGGAAGTGAAAGAAAAGTGGCCATAAAAATAATGAGAACACCTGTGATAATTTTATTTGGGCGACTCAGAACAACTGTGGGCATTGGGTAAGTCGCCAGTTTGGAACTTACAAAAGAAAACTTCTTTGCCGCTTTGTAAATAATCTCAAATTTTTTAGGGTCAAGTTCAATCCCCCTAAGCTTTTCTGTTAAAAGAGGCTTATCAGAAGTGATGAGGGCGATTCCCTGTAATACAATCACAAGCCCCAGAAGGCTTGAAAGACCTGGTATAGGAATAGGCTGCATAAAAGGCAGAATACAGACAAGGCAGATAATCATGAGGGCGTCCCCACGTAATTCATGGGCCAGCTCACCCAAGGTAATCTTATTATCTGATTTGACGCGGTCTAGTGCAGTTATGAGTTTACTCGACATGGCCATTATTCTCTTGTGGCGCAGATTCATTTACAAGCAGTTTTCTTGGATTCTTAATCTTAACTGAACGATTCATTCAGTTTTATAGAATTTTCATGAACTTCTATGCTTAGTATCTTAGAATACTTGTATAAAACTCTTAACTTGGGATCTACTCAATGTACCACGAGACTTCACTGGCGGTTTGGATCGCCTTTTTACTTTTTGTTCTTGTTATTCTGGCCCTTGATCTAGGTGTCTTCCACAAGAAATCACACACTGTCGGTTTTAAAGAATCTATTCTTTGGTCAATAGTGTGGATTGCGATGGCGATGGCCTTTAGTGTGATTCTTCTTTACTGGCGAGGCCAGGAAGATTTCATGCTCTTTATAACCGGTTATGTCATAGAGAAATCTCTGAGTGTGGATAATCTCTTTGTGTTCCTTCTTATCTTTTCTTATTTTAAAACGCCGAATCAGTATCAGCATAAAGTGTTATTCTACGGAATCCTTGGTGCTCTTGTGATGCGTGCTTTTTTTATCTGGGCAGGAATCGCGCTTCTTTCTCATTTTGCGTGGATTATCTATGTCTTTGGTGGATTCCTTATCTTTTCAGGAATCAAAATGCTCTTTCCTCATGGGGGAGAAGACTCTCTAGAGAACTCATTTGTTATTAAGGGAGTTAAAAAGATTTTTCCTACCTCTCACGAGTTTGATGGAGATAAGTTTTTCACTGTTAAAAATGGGAAGAGGATGATTACACCACTTTTTGTGACTCTCATCTTTGTGGAGTTTTCAGATTTAGTTTTTGCGGTAGATTCAATTCCGGCGATTATCGGAATAACCAATGACCCATTCCTTGTTTTTACATCGAATGTTTTTGCGATCCTTGGTCTCCGTTCTCTTTATTTTGCTCTTAAAGGATTCGCGGATATCTTTGAACACTTAAAATATGGATTGAGTGTGATTCTTATTTTTATCGGAGCAAAAATGTGTGCTTCACCATTCTTCCATACTCCAGTAGAAGTAACGATGGCAGTAATTTTTGGAGTCTTAATGATATCAGTGATCACTTCAATTGTAAGTAACCGTCGTAAATTAGCTGGTAAGTAATGATTGATTCAAACAAGTCTCACTCCGTCCTTGTAGGTTATCTTTTATGGATCTTCGGATTTATGGGAGCACACCGTTTTTATTACGGTCGCCCGGCCACGGGGACATTGTATTTTTTTACGATTGGTCTTTTAGGAGTGGGCTGGTTTATCGATCTATTTCTTATTCCAGGAATGGACCGCGAGGCAGATGAGAAATATAGAGTTGGTACCAAAGACTATAATGTCACTTGGGTACTTTTAACTTTTGTCGGAGTTTTCGGGATTCACCGTTTTTATCTTGGCCGTTGGCTTTCAGGGGCCATTTATCTTTGTACGGGTGGTCTCTTCGCTTTGGGGATTCTCTATGATTTTTGGAATTTGAATAAAATGATCTCAGAAGAAAATGCGAAATAAAAAAGGGAGCTTAAAGCTCCCTTTTTTATTTTATAATGATACTTTTATTTCCAAATTAATTTCAGCCCATCTTTAAAATTATAAGGCAGCTGCTTTGGTGTAAGAACCAAGGCCTTTACGTTATCGACTTGAGCTTGAGGAGCGCAAGTGCGAAACGAGTTGGTCCATTGCTTATAGGAACCGTAAGGAGAGATAGTTTCTCCACCTGCAGGCTCAGAAGCTGGATCACGCTGCTGAAGCTTCACAAGATGGTAGTGCTCTTGTTTATCCACCCAAGCCACTGTCCAGTTAGAAGGTGAGGCTTGTTCTTGGGGTGTTCCAGTTAATGTGAGTTCAATATCAAAACAAACTGATTGATTGTCGGCTTGCTTAGCAGCTACGGCCCTAACATTTCCCCAGGCCAAAGAATCTTCGGCCACAATACCCTTATAAGCAGCTGGCCCGCGCATTTCGTGGGCACATGAAACAAAAAAAGTAAGTAATGTGATCAATCCTAGAATTTTCATAGGCCCCTCCTGGGACATGGTTTAACCCTCTACTATTTTACCACATATCTGTAGGGGCAAGGGGAGGGATTAAAAATTTCCGCTTTATTTCTCCTCAATACCTGATTTATTTGGTACGAGTGGGGCGCCTGATCATGAAGGAGAGTTGATGAAAATAAAATTTGTTTTGTTGCTGGCCATTTTACTCATGGCAGAGGTTCATGCTGCGTCTGTTTCTTTCCTTTGGGGTAATAACTTTCGCGAAGATCTAGGCTATGAAAAAGAGAAACTGACCATGACTATTGAGCACTTTGCTCTTTGGGAGTTGGGAACAGTTTTTTATTATTACGATATCACTGAGCCATTCAGTAAAAATAATGGTGATTCAAGTCAGTTCTTTGGCGGAATTGCTCCTACAGTTTCTCTTTCAAAACTCACTGGCAGAGATTGGTCTTGGAAATTTATCCGAGATATTTCTCTTCGTGCCGAGCTAGAGAATGGATCAGGAAGCGGAAATAATAGTTTCAGAAATTATTTCTACGGTCTTCAGTATGATCTCGCTGTTCCAGGATTTGATTTTTTCTCACTCAATACAGTTCTTCGTGATAATCCGCAGTCTCGTGGAGTTGGACTTCAGATTGGTGGATTCTGGCAAATGACCTGGGAATACGGGCCATGGAGAAGATTTAAGTTCACAGGATTTTTCGCCACTTCACCTTGGGATGGAGATCAAGATCCAGAAGACACATTTTTTGCCAAACGCGGTCGTTACCTAACAACTCAACCACAATTTCTTTATGATTTAGGAAACGGTCTTTGGGGAAAACCAAATCGTGTTGAAGTGGGGATCGAGTATGCATACTTCATTAACCGTTACCAATTAAAAGATAAAGATGAGCAATCAGCACAAGTGATGGCGAAATTTACTTTCTAGGAAGTTGAATGAAAGTTTTAATTCTGGTCATGATGATAATGGGAGTCTCTCTTCAGAGTTGGGCGATAGAGGAAAAAATGGACTATATCGAACATATTAAGAAGACTGTGATTCCTTTTTATCAAAATCTCGGCCAGAAAATTTCTCTCACCGCAAAGGATGGAGTTAAACTTTCAGCGATTAAGTTCATTCACCCAGAAGGAAAAGACACCATCGTTGTTCTTCCAGGTTGGTCGGAAACTCATGCGAAATATCTAGAAGTCATCTATGATCTCTATCAGCAAGGGTACTCGGTTTATGCCCTCGATCATCGTGGTCAGGGCTTTTCTCAACATCTCGTGGAATCTAATTCTCATATAAGTTATGTGGATAAGTTCGAAGATTATATAAATGATCTTCAGCTCTTTATGAATTCAGTGGTCCTCAAAGAAGTTTCGGATCGTCCTTACCTTCTGGCCCATTCAATGGGTGGGGCCATTTCACTTTTTTATCTTCAAACTTCTCAGCACTATTTTAAGGCCGTGGTTCTTTGCTCACCAATGCTCCAAATTAACACCAAACCCTATCCTTCGTTTGTGGCCAATCCTTTGATTGGTGTTCTTCGTGCTCTAGGGAAGGGAAAAAAATATGCTCCTGGTAAAGGAGACTATGATCCTGATGCGAGTTTTAAAGATAATATCCTGACTCATAGTGAACCTCGCTTTCAAATGTTTAAGATGATGAATTTCATTTATCCTGAAACCATTATTGGCGGGCCAAGTGTGAACTGGGTCTTTGAAGCAGTGAAGGCCACTAAAAAGCTTAAGGGGATCGGCAAAGAGCTCTCTGTGCCTTTACTCATTTTTCAGGCCAGTGGAGATCAAATTGTAAAGGTTAAACGTCAGAATAAGCTCTGCGAGAGAGCACAGAATTGTCGTTTAGAAGTCTTTCAAGGTGCCCATCATGAGATCTTGATGGAAATTGATGCTCACAGAAATCGTGCCTTTCAAGAGATATTCAGTTTCTTTCAGGCCAACCCTTACTAAGAGATAACTGTCTATTTTCTATACACTCAGGTCTGTAGCTTCTTCCGGATTACTTTCTTTTTTTCCTATCTTTGACATAATCAGCTCAAACTTTCTAAAAGGTATGAGTTTATGTCTAAAATCATTCTCGGACTTCTTCTTCTTGCTTTCAGTCTGGCGGCCATGGCCAGATCGGAAGACAGTGTAAGAAAGCAGCATCGCCTCAAAGCATAGTCCACATGGGCCTTG
>JBMLQL010000050.1:175260-219484 GCA_049241565.1 Bacteriovoracaceae bacterium | reverse complement strand
ATATTTAAGCAAGTGTTGCGCTAGAAACTAGAATGAGCACTGGCACCTTTTGGTTAGTGGGTACTAATTTAGTAATTAAGAACTGAATGAACGGGAAGACCTTCTTCTTTAAACTTGTTTAAAAAAGTCAGGTTAATAAGAATTGAGAGTGCTTTCACCTCATATTTGTTCTTCTGACAAAGATTCATGACGGCCCTGAGAGTTCCACCTGTGGCAAGAACATCATCAACAACAACAACACGTGCCGGCTTATCATTTATAATCATTTCTAAAGTATCTGTCCCATATTCAAGAGCGTAGCTTTCAGCAATTGTAGGAGGTGGAAGCTTTCCTTTTTTTCTAACGGCAATAAACCCTTTCTTAAAATGTGCTGCCATGGCCGCACCAAGAATAAAACCCCGAGACTCAACACCAACAACAGCATCAATCTCATTCCAATTAATATCTTTTCCCATGGCCGTAATCACTTCTTCAAATTGATGCTGAAGTAGAGGAGTCACGTCTTTAAACATGATTCCGGTCTTGGGAAAATCAGGAACATTGCGGATATATTGCTCAAAAGGATGCATAAAAGATCTCCTCAATAAGTATTGGTTTCTGGGCCGTTTCTACCAAGTCTTGGGCCAATTGTCGAAAGTTTAGACAGGCAATGTGGATAACTAGCTGATTTATACCCCCCTGGAATTGGCCCCTGACTTGCTTTAACTAATCTTAAGAGCAAGGAGCTAAAATGAAAGCATTTATACTAGGTTTATTCTTGATGATGGCGACCTCAGTTTTTGCTAGCCAGCACCATATGATCGATACTCTTGGGAGTTCATCAAAAGGTCAATTTGTGGCTCTTGAAGAATATGGTTACAATCCTACTCAAAGACATTTCTATGTGAAAATTCAGATCATGAATGTGTGGAAAAATGAATACGTTTCAAAGCCTATTGAAATTAAATATCCAGCACAAAACCAATCAGGTCTTGATGAAGCAAGAGCTCGTGCTCGTCGCCTGGCCAAAGATGATTTAAATAGATTCAATATTCAGTCTTAAAGTTTGAAAAATTTTGGCACAATCTCAGTGGCCTTACCTTCGATAAACTCGTCGATAAATGCTGTCTGCGGAATAGGCTCTTTATTTAAGCACACAGTATGAGATCCCGCGGCTTTCGCTCCAGCGAGAAAACTTGCGGCTGGGTACACGACACCACTTGTTCCAATACTGATAAACAAATCACAACGACTAATCTGATGATAGATGCGCTCCATCTGAAGGGGCATCTCACCGAACCAGACAATATGAGGTCTGATCATCACCTTACAGCAAGGTGAGAGAGGAAGAAAGTTTCTATATTCAATTTTGTATTGGTGCAAATAATGCTGATGAGATTTTTGAATACTATCACAAAGATCAGTTTCCTGAGGAGCATAGTCTCCAGCCTCATTAAAATAGGCATGATCATCTAAATAAACAACACCACAATGAGAACAACTCGATTCATGGAGAGAGCCATGCATACAAATGGGTGGAAGATGATGAGTGGGATCAGCTCTTAAGTGAAGAGCATCTACGTTTTGAGTAATCAGGTGGACATCAGGATGAATCTTAGCAAACTCGACCAGAGCAAGATGGGCGCTATTTGGCTTGGCCTTGGCCGCTTGAAGTCTTCTCATCGAATAAAATTTCCAAACGAGAAGAGGATCTTTTTGAAAGGCCTCGGGTGTGGCTATATCTTCGACTTTATGTTTTTCCCAAAGACCTTGTGAGTCTCTGAAGGTGGCCAGACCCGATTCGGCTGAAATACCGGCACCAGTGAGAATAACAATTTTTTTATAATCGAGGATTGCCTTCATGTCATGTCTTCAGCCAAGCTTGATTATTCATATTGGCCCGAAGTAAAAACTCCATGAGATGCAAATGTCGTCTCATAACTCTCGAGTAGCGATGCTTTTTGACTGGATTAAAATAACCAAGAATATTAAAGGCCTGGAGTGGGTTTTTTTTGACCCATAACCAAGATCCCATTTCAAGAGTGAGAGGAAGATAAACACCCTCTCGATTAAAGTCCGTATACATCTGATAGATATGATCCCATAAATCTCCATGTGTCATGTAACTATCGGCCTGATGTTCAATAATATAAACATGATAAGCAAATGTTTTATCGAAGAGATTTTTCAGTCTCAAAACATCTGTCTCATGGGGAAATGGTTTGAGTGATTTGGCCCAAGGATACCAGAGTCGATCACGGAGACCAAAACCTGAGTGCAAGTCCAGAGAGATGACTTGCTGAGATTCAAAGAGCTCTCTTTTACAATAATCAATCACGGTCTGAGTTTCAATTTCTAGTTGATTCGTTAATCCTCGATACCAAGGAATCTTAGGAGAAATTCTATGGCCAGAAATAATGCCGAGTGTGCGACCCTTTTCAGCTTCAACTGGAGAATTTCTCATCAGATCTACACCGTTTGCATTCGATCGTCGATTAAAGGCCATTCCTAAAGGATTCACTATAGGAATAGAAACCAATCGACAGTGCTTAAAGAATTCTTTAAGTTCTTGGTCCCAACTTAGGCGGTATAGAAGATGCTGGAGAAAAGCGATGAGAACATGGGATCCCACACGCTCAAGACCGTGAATTCCCCCAAAAAGAGCAAAAGTAGGTTTAGTTTTATCTTCGCTTCCAATGGTGAGCCCATAAAGAGGCATCGTGTAGCCTCGGGCACTCACTTCGGAGAGTTTTTCTAAATGAACAAGATCTTTGAACTCTTGGGCGAGTCTTTCCACTTCAAAGAGCTCAGGAATTAACTTTCTGGCCGGTAATGTCATGGCGAGATTATAGCAAAGACATCTTGGGGGTGTCCTAGTCAAAATTTGCCTCCTCCAATACTGATCCAAATTTATGGGACAATAGAGGAATCTGGGAGCATCAACGCCCCCGAATTTTCCCCAAAAGGATACGCGATGTGTGGCCTGCTCGGTTTTGCTGGTAATGTTAAAACCCTTCCTGATTTTGAAAATCAATTCCATAAACTTCGTCACCGTGGACCAGATGATACAGAAATTCACACTATTGGTGAGGAGGCTTCACTTTGTTTTCATCGCCTGAGCATTATGGATCCCACCCATAAAGGGGATCAACCGTTTAAAGATTTAGATCATGGACATGTGGTGATCTGTAACGGTGAGATTTACAACTATAAAGAAATTAAAAAAAGTTATGAGGGAACTTATCATTTTATTTCAAATTCAGACTGTGAAGTACTCCTTCCACTCTTTAATAATTTTGGAATTCAGAGAATGTGTCCTAAACTGGATGCAGAGTTCGCCCTTGTTATTTGGGATGCCAAAAACAAGAAACTTTTAGCGGCGAGAGATCCTATTGGAATTCGTCCTCTGTTTTATGGACATCACGATGGGAAAATAATGTTTGCCTCTGAGGCCAAGGTTCTCACTCCTTATTGTGAAAAAGTAGAATGTTTTCCACCTGGCCATTATTATGATGGCGATAAATTTGTTCGCTTCACTGATTTAACAACAGTGAAGGAATTTCAACCTAAAAATCTCGAGAAACATCTCAAGGATATCCGTGAAGACTTAATCGAAGGTGTTCGTAAAAGATTAATGTCTGATGTTCCAGTTGGCTTTCTTCTTTCTGGAGGCCTGGATTCAAGTCTCGTTTGCGGAATCGCGACTCATATTCTAAAAAAACCAATCACTACTTTCTCTGTTGGTCTTGATCATAATCCGATTGACATTGGGTACGCCAAAATAGTGGCTGATCATATTAAGTCTGAGCACCATGAGGTTTACTTTAATAAAAAGCAAACTTTGGGAGTTCTTGAAGAACTTATTTGGTATTTAGAGACGTGGGATATTACAACTATTCGTGCATCGATTGGAATGTATCTTGTCTGTCAGTATGTCAGAGAGAAGACGCCGATTAAAGTGGTTCTCACTGGTGAGATTTCAGATGAGCTTTTCGGTTATAAGTATACTGACTTTGCCCCGAGTCCCGAAGAATTTCAAAAAGAAGCGAAGAAAAGAGTGGATGAGCTTTATATGTATGATGTTCTTCGTGCGGATCGTTGTATCTCGGCCCATTCAATTGAGGCGCGAGTTCCTTTTGGAGATTTAAAATTTGTGAAAGGAGTCATGAGTATTGACCCAAGTTTTAAAATGAATACAACTGGAGTGGGGAAGTATCTTTTACGCAAGGCCTTTGAGGGAACGGATTATATTCCGGAATCAATTTTAATGCGTGAAAAAGCGGCTTTCTCAGATGCTGTGGGACACTCGATGGTTGATTATCTTAAAGAGTATGCTGAAGAAAAATACACAGAAGCTGATATTGCCCGTGCTCGTGAGAGATATCCTTATGGAACACCTTTTACTAAAGAATCACTTCTATACCGTGAAATCTTTGAACGTCATTATCCAAATCAGTCCCATTTAATTAAAGATTTTTGGATGCCAAACCGTGAATGGCCAGGATGTCAGGTGAACGATCCGAGTGCAAGGGTACTTTCAAATTACGGAAAAAGCGGAGAGTAGCTTACTGCTTTTTTACCCTCTGAAAATTTGGCTTTTGAACACGCGTATTGTCTGCTTCTGGGACGGCTTTACCCCATTTTCTCAAGTCATCAACAACAGCTGGTGAAAGCTGATCGTTATCTAGACAGATGACTTGAACATCATTGAGTGCGATTTGATGTCCATCTGTTTTGACTTTCTCGCCAATTAAACATGAACCGACCATGCAATTACCTTCTTTAGATTCTTTATGATCAGTCAGACTTTTACAGGCTTTTTGAATATTTGTAAGAACAGTTGAATTTTTATCCTGTGGGCAGATTTTATAAGATAAATCAGCATAACTTTTTTCAACATCACATGAATAACGATAACAGACCGAATGAGAACTTTCTCCAATTTTGGCACTGAGATTTTCAAAACGAAAAGACCCTTCGTTTTCTTTACATTTTGTTTCGAGATCAAAACGGACACCGTCTAGTTTTAAAAGCCCATTCACTTGTGCATAGCTTGAAAATGAGAAAAGGAATGATGCTAAAACGAGTGTCTTTTTCATAAGTTACCTCTTTGACCTTTCTTCTCGGCTAATAAAGAAGAAAACTTGAGTCCAAAAAAAAGCCCTCTAAAGAGGGCCTGCTATTACTTACTGAATGTTTCAAATGTTGTGACTGGCATATCAAAACCTTGGTAGTAGTGATGTCCTCCAAGAATACCCAATGTATTCTCGTCGATATTAAAGACCTGAGAAAAACCTTTTGTCTCATTCACTGACCTTCCAGTGTGGCGCCATTGTTTTGTTGTAAAATTGAAGGCGTAAATATGGGAGACATACTCATAATTCATCTCACCTGTTTTAAACATTCCACCAAAGGCATAAAGTTCATCTCCGATAATGCCAGCTGCTGGTGCAAAAGTGGCAAAGGGCATCTCTGTCAGCTCTTCAGCGACTCCAGTCACAGGATCAACCAAAGTGAGTTTGCTGATAAGTTCAAAATGGCTCGATCCCTGGCCAAGTCCTCCCATCAAAAGCATTTTTCCTTTATATTCAACGGCCGTAAAAGCACGACGAAGAGGAAGAGGCATAGTGTAACTTGCTTCAGAAACTGTTTCTGTTTCAAGATCAAAAACATCAATTTGCGATAGGAAGGTGCCTTCATAATCATTCGGAGATTTTGGAGTGCTATCCCAACCTCCTACAAGATAAACCTTATTTCCAACGACAATAGACTGATTTGATGAACGCGGAGAAGTAAGTTTGGCGATAGTCGTCCATTCATTTTTTTCAATATCGTAGCGATCAACTACATCGAGAGATTTCCATTTCGGTTTATGATCTGGAGAGTAGGCAAATCCTCCAAAAGCGTAGATATAATTACCACTGGCCACAACTTGATAGCCATGGGCCTTGTGTGGTCTTGGTGCAAGCTCAGTCCATTTATTTGTCTTCACATCATAAACAATGACCATGTCGGAGAATGACTCTGGTGGATAAGTGTGTTCAGCACCTTGATGACCGCCTATCATATAAAGTTTATTATTGTGGAAAACTGTTCCAAATGAAGATCTGGCGGCGCCAATAAATGGAGCGAGAAAACCTTGTTTAAATTCAGACTCGCCAGCGAATTGTGGAGCATAGTCATCTGAAGCAGAATCAAACGTCAAACGCTTCCATGATCCATTTTCGAGACGATAGATATAGTAGTGACCTTCAAAATTTGAAGCGAAACTTAGTTTATTGTCAGCTGAAAAAGTAGGCGCCATCTCATCTGCTTGGTGAAAGGTGAGTTGAGTTTTCTCTTTTGAGAAACGATCATAGAGATAAATATCCCATGATCCGCTTTGTTTTGAAGTGTAGGCAATAAATCTTTCATCAAATGAAAGAGCTGGGCTCATACCGATATCAATAACTTCTTTTTTATTTTCTAAACGGTCATAAAAAACGATTTCTTTTTTTCCATTGATGTTTCTTTGGTAAACAACAAAAAGACCATCACTAGATGGACGCGGGAAATAAGCTTCTTCACTTGGTGTGATCTCAATCAGTTTTTTATTATCTTTAAGATCGATAGCAAAAATACTGTTTTTGTTTTCAACAGGCGCAGAGAAAAAGACATATTGATTATTTTTTGTGAGCTTCGGATGAAGAATCATTCCTTTCATCGGAACAGAAAGGATTTCTGATTTTTTATCAGTTAAATCCATCAAATGGAGTTGAAGATTTTTTTGATCGGCCCCTGAAACATAAACCACGCTTTTTCCATCACTACTGATGTCTGGGTAGAGATGCCAGTTAGAACCTTCAGTGAGCTTTTTTTCACCAGCACTTGTTTTCAAGAAAATATGCTTTCCTTGATTATTTTCGCGCATAAAAACCATGTCAGCTTGCACATTTAAACAAAAAAGACAGAAGCCGAGTAAAAGACTCATTTTCATAGGGGATCCTCCAAGATAAGAAACTTTCTCGAATCTTGTTTGATATGTCAAACCTCATCTTGGAACTCTCTTCCTACTGGAGAGAAATTTGATCACAGGTTACAATGTCTTTTATGTTTGGCCACTACCTTTGTCACATTAAAGAATTCCCTCAAAATGTTAAGATTTTTCTCCTTGGAAACTTTGTCCAGGCCTTTGGTCTTTCGATTTACTCTCTTTTATTTAATCTTTTCCTTAAAGAGCTAGGTTACGGGGAGGGTATGATCGGGCACTTGATCTCCACTACGACTTTGGGGATCACCTTGATGTGTCTCCCTGCAGCGATGATTATGGAAAAATTCCATGTGAAGCATCTTGTTATGACGGGGACTTTGGTTTCATCGTTTTTTTATATTTTGCAAATTTTTTCGACGACCACTTCAGCTCTCTTTGGATTTGGTCTTGTGGCCAGCATGTTTTTGGCACTCTTTAATATTTCTGTTTCGCCTTTTTACTTAAGAAACTCAACACCACAGATGAGAATGCATCTTTTCTCTTTGAACTCAGGTTCGGTGATGTTTGCTCATTTTGTAGGCTATCTTGTGGGGGGCTCATTACCGGAGTTGGTAAGGGTCTTGAATCCGGAAATGGGAAGACTTGATATTTTTCGCGTCTCGATTGCAACGGCCATCTTTGTGGTTTTTTGCTCAAACCTCATTTTTATTCGCATTAAAAGAGTTCCTATCCCGAGATTGAAAAACTCTATTTTGGGTCATTTTAAAGAAAAAGATTGGAGCATGATCTTAAAGCTTGTGGCCCCTAAACTATTTTATGCACTTGGTGGGGGACTTATTATTCCTTTCATTAATCTTTATCTCAAAGAAAGATTTCAGCTATCCACACAAATGATTGGGTTTGCTTATGCGACTTTGCAGCTCTTTATTTTTCTAGGTATTTTCATCACACCTACTCTTGTGAAAAGAATGCCACCACTCATGTTTATTATTTTCACTGCTCTTTGTTCAGTCCCTTTCATGGTCACGATGGCCGTCTCAGGAAGTATCGGAATGGTTCTTGGCGCTTTCTTTTTAAGAGGAATGCTGATGAATATGAGCACCCCTGTGACATCAATCTTTGAAATGGAGCATGTAAAAGAGCAAGAATGTGTTTTTGCCTCCGCTCTTATTCTTTTCTTTTATAATCTTGTTTATTCTTCAACGACAAGATTAGGTGGGTGGATGATTGAGAATTATTCTTTTGGCCCAACATTTTATCTCGCGGCAGCTTGTTATCTTGGGGCCATTGTTTGTTATTATAAATTCTTTGGCCATGAACTGAGAAAAAAAAGTCATCCTGAAGTTGAAACTCCCGTCGCTGAAATCCCTTATATCAAAGCAGCTTAAAGAATCTTGAGAGATATTTCTCTCATGATTTCAGTCAACTCTTTTTCATCTCTCTGTGAAAATCTCGAAGGCCTCGGTGAGTCTAAATCTAGCACTCCAATAACTTTATTATCTTTAAGAAGTGGAATCACGAGTTCAGATCGTGAATCTCCGTCACAGGCGATATGACCTGGAAAGGCATGAACATCATCAACTCTCATTACTTTCTGGTGAAGGTAAGAAGCCCCACAGACGCCACGCTGAGGCTTGATACGGATACAAGCAGGCTTCCCTTGAAAGGGGCCCAAAATAAGCTCCTGATCTTGTTCATTCCAGAGGTAAAATCCACTCCAATTAAGTTCAGGCATCGAGTGATAAATCCAAGAGCTGATATTGGCCAAATTCGCGATGAGGTTCTTCTCGCCCTCGACAAGAGAGTGGAGCTCTTTTTTAAGAGTCGGGTAAAATGTCTCTATGTCGCTGTAATTTGATTGTAAAATCCACATGATTTCGTCCTTGTTTTAAACATATTCTTACATCGATGGCCTCATAGAGGGCAAGTGTGGTTTAAAATTTGTCATGAAAAAATTTATCCTCATTCTAACTATTGGACTTTTAAGTCTTTCGGCCCTCGCCAGTCAAACATTGCTTGAATCAATGTGGCCGGTGAATCCAGTAAAAAGAGAGCAACTTCTTGATAAAATTAAAGAGCATGCGAAAAAAGAGAAGTCTTATCTCTCTTTGGGTGAGACCCATCTTGAATCTGAATCTGTTTTAAAAATTAATGAGGATTTCGCAGAAGCTTTTTATGGAAATATTGATAATCGTAAAATTACTTTTTGCAGTGAAACTCTGTCGCATTTTTTAGAATCACAATTTGGTATCGGGCTTCAAGAAAAATCTTACCAAGTCAAAATATTTAAGGGTAATGGACCAAGTAAAACTGACTTTGTTAATTGTGAAGATAGTGATTCTGATCATTATTTTATTTATTCAGGAAATTTTCACCAGTATCCGTTTGCAAGATCTTTTCCTAATGATTTCCCAAAGACTCCAGTGATCATTGATGAGGAAAATAATATCCGGTCACAAATGAAAAAATCTAATGGGCTTTTTGTCACTCAACAAGAACTCGTTTATCTTGAATCAGTGGCCCTAAAGTCTTTATTCTCTGAGAGGATTCTTGATATAAAGATTTTTAAATCTCGTGCAGCCACTCTTATTGATCAAATTCAACTTCTAAAATCTCAATTTGAAGTCTTTATTGAATCAGTAAACCCTTTTGAAGAAAAAAAGGGAATCATTCTTGGCAAAGATAACTTCAAGGCGGATTTAATGATGAGTGAGTTTACTTTTCATCTTATCACTGACCGTTCATACAGGCCCCTTGAAGAGAGTTTCCACTTTCTCCGTAAGCTCATGTTGATTGACCAAAATCGCCTTGAATATTTTTTAAGCTATCTTGAACAGAAGAAATTTCATTTCTCAGGAGGGATTTTCTCACCAAATACATCAGGTGAAGGCGGGCAGACCACTTATATCGGTGTTCCTTACTCTTTTGATGGCCTTTCACACCTTATCCAAACAGCAGATGGGATTATTCTTTCTCAACCTAAAAATAAAGATTTTGAGTGTTTTAACACCATGGCAGAAATTATGCCTTGTGATAAATTTTTTAGTTCAACTTCGCTTTAGTTAAAAAGATCAATCTCACGGCGAAATTGAGACACAAATTGAGCCATAAACTCTACTCTTTGTTTCGCCTCAGCTTTGCCTTCAGTGGTATTCATCAGTTCTGGTAATTTATAAAGTTTAGTCTGATAGTGATCGAGCATGAACTGCCTGTCATCAAGAGTCCGATCAAGGGCCATGATGTCCTCAGTGCTATAAAATCTAGCTCCCATCTGTGTTGCCACGCTAGCACATCTTAAAATGCCAATAGCACCAAGAGCATCTAATCGATCGGCATCTTGAAGAATGGCGGCTTCAAGAGTGGATGGTTTCAATCCTTTTGAATAAGAATGTTCTTTAATAATTTTTTTTATTTCATTTATTTGATCTTGATTATAGTCAGCAAGCTTTAAAAACTCTTCAGCTCGGAGTCCTGTCATCGTACTGGCCTCAGAGCGCTGCGGATGATTTTTAGGAAGATTAATCAGATCGTGCATATAAGCCGCAGGAAGCAAAAGTTCTAGTCTTGCTCCCTCTTTTTTTCCAATCATTTCACAAGTTCTCGCCACTCTTAGAATATGGGCCCAATCATGAGAGGGATCTTTATTTTCTTCATAGAATGGACGAGAAAATGTGATGATTTTTTCTAGATTCATTTTTGTGAGTGCTCCATATTGGCCCTAAGCTTTTTAATGACATAACCAATGACAGGAATTCTCTCATAGACAAAAGCCCCCATATCAAAATAGTCACGGTGATAAATCGCCTGACCATTAGGGCCAAAAGTGACAACAGAATTACCATCTACAGAGTAAGGTTCTCCGCCATTAAGTTTATCAGTTTCAAGAGTCATCGTCCAAACCCCGATCACGGTATTTCCACTTTCATAAACCTGAGTAAAATCGAATTTGATGCTCTTCACATTTTTATACATTCCCTCATAATAGGCCTTAATGGCATTGGACCCTTTAATCTTTCCTACTGGATCAATAAAATCCACTTCGGGATGATAGAATTCAGTGATAAGGTTCAGAGAGTTTTTATCCAGTTTTTGGAAAAAGTATTTGAGCTTGTCTGCGTTGTTTAATTCTTGCATAGATTGCCCCCATAGCATTGTTGTAAAAAGAATCCCGATCAGTGTTATAATCATCCTCATAAAATCTCCTTAAGGAATACCGATGTTTTTAATTATATTCTTGGCCCTAATTGTTTTCATCCACCTCTTCTTTGCCATTGGCGTTCTGAAGAAGAATTATGCTGTTATGGATATTGGATGGGGCCTTGGATTTATTCTTATTGCCCTGATCGCTTATTTCCATTATCCACTTTCAGTTAGAAACGCTATAACCCTTCTTCTTGTGACAATTTGGGGACTCAGACTAGCACTCTATCTTTTTAAAAGAAATCATGGTCTTCCTGAAGACTACCGCTATGCCGAGTACAGAAAAGAGTGGGGGGCTTCGGCCAATCTTCAGGCCTATTTAAAAGTCTATCTTTTTCAAGGCCTATTAATGTTTATCATCTCACTTCCTTTTATCTTTGGAATGAGTCAGCAAGTCTCAGAACTAAGCCTTATTAATTGTCTCGGGGCCATTATTTGGGTCATAGGTCTCTCTTTTGAGATTTGGGCCGATAATTACCTGGCCTGGTATAAAAAGCAGTCAGAGCATAAAGGGAAACTTTGTACGACTGGCCCTTGGAAATATTGCCGTTTTCCAAATTATTTTGGCGAAGTCTTTTTATGGTACGGAATTTATCTTCTAAACTTCAACCTCGATACGAGCTGGACTATTATCGGGCCACTAACAATTAATTTTCTTATCCTCAAAGTCACAGGGGTTCCTTTCCTTGAGAAAAAATATGCTGAAAGGGAAGATTACCGCGAATACTCAAAGCGAGTTCCGCGGTTTGTTCCTTTCACTAAACCTTAACTCCAGAGAGACTTAAGGGTCGTATTGTTTGGTCTTGTGTAGCACATTTGAACAACAGAGATGTTTCTCTCATCAAAAGCAGCTTCACAATAATTAAAATAATAATGCCATTTGCGAGTGAACTCTTCATCAAATCCAAGCTTTTTAATGCTTTCAAGATTCTTATGAAAGTTTTCATCCCATAATCTAAGAGTGTGAGCGTAATGCGTGCCCATATCGATAAATTTGAGAAGGTGCATATCACTCACCTCAGTCATCACACGATTGACCTCACCCACAGAAAGGAGAAGCGAGCCAGGGAAGATGTGTTTTTGAATCCAGTCCACACCTGTTCTAAATTGCTCATATCTTGAATCAGGCGAGGTGATCATTTGAAAACTAAACATCCCTTGAGGTGCTAAAAGTTCAGAAACTTTTTTCAAAAAGACCGGAACGTAATCATGGCCAATGGCCTCCATCATCTCAATAGAGACGATTTTATCAAATTGACCATCAAGTTTACGGTAATCTAAAAGCTGAATGTCAATTTTATCTGTGATTTTCTCTTTTTCAAAAAGCTCTTTGGCATAATTATACTGTTGCTCAGAGATTGTGACGGTTTTGATAGAGCAACCATATTTTCTGGCCGCATAGAGAGCAAAGCCTCCCCAGCCTGAACCAATTTCTAAAACTTTATCTGTGCTTTTTAGTTCTAAGTGTTGGCACATGAGCTCCCACTTAGCTTCTTGTGAGGATCTTAGATCTGTTTCCGCCGTCGCAAAATAACCAGACGAGTAAGTCATACTCGAATCAAGAAATGAAGCAAAGAAGGCATTGCTCAAATCGTAATGGGCCTGAATATTTTTCTTCGCATTTTTTACTGAGTTAGGACTCATGAGGTGAAGAACTTTATTTCCCACTTTTAAAAGATTAAGAGGAGTATTTTTGAGTTTTGATCCAGAGACCTGCCCAATATGATCACGATTGCGGATCATCAATTTAATCACATCAGTGACACTCGGAGAGTCCCAGTGTCCTTCATGGTAAGCTTCGCCGAATCCGATATCACCAAAGAGAAGAACTTTTGAATAAAATTTTTCAGAGATGATATTAATCACTGCAGCCTCATGGGCCTCGGCATTTCCAAAAAATGTTTTTTCTCCATCAGGAAACGTCACTAGGAGTTTTCCGATTTTCACTTTTTCGAGTAGGGCGAGAATAATCTTCTTCCCTATAGGGACTAAGAATTTTTCTTCTGATAATAACCCTGTTTCCATTGGTAAACTCCTGTTTGAAGATGAGGATTGTCTGACTTTTTAAAGTAGGGAATCTTCATCATATATAGTTTTAAAGCATGGTAATGTATGGCCGTAATAATGCGCAAGGAGATAAGAGGAAAAAGAAAAAAGTTCGACAAAAGCTTGGCAGTCTTCCAGTCCTCTATTTTTCCAGCATAACTGGCCGTTAATTCAAGATTCCCTTCCTTGGTAATATCATCAATCAGGACGGTCACTCGATCATTTTTGTGACTAATCTTAAAAGTCATTGTGTTATCTAAAGCGATGAAAGGAGAAATATAAAACTCTTTCACTGTTTTGTAGACCCATTGTCCATCTTTGAGGTGAGCCTCATCCACAAAGTACGGCTTTAGTTCTGAAAAGGTATTCCCAATTTGAATAATAAGATAAGGACCTCTCTCAGATTGAATAAAGTAAAAAGAAACGGGATTAAAGACATAGCCAAGAATCCTGGGATTTGTCATCAAATGAATCGAGGTAATAGATTCACTCACACCCTGGCTTTTTAAATAGCTGAGAACATTTTCTTTAATGGAATTGTGGCCCAAATGAAGATGGTCTCGATCGTAGAAGCTAAAGAAATTGAATTTGTTTCTTGAAAAGCACCATGTTTTTTGAGCAAGATCATCGATTTCATCAAGGTCAAAGAGGCACCAAAAAAATTTATAGTTGAAAGCATACTTCTTGGGGAAGTAGCGCTGGTGACGAACGAATGAGTGAATAATTCCACTCTTCATCATGAAAGAACCTTCCTTCCGAGCATTGTCTCACAAAGGATGACGGAGCTTAGAAGTGCATCTTCATGAAAGCCATATCTAAAATAGCTCCCACAAAAATACATATTGTTTTCATTTGTATTGAGTTCTTGGAGTCTTAATTGGGCCTTGGCCGTTTCAGTATCAAAAACAGGGTGATGATAGACAATTCTTTGGATGACTTTTTTGGGATCAACAAAGGATTCGCCGTTAATATTGACGAAGTAGTTCACCTTATCAGAAATCTTCTGTAAACGATTCATATAATAGATAGTAAAAATCTCATCTTTTTTGTAAGAGAAATTCCATGAAGACCAGTTCTGTTTCATTTTTGGCATCACTGATTCATCAGTATGAAGTAGAGCAATATTCTCTTGGTACTTAAAAGGCGACAGAAGTTCCTTTTGAAGTTTTGTCGGCTCCTCCAGAAGGGCCAATGTCTCATCAGCATGTGAGGCAAAAATCACCTTATCAAATAGAATTGATTCTCCAGTGGTTGTTCTCACTCTGACTTTTTCACCCTCTGATTTTACTTTAAAAGCACCACAATTGAGTTTAATTTTATCTTTAAAAGACTCAATGATTTTAAGTTTATAGGATTGAGAGCCCCCCTGGACCGTTCTCCACTGGTGTTGAGTATCAAGACCTAAAAAACCATGATTCACAAAAAAACGAATCAAGGTCCTCAAGTGAAAGTTCATGATTTTCTCGTTCGGAGTGGACCATACAGCTGAACTCATAGGAAGAAGGAAGTGATCAAGAAAACGTTTTGAAAAACCCTCTTTAGTGACAAGATCTTTGACGGGCATATGTTCAAAACGAGGATGAGTGAGAATTTCATCACTCATTTTAGAAAGTTTTCTTACATCGAGAAGCATCTTGATATAGCTCAGTGAGAAGATATTTTTCTTTTGCGAGAAAAGGCCACTCATTGATGAGCCGTTAAACTCCATATCAATATTGGCATCATAGACACTAAAAGACATGTCTGTGTCATAAGAAACAACACCTAGTTTCGCAAAAAGTTTAATCATAAGCGGGTAGGTGACATCGTTAAAAACCATGAATCCAGTATCAATCGGTTTTTTGACTCCATCTTCGTCCACATACACAGTATTAGTATGGCCACCAATATAGTTATTCTTTTCAAAAAGTGTAATATCGTATTCATCTTGAAGGAAGTAGGAGGCACTCATGCCACTCATTCCCGTACCGATGATCGCGAGACTTTTTTTCATCTATTTTTTCTCCATCAGGTAATGAGAAACAAACCACTCTTCGCCATTTTTAAATTTCCAAAGCTCAGAGCAACTCATGAAGAAAATACGCCAGTACTCAATCCACTTAGTGGCTTCTTTTTTACCATAATGATTTTCAAAAATTTCTCTGACTTTATCTTTGTTTTTGTCCATGTTTTCTAGCCAAGCTTCAGCTGTCTTAGAATAATGGATACCATTATATTTAACATGATCTACAAGCTGGAAATGATCTTGGTAATAAGTGAAATAATCATCTGAAGGCATCATCCCACCAGAAAAAAAGTATTTACTCATCCAATCCGAATCGTCTTTGACTTCAAACAAGTAGGGCGTGTCTCTGTGGACAAAGATATGAACAAAAAGTGTTCCTTTAGGATTAAGCCAGCTGGCCACTTTCTCTAAAAGAAGTTGATGGTTTCTCATATGCTCAAACATTTCGACAGAAACAACACGGTCAAATTTTTCTTCTGTTTGGAATTGATTCATGTCGGCTGTAATGATTTGAATATTCTTTAGACCCAGCTTCTCTGCTTTTTTTAAAATAAATTCTTTTTGCGTCCTAGAATTAGAAACAGCCGTGATTTTTGAGTTTGGAAATTGGCGACCCATATAGAGAGTAAGGGAACCCCAACCACAACCAAGCTCAAGAATTTTATCGCCATCTTTAATCTTTGCCGTAGCGACAGTTTTTTCAAACATCCGCTCTTCTGCTTTCCCAAGATCATCGCCTTCTTCAAAATACGCACATGAATATTTGAGATGTGGTCCTAAAGCATAAAGATAAAATTCAGTGGGAACTTCATAGTGCTGTTCATTGGCATCTCTGGTTTGAACAGCGATAGGCGAGCTCTTACAGTTTTTGATGAACTCTTCTTTATATTTTTTAAGCTCGACTTCTGAACCTTTAGAAATTTCCTCAAGACGCTGAGATAAAAGTCTTCTGATTCCAATTCTAATGAACGGATCAGGAATGAGAGCACTGGCCACTAACGAGTCCAACATAGAAACCCCTTTTTAAAATTCATAAAACGTAGTTTGGCATATTACTGTGACAATCAAGAGGGCCTATCTAAGCCTTGTCTAAGTTTTGCCCGGCCAATATAAATAATTAACCTTTAGCCGTTCTAAACCACCCACGGCCTTTAAAATAAACAATACCTAAGACACATGTCAGAATCATCAACCCACAGAGAATACCGAAGGCAAGTGGGGAATGAAGCCCAGGAAGAAACTCAAAGTTCATTCCATAGAATGAGGCCAAGAAATTGAGAGGTAGGAGAATTGAAGAGAAAACCGTCAGGACTTTCATCACTTCATTGGCCCGCTGATCCGTCATAGAGATATGTAGCTGGAAAAGATGATCAAAGCTTTCAGAAATCTCATCAAGAGCAAAATAATGCTGATCTATATTTTCTTTTAAGTCTTGAAGCATCGACGGGTATAGCAACCAGAAATCTTTGAACCTAGAAAGTGAGTCATTGGTTTGTTTGAGCATCTTTTTAAAAACAGAGATCTTTCTTTTAAACTGATAGCTTTTATAGGTGCTTAGTGAATCTGCATTGCCTGAGAAGATGACCTCTTCAAAGGACTCGTATTCATCTTGAAGTTTTTCAATTGGTTCTTCATAAGATTTGATAACAGTTAAAATAAGTTGATGGACAACTCCTTGAATCGTGGCCGGAAGATGATGGGAGTTAAAACGATCTTCAATACTATCAAGATAATCCAGCTCTACTCGGTGAATGGAGATGATCTGCTTGTCAGTAATGAAGAGAGCAATCTTTCTGGTGAGCTCTTGAATACTTGTTGCATCAGAGTCTGCATGCTCATCAAAACTTCTCATCATGAGAAAGTGTGATCCACCGGTAAATTCATATTTAGGAAGGTGCTCAGGGCGAAGACAGTCTTGTGCTAGAAGATAAGGCAGATGAAATTCATTGGAGAGACGATCGAAATCATCCTCCTGTGGATCTTGAACATCGATCCAATTAAATTCTCTTTCTGGAAGCTGAATTGATCTAATCATTCTTAAAGTTTAAGGCCATACCCTACGAGTGGCAAATTAAACCAAAAAAAAGGGCCCGCTTTCGCAGGCCCCAATATCGGAAAAAATCTAAATTTTAGATATTACCAACGAGATCCACCACGGTTTCCACCACCGTCACGGTTTCCACCGCCACGAGGTCCACGATCACCACCGCCACGGTTAAATCCACCGCCACGATTTTCACGAGGTTCCATTGGACGAGCTTCGTTTACAACGATAGATCTTCCACCGAAATCTGAACCATTAAGTTTGTCGATTGCAGATTGAGCGTCATCATCAGATGACATTTCTACGAATCCAAAACCTTTGCTACGACCAGTATCTCTGTCCATAACGATTTTAGATGAATCGACACCACCGAACTGTGCGAACAGATCGTTAAGTGATTCATTTGTTGCTGAGAAGGGAAGGTTCCCTACATAAATTTTCTTACCCATAAAAACCTCCTTAAGGCCAGGGAGCGCACTAAAGAGGCATGAGTATTTAGGACTCGAAGAACTCTAAGGCGACGTACATATTCGATAATTAACATTCTCGTAACGAGATTGCATAGCATAATAATATGCTATTTTTAGGATTTTAGCGCAATTTTAGATTTCTAGTGAAGAATTTTCATCTTACCTCGAATTGATCTCCGGCCATCCTAAGGGGTCGATATCTAACCCTTTGAAAAGACGGAGTTGTTTTAAAAGGAATAGTTAAGACCCTGGGGGGAGGGGGGGCCATAGAGATCGCAAACATTAAGAGTAAATGCGCTGAACAATGTTTTTGTTCGTCTCTTAAATCATTTCAGATCATCAAACTTTAAGTCTTCTTGTAGTCATCATTTGCCACAAACAAAATATAGCAAGTGAAGCAAGTATATGTTTAAGAGTATGACCACTCATCAGATGATGAGTGAGATTAAAAATCTCAGGATCTCGATGTTCTACGATCTTAGCGAGAGCATACAAAATAAAAACGGCCAGAAACCAAATTCTTCCGGTGTAAATAGAAGGGAAAAGGGCAAGGAGAATGGGGATGGTGACCATAGGGATAAGCTGAATCCAGTAATAAAATCTTAGGTCCTCGCTTGCGGCCCACCAAACAACACTAGAGAGTCCGAGTAAGCAGCAGGGGATGAGAAGTGACTCAAACTTAAGATGAATATGCTCAGCGAGAAGAGCAGTGTAAAGGGCCATAAACCCAATAGTCATAGGAAGTCTATCCCAGACGAGTGTGGCATCGTTTGGAGTCCAATGATAATAGGCCGATCCTGGAGCGATGAGGATGACTCCTGTAAAAAAAATAATCCAAGATTTTTTTGTATGGAGAAGTTTGTCTTTAATGACAACCATAAGCCCCATGGCCCCGAAAATAAAAAAGAAGATATTAGAAACGACATCACAAAAATTAGGAATACCAAACCAAGACCTGTTATCGATGAAAAGATGGTAGGCCTGATCTTGATTGATAACGGGCTTATTAAATATATACCCAAGAGAAACAAGAGTCGTTAAGAGTAACGCTGAGAGAGAAAGTTTTCTGTTTATTTTCATAAATCAAAGAATAGCTTGAATCGAAAAAATGATGAAGAATTTTATCAATACATGAGTGTTCGAGTCTTATTTAAGCTCCATTGAAATGAGCAGAGAGAATCTATATGATAACAAGATGAAAAATATTGGAGTTGTTGAAGGATTTTTTGGACCCGCCTGGCCAGTAGAGCAAAGAGAATCTTATGCTTCTTTTTTAGCAGAATGCGGTGCCCACTTTTATATCTATGCTCCCAAGCAAGATCCTCATTTAAGGAAGGCCTGGCGTGAAGCTTGGAATGAATCCTATCTTTCAAAACTTTCTGATCTTTGTCGTCACTTCGCTCGTCATCAAATTCAGTTTGGTGTGGGACTGAGTCCTTTTGCCTTAGGTAAAGTTCTCTCCGAGAATGATAAAATATTATTGGAAGAAAAATTGGAACTCTTAAATCAAATAGGGATTTCAATGCTGGGTCTTTTTTTTGATGATATGCCAAGCGATGATGATCTCGCCGAGACTCAGATGAACGCTCTTTCTCTGGTCAGAAAAGTCTTTAAAGGCAAAATTATTTTTTGTCCGACTTACTATACCTATGATCCTATTTTAGAAAAAGTTTTTGGAAAAATGCCTGGTAATTATTTGCAGGATATTGCTGCGAATACTCCCCAAGACGTCTCGATCGCTTGGACGGGCCCCAAAGTCATTTCGCCAGTTATTGATGAGACTCATTTGAAAGAGGTGACGAATCTTATTAAAAGAAAACCATTTATCTGGGAAAATCTTTTTGCTAACGATGGCCCAAAAAATTGCAAGTTTTTAAAGTTGAAACCATTTAGTGGTCGAGACCATCTGGCCTTTACTCAAACTGAGGCCTTCGGCTTAAATATGATGAATCAGGCCGAACTTTCCAAGTATGTTTTTCTCGCCTCAAAATATGTCTTAGTTGAAGGGATAGATCCGGACTTGGCCTTTGAGAAAGCTCTGACAAAATTATGTTCTCCCGAGTTAAAAATATTCATTCTGAATCATAAGCAGGACTTTCTAGAAAAAGGATTAGACAATATCACTGAGGATGAAAAACAATCTTTTGTTAATGAGCTTCAGGGAATGAAAGATAAGGGTGCCCATGAAATCAAGGATTGGCTTCAAGGTCAGTATATTGTTGGTAGCGAGTGCTTAACTGATTAAGGTTTTATTTTAGCTGTGAGACCTTTAAGAAAATTTCTGAGAAATTGATCTCCGCATGGCCTAAAATTACGATGGTCTTCTTTTCTAAAAAATGATCCGATTTCTGTGGACGAAACCTTAAATCCAGCTTCTTCAAGAATTATCACAATATCATCATCTTTAAGCTCAAAAGCAACACGAAGTTTTTTTAGGATAGTATTATTAGAAACAAAGTCCTCTGTAGAGAGTGGAGGACGAGATTCATCTTTTCCACGCTTAAAATAAATAAGACCATTTAAAAAATGTGACATCACAAAGTCAGGACAATTGATGAATCCGGGCTCATCTTCTTTTTTGACATAAGCTTCCATCTCAGATTGCAGTAAATCTAAGCCGCCAAGTTTAGTGATGGCGATAAGTTTATTATCATTGATGGCCAGCATATAGCGGATGCTTCTTATTACGTCATTGTGAATCATATCAATTAACCTTTTATGGGCACTTTAAGCCTAAAGAAAATATCTCAAAGCTTTTTTTAAATCACATTTGATAGTTGAGATAAATCTTATACATTAAATCAATGTGACCGTTATTAAGCTATAATAGCTTAATGTATTATCGTCTTAATTTAAAAAAAAAGATCAATAATGAGCCAAATTCTCTCTCCTTCAACAATTAAAGAACTTAATGAATTAAAAGTCTACTGTATCCCTGATGAGGGAGGAAATAGGATGGCCTATTTTATCATTCGCTCATGGGGAAACTATCTTTTTTTTCCTCATCCAGAAGTGAAGAATATGTATCCATTCTTTAAGGCCCAAGGTGGAATCTATAAAGTTTTTGACTTTGAGACACCCTTCCCATTTTACAATGGGGATCTTTTTACTATTTTTGGTGCGAGCACTATTGGGAGTAAACTTTCCTATCATCCAGACTTTTTAGTAGAAGATTACGGGACTGATTATCTTGATCCTGATCTTGTGATGACAGATGGAGTTTTTGAGTTAAATCATAAAAAAGTAAAACTTACCTTCTTAGATCACAATCATTCAAAAAATTCATATTCTGCCGGTGAACTTAGCCGTCTTGCTTTGATTAACGAGAATCAATAAAAACTACCTTACGGGATTTTTCTCAACCATTTTGTCTACATCAATCGCTTCACTCAGTTTTTTTATCCACGTAGGCTTTTCAATATTTTTAATATAATCGGCCCACTCAAAACGAGTAAGAGTCCAGCCTTTGAGTTCTGACTTTGTTCTTGCTTCTCCACCATAAAAATTAAATGGATAAGGAGGAGTAAATTGTAATCTAAAGTAATCATCCATTTTAAGGACAAGAGGATCATCTAGATCAAAATCAAAAACATATCCATCGGCCACAAAAACCATATGAAAATAACCGAGCATCGCGCGCTCATTAATATTGTTGCGGGTATAGAAACCACTCGTTTCCCAGAATCCTCCGCCAACAATTTTTAAAACATAAGAGTTTGAGAGATCAATATTTCTTTTTTTAGCCTCAGACGCTAAACGGGCCGTATTTTTTCCACATAATCGTGGCTGATAATAATTATCAAAGTTCTCAGTAAAGAGTTTTTTGAGTTGGGGTAGATCTGCCGGCCAAGCTGACGATAAAGTGATCAAAAAGGCAATGAGCAGTCTTGCTGTATGTAATTTCATAAAGGCGATATACGTTGAGATAGAGGCAAGATCAACCAACCTTGAAAAAAGGTAATAGTCTAAGACCCTGAGATTAAGAGATAGCACCAAACATTTTTAGCTTTTGATTTATTTTATGCTGTGATTGAAGCATTTCAAAAAAGCCAAGACCAATTCCTTTTTCCTGAAGACTAGTCAGAAGGAGTTGGTGAATAGGTTCTAGAGGCTTATCCCCTGAGTTGGCCTGAATGATTATTCTAAGGATATCGCCCGCAGTTAAGGGCATTTGATCAATCTGTTGTGGAATGGCCTTAGGGTAATGGCGATAGATGTTTTTAAGAGATTGATACCATTTCTTTTGATTCTCATCGAAATCTTTATAGAGGATTTTATATTTTGGTAAAATAAAGCTCCAGAGATTCATTCCAGGAAGATTGTCTGTGCGTAGACAAAGAGTGACAGTTGGCTTTTCTAAATGAATAACCTGATGAATAAATTCGTCTTGGGGGTGAATGCGATGAACATCTCCCACAGAGAGGATTAAATCACTTTTTTTAGTTGTCTCTCCTTCGAAAAGATGTTCGTCGATTTTATTTGAGACCTTAAATTCATAAGATAACTGATGAGATTTTCCTTGAATAACTTTAAAGGCCCCCGAGAAGTGATGATTGTGTACAGAGGTATCGGTATGAAACCAATAGTACATATCAAGATGGACTTTAGGTGTTCTTGCTAGTGTGAATGGAAAGTCGCTAAAAATAGCATCAGGGTATGTTTGAAATGGGATTTTGATACCTTCTTCTAATCCATTCAAAAATAATTCCAATGGAGGAGCGAGGAATGATTTTAGATCAGTCAAAGATTCATAGGCAAGATCCGGAAAAAGACTCAGTTCATAGTTCTTGCTTTGCCATTTTTTATCCACATTCTGGACAAAATCATTCATCTCTAGCATTAGCTGATCTAATTTTTTCAATTAAGTTCTCCTGCGAATGCCTCAGGAACAAAATGAAAAAAAACTAAGTGGCAGAAATTATCAGGATCAATTTTGCTTCGCCAGTGAGGTTGCTCTGTTCCAGAATAAATAAGCCCGTCTCCAGGATTTAGATCAAACTGTTGGGATTCCTTTTTAATTTTTTCGATAAGCACTGAATCTTCAGGGTCAATAAATTCATGCCGGTCGGCATTCACATAGAGAGGCCATACTTTTTTTTGATCTAAACAAATATCAAGAGTGATATAGCACTGAGGACGATCAAGATGAACTGGGCATATACCTTCGTTCATATGGTAGAAGGCCAGGAAATTATAACTAGGCTTTAATATTTCGCCGACTTTTTTTTGGACAAGAGGAGAGAAAATATCGTGGTGAATCTTGGCGAAAAAAGGATCATTGTGAAAACCTTGTCTTTTGAATAGCTCATTATCAGTGTCAGTATGGCCTGACGCCTTAATAAGTTCGGCCCTTTTGTTCATGAGGCTTAGTAATTCAACAGGAACAAGATTTTTTAGAAGAATAGGATTCATAGTGAAATGTTAGCATAGTCGTTGCGATGTTGCGTAGCAGCTATTATAAATGAGACTCAGCTCTTTTATTCTAGGTCAGGGCCTAGTAAAATAAGTAATGCACAATCTTTCTCCTGAAAAATATTCTTTAGTTCATTTAAAGTTTGAATCAATCAAACCTTGGATCCTCATGGTGTCATATTTACCGATACTAAAAGAGAATGCCTTCTTCATCAAAGAGATAGTTCAAAAACAAGCCTTACAATTGACTGATAAAAATATTTTTTTTATCAGTCAGCTTTATGACTCGAACAAAGACAATGATTTGGAAGAGGATTATCTCTTTTATCTAGGTCTGCGCTCAATCGGTGCTCAGGGAGATAGTTTTCTCGATTGGAAAAAGTCAGAGTCCTGGAAAAAAAACGCAGATTTATCATTAATGACTGAAAGATTTCTTTATCCTTTCAACTCTAATATCGGTGCGGGCCGACATGTGCTTCTCAAAAATATTCATCTCAAAGGAATCGGAAGGAACTCTCTCAGTATCCAAGAGGAATTTAGCCATTCATGGGGGGGGATGATGATAAAAGATGCTTTAAAATCAATCCTCATTGATCAGTACGCACAAAAGAGATCAAGCTTAGGAACACTAAAAATTTTTGGTGCATTTATTTACGACCAACTACAAACGAATGGAGTTCCTTATTGTGTTCTTGTGAGAGATTCAAAGAGCTATCGTCTGGCCCAACTTAATCCAATGTTTCTTGGCCTTAAAGAGAAAGAAAAGATAAAAGATTTTTTATATGATCATTTTAAAAGTACTGATCCTTCAGTTATGCTTTTTAAGATCATTGATCACTATATTCATTCCTATCGCTCGGGCATCAAATACAAATCCATTTCACCAGATAATTTATTAATTGATGGAAGATGGATCGATACAGAGTCAATTGATCTTAATTTAGATGGTGCTGCCCATGATGAATGGATTTCATTGAAAACAGCAGATCATTTGCTAGAGGAACAGTTTGAAAGAGAAATGTCATTTCATCGTTTTTACGATAAAAAAATCAACCTATTGTTTTGTGATAGCTGGATTCATCAGTTATTTTTAATGTGTCAGCAGACGAGCAAAGTGTATGAAAATCTGTGGCCTAATCATAAGTTTAATTTTTATTTTGTCTTTGAAGAAAGAATGAAGTTCTATTTTCCTGATTCTGATCTTTCGTATTGGTTTTCATTACTTCACAGCTACGAATCAGAACTATCTGAGCTTTTTGGTTCCCCTCGACTTAAGATAAATAAATTTGAATATCACTCATCACACCTCGATCAATTTAAATTACGAGGCTACTTCGAAAATACTCTTCTTCATTTTAAGAAGTTTACCTTCGGGCAGCGAAGCACTGATCCTTTTGAGCAAATGATTCCTGTCATTAATAAATGGGAAAAAATATTCTGGCCTCTTGAATTGACAGAGGAAGCAGCCTTAGAACTAGGAAAACAGATTCAAAAATTAGGAGATTAGATTGATTATATATAGTTTAGGAAGTAATCAAGGTGGGATGCTGAGAGTTGTCGAATCTCTTTCACAAGTTTTTGATCATTTGCCTGATGATTTTCCCCTAAGAATCTTCGTTTTTGCAAAAGAAATGCCTCCCGGCTTAAATGATAAAAGATTTGTCTGGATGCCTCTGGACTTTAATTCTCAAATGAAGTGGGAAGTTGTCCTTGCTGAGTTGAAACAAAGAATAAAAGAATACTTAGGGGATACTCAAGTGAGTTGGGTTATGGGTGATTTTATGACTCTCAGCTTTTTTGAGGATATAGAGACAAAAATAGCTTATGATGTTCATTTTTTGGGAAGACCCTTCTATAAAGCTCTAGCTGAGTCTAAGAATGCTATCAGTCTCGACCAATTTCACCGTAATAATTTTGTCCTTGGACTTCACTTAAATCATTTTCCTTTTCTGCGTAAAGAGTTTGAGCTCATGAAGAAAGCCTCATGTTTTATTGCCAATTCGAAATCGAGTGAGAACCACTTAAGAGCTAATTACAGAGATGTCACAGCCGGAAAAGAGATAAATTATATTCCAGTGAGTAGCCAGCTTGATAATGAAATAACAGAAATCGAAAAAAATAAAAAAGCGACACGAGTACTCTATTTTCATGGAAGATTTCACCCTCAAAAAGGAATACATTTTTTATTTTCCCAAGACTGGAATGATCTTCCCCTTACGATACGTGGTTTTGAGGATGCACTATTAACGCCCGATCGAGTCTTGTGGCTGAAAGAGAAGGGCATTTCTGCAGTTCCTTGGACTAGTCAGTCTTCTGTCATAAGGGATGAACTCATGGATCATCAGGCCGTGCTCTTTCCTTCTATTTATGAGCCCTGGGGGCTTTCTTTGCAAGAGGCCCTCGCTCTTGGAAGAATCTGTATCGCTCACCCTTGTCAAGGAGGACATGAGGAACAAATAGTTGATGGTGAAAATGGGTTTCTTGTAGACTTTAGTTCTCCTGATTTGAAAAAGAGAATCAAAGAAATTATAAATCTTCCCCAAGCTGAGTTAAGCCGAATAAGCAATAATGCTCAATCCTCTAGCTACCTAGGGCATGAAGAAAGAATCAAAAAATTGAAAGATTATTTTTTGTGGCTAAGGATTAATGCTTAAAAGATTGTGTTCTTGAATAGTCTTAATGAAATCTTCTAAGTCTTCTTCGATTTGCTTTGCTTTTACCGCTGGAAACATTTCTTCTACTTTTTTCTGAAGAAGACTTTTCTCAATCCCTTCATAGACAGACTCAATAAATATCTTCGAAACACCTTCAAACTTAAAAAAATAGTTCTCAGTGTCTTCGCAATCAAGAGCGTAGACGCAGTTCGGATTCACGGGCTTAAGAATAATACTTGGTCTTAGTTTTAAGTTCATTTAGCCAATAGGTGTACATGTCGCTGGATTATAGGGAGAGTTTGGCGGGACACAATAAGTGATGGCCCAAACTTCAATCGACTGAAAATTTAATCCTGAGTTGGCCCCAATTTCATCGAAATTAGGGATAAAATCCTTGATAAAATTATCTAGAGAAATTTTTTCGGGCTTTGTGTACTTGTATTCCATAGATCACATTCTAATATGAGTAGATACTAAGATCAACCCGATGGTTAAGTACTTGATTTTACTGGGTCTTCAAAAAAGGGGCCCAGGAGTCCTGACTCAAATAATTGTTTCTTTTGAAGATAAGGGGTCATTCCGTAGTCGATATTATACAGGGTATAGGCCAACCGAGTGAGGCGAGACCTGGGGTGAAATAGGTCGAGATGATTTTTATATTTCGTTTGAACCGCTTCATCACTAAAAAGAGAAAGAAACTGCTGAATATTATCATTTCGATTTTCAAAATTAAAAAAATCGAATCTTTTGAAATCCTCGAATTCAAAAATAAATTCTCGTTCACTGTTGATTGGATGAACAAATTGTACCTGAGGAAGTGAAGCAAAATCTCTGTATCCTCCCCACTGAGAAAGAAAACAAGGTAGTCCATGTCCCAAGGCTTCAGCCACTGCAAAACCATAATCTTCTCCGAAATGAGTGGATAAAGAAATAAATCCATCAACTGCATGGTACATTTTGATGAGACGATCATGATTGAGTTGACCAAGATACATCACATGAGTGTTCGATTTTTGAAGTTCTGCTTCAAATAGCTCTTTAGCAAGACCAAGTTTTTGTCCTGCTTCATCAGTTTGCGGATTGAGATCATCAATTTCACCACAGATAATTAATTTTATTTTTTTATTTTGTATTGATTCATTATATTGATTAATAAGCTTTATGAGTTGATGTACATTCTTCTGAAAAGATATTCGACCTGCATACATAAGCACAGTTTCGTCGTTTTTTAAGCTAAACTCATCTCGAGTCTTTTTTCTGACCTCCTCGCTAAAGAAAGCATCCACTTTCCTAAATGGAAAGGGAGTATGCTCAACTATATTAATATTCGTGAAAAGCGAGGCAATAACTTGCTGATGCGCTTTAGAAGCAGCGATAATTTTAAATCTATCATCGCCCATTCTTTGATAGGCGTTCATAAATTCACTTATCCGCCCAGTGAAGCATCCATAGGCATGGATGACCCAGTCAATTGGTTTTGACAAAACGGATTTAATCGCTCCGATAGTATGCTCAAAATTAAGCCTATGATCAGCGATAATAACAACATCTGGAGCTAGATCTCGGATGATTTTCAGGTCAGTCGTATCAACGACTGTAAGACGTCCAGGGTAAGCCTCTTCATAGATTGCTTGAATATTATTTAAAATCTTTTCACAGCTATTCCATTCAGGAGAGTGAGGTAGCCTTAAAAGAATAATTTTTTTTTCAGATGAACTCACGATCAACCCTTTGGTTTCAAAAGTATATTACCAAAGAAGTCATAATTCCAAGAGAGTTGTGGAGAGTCGGGTGAATTAGGGTAGGGAAAAATAAAGGTATGATAGTTTTTTTTGATGAAATCCTTTAGCCTTTCATTCTCGGTTAAATATTGGTGAGTTTTTTCGCTATATTCAACGATAAGGCTTGGTTTACATCTCTCGATCGTTTGCCACAGACCTTCAAGAACAAAAGTTTCAAAACCCTCTGTATCGACTTTAATAAGATCAACATGATTAATGGATTGCTCTTTCAAGAAGAGATCGCCATTTTTAACTTGAAGCATATTCTCGAAATCAGGAGTATTGAGAAAAGTTCCTAATCCAGAATTAGAATGTGGTGGATCCACAAAAGAAAGCAGTTCATCCAATTTTCCAAGGCCATAGGGGAAGACTGTAATATTACTAATATTGTTTTTTTTAATTGTTTCAAGAGAGCGCTCTCTCACTAGATGATAGGGCTCAAAGCTGTAAACATGACCAGCAAAGCGAGAAGCAAAGCAGGAATGAAGGCCAATATTAGAACCTACGTCGATGAAGATACTATCCTCTTTTGAAGATAAAATCTTTTGGATTTCTTGGAGGATGCTTAATTCGTAGGCCCCTAAAAAGTATAGATGTCGTTCAATAAGATTAGAGGTATGTCCATCTATCTTAATTCCAAAAAAATCTATTTGAAAATCAATATGTTTAAAGTGAGAGGAATTCGATAGGAGTGAGATGACTTGCTTCATTTGCAAAGAAGAGATAAATCCCAGTTCTTTTAAAAGTTGCGATACGGGAATACTATCTTCTAGCTGTAGATTTTTAGGAATAGTCCTACCCCTAGAGTGATATAGCTGAAACGATCGGTTAGAAATGAATAAAGGGGATCGTCATCTAGATTCTTTTTATATGCTCTATACCATAAGTTTCCTAAAGCCATTAAAATCAAAAGAAGAAACCACTTCAGTTCAAAAATAGAAGTTTCAAAAAGGAAAAAGGTAGGAAGAATAAATCCTGTCGTGAGACCAATAAACAACACTTTCCGTGAGTCTTGAAATTTATAACCTCGGCGTTCAATCTTTTGATTTATTAAGGAATGATCGCTGATTTCAATATATCTTTTAAGTGAGGCAAGGCCGATAAAAAATGTAAAAGCAATGGCAAGTAGGGGAGATGGAGCTTGGAGATCGATAACAAGATACCCTGCTATCAAGCGGACTAAATAGCACAGTCCCAATATAAATAAATCAATATAGGCGTAACGTTTAAGCCAGAAAGAATAAGTGTAAGAAAGAACCCCATATATTATTAGACTGAAAGAAAAATACTTATTAAGCATTAACGAAAGAGAAATTCCACAAAGTATAAGAATGAAGGCCATATAGTAAGCGGTGGTGAGTTTTATTATCCCGAGGGCAATTGGCCGATTTTTCTTTGATTTGTGCTTCTGGTCAGCGCTTTTGTCAAGAGCATCATTAAAGATATAGCCAGCAGAAGCGACAAGAGAGAAAGAAAAAAAAGCGATAATACTTTGATCTAGGTTTTTCTTAGAAATCGCAGCAACAAGAACATATGGAACAAAAAGAAGAGAGTTCTTTGTCCACTGATAAACTCTTATTGCTCTTTGAAAATGTTTTAATGAAAATACTAAATTCATTATATTCTTTTTTAGAAAGATTTTCTTAACTTATATCGATCAGATTCTTGTTTAAATTCGAAAGGGTCTCTGATAAAGACACAATCCTTAGACTTTAGATCATCTTTGTAGCATCTTGCTGTTCGTTCTTTAAAATCAACATATCGTCTCATCTGATCATATGATTGAATATAGGTCCAAAGATAAAAGGCCATGAGAATAAGGATAAATTTAGATTCAATTCGTTCAAGCTTAAAATGCGTGTAGCAGAGATGAGCGAGGACAATAAAAAAGGGGATCAAATAGATGAAATAACGAGACTGATTGGCATAGGCAAGACCAGTTCCTGATCTACCAATAGATGTCATGACGGGGTGTAGAAGTGCCCAGGTTGCGATATAGAATTCAAACTTAGTCACTCCTTTATAGATGAGAAAACAAAAGAGAATAAGACTGAGAAAACCAAAAAAAACTAAAGTTTCAACAGTCGTTGAACATGAAATCTTTCCAATCATAGCGAGAGTAAATAAGAAGTTATCCCAAACATTTAGATAAAGCTGTTGGTGGAAAGGGTCACTGTAGAGGGCGCCTTTATAAAGAAAAATTCCCAAGCAGATAATAGGAACAAGCCAAAACATTTTTTTATTCTTATATTTTAGCATCTCTATCAGAATGAAGGGAATAAGAGTGATCCATGAGATGAGAGTAAATAAAGATAAAAAGAGGGAAGTGGCGACACCTAAAGAACTATTTTTTTTTAGAGAGTAAAAGAACAATAACCCCAGCATGATTTCTTGAATATTCATAATCAGCCAAGCGTGCATGAAGAATTCATAATGAATAAAGCAAAAGAAAAAGATGGAACTTAAAAGAAGAGATAATTCTTTCCTTGGGGGCGATAGAATTATCAGCTGTGAGACAAGGTAGGCAGAGATAAAGGAACAAATAAAAGAAAGAACTAAAATGAGAAAAGAGTCGTTATACGTATGAATTGATGTGAGGTACAGGAGTCTGTTTAAAATGGGGATGTGGTTAGACTGATAGTCAAAAAGTGGAGCAAGTGCAAATCCACTGTTCTGAAATTTGAAGTAAAGATCATACACTCCAAATTCTTCCATCGCAGGATGATTATTGAAGAAAATGATTATGAATATCAATGGAACAAGAACTGTTAATCCAATTAGGAGAGGATAGATTTTTTTTGTATACTCATTTCCTAACATGAAGCTCTTTTTTACCAATCAATTGGGAAGTAATCTTTCAAGAATTTTCCACACCAGTGTTTGCCAGTGTTAATGCCATCAAAAAGTGGATCAATGACTCGAGCTGCTCCATCAACGATATCAAGCGGTGGCTGAAAATCGTGAAGCTGCTGCTTTTTCTCTGATAGTTCTGCCGGATCTTCATCCGTCACCCAACCTGTATCGACAGCATTGATATATATACCATCTTTAGCGAAATCCATGGCCGCTGTATGAGTCATCATATTCAAAGCTGCTTTCGCCATATTGGTATGAGGGTGACGATCTTCTTTATAAAAACGATGAAACTTTCCTTCCATCGCCGTCACGTTCACAATATGCTTTTTACCAGTGTAGTCTTTTCTCATTAAGTGAATAAGCTGATTGATGAGAACGAATGGCCCAACTGCGTTCACGAGCTGAACCTCAAGCATCTCAACAGTATGAATCTCTCCCATACGTTGACGCCAGCTATTGGTCTTTCTTAAATCCACTTGCTGAAGATCTGCATCTAGTTTCCCTTCAGGAAAAACTTCTTCAGGAACTAGAGAGTTATCAAAACTATAAGGAATTTGGGAAAGTTTCGCAGAAGCACGAATCCCAATTCCAGGGTATTTATCATTCCAGGCGACAGGAAGATTTTTTTGTCCATCTACTTCAACTGGTTGAAGGAGATTGATACAAGTTTGATGCTCATGAAGAAGATAGGCTGCTTCGGGAGGAAGATCATTCACATTTTTTGTTTCGTTCTCCATCAAGTGAGCATAAAACCCTGCTGGTCTTCGTACCGTCTGAGCAGCATTATTGATCAAAATATCCAGGCGCTCATACTTAGATTCAATATAGCGACAAAAAAGCTCCACACTTGGGGTATGGCGAAGATCAAGACCATAAATACGCAGACGATCTTTCCAAACTTGATAATCGGGCTCTTTAGCGTAACGGATGGCCGAATCCACAGGAAAACGAGTGGTGGCGATAACTGTGGCCCCAGCACGTAAAAGCATCATGGTGGCCTGATAACCAATCTTTAAACGTGATCCTGTAATAAGGGCCACCTGGCCTGTAAGGTCCGCTGTCTGAAATCTCTTGGCATAATTTAAAGTAGCGCAATCTGGACACATCGTATCGTAGAAGTGATGTACCTTTGTGAACTTTGCTCGACAGACATAACAGTCATGTGGAGTGGCGTACTCGCGAGTTTGCTCTTCTTCAACTTTTGTAAATTCAATTTGAGCAGGAGCAGTGAAAACAGAATATTCACGTGCCGAACGAATACCAGTCAATCGTCTTGCTAAACGGTTGGCCTCTTTTTCATTTTGTTTACGAAGTTTTTTAACGTCCTTCTGTCTCTTCTTCGCCTCTTCACGATCAGGCCTTGAAATAGTTCCCGCCGCTTTAAACATGGCCACACGTTGCTCATGATTTAACAAAGTAAGTTGCTCACTTTTCTCCGCAAAGCTGGTGAGTACTTTAAGGCATGTTTCAATCTCTTCAGGAGAGAAGTCCGTTTTGATCAGGTCGTCATTTTCTTTCATAGGAAAGCTTTTAACACTAGGCGAGGAATTCTTCAACTTTTGCTTTAATCATGACTTCAACTTCTGACCTCTCAAGGCCCAGTTTGGTTTTCAGCCATGCCGCTAAATCTTCCGGTAAAGGAGCAATAAAAGTGCTTATCTTTTCAGAAGGATAGGCCAGTTTAATCGCCGTGGCATGAAGGGCATGACGGGGGATTTCTAGGATTTCATGGTCCTCTTCCGTGGCGACAAAATCTTTAAAGCGCATAAAGACCCCAGAGTCTCCATTATAAAGCTTATCCCCTAAAAGCGGATAACCGTTATAAGCAGCATGAACTCTGATCTGGTGCTGACGGCCTGTTTTCGGAAAGGCCATGGCCAGAACATAACCATCCTTTTCAAGAATGAGTTGAAAATGAGTTTCAGACTCTTTTCCAAATTCCGAATTCTCAGGCCAGACCGACATCATTCCTCTTGGGATTTTTCCTTCCTCACGGTCCATACGTTCATGGGCCGTGAAAGGAAAGGCACGGGCATTGGGTTTTTTATGAGCGATAAAAAAATAACACTTACGAACTTTATCCTCTTCAAATAAAGAAGCCACTCGTTGAGACACTCGAGGATTTTTTCCTAAAAGAAGAAGTCCTGAAGTTTCTTTATCAATCCGGTGGATAGAATGAATCGTATGTTTATAAATCGTCTCGAAAAAAACAGTGGCACAATAAAAGAGATTTCTTCCTGCGGGATGGGTAATCATAAAGGGAGGTTTGTTAATCACCAGAAGCTCAGCATCTTCAAAAACAATACTAGGCTTGGCCTCCTTTGAGACAGGCTTGCCGTACCAAAATTCTTCTTCAATCACGCCATCATTATGAGTCGTGATGGTGACTTTTTCGCCGTGATGAACTTTCACACTCGGCTTATGTGGAGGTTTTCTTCCAGAAATCTCAACTTCACCTTTTTCAATTTTCTTTTTTAAGTACTGACGTGAAAGTGTGGGCATACATTGCTGAACGTATTGATCCAATCGCCACCCGTCATGTTCTTCTTGAACAACATGACTGACGGTATATTTCTCAGTAGTGAAGGATTTGGTGATTTCGCTCATGATAGTAAAGTATTAACGTATTTAGACCGGTTAAGAAAGAAGAATGAGGTATCTACAGGTATAAATACTTCTGCCTGTTGCCTTCACTTTATCTTTGAGTATTCCGTTATTTTTTTCAATGACTCGGATAGAGCCAATATTATCTTCATCGCTGAGATCTAAAATGAATTTTTAATGGAGTCGTATTCTTAAGGGAGGGATACTCATTTACAGAGTATTATTTTTGCCACGCTCATTTCATCTACTCAGAACCAGGGCAAAATGACCAACTCGTTGATAACCAATAGATTCGTACAGTTTTTGTGCAGGAAAATCTATCTCCCCAGTAAATAGAATACTCTTTCGGTGACTGTGTATGTCTCGGCAGTCTTTAAGCATATGAAACATAGCAGCTTTTGCGTAACCCTTTTGGCGTAACTCTTTGGGAGTAAAAACTCCGCCAACCTGTCCGATTGTTTCGCCCTTTGAATTAAGTGCAACTCGAGATAAAAGTTTGTCGCCCTCGAAGAGACCCCACCAAACTTGGTTCGCGAGCTGTGCTTCGAAGTCTCTCTTCTTCTGCTCTAGGGTCAGCTCATCAGGAAGTGATAACTCCGACAGATAAGCAGTGGTGAAATCTAGCCATTGCGAAAAGTCTTTTGCCTCAAGAAATCTGACTCTGGCATCGTGTTTAATCTTATTATCCATTGTTGAAAGCGAAAAAGAATAAAGAATTTCCTTGGATTCGTACGATGGAGTGTAGTTAGTATTTTTAGTTTTAAAAAGCTTATAAACTGCTTCTACTGAATCCCAATCTCCAATGAATCCTTTAAGCTGAACAGGCTCCTTCTCACAAGATTCCAAAACTATCTCAGGATAGTTTTCTTTGGACTGGATGATTAAGTTACCTCGTCGAGTAAGGCAAAATACTGATATGATGTCGCCAGCGCTATTCCTGATTATCTTAAAGTTACCGCTGTTATGATGTTCAGTGAGGATAGGGCCGTAGGTTCGCAGATTGTTAATGAGAAACTGCGTACTTTCTTCGAAGCACGAAAGGAATTGTCTTACTTCCTGAATGTTGTTTGTTCCAACTAGTTCAATCACTCTTAATCCTTTTTAAAGATTTAGCTGTATTCTATTTGATTATATTCATTAAGTATTTCTCGTTTTGGACGCAAGTCATCCTACTCTTATGCCCGAAAGAGGTAAGGGAGTCTTGCAAAAAAACGGTGGGGCTTTGAATGTCGAGCTGAGTGTGCTCGTATAAAAATGGGGTGACCCATTGGTTAAAAGTCGAACCAATTTACATCTCGTTCAAACTTGCGCTAAATGCGGTATTTTCTAGCGATCAAATCGCTGCTAACTCCCCAAAATTAAAACATAAAATTAAATACAGCAAAGCTAAACTTGAAGCCTTAGTCCGAGATTGCATCGAGGTTAAAAAACTCTCTTTCGTAGAGACAATTATTACACTCGGTGTGTCTCTGACAACCGTTCTTAGGGTATGTCGAACTCTAAAAATCGGCCGTTATAGCGATCAAATTCCATCAGAGATGCGTTCAAATTCCTCGCAACAGCCCTATGGATGGAAGTCAGTAAATGGCATTTTGGAAAAGGAACCGAGCGAATGGCGGTGCGTCGAGTTGATGTTTCAGTTACGCCATCAAGGTTTTAGTTTGCATAAAATTGCAGCCGAGCTTACCCACCGTAAAATTTCAACCAAGAACGGTGGTAGATGGTTTGCGAAGTCCGTCTCCCAGATTCTCAAATTCAATGAAAAGTTTCTTATCAACCAACCCAATGATCGGAGGATCAAATGAATAATCTCATCAAAATCGCAGTTGCTTTAGCTTTCATGGCTGTGGCTTCAGGAAATCTCCCATGGATTCTTTTCCAAGTCCGTAAGGCGCAAATTCATCTTATTATCGACTCTCAGGCATCAAAATGGCCCAAGGCTATGACATTGCCAAGTCGATAAAATCAAACCGTCCGAGATTTTGTACTCGCAAACGGTTTGATTTAAAATAGCGATTACCAAATAGTGTCGGCCTTCCAAATTGTCACACATGGCTTTGTAGCATGGTAATAAGCAATGTGATTTCCATTACGATCAAGAACTTCAATATTGCTTAAATGAACTTCGCCCGGAAAAAATTGACTGCTCTCAGGCCACACATAAATCGTTGCAACTGCTTGGTCTTCGCGTTTTGATGGAAGCATGTATCCAATTTTGTAGATATCCACCCCTTTTCCAGGCCCAGCGTAAATCTTGTCATCAATGTTAAAAGCGAGAGTTTTGGAAGCTCCTGACCCGAGAACAGTTATGTATTGGTAAGATGGCTTTCTTGGTCTTGCGTACCCGATATTCAATGTTTTTACACTATGATCACCATAACCATTCAGAAACGTACATGTTTGCTGTACATATGCTTTCGCTTGCACAGGAATCAAATTCAATAAAACTAACCCTATCAACACACTAAAACTTCTCATTTCTTTCTCCTTATTCGCCTCAAATTTAAATTCTTCTTGAGTTGTTATGTTTTTTATGCGAAATGAATCGTAATTAAAAATGAATTAATTTCATCTAAACCAGTAAGTTTTTTGTATGAATATAGACCACGCTAAATATTTTATAATCCTCTCAGAGACCCAGCATATCCAAAAGGCGGCTCTCCTTCTTGGTATTAGCTCCACCGCCATATCCCATGGAGTCAGCAAACTTGAAGAAGAGTTAAATGTACAACTGACGGCGAAAGTTGGAAGGAACATTATTCTCACCGAAAAGGGAATTGAGTTCGCCCGTCAAATTCGGCCACTGTTAGAGCAAATAGAAAAAGTAAAGGAAGGATTATCAGGGGAATCTCTTACTACTGGCCTGTATAAGATAGCTGTCACGCACAGCCTTTTTCCATTCATTCAAAACAGAAAAACTTTCAAAATGATTCAATCCAAACCCGAAATTACGCTTGAGATACTGGCAAAACGCTCAGCCGAGGTAATTAGCTCCGTCGCTGATGGTTCGATTGATTTTGGTGTGTGCTTCTCTCCGATGGAGCATCCAAGCATAGAAAGAAAGATACTTTACAAAGGAAAGTTGGTTTTCTGCACAAGCAATTCTCATCCTATAACTAAGATAAAATCAATTGCAGAGAGGGCATCACTTTTAAATAAATTCGATGCCGTCGGCACAAAAGCTTTTCAAGGGATTGAAAACTGTGAAAGTCACCCAGCATTTAAGAGACTTAAAATTCAACCCTCATACAAATATATTGTGGATAGTTACGATTTAAAATTGCCGATTCTCAAGCAATCTGAAACCTGGGCTTTTCTCCCAGATATATTCTTAAAAAACAATTCGTGGTTAAAGCAAATTGAAATGAGTGATTACACAGCATCTTACACGATTGAAGCAATTTGGAATAAAAACCGCAGCCCCCTTCGCTTTTATCGACTCCTACTAGATGATATTGAAAAGCATTTCGCTGAAGCAATGTCATGAATCCCGTTTTCGGAGTCTAGATTTTTTATAATCTTCAACGGCTTTCAGTGAACTATACCAATTTCGCCCTTCTTTTTGGGCCTTTAGCATTCCCTTGCGTGCAAGTAGGTTTAAATGTTTAGCTGAAAATTCAGTTTTATCTGCAAGCTCGGATAGAAGAAGAAGTTCAGACTGAGATGAACTCTTAACGATTGCTTTAATATAGATACTTAGTGTTCTTTCCACAGCCTGAGCGACTATTCGAACTATTGCAAGCATATCCCCAGCATCGGCATCATCAAGTGCATTATAATATTTCGTTCGATCATTTTTTTGAATGATGGCAATCGGATAGTCATTTCTCATTAGAAGCAAATTCATGAGGAGTCGCCCGGTTCTTCCATTTCCATCTTCGAAAGGGTGAATCGCTACAAAGCGATGATGAGCAAGGGCCGCGAATTCCACTGGATGATAATTGCTTTTACTTTCAGCCATCCACTCAAAGAATTTTGTCATTTGCTCTTGTACCTGATAACCGGGTGGAGGGCGATGTTTTGAACCTAAAATTTGCACATCAGTATTTCGGTAAGTTCCAGCAATACTCGCTTCAGTGTCTTTCACCACGAGTTGATGAAGCTGACGGATTAGCTGATGAGAAAGCGTTAAGCGTTTTTTTGAGTCCACAACCTCGAAAAGAAAGTTCATGGCCTCTTCGTGATTTTTTGCTTCGAGATGTTCTTGAAGGTTTTTCCCTTTGATCGTGACACCTTCACGAAGAACAAGAAGAGTTTCCTTTAGGGTAAGCCGATTTCCCTCAATGGCATTTGAATGATAGGTCATCTCAACAGTAAATTGTTCGCGAAGCTTTTTTAAAGTCGATGCCTTCAACGGACGATGGCGATTGAGTTCAGCAAGAGAACTGGTAAGGCGTTTTAAAATTCGAGCATCCAATAAAGCGGTCATAGCTTATTATGGCATAAGTCGTAAATTTACTCTATACCATATTAGTGGTTTTGAGACCAAAGGGTTAAGAAGTGAACTACGATTTATCGGAATCACAGAGATTAGAACTGATTGATTTAATTGAAGAAACTTTGTGTGCCCGACGGGCGTGAGTTCGATTTGTTTCAAAATGGGGTGACCGATGGGGCTCGAACCCACGACAACCAGAATCACAATCTGGCGCTCTACCGACTGAACTACGGTCACCACTGAACGAAGAAGTATCCATTTATATTGAGAGTTGGGGCTTAAGTCAACGAATTTTGCGCTTTGAAGCTTGATTTCGCCATGAGTTATCAGGGTCTAATTGTTGGAAAAAGCACAAGTCTACTTTATGATTAAGACTGAACCTCTACTTTTGCCCCGGAATTTATATGATCGTATTCTCAGACTTTGATGGAACCATTACTCGTGAAAACCGTGAACTAACACCAAAGTTTTTTGAGATCATGGACCTCATTGGAAGAAATAATTCGGAGCTTGTGATTGTTTCGGGACGCTCACTTTCATGGGGCCATTTTTTTCTGACTCATTTTCCTCAAATGAAGGCCGCGATTATGGAAGGTGGGGGAGTTATTCTCACTAAGGATGAGCGTGGAGAGATTGTTGAGGATCTAACCATTTCGCCGTTTGAAGTAAGAAGATTAGCTGATTTTACGGAAAAACTTAAAGAACATTTTCCTCATATACCACTTTCGGTTGATAGCTTTGGAAGAAAAACGGACCGGGCCATTGAGTTTCATCTGATGAATGAAGAAGATCTCGATGATGTCTTTGCATTTATGCATCAGCATAATATTAATTTTACGAAATCTAATGTCCATGTGAATTTTTGGTGTGGAGACATTTCAAAGTTTAAAGGTGTAGAAAAATTCCTTAAGGATTTTAGACCTCTTGATCATGCTAAGGATTGTTTATTTTTTGGTGATGCACCAAATGATGAAAGTATGTTTCAGTTCTTTGATAATTCAATTGGTGTGAGCAATATCAAAAAATGCCTTGGACGATTGTCTTATTATCCTCGAGTGATTCTTGAGGGAGAAGAGAACGCTAATGCAGATGGTGTTTATAATTATCTTTTAAAACATTACTCGTAGATTTGCTCAGGTGTAGGGCCAGCCGGGACTTCTTCTTGTCCCATAAAAAAGTAAGCGGCCACTCCAACAACAGCAACCAGAATAAGAATGATCATCATAGAGTTTGATTTCTTCTCCTCCTTGGCAACCTTCTTGGGCCCTGATGATTCTGCTGCATGACCAGCCTTCTTAATTTTTCCGGTACGCTCTTGATGAACTAATTTCGGTGACGTTCCTGCAGAAACATTAGTCGAAGCTTTACCTGCGATTGGACCAGGAAGTGTTGTGGCTTTAGTTACATCATCCAGTTCAATTTTAAGAGTTTGAACAGCTCCAAAGGCCACACTAAGAAAAGTTTGAAATTTAGTGGGGGTATTTGGCATGATCTTTGATCCATCAATATACACGCCATTGACACTACCAAGATCCTCAATAAAAAGATCTCCGTCTTTGTAAGTAATTTGGCAATGCCTGCGTGACATCCCTTCGTGGGGAATAACGATATCACATTTTGGGGATCTTCCAATAATGATGACTTCTTTTTGAACATTAAATGAGAGTTCGCTGTTATCAACAAGCACAAAGTCTAACTTCATAGATTTTGATTATAAGGGCATTAAATGAAAAAGCCCACCAAATGGTGGGCCGCTAAATAAGGAATTAGATCTATTCTTGATTATCCTAGTCGATTGGAGCTAGCCAAACATCGTAGATATTACTTTTAACGACTTTACCATTAGCATCTCTAAAGCTAAATTTACTTTTTTCTTTGGCACGAGCTCGAGAGTCAAATTTTGTCACATCACGAGTACTGTACTTCAGATCGATGGAAACCACTCCTTTAGATTTAAGGCTGACGATTTCTCCATTTTCAGAATTACCGTTACTGTTCATATCTCTCCAAAGAGCAAGTGACTTAAAGATAGGGTCTTTGGCATCGATCACACCATCTTTATTTGAATCATGAACTTTTAGAGCTTCAAATCCATTTTCAAACTTATCCGTTTTACCAAATAGTTGAGTATGTGATGAAACTTCTTTGACGTCTTTTCCAAGATTGACAAGGAAGAATCCTGGAGCATCTTTTTCTGGCCAGTTAACACGAGCACCGTCTTTCATCCCATAAAGCGGGAATGTTGAAACTCCATTGAACTGAGGAACTTGTTCATCAAAGAAAAGCATAAGTGGCGAATAGTAGCCTCCACAAAAACCTTCTTGGCCAGGGAATTTTACAATTGATGTAAAAGAGTTATTAGCATTCGCTTCATCGAACTTTTCGCTTTCGATAACTGCTGTAATATCACGCCCACCTTGCTTATAAGTAATTTTATGCAAAGGTGGTTTTACCGTCACTGGCGTTCCATGCTTTACCTTCTGAACTTGACTTCTCGACTGAAGGGCCTGAGAGAAAACGAAGTTGATATTATTCGTGAAGGCATTGAGATTTACTGATGAAGTAATATCTTGATTAGCAGAATTATAAACTTTAACTTGAGAGCTGTAGGTTGGGGCTTGAGACGGAAGAACACAACTTACAGAACCGTTAACAACTTGGTATGAGCCATTAAACTTATAGAGACATTTTATGTTTTGATCAGCAGACACTGAGGATTGAAGTTCTGCGTCGGTTTGAACGGCAGCATAGTCGCAATATTCCTGACCATGGCTTCCCCCTCCAGCGTAACAACTAGGATTTTTATTTAATTTCCAGTTTGTTATTTTGTAGTCCACTGGTTGAACGATTCCAGGAACCATACAGCGAATATTCTTAACACTTCCTGAGCCTGAGTTCACGACACAATCTGTTCTCACGCCGTCTGTGGGGTAAGTAAGCATCGCCGGAAAGACGACTTTAAAATTATCTTTTTTGCTCGCATTTTCCGCATCAGTGAGTTCAATATGCATTTCGACCGGTTGATTTGGGCGAAGTTGCTTGTCTTCAGCGTAGGCCCTCAGGTTGGTTCCGAAGCAATAAGGACGAACTTTAATTTCAAGACATCCTTGTGCCCCACATTTACTCGACCGACTTTCTCCAACTGGAGGAGCTCCTGCTCCAGAGGCACCAAATGGTGCGACTGTAAATTGGGCCTGTGCTGTGAGACTGGATGCCGCAAATAATAACGTGTACATCAGAGTTTTCATCATTTCCCCCCTCGGGATATCTTTTCTCTTATTTTATACTTTGTTGGAGTCTGGCCTTATTGATTTTGTACTCAATTGTCGGATTCGAAATATTGTTCCTTGTAAAAACCATGCTTTGGACACCTGTCATTAAAATATGGGCCCGTTCGAATTTAAGCAAGCCGCCAGATAAATCTGCCACTGACCGAAAAAGACGGATCTGATGATCGGGCGAATTGGGCGAAGGCTTCTCAAGATGGTAGCGGATAAGCTCCACGGGTGAGATATAGGCGCCGTCTGCTAGACCAGGCATAAAGGGCATCTTTTTAAAAAGATTTTCTGAAGTGGTAAGACCTGGGCCAAATGGAATATAACTTGTACAGTTCATATCCTTGTTCAGGTTGCAGAGATTGTATTTATTCTTTAAGAGCAATGGTCTTTCATTTACAAGATGGAAATTAATATCCGATTCATTATCATTAACAACACCTAAAATTTTAAGTTCTCTCTTCGCTATAAAATTACATGTCCCAGGCGCAGCTGTGCAAGTAGGAGTGCAACTACCCGTTTCTCCCATCGTTTGAGTCTTATTGAAGCAATCATAAAACTCATTATTTGATGTTAGCATCACAAGACGTTTGGCGAACCACGGAGAGGGAGATGGAGAATCTGGAATGCGGTATTTTCTTATATCAGCCGTTGGATCAGAAGTATCATTCAAACCACGATAAGTGAAAGGGGCAGATGTCATGAATACATCTTTTTCCACATTCCGAGGATACCTTAAAAGTTCATTTGTAAAACCGCGAACCGTTATCACAAAAAAAGGCTCAGATTTGATTTGGCCATCCGGAATTGTTAGTTTGAATTCTCTTTTGCAAATATTTGAAGCTGTCTCTTGGCAGTATTCATTTTTTGCCAGGACAAAAAATGGTCTCGGATTGGAAGAATCAAGATTGTCAGCAAGATTAATATAATTAAAACTAGGTGTCGCATTGGCAAGGTCTCGCGTGATGACTTTCGATGCTCCAAGTTTTAAGATCATCGTCTGTACATCCTCGATCTGAATTTTCACCTGACGATCAGCGTAGCGGGAGACGTTAACTAAAATAAGGCCAAGGATACCAACCACTCCTAGAGTGACAACCATCTCAACCAACGTCACACCTTTTTGGTTTATTTTATTCCATAATTTCATTAGGGACCTTTTACTATAAACTCGTACTGCTTAAAACTTCCAGGGTAGAGTTCGTCATGAGTAAGACGGATAACTACTTTATACAGGCCTCTTAAAGAAAGAGTTCCTACTTTAAGCGGAGTTACGACATAGCCAATCCTGCCAGGGCAATTAGGATAGTCCTCAAGAGTTATAACTCCATCTTTAACCCAGCATAGCTTAAGATTATTTTTTACATCCTGATAAGTTGTATGGATAAAAAAGGCTTCTTCGGCCTGAAAATCGACTTTTTCGAGTATGATATTGGCCTTCACGCTTTCAAGAATATTTGAAAGTGTGTTCTCGAGATTGATACTTTTATCTGTTCGCACCTTTGAATCGTCAAACATATCTAAGCCTCGAAGAATAAGAAAGGTACCAACACCCATGATGGCAAAACCAATCATTGTTTCAAGCAGTCCAAATCCTTTTTGAGTTAAAATGCGGTTCATGCTTTTCATCGTATTATATCCGATCGAGAGTCTTCTCGAATAATCCATCTTTGTATACGAGGGACTTTTTTAGAAGTCATGGTGTTTCCGGGTATCAGGCCAATGTCTGGATCAACAGTGGTCCATGAAAAATTGTTAGGTCCGTTCGTAACGAGGTCCATGGCACTACAACTTTTTACAGTCTCTTTCATGGCAGGATTAGATATAATTTGCGCCCACGTTTTTCCAATCAGACCTGCACACGCAGATGTTCCCTTTTTAAACTCGGTGAGAATGAGTGCCCCAGCTTTGGCGTCCCAGACACTATGCCAGTGGACGGGAAATGTTTCTTCTGTTTTTTCAATTTCTTCAACGATAAAAGTTCCGATCATGTATAAAGGACCAGATCTACCCGGGAGTATGACTAGCTTTTTGCAAACATAAAAGCCAAAGACAAATTTTCTATTCGCGGGAACAGTGCAAAGATTGACGACTGACTTTGAATGAGAAAGAGCGTGTCCTTCAGCAGGTATTGATGTCTCAACAGGCGTAGATTGTTGAAAATTTAATTCAGGCAGATTGTCGTGGCTTGCCTCTTCGATAATCGCTCCAGCTTGGGTGTTAGCATAATTCCAGGAAAAGTTCGTACTTGATGACATATCTTGGTTCCAGTCAGCGAGACTCATTCCATCTGGGCAGTCTAATTCCGTTAAGGTTTCTGGAACATGGTTTAAAGGAAGATTGTCGGTGTTGCTGGCCATGCTCCAACTTGTTGATGTAGGAAAACTAGTTGTGCTGCCATTGTCTTGTCTTTTAATTCGCATTGTTGCTACTGGGTTTGCGAGATTATGGCTGAATATAATTTTCGTTTCATCGGGACTGTACTGATAAGCCTTAAACTCAATAAGCATTTCATTCTCGGGAAGAGAGGATTTTATTAATGGTATAACCTCTGCCCATGCTGATGAGAAATTAATGCTGACATCTTTTTGATTAATAATCTTTTTTCCATTTGTATGGTTAAAGTCAGAAATCGAAAAACTTACTTTTGCGACATCCCCCGAAATGATAGTTTTGATTTGATTAATTTTTGTTTTTAGATTGTTTTGCGCCACTGTCATGGCCGTTTTTTGAGAATTGTAATCTGGACAAGTATTAGGATCAGTACAAGTGGCAGTGATTCCAAAATCACTGCATAAGTCAGTCGGATTGATCTCACAAAGGGCCTTAAATTCATTAACCTTGTCGATATAAACACCATAGAGAGCAAGATTATCTGGATTGGTAAGAGTATGGCCTGCAGGAAATAGATTTTGGTAATTGCTCACAGTAATTGTTCCATTAAGGATGGCAATTGCTGCATCTAAGGTCGCTGTTTTTAAATCGTATTTATTATAATCAATGGCCAGTTCAGCGGGAGAACCTGGAGCTGTAGAGAACTGATAAGTGTTTTCAGGATTTATAGTAATTTTGAAATCACCAATCTCTTTTGTTCCACTTGTTGACGTCACTGAAACTAAAAATTTTCTTGTAGGAGAATCTGGCAGAGGCTGAATTTCAGCAGGAGCATTGATGGTTGGCTTAAATCTATTTTTATGAGTTAATCCAACTCTGATACTAAGTCCGGCTCCAGCTGTGACAGTATCCTTATAAACAAGCATTGATCCCGCTGTATAGCTTGGTTTAGTTTTAACTTGATTCTCGTCAATACATGCTTCGAGATTGGCCACATCACTGGCCGACGCTCCACCAGCTGCGAACAAGTTAAAAAAACCTTTATCCTCACTGGCATCAAGTCTGAGACCACCAATAAGTCCTCGGAAAGTAGGATAGTTATCTTGCTTAGAAAGATAGGGATGTCCTCTATCTTCAAATGTATAGTCCGCTCCAG
>JBMLQL010000050.1:157616-175160 GCA_049241565.1 Bacteriovoracaceae bacterium | reverse complement strand
GGATAAAAAGTGTAGTAAGATGTCGAACTTACATCCTTAATAGACGACAAACAAGAAAGTTTAGTCTGATTAATATTTCCTTTGATTACCACTGATAGCTGTTTCTCTTCACCAGTAACGAAAGCACTATCTCTTGTTATAGTGATATCTACGGATTGAATACAGTTCCTGACATTCTTAGTGATGACGTAAAGAGGGTGTTCGTTAGTCATATTGAGCAAAACATTTTCGGACAGATGAAGCTTTAACTCATTTATTTTAACTTCTTCATTTGTAATGGCGGGTATCGTTGGATCATCAAGCATTTTTTGTTTGTTCAGCCCAATGATTGTACTTGAACCTGCAGTGGCATAGTTGTGACCAATAATATCACCATCCCAAAGAATTCTTTCAAGATTGCCAGGAAAGGTCACAACTGTTTTCATGGGTGTTGTTGAGCTACAGTCATTTGAAAGCAAAAGATCTGTTTCAAGAACTCCGCCTGAGTAAGAGATATTATTCACGCACCATTTTTCGCGTATGCCGTGGATCACATAATCGTTGAGACTTGTGATAAAGATCTTATAATTAATTGAGTCTTGGGCCTTCTTCTTTTCATCTTGCAATTGAGGGAGAAGAGTAATGATAATATAAGCAATTGAACTAACTGCAGCTGTCACAATAGTGATAACCAGGGGCATCGCCATCCCAGACTCGCTGAAGAGTAGTGTTTTTAGTTTCTTCATATATTAATTAACGGTTCAATCAGGATTCTAAGCAAGAGAATTTTTGTAACTATTGAGAAACTTTAGTTTTTGTACGATATTAATAGTGTAGGGATGGCAGATTAAAGAACCAGTAACTGATACTTAAGCACGGGTATTTCAATGAAGTTGGATTTTCGACTCATAACAGGCCAGGAAGTCAGTCACGAATTGAAGAAGACGAGCTTTGTGATTGGAAGGTCCCCTCATTGTGATGTTGTCGTCCCTTTTGAGGGCTTTTCACGTAAGCACTGCCAGGTTGATCTTAGTCCAGAAGGTGATGTGTATTTAACAGACCTTGATAGTGCTAACGGTGTTTTGATCGACGGAAAAAAAATCCCTCCACTCACCAAAACAGTCTACAATACGTTGCTTCCATTAGTTGTTGGCCCGGCAGAAGTAACAATTGAACTAGAAGCTCCTTCTATACTTAAGTATGAAAATATGAATAGTGCTTCAAATAGTTTAATCTCTAAGGCCTCTGAGAATGTTTCGCGAACTAGCACAAGAAGCGCCAGTTCATCTAAACCGCTCAAACCAGTAAAAAAGAAATTTGATTTTAAATCTATCGGAGCGATTGCTTTAGTGATCATTGGATTTTTCGTCTATAAAGAAATAAAAAACTTTATGAGTGGGGCTGAAAGTGAAGATGAAGAAATTTACAAGATGCAGTTTGAGGCCCAGATGAAGGGAAAGAGCAATGATGGAAGTATTAAAACAAAAGATTTCTAAAAAAGGGACTGCTTTTTTTAAGAGCAATCCCTAAGGTCTTTTACTGGTGATCGTATCTCATTTTAATAAGGTATTGCAGAGCGGAAATCGCACCATCATGTGAGTACCCATATTTCTTACTCATCATCGCTATGATACCATTGATTTGGTCTCTTACTTCTTTTCCTATTGCACCGGTTGATTGATCTTGAAGTTCTGCAAGATAAACCACCAAGCTTTTTCCAACCTTATCGATAATCTTTTTTTGCTCTTTTCTGAATGACTCTTGAAGAAGATGAACGAGATCATCAAAGATTTGACTGTAAACAATAGGTTTGCCAGGATTATCAAGAGCGTAAGCCCCAAGACGTGCAATTAGACCTGACCTGAATTTTTCAGGACTCTCATTGAGGATGATATTGTTTTCAAACTCTTTAACAAAATACATATCACTGACTTCAAATTTGCCTGTGACATTATTTTTGACTTTCTCACCCTTGAGAAGAGAGTTGATATTGATGATATAGCGAGAAACATAGTCTTCGTATGAGCGATCATCAACAAGACCGAGAGAATCTCTAACCTCAGAATCAAGTCTATCTAATGAATAGCTCTGAATGAGATCAATGAAGCGGTAGCAATTATGATAATCTCCTTGTGCCGATATATTCAAGAAATCATACTCTGCTTTCTTTTCATTCATCTCTATAAGATACTCAAGAACTTCCACGAAAGTGACTGTTTTATGGCTATAGGCCAAATCGTAAATGATTTGTTTGATTTCTCTTGGCGAAATACCAAACTTCCCTTCATACATCAGATCATTTTCATACTCGCTAATAATATCATCATAATGCTGCTTCATTAGCTGCTTGGCCTCAGAGTCAAAGTACTCTGGCACCTCATGTTTAGCATAGAAAAGACATTTATCTAATGGATTAAGAGCTTCTGAAATCTTTCCTAGCTTTTCATCAATATAATTTTTTCCAAGTGGGGCACGTAGGCGAGTCATCACCGACCATAAACATAGAGCTTCAAGGGCATGTGGCTCAAAATGTGACTGCTCTCTCAGACTTTGAATCTGATCAAGATAGATTTTACATTCGTCTTCAAAACTTAAAAGATAAGGGACGCGAAGGAAATTAAAGCGTCCTTTAAATGAATTAAAATCTGGATGTTGCTTAAAAGCCGAGAAATGAATCTCATTTGAAGACCCAACAAAGAAGATATCTAGCTCTGTTAAAATTCCTTGGATATTAATGGTTTTTGATTCCATCGTCATGAGCAGGTACTTAAATGTATCCAGAGGTCTTTTTAAAAGATCTGAGAATTCTAAGATACCTCTATTGGCCAGAACAACTTCACCGCTCATATTGAAAAGATTAATGGACTGAAGACTTGGCGGAAGGTTCGCCAGTCGTCTATCCATGGTAATTTGTTGAAGATGAGCATCTACGTGAAGTTGAGGTTCAATCGTTGTCGCTCCTATTGAGTAACGTCTGTTAATCGCAAATTTTTCAACACGGATATGTTTATAAACTTCTGTGAAGTTACCTTTATAGTTTTTCAAGAGGGCATCAAAGATCTGTTTGTTTTTACCCGAAAGATCTCCGTTATAGAGATAAGACTGCTTGATGGCCTCAAGACGGGTGGAGTCTTTTTTAAAAGCATCTTCAATTAATTTTTGACGTGCCTTAAGAGGAATTAAAAGCAAAGGATGATCTTTAAGTTCACTAGTGACAATGGCACTAATCTCTTTATCTTCTAGGTAAGCATAGGTTTGAAGATGTCTCTCATTAGAGGCATGACCTAAACCTAAAGATCCTTTGACAAATTGATCAATGGGGAAGACCCAACTAAAGCTGTAAAGTGATCCTTCGTCAGTCATGGAATATTCTTCCGCGGCCAGCATTATTTTTTTGATAAGTGATGACTTTGAAGAACCATTCGGTCCAATAAGAAGAATGAATTTATTATTAAATCCCTCTTCCATAAAATTCTGAAGATATTGATAAATTCGTTTCTGAGTTTTTATTTGTCCATGCACTGGTGGAGCATCAGCATGTTCACGCTGAAACAAATTGAATGAACCATCTTTCGCTCTTCCAAAATGATCAAACATATCCTTTAAATAGATACTACTTGGGCGTAGCTCTTTTTGAGGGTGTTTCTCATAAATCATCATGTACTCTTCAAATGAGAGTAATTGGCTGTAGAGACTTTGTTCTTTATTTACTTCTTCCATCCATTTCATATAACCTGATCCTGTGAAACGTTCTTCATCTATTATACCTAAAATCCTCATCCTTCTGACTATTTCTAGCGTCATGATGGGTCTTTTTATTTTAATCAATAATCAAAGCAAAAGATCGAAGAAGATTACTCAGGATATAAATGGCCTAAATCTCGTTATGCCAAAGATTCTTGATACAGTAGAAGATTTTTGGGTCAACGCCGGCCAGAAGTATAAGATGGATGAGCTTTTATGTCCGGAGTTGATCATCCCAGATCCTAAGATTGGGAACAGGTACCTCAGTTGTAATCCACTTTTTTGGCAGTGCTTTTGGACTAAAGGACTGGGCGATCAACCTGAGTTACAAGTTGAGTATGAAGGTCAAGTGCTGCACATTGTGGCAGAAAAAACCAATGGTGAAGATTATGGACGCCTTATCAGCTATGCGTCTCTTGAAAAAGGACGATCACCAGAATGGGCCTATCAAGTAAAATTAAAGATTAAAGAATTTCCCAATGAGATCATTCATCTCGCTCTCCTTAATTCTTGTGTTGATCAATATCTTCCAGAAAGAGTTTATGCGTATGGTGTGTCTCAAACTTCTCGCGCCCAAGATGTTTTTCTCTGGGATAATTTTGGACGAAAAATTTATGTTGATCGATTTCCTGTTTCTCAAAGAGAAGTAAATGATTGGGCCAGGATTGATACTACCGTTTCTCATCTCATTCGTTCTGATATAAAAACCTGGGCCTATGCTGCGACTCACTTAAATAGAGAGGAGCAAATAAATTATTGTGCTCAGTTTGGAGGTCGCCTGATGGAGCCTCATCTTTTTGATGCTGCTTCTATGCTTCCATCGGCCGATGAAAAATTACCAGAGGTGATTGCACCCTCTATGACTCCATGGGAAAGAGACAGATCAAAAACCTTTTTGATCTCTAATGAAAAACCAAAAGCTGAAGACTGTAAACGTGCAGCCGTGAAAGGCTGCGAGATTTATCCTTATAATACAAATTCATCAAGCTGGATGGGGATGAGTGATACTCTTGGCTTTTATCCAGAGTCCTTCCGCCAAGTTTATGATCGATTTAATATTAAATTTTCGTCTTTACTTTTGCCTGCGACTTCTCCTTGGAACGTTCTTGGGAAGCGAGGTTTATGGAGTGGAGAGGGGCATCGTCCCCAGGACTTTAGTACAGGCTCCATGGAAGAGAGTCCTTTTGAAGAAAAGAATTTTATCCCTGTGGGATTTAGATGTTTCCGAGAGGTCGAGTCATGAAACTCATCCTCTTACTTATCCTTCTCTCATTTCAGACGATGGCGGGCCCTGCTCTTTGGCAGAAGCGGTGGTGGGGAGCACAGAAAATTGTGGATAAGCATAGTTTTTATAAAGAAAATGAGATTATTGCCACTCCATCGAATTCGATTCAATCCCTTATGGGAATTATTTATTTTTCTCATCAATTTGAAGTTCTAAAAGACTGTCTTCATTATGAAATCCCATCTCAGCAAGAAATGGGAAAGCTGTTTGTTGTGACAACTTCTCTCTCTACACCTTGCGACGAGACGACAGTCCTTCCAAAAAGAGACAGTGAGCTAAGAGCACGATCTCTCAGTTTTAGTATTGAGAACTCTCGTTTAAAAATCCTTTTTAGTGATGAAAAATTTAGATCTAAAGAAATCCTCTTTCAATTTCCTGTACTAAAAGTCCAGAGGGAAGCGACTCTTTTTCAGTCATCAGTTCAGCAAAAATATGGACGCTCAGTTCTGGTTTTGTCAGAAAATTCTCTTGAAGTGGAGCAGCCAAAATCATTAGGTCGTCTTGGTGATGATTGGCAGAGTAAAAAATTAGTGCAGTGTCAGAAAGTAAATGATGAATGTGAACAAGAAGTTTCAATATGCGATCAATGTCGGTATGGATATTTTGAAGTCGCCAATGGATGCCCATCTGGAGGACCAAAATTTTGTGGTGTGGATAAATGTGGAATGAAAGGAATGCCAGCTTGCCGTCGTGGTTATCTTTACCAAAATGGAGAGCAGACAAGAATGGATTGTCGCCTTGATCATTCTTTTGCCTTTTGCCAAAAAGGACTTAGATTAAGATGTCAGGGGAGTCTGGCCATTTGTGATTAAGGCATCGGTGCGGCCTGAATGGTCTGTAGTTCATCTGCAAGAATTTCGCTCGAAGAGATGAGTCTTAAATTAGGGCTAGAGATCATTTTTTTCAAGTAAAGATGAGATGACATTTTTTCAAGACTTGTGACAACAGAATAGGTCTTTGTAAGATCAAGTTCTTCGTCTTTGATATAAAAAGCCTGAGACTTCAAAATGACATTATTCCAATGGTGCAATGTTTGAGAGGCGGCAGCATGATTAAGGCTATCAAAGAGTCTTTGTCCTGATATTTCAAGCTTGATCGGGGTCTCACCCGAGAAGTTTGAATAATAAATAATATCTCCCATCTCTTTGAGGTCTTCACTTTCAATATCATTTTTATTGGATTGGAGTGGAAACTTCTTTTCGATTTCTACATCTTTTAGAACAGGTTTACCCCAGAAAAGAGCTTCACTTCGCGCACCATGATCAATTGAAGGATCTTCATAATAGCAGTCTGAAGACTCTTTGAAAAAATCATGGCAAAGAAGAAGGGGTTGATGAATTTTTGATTCATTCCACTCAACCTGCTTGGTTTGTTTGTCGTAGATAAGCTCAGTCAAACTAAAGCTTTGTCCCTTGCCAAAAGAGCTTAGAACAACAACTCCATTGATCTTGTTGGCCGTTTTTTGAAGATGGCGCCCAGTAATAAGAACATCAACGACTCCAGAGGGAAGACGTTGAATATATTCTGCCAAGAGGCCTGTGGATTCACATGAATCACTTTTTGCTGTTTCAAAATTAACTTTATTCAGAGGAAGTCCAAGCTCTTGGGCCATCTCTTCTCCGCAAATCACTCCTGCATGAGTCATGACGATAACAATCTCAGCTCCAAGTGAGCGAAGAAGACGAGATTGTCTGAGTGTTGATTGAAGCATCCCTTCAATATAAAGACCGTTTCTTACTTGAACTGGCGTAAGAGAAACAAAATCATCAGGGATAAGCCCAATGAGACCAATTTTTACTCCATTCACTTCTTTGATAAGATAGGGAAGTGTGCCTTGCCACTCGATAACGCGACCTGATTTAAGGTCATACATATTACTTAGAAGAACGGGTGGTTTAAAGCCTTTGATAATACTTTTTAGCGCAGACTCTGGAGTTTCTCCGGCCATAGGGGTGCGATTAAAATCTTGAAGGCCTAATGTCACAGCATCGTATTTGAGGTCAGCTAAAATTTCTCCAGCTTGGCGAATGATCTTCTCATCAAAGTCTCCAACGGGAAGAAAATTTCCGGAATCTAGAAGAAGAGTTTGAGAAGGGTAGGTTTCACGGATTGTTTTGAGATAGCTTGAAAAAATCCCAATTCCTCCAATTGTAAGTTGAAGTTCCGTTTTATTATGATCATCCCTAAATTTCTGAGTTTGTGCTTGAAATTGTCCAAGCCAATCATTGGTTGAAACAATGACAACACGTTTTTTATGTTTTGGAAGAGCAGCACTCTCTTTTTGGGCCTCTGGTTCAGAATAAAGCTGCTCATGACCTTGAACTTTCTGATTCTTAAGATCAGATTTTTTGAAGGAGCAAGCGTGAAATAGAGGCAAAATAATGAGTAAGATCCAATTCATAGTTTTTAAAAGGGCAGAGGGATTTTAAATTTTGAAGCTGTCGCCCCGCAAGGGGGGGCAGCCGATATAAAAGGGATTCGAAATAAAATATCAATGCACTGACATCTTTTAAGATATTTTTTTATTCCCTTCGCAGTGAAGAGCATTACCTCTTGGCCTCTACCCAGAGGAAATTATAAGGCAATAGAAGAAAATTTAATATGAAAGAAGGAAACAAAGTGTAGGACTGTCTTAGTCAGTTATGATTATTTGCTGATCTCTAACTTTACTATCTTGATTTGGCCTGAACTACTCCAGAGGAATCCTTTTCAGCAGTGCTTGCTTGAACTGAACCAGATTTATCACTCTCTTGAACGGAACCCGATTTATCACTGGCCTGTTTTGATCCTGATTTGTCAGTAGCGGTACTACTTCCAGAATTTACTTTTTTGTTAGAAGATGTTTTTGTTGAACTTGTCAGCTCATCTAATGCTTCGAGATTGAACGACTGTTCACAAGCCGTAGAAATCATCATTACAATTAGTAGTCCTATCAGTTTCATACAAATGTCCTCATGTCCGAGTTTTATTGTCTGGAATTATTTTCGTACGGAAGGGTATTAAGATTTAGTATTTTCTTTAAGAAAAACATAACAAATAAGTCAATTCATGTAGTTATCTGGCCACAAAACAAATATCAATTTAAGAGAAATGATCTAAACATGATAAAATGCCATTTAAATATGGCTATTAACGAAAAGGAAAAGGATGTCCTTTTTAAAAGATTTTCCAAGGCTGTTGGAATCCGAGTATCAAAGATACTGGTTTCGCCTACGTAAGTCAGGTGTAACTAAAAGAGAATTAAGAGAAGGGCCACCTTCTTCATGGTTTCTATCCCACTATCATGATGTAAAAAAATTTCTTGGCGAGAGAATTAGAAAATCTGATTATGAATTTTCTTACCTCTTAAAAACAGAGCTCATTAAAGGGCCCAAGAAAAGAGTTATTTATGTCCCGAACAATTGGGATCGAATCCTTGTAGGATGTTTAAGAGAATACCTCACAAAAATAACCGAGCCTACTTTATCAGATTCACTCTATTCATTCAGAAGCGGAAGAGGACCTCTAACAGCAGGGCTTAGTATTAGGAAATTTCTCTACAAAAATAGAGATAAATCTTTATATGTATCACAAAGAGATGTATCGAAATATGGTGATAGCATTGATATTAACAAACTAGAAAGTATTCTTACGAGTACTTATGAAGAACTTCTCAAAGATGAGTCGGCAATTTTTCTTCTTAAAAAGACACTTCGCTGGCCCATTCAAAATGAAAATAAAGAAATAATCACAATGTCCCAAGGGATTCCTGCGGGAACACCACTTGTTCCTCTTTTTGAAAATCTCTATCTTTCCAAATTTGATAAAGAGATGGATGAATTACAAGAAAAGGAGAATATCTTTTATGGCCGATATGGCGATGATATTATCTGGATTGGGCCAGACCGAGCACTCATTAATAGTCTCACTCAACAGCTCGAAGTTTATTGCCGTGAGCATTCTCTTGAAGTGAAAAACAAAAAAGCGATTGATTTTGAATTTAAAAAAGATGAAAGAATAAAATGGCTTGGTAATCTGCTGGATAATAGAGGCTATTTTATTGCCGATAGAGTAGAGATAAAAAGCTTCAAAACAAAATTTAAGATTCAATTACATAAAATATGGCATAAGTCTGAACAATGGAAAATCTTAGTTGATAACAATCAAGACGTTTTAGATATTTGGCTCAAAGAAGTAAGAAATGAATTGCTAATGAAGAACAACCCTCTTCTGCTTAAATTACTTCATCTTAAAGATGGCGACTTAAGGTTAAAGCAAATTGATTCTTGGGTAAGAGAGCAGATTGTCCATTTCCTATTAAAAAAGAATATCAAAAAGAAAGAATCGTGGAAAATTATCAGGAAGCATAAACTTCCATCTCTGAATCTTCAGCGTCGGAAGTATGCAGTGAAATTAGAAAGGCTACCCCATGTCTAGTATTGCGGAAAAGGCCAATATTTTTTTTAAATTTAAAAAAGTCGTCCCTCCAAATGGTCTTTTTAATAATTATTTTCTCATAAGAAATAAAGGTTTTGCTTATCGAAAGGGATGGCGATTTCTTTGGGAAATCATAGAGATCGGTTTTTTAAGTTTTTCACTTGTCCCAACAAGCCTTTCGGCATTATGGGTTGTCCCTCTTTCAATTCTTCTTGTCAGTCATTTTGTTGATATTCTTTTTCATTGTGAACGATTTCTTCTCACTAAAGGTTATGCTTCACTTCGTTTTTCTAAAAGTATTGTTTGGCTTTTGTTATGCCAATTGGGGGCCTTCTACCTTCTAAAGGATGAGCTCATTAATACAATTGAAAATCACCCTTGGGTAAGTTGGTTTTTACTTTTTAAGGGAAGTAGTATCGTCATTAAACAAATCCTATCTCTTTGGACGTTACCTTATAGTACGCGTCTGAGACCGTATTTTTCACAGATGGTTTATCCAATGACTATGGTGATTTGTTCTTTAATTAGTATTGGTACTTATTCTGTTTTATCAGGGGGACGTGCCTTTGCCGCAATACTTTTAATTTGGTCAGTAGGTGGACTTGTTCCTGAATTAATGTTTTTAAAAAAAGTGTTTGAAATAAAAAAAATGAAATGGTTTAACTCAAAGGTGATTGGGAAAAGAATTACTTTAAAAATATTTTCTCAAGGTACAATTGGGTGGTTTGTCTTAGGAATAATTCCCTATTTTATTGTAAAAGAAATTTTTCAAGAAAAGACCAATTACTCAATATCCTATTTCTTAGGGACAGTTTGTGTTTTTTTTATTATTCAGCGTTGGGCACTACGTCCATGGAGATCATTCCAGCTTGATGCTTTAAAATGGAAAAAGAGACTTCTTCTAACTCAAAAAAGAAAAAAGGAGATTCGAAAGATTTCCTTTGTCATTACTTGCCTCAGTCTTTTACTGATTGCTTTACCATGGTTTCGCTTTATACAACTTAGATCTCCTCTCGTTTATCAAATGCTTTTTGAGATCACGAGTTATGTATTACTATGTTTCTTGTATATAGAAGCACAAACGTTGGAGTTAAACTTTTCGAAAAAAGAAAAATGGCTTGTAGCGATTATGATTGGAAGTTATGGTATTCATTTTATGTCCAGGGAACTCTTGGTCATAATAAGGTTGTTACTCGCTTTTAATTTGTTTTATTTATCTCAGAAAAAGATTAAACCCACTTTCCTGATACCAAATAGTGGGGATAAAGTTTTAAAAATAAGACCTAAGGTCAAGAATAGAATTCTTGAAATAGGATCATATTTAAATCGCTCTGAACTTATTATCCCCTTAAAAGACAAGAATATGATTTCTAAATATCTTCGATTTGATGAGATTGATGATATTCATGAAGTTCAAGTTCCTGAAGCCATTGACTTTAAGGAATATGCCTATTCTTTAAAGGTGGTAAGCACATCTGATAAAGCGGTACAAGAAAAGGTGCTGGCCAATTCCAGAACCGATAGAATTATTCTCGCCGGATTTTTAGGACATCTTGGTTATTATCCTTTAGTTCGATTAATTAAAAATAATAAAGAAATTTACGTCATTATTTTAAATAATTCAGAAGAAATTCTAAATAAAATGAGACAGTCATGGTTTTTGTTAAAATAGTTTTCTTCTCCGTTTTAATAATAGCATCTGCAAAAGCAGGTGTCGTTTGCTACTCTGATGGGGAGATCTCTCAACTTTTTTATGAAGATTCAGAAGAGAGAATTGAATTAGTTGATTTTAATTACACTCCACCTAGTTATATTGATCCAACATACTCTTGTACGGGACATATTAATAGAATAAGTAATAAACTAAGTTTTTCTTCTATTTCTCTTCTTGTTGGGGCCAATAAATGGCGTATGGGACGCATGGTGGGTGGGGCAAAGAATAGGTTCTACAGTGAATGTTTGAATCGTCCCTCTTGCCAAATCAGATGGCCATATATCATGAGTACACCACATCTTTTTGATAAATGGATCAAGAAGAAATTCAAATCCAAATCATCATGTCATGTTCCCGTAAATGTAGATTTATTATCTAAGGAAATAAAATTTTCAGATGTCGCGCCGTTAAGTCCATCAAAAACAATATGGTGGAAAATGCCTGAGAGCGATATTGTTTCTCAGACTCTAAAAATAGCAAAAGAAAAGGATTATAAAAGAATCATTATTGCAGGAATGACAGCATCATTTCATTCATTAGAAGAATTAAAAGAAATAGCTGCTTCTAAGAATATTAAAATAGAAGTTTACTTAGATCATCAGCTCAACTCAATGAAGGAAGGGTTTATTCCAATTGCAGAAAAACTAAGACCAGAAATTCAGTTTAATCTTGTCCCGAGAACTCCATCTCGGCCTTATAGTTTCCACTTCAAAGGAGTGCTATTTTTAGATTCTGCGAATTCAAATCCGGATCAGCTTATTTGGATTTCACCAAATTGGTTTAAAGTCCAGGATCACACTGTATTGCATGATATTGGATTTATAACGACTGAAAAAAATAGTGTTTTGAACATTCTCTATGAGCTGAGTAAATACAAAAAGAGATTATGCCAAGAGGAAGTCAAATGGAGTCGATGTCTTATTGAGGAAAGAAATCATGGTAAGAGGTTAAGAAAACGGGAGATGGCCTTAGTCCAGGCAGCTTGTGAAAATCTTTCGGAAAAAAAAATAGATTTTCAGCGCTCAGTAATCTCATTTGAATCTACGGATGTTTTAAGTGAACTTAGAAGTTGGATGCTTGCGGCCAAAGAAAAGATAGAAATTCATACACACGTATTCAAAGAAGGTGTTTTTCTTGATCTTTTGGAAGAAATGAGATTCAAAAAAATTCCGATCAGACTTCGTATAGGGATGGATGTTTCCGTGCAGCTCAAGAAGAAAATTATAAATCTAGGAATTGAGCTTTTAGTCGAGAATCGAGAAAAAGTTGAAACCCATAGTAAATTTATTATCAGAGACGGAGGGGAAGCTTTTATCACTTCTGCCAATTTTACAGACACAGGACTTAAGAATCCAACTGAAATAGGATTCTTTACTAAAGACCCAAAGGCCATCAAATTGATGTCCAGTCTTTTAGAATGAAGTTCGTATTTTCGTAAGTTTTTTAAAAGCAGACAGAAGAGCAGTTAAAATAGACGAGTAATCCTCATCTTTTGAATTTAAACTCAATGAAAGTCTAATCACCCCCCTTCCAATATCATCAGGGACATTCATACTTTTTAAAACTTTTGAGGTTTCTGGTTGGTTATCTGAGCAAGCAGCTGATGTTGTTGCAAAAATATCATGTGACTCAAGCTCAATCTGGACCGCCTGGCCGTGAATCCCAGGGAATGAAAGAAGAGTCGTTCCTGCAAGACGATGGGCCTTATCCCCAAATATCACCACTTCTGGACATAATTCTTTGAGTTGGGTTTCAAAGTATTCACGTCTTGATTTAAGTTTGGTGAGTAAACTTCTTTGCTCGTCAAAAACTTTAAGAGCAATGGCCATAGTTTCAATGGCAATATAGTTTTGTGTTCCACCGCGAAGTCCACGCTCTTGTCCGCCGCCAAAAACAAGGGGCTTAATAGTGACAGGATTTTTTGCAATAATAAATCCTGCGCCAACAAGTGCTCCTAATTTGTGGGAGCTGAGAACACCATAATCAATTCCAGATTTTTCAAAATGAAATTCGTGTTTACCAATAGTCTGAGTAGTGTCAGAGAAAAAGGGAATATTTAATTTCTGGGCCAGAGTTGCTATTTTATCAATGGGCTGGATCACTCCCGTTTCATTATTAGCACTCATTACACAAATCATAGCGAGGTCCTGCTGATGCTTGTTTATCAACTCTTGAGTTTGGGAGAAATCCACTTCACCTTGAGAATTAATTGGAGTGAAGAGAAGTTCATAATTCCACTCCTCTTTATAGTAGAGGGCAGTATTGATCACCGCTGAGTGTTCGATAGGAGAAATAAGAATCTTTTTCTTCTTTTCATCTTTAAGATTAAGCACTGAATGGAAAACGGTAGAGATTCCTTCAGATGAACCGGATGTGAAGATAAGTTGATCAGGATGACACTCTACTACTTCTGCAATGATCTCACGGCATTTTTCAATACCTGTATTAATTTTTTGTCCCATCGAATGAATTGCATTCGGGTTGGCAAAAAGATGTGAGCGTAATCTCCTTTCTAAATATTGGACAACCTCAGGGATAAGAGGACTTGAGCCATTATAATCAGCATAAATCATGATTAACCTCTAAGAAATTTTCAGCATCTGCTCTAGTGCTTTGAGAGCAAACTTTGTCGTCTGTGCATCGACTTTAATAACATTAATAGCATCGCCGCGTTTAATGGCCCGGAAACTTTCTAGAAGCCAGCGAGGTCGAATACGATACATTGTCGTACAAAGACACTGATAGGGAGAGAGAGACACAATGTCGAGATGAGGGAATTGCTTCGCCAATCTGTTTACTAAGTTTATTTCTGTTCCTACCGCAAATTTTGAACCAGCGGGAGCAGCTTTAATGTGGTTGATGATATAAGAAGTTGATCCTGCAAGATCAGCGCCTTGAGTGACTTCAAAATTACATTCAGGGTGAACGATAAGAGTTCTGTCTGGTTCTTTTTGTCTCCACATTTGAATATGCTCTTTAGTAAAACCTTGATGAACTGAACAAAAACCATACCAGAGAATAACTTTTGCTTTTTGAATTTGCTCGGGAGTCAGTCCTCCAAATCTTTGTCGTGGATCATAGACCACCATCTCTTCAAGAGGGATACCTAATTTGAAGCAGGTATTCCGCCCTAAATGTTGATCAGGGAAGAAAAGAAGTTTTTCACCTTGAGAAAGACCCCATGTAATAACTTTTTCAGCATTAGATGAAGTACAAATTGATCCATTGTTCTCACCCACGAATGATTTAAGGGCCGCCGAGCAATTAATATAGGTAATAGGAACAATCTTATCCTTGGTCGAATCAGTCAGGTATTTCCAGGCCACATCGATCTCGCGACGATTGGCCATATCGGCCATTGAGCAGCCCGCTCGTAGATCGGGAAGAATAACTTTTTTAGAATCGTCAGTGAGCATATCAGCTGTTTCGGCCATGAAATGCACGCCACAAAAAATAATATATTCAGGATCAGTAAGCTGAGCTGCTTTTTTAGCAAGCTCCAGAGAGTCCCCAGTGATATCGGCCAGAGCGATCACATCGTCTTGTTGGTAGTGATGTCCAAGAACAACAACTCTGCTTCCTAGTTCAGCACGGATTTGAGCAAGTTCAAGATTCACCTGCTCATCAGTGAGTTCTTCTTCAGTCACTTTAGGTAGATGTTCTGCGGACTCAAGGTCCCCATAGATGTCGATCATTGTCGGTCTCCGGTAAAGATGCCTGAAATTTACCCTAAGAGGCCCGTAGGGGCAAGTCTTGTTCGGCGCAGAAAGTTTTTGTTTTTATTCACTTAGACCTTTGACGAAGCGTGATAGCTTTTTTAGACTTAAAGCAATAGGACCAATTAACGGGGCACTCAGTCGGGAGGACGGAGATATGAAAATTATCACGGTAGGTAATAATAAGGGCGGCGTTGGTAAAACCATGCAGTGTTTTCAGCTGGTTTGTCATCTTGCTAACCTTGGTCATCGCGTACTCGCTATTGACTTAGATTCACAGGCCAATCTTAGTTCAACTCTTGGAGTGAACATCCAGAGAACTTTAATTCCTGAATGGCTCATCGGGGATGTTGGGGTTGAAGATGTGGTTGTTGAGGTCGAAGGCAAAGCCGATTTCTACTCTAACATCAAACTCATTCCTTCTTCTCGTCACATGGCCAATCTTGCTAAGCTCCTCATTCTTTCAGAATCAGAAGTTCGTAAAAATGCTGGTCGAAAAGAAAGACTTCTCAAAATCAGACTTAAATCTCTTGAAGAGCAATTTGATTATGTTGTCATTGATACTCCACCAATGCTTGGTGATGAATTGATCATGTCACTGGTTGCCTCAAATCTTATTCTTATTCCTACACAAGCTCAGGATTACTCAATTGATGGTCTTGAAGAGCTGATGGATACGTTTGAGATCATTAAAGAAACTGAAAATCCTGCGTTAGAGTTTTCAATTATTCCTTCAATGGTTAATCCAAGAAGAAAAATTGAAAGACAACGCCTTGAGGAGCTTTCTCAGTCGTTCAATGTGACTCCAATGATTCGTAACCTTGTTGATATGCAAGAATCTGTGGCCATGAAAAAACCAGTTTTCATGTTTGGACAGTCGGCCAAGGGACGAAAAGATTATGAAAATCTTTGGAACTCATTAGGTCTTAACTAGTTATTCAATATTTTTCGATAGAATAGGGAGAGTTTGCATGGCCAAGGAATTTGCGGCACGTGTATCGAAGAAAGAAAGAAATTTCAAAGACATCACAACATCAATTGATGAGCGTATCTTACGCATGAATGATCAAAAACTTTTAAGAGGGGCGCAACTGGCGAATATCTCTTTAAAAGATATCGTTGTTCGTGATCAGGTTCGTACCAAGTTTAATGATGATTCACTTCATGAGCTTGCTGAAAACATCAAAGTGAATGGATTGATCCAGCCACTTGTTCTCCACCGTGAAGGAAACAAGTTTGTCCTTATCTGTGGTGAGAGACGTTTCCGCGCGATGAACCTCATCAATTTACCTGAAGCTCCATGTTTTATTCTTGAGAATAAAACAGCGGAAGAGCTAATGGCGATTCAGTTCTCTGAAAACCAAGCTCGCGAAGACCTTCATTATATTGATCAAGCAGACTCAATTTATGGGTACCAGAAACTGACTGATGCCAGTGAGAGAAAAATCACAGCAGCTCTTGGTATTTCTAAATCAGAAGTTCACCGTTGCCTTCGTATTGCTAAACTACCAAAGCAAATTAAAGAAGCGGCAAAACTATTCAATACAGAGAAATACGTTCTTCTGGAATGGGCAGAACTACCGAGCAATGAACTTAAGAATGAAATCAAGGGCAAAATTCTTGATGGAACAATGACAAAGCGTCTTCAACTTAAGCGCCTTCTTTCTCATTTCAAAGTTGATAAGCCTGAAAAGAAAAAAGAAGATTCAGTAGATAAGTTGATGAAAGAACTTAAGAAAAAAATGAAAAATCCTCGTATGAAAAACAAAGCCGAGGATATGATGAAGCAACTTTTAAGTTAATTTAAAGATAAAAAGGCTCCTTAGGGAGCCTTTTTCATTTACAGTAATGACTAAGGGCCATCTTAAGTCTCAATTCTTCTTTCTGAAAAAAACTAAGAGATAAAAAGTCATCATACTTAAAGAGCGGATGCTTATAAGGATTTGCATTCACATCTTCATTATACGAGGTGTATTGAATCGTCTTCGAGATATCAGGATTCAGTTTCATAAAATCGGGGATGAATCGTATAGGTGACTGTGGTCTATTGCTATCCACTATCTCAAAAATGAATTCCCCTCGATTGTCTTTTTGGATATCAGTGATGAGCCAGGAATGGGCCGAAACACCTTTAAAATTTAGAATCTGAAAAAGTAATCCATTATTTGATTTGAACTCGCGGTAAAGAGACTCGAGATAGGTTTGAAATTCTTGATGGGTCTTAATTTTTTTCTTTTTCAGTCCCTTAATCCATGTTTGTCTTAAAGCACTATCTCCCAGCATCCACGCATTAAGGGATTTCTGGATTTCTTTTCCATAGGCCCGGCCAAATTCATCAAGATTTTTAAAACCAGGAATCACCACGATATTTTCTTTCCTCTTAATGAGTCGAATAATTTTTTTAACTTGTTTGAGTGATGGTCTTGGAAGATCTGGTCTGAAATAAGCAAGATAACTAAATCGTCTTTGCAGGCGACTATGCCACCAACAAACCCCTGTTTTGAGCCCAAGCATTCCACCAGTATTTTTTAGTGGGAGTAAATTCGCTGGTCTTCTTAAAAGTTCTCGGAAGGCGGGAGCTGATTTTCTTTCAGAACAAAAAGTTGATTTTGTTGAGGCTAAAGAAAAAGATGAGAATATTAAAAGAGTGAATAAAACGAAAAATTTAGTCATCCCTAAATAATATCAGG